>CAZINN010000155.1:0-1699 GCA_964540615.1 uncultured Treponemataceae bacterium | reverse complement strand
TCAAATCCTCTCGAACACGAGCTCCCACCTGCCGCGGCCGTCTCGTGATGCGTGCGACTCGAACTTGGTTTCGGGGCGCCATGGTTGCTGAGGTGCGAAATTCTCATAACGATTGCGAAGGACTTCGGTCCGCGACAGTATATCGAGCGACCAGAGTGCGTACTCCTCGATGTCCGTCACGAAATACAGATAGCCGCCCGGCTTGAGTCTCGATACGAGCAGCTCGACAAGTCCGGGCCTTATGATGCGGCGCTTGTGGTGGCGTTTTTTCGGCCAGGGGTCCGGGTAAAACAGGTGGATGCCTGCGAGCGAAGCGGGAATGAGCATGCGCTCGAAGACTTCCACCGCGTCGTGGTGGACGATTCTGACGTTTTCGATGCCGCGTGCATTAAGTTCGTATAACAGCCGTCCGACGCCGGGCGTGTGGACCTCGATGCCGAGGTAGGAGATGCCGGGGTTCGCCTCGGCGATTTTCCAGGTCGCCTGACCCATGCCGAAGCCGATCTCGACGACGAGGGGGGCCTGCCGTCCGAAGACAGATTCGATATCGAGCGGTCTTGACCCGTCGAAGGCTATGCAGTACCGGGGGCCGTATTCCTCGAGCGCGCGCTTTTGGGCCTCGGTGAGCCTGCCCGATCTGAGAACATAGGTGCGTATGCCGGGGTCGGGGATCTCGCTCATTTGACCGAAATCCGCGGGGAAAAGGCCCCCATGCGACGATCGGGTTCGTAGCCATAGACGGCGAGTTGAACGGCGCGATCTGCGTTCGCAGCCCCGAACAGAGCGGTGAGCGAGGTCCTGCTTGTCGGCGCTGGCGTCTGGGCGATGAGCTCGCCGGCTCCATCGTAGGCGAGGATGAGTGTTTCAGACCATGAGGTTGATACCGACACGCCGCCGCTGTCGAGCCTGAGAGTGGGAGACGCCTTCGACGGAAAGTCGCCGTGCACGGTGAACGTAAGCTCGGCGCGCTGCCCTGCGGGATTGATTGCGACGGCTCGGTACTGGCCGCGCGGTATCGTAGAAAAATCGTTCATCGCGAAGGGGGCGCCGCCGATCCACGCATCGGAGCCGTCGTCTTTCTTGATCCAGTCCTCGGCGGTCAGTTTCCACGCGAGAGCCTCGGCGTCATTGACGATCCACAGCTCGTCGATACTGGACTCTCCGGCGCCGCCCTTGATCGACGCGAAAACCGACAGACTTTCGTAACGAGCTCCCGCCTCGAGGGGCCGCGCTTCGATCCGCCATTCGACAAACGAAATCGAGGGAGGCTCGTCGCCGCAGGAAACAAAGGCCGTCGCCGCTGCGGCAAGCACGGCCAGTGTCAGCAGTGGTTTCCCCCGCGCCCTCATCCGGCGGACTTCCCGCGAAGAAAAGCCGCGACGGCGCCCGCATCGAGTCTGCCCTCCGCGTCGAGGATCGGCAGTTCGACGCTCTCGCGCGTCGCGAGATTCTTGATCTGGACGAGGCCGCGGTCGATTTCCGCTTTACCCGAGATCAGCGCGAAGGCTATGCCCTTGCGTTCGGCGTAGGCGAATTGCTGGGCGAGTTTTTTTCGCTCGGGATAGACCTCCGTGCCTATGCCCTCGGCTCGAAGACGGCGGGCGATGCCGTGCAGACGCGCTTCGAGTTCATCTTCGATATTGAGAATGAGAACGCTGGTGTAGCCCTGGACACCCTTCGATCGACCCAGTTCCTCGAG
>CAZINN010000154.1:0-1707 GCA_964540615.1 uncultured Treponemataceae bacterium | reverse complement strand
TGAGGCAGGACGCCGAATCGCGGAGGGCGATTCCCGATCCCTACTCTATTCAGACAGAAAGCGGGAATCGAGCCCGGAGCGATGAGGCAGGACGCCGAATCGCGGAGGGCGATTCCCGATCCCTACTCTATTCAGACCGAGAGCGGGAATCGAAGGGAAGACGCCCGGCTCATCCTGTCCGGATCGAGTGATAAAGAAATTGCATACCGCCTCGGCATCTCGGTTTCGACCGTCGCGAACCACAACTGAAGGTTATACCGCAAGCTCGGCGTCTCGAGCAGGCTCGAGCTTCTCGCCATGGGATGGGCCGGTCGACCGTGACCGGCCCATCCTTCGTAACCTAGCTCATCTTTTCCCGCTCTCCGTCGGAGACGGGCTCAGGCGCGGTCGTGATGGCGGTCGTTTTCTGCGGCCTCCCTCGGGACCGTAGTTGCCGCGCCGGGATCAGGGCCGAGTGAATAACGCGCTCCGCCCCCTCCTCGCGGCGCCGCTCTCCGCCGCCGACGGCGCCGCGACCCGTCCGCTCGGGCCCCTCCGCCTGGGACTCGAAGTCAGTCTTATCCTCGTCCAGCTTGAAGAACGAGAGTGTATCGACGAGTTGGGCCGATTGGCCGCTCAGCTCTTCGGCCATGGATGCAAGCTCCTCCGCGGCCGCGGCGTTCTGCTGGATCACGTTGTCCAGTTGCATAGTCGCCTTGCCGATCTGGTCGATACCATCGCTCTGCTCGGCGCTGGCTGCGCTGATCTCCTGAACAACATCCGCCGTCTTCACGATATCGGGTATAAGCTCCGAGATGATCTTTCCGGCCGAATCAGCGACAGTCAGGCTCGAGGATGAAAGCTCTGATATCTCCTTCGCCGCCACCTGCGAGCGCTCGGCGAGCTTCCGCACCTCGCTGGCCACGACGGCGAAACCCTTCCCCGCATCGCCCGCCCGGGCGGCCTCGATAGCTGCATTCAGGGCAAGAAGGTTGGTCTGCCTCGCGATCTCTTCGATAATCCCGATCTTCCCCGCTATATCCTTCATCGCGCCGACCGTCTTCGACACGGCATCGCCGCCGACACCGGCCGAAGAGGAGCTCTTGCGCGCGATTCTCTCGGCCGACAGCGCGTTGTCCGCGTTCTGCTTAACCGTCGAGGCGAGTTCCTCGACCGACGAGCTGACCTCCTCGGCCGCTGCCGCCTGCTCGGTCGCTCCCTGCGACAACTGCTGCGATGTCGAGCTTATCTGAGAACTCCCCTGACCGACGTTCCGCGCCGAGGTCCTGATAGCGAGCACGATGGACCTCAGACTCTTCATCATGCGTTCGATCGAGCAGGCTAAGATACCGACCTCGTCCTTGCGGGCGCAGAAGCGAGCGGCGATCTCGTTGCGGAGGTCGCCGCTCGACAGCATATCGGCGAGCCGCACCGAGGCCTTCAGAGGAGTGACGATGGACCGCGACAGTAAAACGCCCAGCAGCACGCCTATGACGGCCCCGGCGGCGATGACCATCAGCATAAGGAAGGAAGCCTGGGTGGCAAGCGCGGCGTTCTCGTCGGCGGAAAGCGCGGCATACTTGACCTTGATCGCCTGGAGAGCCTGCATAGCGGCGCGGACTTCCTTGGCGGCGACGGCGGCGTCTCCGGACAACAGGGCGCGGGCCTCTTCCATTTTACCCTGCTCGATGAAGGTAAAAATCCGGTCGATATAGCCCTCGTACTTCG
>CAZINN010000153.1:0-1718 GCA_964540615.1 uncultured Treponemataceae bacterium | reverse complement strand
GTGTTCATCCGCGCCTCGGAGCCCAGGCCGAGGATGTCCTGGAGGGGGATGAGGACCCATGCGGCCGTCGACTTCACGAGTTCCCGGATGAGGGCTTCGACACTGTCCGCCCCCCTGCAGCCGAGATAGCGGAGAAGATAGTCGCGTTCCCGCGCGTCCGCCTTTCTGAGCCAGCCCGCGAGGGTATCGTTGTCGTGAGTTCCTGTATAGGCGACGCAGCGCTCGGTGTAATTATGAGGAAGAAAAGCGTTGTGAGGGTCGAAAACACCCTTGCTTTCTTTTAAGTCGAACGCGAATTGGAGAATCCGCATCCCGGGAAGGCCGAGTCCGTCGCGGAGCGCCTTGACCTCGTCGGTGATGAACCCGAGGTCCTCGGCGATAATGGGTATGTCTGTACCGAGTTCGCGGCGCATTTGCGCGAAAAGCCGGGCGCCGGGCGCCTTGCGCCACTGGCCGCGGCGAGCCGTCTTTTCTCCCGCCGGCACCGCCCAGAATGACTCGAAGCCGCGGAAGTGGTCGATGCGGAGTGCGTCATAGAGTCTGAGCGAGGAACGAAGGCGGGCTGCCCACCACGCGAAATTCTCTTCTTCATGCGCCTTCCAATTATATAGTGGATTGCCCCAGAGCTGACCGTCCTTGCTGAAATAATCGGGAGGGACGCCGGCGACTTCGCGCGGGCGGCCCCGCTCGTCAAGAAGAAACAGCTCGCGTCGGGTCCATACATCGGCCGAGTCCTCGGCGGTGAAGATAGGAAGGTCGCCTATTATGGTGAGACCTGCGGCGTTTGCGGCTTTTTTGAGTGAGTGCCACTGTTCGGTAAAGAAGAATTGAAGCACCTCATAGCGCGCGATCTGGTGCGCCCGACATTCACGTTCGGTCTGTATGGCTTTTTCATCGCGCAGCGCGAGCGGAGCCGGCCAGTAGTTGTTCCAGAGAGCTCCCGTTCTGCCCTCGGCCGCAGCCTTAGCGTCATACTCGTCTTTGATCGCCCGGAACAGAGCGTAGTCGGAAAGCCACGATCGTTCAGCCTCGCGATAGGACTCGAACTCGGCCTTACGCCCCCCACGGGCACCCCGTAGAAATTCGTCGGCGGCCGCCATCAGCAGTCCGCGCTTCCAAGGGATGACCGCTCCGTAGTCTACGATATGGGTGGGAAAGGCCGGGGCCGATCGAAGTGCGGAGCGTTCGAGGAGTCCCTCATCGGCGAGGGCGTCGAGACTGATGAGAAGCTCATTCCCTGCAAATGAGGAAAACGAGGCGTAGGGCGAATCTCCGAAGCCTGTGGGACCGAGCGGAAGCACCTGCCAGAGCCCTTGCTCCGCCTCGGCGAGCAGTTCGATAAAGCGCCGGGCCTCGGGACCGAAATCGCCGATGCCGTAGGGTCCTGGAAGGGAGGTCGGATGGAGGAGAATTCCAGAGCTTCGGCGCAGCTGCATGAGGCCATTATACGCAAATAAACCGGTTTAGCAAGGGCTTTTTGAAGTGCCTCGAAGATTGTTGCTTTCGACATTTCAAGGAAAAGACCCGCCGATATCAGTATCCTGTGATTCAACTAGCCCAGGAGTAAGAATCTTTGAATTGCTTATATGGTGAAACAATCGACAGTGAAACGAACAAAAACTGGTTTTTGCTACTGTATCTGATCGCAATTAAAAGCATAAGGGGCTCTCGAAAAACTTAAGTTTTTCGAGAGCCCCTTGCCTGACGGCCTTGCGGCC
>CAZINN010000152.1:0-1719 GCA_964540615.1 uncultured Treponemataceae bacterium | reverse complement strand
CGCTGATTTTTACAAGGGACACGCCGGCCAGGCCGGCGAGAGCTTTTGAAAGCTCACTATAGGTCCCGCCGGTTGAATAAAAAGTAACCTTCTCCGAGGAGGCCGAATCGACGAGAGCTCGGATAAAATCCGAAAGACCCGTTTTATCATACACCGAGGCGAGGACATTCCGTACCGGCACGAGGTCGTCCGCGCGGTTTACCGAGTTGAAACCCATAGGCTCTCCTTCATTTTATGTGTGTTCTTTATACCGTGACGAGGCGAAAGCATAGGCCGAATGATTGTGAATGCTTTCGAAATTCTCGGCCTCGATCGAAAAACTCGGGAACTTACCCAACGCTTCGACTTTACGGTAGACCTCGCGAACGACATCTTCGACGAAGCGTGGATTGTCGAAGGCCTGCTCGGTGATGTGTTTCTCGTCCTCGCGCTTCAAGATGGTATACAGCCCCGTCGAGGCCGATTCCTCGACCAATGCGATGAGGTCCTCGATCCAGAAAAAGGGTCCGAGGGCGACAGTCAGTGTAACGATACCCCGCTGATTGTGCGCGCCCTGTTTCGAAATCGCCTTTGAACAGGGACAGACGGTCTGGACAGGGACCGACACCGAAACATCGTATTCGCTGCCCCCGTCCCAGACCTTGCCGATATACCCGCAATCGTAGGACATCATGGACAGAGCGCCGGAGACCGGGGCGCGTTTTTCGATGAAATAGGGATAACGAAGTTCCGCATAGGCAGTCTCGGCGTCGAGACTCGTCCGTATCTCCTCGAGCATGGCCAGAAAACGCGGCATGGAAAGATCGCTTCGGTAAGCCTCGAAGACTTCGAGGAAGCGGCTCATGTGCGTGCCCTTGAAATCGTGCGGAAGATCGGCGAAGAGGCTGACCGTCGCGGTCGTATGCTGCTTTCCCTTGGCCTTGTCGAGAAGAATGATGGGATACCGCGCTCCCTTGACCCCGACCTTTTGGATCGGAATGCGCCGGTCGTCCCGCATGGACTGCACGTCGAGCATCGCCGTCCCGTCGATTCAAGCCCGTCGGGGGGCGGCGGCCATTTTTCCCGACGCTGCGGCCGCTTTTTCCGCCGCGGCCACCGTATTGGCGAGGAGCATGGTGACGGTCATGGGACCGACCCCGCCCGGCACCGGGGTGATCCATCCGGCGACCTGAGCGGCCTCCTCATAGGCCACGTCGCCGACCAGGCGATAGCCGCGCTTCGCGGAGGCATCCTCGACCCGCGACATACCGACATCGATCACGCAGGCTCCCGTTTTGATCCAATCGCCGCGGATGAACTCGGGCGAGCCTGCGCAGGCCACGAGAATATCGGCCTCGCGGCAGCGCGCGGCGAGATCGCGGGTCCCGGTATGGCATACGGTGACGGTGGCGTTGACCGATTTCCTCAGCATGAGATTCACGAGCGGCCGGCCCACCAGACTCGACCTGCCCACGATCACGACGCGGGCGCCCCGGGTTTCTACGCCCGTCCGCCTGAGAAGCTCGATGACGCCGGCGGGCGTACAGGGCAGGTAACCGGGCTCTTCGAGCACGAGGCGGCCCATGTTTTCGGGCGTAAGCCCGTCCATGTCCTTCTCCGGGTCGATCGCTGCGATGATTCGGCGTTCATCGAGGCCCTTAGGCAGGGGTATCTGTACAAGAATTCCGTGGACACGGGGATCGGCGTTCAGCGTGCTGACGACGGAAATGACTTCGCTCT
>CAZINN010000151.1:0-1773 GCA_964540615.1 uncultured Treponemataceae bacterium | reverse complement strand
GCACCGCCTGCCGCTACTGCATGCCCTGCCCCAACGGCGTGGATATTCCGCGCAATTTCGGGATTTACAATGACGGCATTCGTTTCGACAAGCCCGAGAAAGCGCGGGGCGACTACGGCTGGATGGCGACCGCTCTCAAGCTGGGGCTCGCGGCGGTCGACGAGCGGGCCGCGAGCTGCGTCGGCTGCCGCCTCTGCGAGGACAAGTGCCCGCAGAAAATACCCATCGCCGCCTGGATGGCCCAGGTTCGCGCCTCATTGGGCGAGGGTGCGCCCCTCGTCACCTCGCTCTGAGCGCGCCTAGTCTGCGCGCACAGGCGCTGCGCACAGACGGCGCGTACAGACGGCGTAAATGTGCATGCAGGTCCAGGCGTCGTCGAGGGCGCGGTGCTGAAGACCCGGCGTAATGCCCAAGGCCGAGGCGAGGGCTCCGAGCTTATAGCTTTTGAGTCCCGGGAAGGCCCGGCGGGCGAGGACGACGGTGTCGACGGTCTCGCCCGATGCCCGCCTCATCCCCAGGCGGCCGAGTTCCGCGTCGAGGAACGAGAGGTCGAATGACGCGTTATGCGCAACTATGACCGAGCCTTCTGCGAGTGTAAGCAGGGCCGAGGCCACGGTGCTGAAGGGCGGCGCGCCCGAGAGGTCGGCGTTCGATATACCGTGGATCGCGCGAGCGTCATCGGGTATGGGAACTCCTGGATCGACGAGGCTTGCAAAGCGCGCCTCCTCGATCGGCTCGCCGTCCTGTCCCAGTCGGAAGCGAAGAGCTCCGATCTCGACGACCCTGTGGATGGCGGGATACAGACCCGTGGTCTCGAAGTCGAGGGCGAGGTAGCTCACTCGCCTATGACCCTGCGGATGTCGGCGATGATCGCCGCGGCCTTGGCGCCGGCCTGGGCTCTGGCCGCTGAAAGGTTTGCGGCGCCTCCGACCTCGCTCCGCAGAAGCACATAGTACTTGATCTTCGGTTCGGTGCCCGAAGGCCTCACCGTGACCTTGGTGCCGTCCTCGAGGATCCATTGAATGACATCGCTCGAGGGAAGGTCGATTTTGAGCGCATCGTCCTTTCGGCCCGCGGGCCACTCGAGGCCGGTTTTTATGTCGCGGATGCGGGCGACCTTGAGGCCTCCCAAACTCTCAGGCTGATTCGCCCGATAGCCTTCCATGATGCCCTTCATGACGTCCATGCCGCTCGGACCCTCGAAGTACTTGTTGACGCTCCGCTCCTCGTAGTAGCCGTGCTCTAGGTACAGCTCTTCGAGGCGGTCGAGGAGGCTCTTGCCCTTCGACCGCCAGTACAATGTCATCTCGGCGGTCAGGGCGGCCGCGGAGATGCCGTCCTTGTCGCGGACCTCGAGTTCGACGAGGTGGCCGTAGCTTTCCTCGGTGCCGTAGACGAAGTCGTATCCCTCGCGCTCGAAGCGACGCATAAGGTCGGCGATCCACTTGAAGCCGGTCAGACATTCGAAGCATGTCGCGCCGTATTTTTCGGCGATGCGCGCCTGTAGATCGGTGGTGACGATGGTCTTGACCGTCGCCGGACGCGGCGGCATGAGACCGAGTTCGGTTCGTGTCAATAAAATATAATCAGCGTGGAGGGCCCCGAGCTGATTCCCCGTTATCAGCCTGAAGCCTCCATCCGCGTCCGGAACGGCGACGCCCAGACGGTCGGCGTCCGGATCGGTGGCCATGACGACGTCGGCCTTCTCCCGCGCGCCGAGTTCGAGGGCGAGTTTGAGCGCGGCCGCCTCCTCGGGATTCGGGAAGGCGACCG
>CAZINN010000150.1:0-1808 GCA_964540615.1 uncultured Treponemataceae bacterium | reverse complement strand
TTGAAGGCGAAATCGATCGCGGCGTTCGAGGTCACGGTCTCGTTCAGCTTCGCGTAGTCGATCTTCGCAGCCTGGATGGCCTTGAGATCGTACTTGTCGAGCAGATCCGCGACGGGCGAGGTCTTGCCGAGGACCGTCGCGCGGACCTTGTCGAGCTCTTTGTTCGCCGCAAGTTCCTCGGCCTTCTTCTCGGCCAGGCGGTAACTCTCGACGTTGAACTTTATGAAGTCCTTGCGGACCTGAATCTTGTTCTTCTCGCCGGGGGCCGCGTCGGTGCGCAGGACATGGTTGTCGAACTCGATGTGGCCCTTCCAGCCGAGCTTCTCGAGAATCCACAAGAGACTGACCATCTCCTTGAGGCCGTCCATGCCGGTGAGCACCGGGTTGTCGTTGTCGAACTGGCCGGCTTTCTGGTTGCCGACATGGAGGAAGGGGAGCTTGCCGGCGTTGATCGCCATGCCCGCGGCGTTGCAGGCGGAGAGATTGGTCATGCCCTCGTGCTGCAGAAGCTCGGGGTTGACGCCCCACATCGAGGGATCTTCGAGTCTGGAGATGAGGCCGAGGGCGTGGCCGGTGGTGGCGAGGAACATCTCGCCGCGCGGCTCGTTGGGCTTGGGCTCGATGGTGCAGTACTTGATGGAGAGCTTGTTCTCCTTGATGTAGCGGGTCGCGAGGTTGAGGCCCTGCTCGATGTACTTGTAGGCCTTGGCCCAGTCGACGGCGAACTGGCACTCGAAGCCGTCGCGCGCGACCCAGTAGGTGAAGTACTCGGCTCCGAAGAAATTGCCGATGCGCAGGGTGCGCATGACCTTCTGCGCGGCGAGGGCGCGGATTTCGGGATCGGGGTTGGTCAGGCCGCCGTTGCGGAAGATCTTGTCTCCGTGCAGGCTGCAGGTGACCATCTTCATCTTGAGGCCGACCTTGTCCATCATGTCCTTGAGAGTGCGGAGGGTCTTGTAGCAGGGACTGCTCGGATCCTGGTCGTCCATGGGATTCATCGGGTCCCAGGCGACGATGTCGTCGTCGTGGGTCGAGGTGAAATCGATGAGCCCCTTGGATTTGGCGTCGCAGAGGATCTCGCAGGCCTCGACGGCGGTGATGGAATCCATGACGGAGCCGCCGAAAGGATCACCGCAGGTGCTCTTTACGCACCAGAACGGCATTGAAAGTTGTCGCTTCATATTCGTCCTTCCTGTATGAGAATGTCGCAATGCGGATACCGCATTTCCACGAGCAGGTCCGGTGGAACGATAGTACCGGATAGGGCGGCTGGTTTCAAGTAAAAGCCCGCCTCGGGCATCCTTCCTAGGCGGGATAGGCGCTATGACCGAGACGCCGCACGAGCTCTCGTATTTCCTCTATGACCCGGCTCTCGCCGTTATAGACCACGTGGATCCTGCCCGAGGCTGCGTCGATGCGGATATCCTCGACGCCGCGGATCTTCATCCCGAGACGTTCCACGGCGTAGATGCAGGACGCGCAATGAAGACCGTCGGTCCTGAGTGCGGCTTCGACGCTCACGCTCCGCCCTCGATCTCGAGGATTTGGGCCAGATCGGCTATCTCCAGCCTGAAGGGCGAGCCTTTCCCCTCGTAGAAGCCGTGCGCCTCGATCATGTGAATATTCAAGTCTGTGTACCTTATGCTTCTGCCGAGTTTCTTGTTGAGGACGGTCGTTACGGTTTTTCGGACGCCGCCCTTGTCGCCGAAGGGGCAGGCCAGGCCCCCCCGATCGGAATCGACGCGGACCTCGAAGTGAGGCGCCACAGGTACTGCCTCGCCGAGGCCCGCCGCGCCCGCCTCGCGGAG
>CAZINN010000149.1:0-1851 GCA_964540615.1 uncultured Treponemataceae bacterium | reverse complement strand
CCCGGCGAGACCGGTAATCTTTTTTATCTCCTGGCCCCCCAGTGGGCGGGCTACCCCCTCGTCATCCTCGCGACCATGGCCTCGGCGATAGCTTCGCAGGCGGTCATTTCCGGCGCCTTCTCGCTGGCAAGGCAGAGCGTTCAACTCGGTTTCTGGCCCCGCGTCCAGGTCAGGCACACCTCGAACGAGAAGATCGGACAGGTCTATGTCCCGCTCGTCAACTGGCTCCTCATGCTCGGGACCATCGGTCTCGTTTTGGGCTTCAAGTCCTCGGGGGGACTCGGCAACGCCTACGGCATCGCGGTGACGGTGGACATGCTCATGACCACCTGCCTCATGATCTACCTGTCGCGCAAGGCCTCGCGCGTAAGCCTTTTCGTGTTGATACCCGTCGCCCTCGTATTCCTCGCCATAGACACGACCTTCTTCCTCTCCAATGCGGCCAAGCTCGTGACCGGGGGATGGGTCGTCGTCGCCTTTGCGACTATCCTTTTCATCCTTATGAAAACCTGGATGGACGGCCGCACGCTCTTCGGCAAGAAAATCGAGACATTCAGGATGGCTCCCGAGGTGTTCGCGTCGAGCCTCGCCCTCGATCCGCCGAAGCGCGTTTCCGGGACGGCTGTTTTCCTGACCGCCGATCCCAAGGGCATACCCAAGGCCCTCCTGCACAACCTCAAGCACAACAAGGTGCTTCACGAACTTACGATCATACTTTCGGTCCAGACCACGGATCATCCCCGCGTCGAAGAATCGGAGCGGGCCAGCGTCGTCGGCCACGAGGGCGGCATCTGGCACGCGATCCTGCGTTTCGGCTACAGCGAGACGCCGGACGTTCCAAAAGCGATGGACCTCGTCGAGATTCCCGGCTTCGTCAACAATCCGATGAAGACAACCTACTTCCTCGGCCGCGAAACCATCGTGATCGGCGCGAAAAACGGCATGGCGAGGTGGAGGAAGCGTCTCTTCGCGTTTCTTTTTTATAACGCCGTGAGTCCTACCGATTTCTTCCGGCTCCCGCCCGACCGCGTCGTCGAGATCGGCTCGCAGACTGTCTTGTGATCGGCGGCCCGACATGAACTACATGATCGGAAGACCGCGCTTCGGTCCCGCGTCCTTCTATCGCGAGGCCCTGGGCATCGCCGTTCCAGTCATGCTCCAGGCCCTGATCACGAGCTTGGTCTCCCTGGTGGACAACTTCATGGTGGCCGGCCTGGGCGACGTGAAAATGGCCGCCGTCAATGTCGCCAATCAGCTCAATTTCGTCTACATCGTCCTCGTCAACATCGCGTGCATGGCGGGCGGTATCTTTCTGTCCCAGCACCGCGGGGCCGGCGACGCCGAGGGTATGCGGCAATCGCTGAGGTTCAAGATTCTCATCGCCACCGCCGTCGCTGTTGCATACACCGCGCTCTGCCTCCTGTCCGCGGAAAGTCTCATCGGCCTTATGCTCATAGGCAATGCCGAACGAGCTCCGATCATCGAGGAGGGAGCGCGGTATCTCAGATCGGTCTGCCCGAGTTTCATTCCCTTTGCCCTCTCGGGAGCGCTCAGCTCATCGTTCCGGGACATAGGGAAGACGGGCAGCCCGCTCATCGTCTCATCGGCAGCCGCGCTCGCGAACACCTTCCTCAACTGGGTGCTCATCTACGGCAACCTCGGCGCCCCCCGCCTCGAGGTCGCCGGTGCGGCCATCGCGACCGACATCGCCCGCCTCGCCGAGGCGGCTTCGTTTTTTATTATCGTTTCAGTCAAGAAACCGAGCTTCTCTTTCCCCCCGCGGCAGCTTTTCAGACTCGATCGAGGGCTCTTCGGCGAGATACTCAAGCGCTCGTGGATGATGTTCTTTTC
>CAZINN010000148.1:0-1906 GCA_964540615.1 uncultured Treponemataceae bacterium | reverse complement strand
GCGACGGCGGCGACGAGCGATGAATCGACCCCGCCGGATATGAGAAGGCCGTAGGGAACATCGCACATGAGCTGGCGCTTCACGGCGGCCTCGAAGGCCTCGCGCAGGCGGTCGAGATCGGCCTCACCCTTCGGTATGAAGCCGGGCGCGGCCCAGTTCGGGTTGTACCATTTTGTGAGCTTCCCCTCGTTCGCCTTGTAATAGTGTCCCGGCGGGAAAACCTCGACCTTCGGGCACACATCGTATATCGCCTTGAGCTCGGACGAGACGACGACATTGCCTTCTCCGTCACGCCCCCAGTAAAGCGGATTGATTCCGATGTGATCGCGCGCGATAAAATAATCACCATCGCGAGGATCGTAAATGACGAAGGCGAAGATGCCGTTCAGCATCTTGACGAATTCGGGGCCGTACTCGTCGTATAAATACAAAATGGGTTCGCAGTCCGATTCGGTCTGGAACTCGTGCGGTTTATGAAGCTTCTCCGCGCGGAGGCGGGCGTGATTGTAAATCTCGCCGTTCACAGCCAGCACGCGGCCGGTCGCTTTGTCGATGAGCGGCTGAGCGCCGTGAGTCACATCGACGATGGCGAGTCTTTCGTGGCAGATGACCGCGTGATCATCCGAGTAGACTCCACTCCAGTCCGGACCGCGGTGCCTGAGGCGCTTGACCCTGTTGAGCGCGAGCTTCCGCAGTTCTACAGGGTCGCCCTTTATATCGAGGATGGTGAAGATACCGCACATATCACGAACCCTCCTGAGGACATGCTGAGTATGGAATAAAACGAAAGAAAGTCACAATACCTTGTACGCGTTGTTTTTCCCTACGCACATGTAGCTTTTCCCGCGAGCGCTTTGGATAGCCCCGGAATGCGTTTGGCTATGGTCCTGCAAACTCGATCTACGGCTTCGGAAAAAACGCAATGCCGAGGGAATAAGGTTCTCCCTCCTCGGTGTCTTTCGCAGTGAACTCGTGTAGAAGTCTCTCAAGTGCCGCGCGAAACTCAGCAGCCTGGTCCGAGTCGATGCGTGCAGACCTTAGGCGAACGAAGGCCTTTTCCCCTGCCGCGGCGCCGCATCTCTCAATAGCGGCCGCGAGCTCATCGCGGAGGACTGCGCCATCGTGCTTTCGAGAAAGGCCGCCCGTGCCGCCGAAATCGATCGAGTACGAATATGCGCTCGCCCGGTAGTACTTCTCGACATTCTTTGCGGTGGCGCGTGTCTCGACAAGGACGATGAGTCGTGCTCCAAGAAGCTTGCGGATATGATGATACAGATTGGCCGCGCTTGTCCCCAGTTTTTCTGCGACCATGCTCAGAGTGGATTCATCCTCGGCTAAAATCGAGAGAATGGCCATCCGCGTCGGATTGGCATAGGCCGATATTGCTTCGGGGTTTCTTAAAATCATACGATCGACAGGGGTAAAGCTATCGATTGGCATATTTCAAACGTTAGCATAGGTTTGGGGAATTAGAAACCATGAAATGTTTGCTGGGAACCTCTATAAATCCGTTTGGGTTAATGTTCGCTTGTCATTCCCTTGCGTGAAGTGCGTTTTGATAAGGTCAACCTGTATGATTTCTTCGTTTGACGAAAAATCAAACGATCGTACAAAGCCGGTATTTTCCCGACACTCGTAGGTTGATTGGCCGATGAAAATATCGGTATTCTCCCCGATGATCAGACTCTAAAGGAAAGAGTATCGTGTCCATCGTGTGAATAGGCTCTGTGCAGTTTATTGTAAGTCTTTTTATATAAAGAACTTACATAAATGAACAAAGCCGCCGGGTCGGGGTGGTCGCTGAGTCGGTCGTCCGCGCCGGATAAGTGTAAATCGTACGAAGGAGATAGACGATGTCCCAAGAACGAGATGCCTTTGTTGCGGCGAAAGTTGCCAAGATGTCCTT
>CAZINN010000147.1:0-1906 GCA_964540615.1 uncultured Treponemataceae bacterium | reverse complement strand
GGGGACTGCCGCGGAAATTCGCGCGGACAGAAACGACGAGCTGGGGCTTCATCGCCTCGCGCTCGACTTCGTTCTCGATCCTGCCTGAGCTGTCGTCGAACGACAGTCTCCTCATAGGCTACGGTGCCTTGAGCGAAGACAGGCTGCGCAGCGGCTTCGCCCGCATGGCCGCCTACATCGAGGGCCGATCGGGCTGAGGGGCGCGTACCGCGCGGTACGCGGACCTCCGGCGCGTGCCATTCGTCGCTGTTCGCGAGCCGCGCGCTGTCGGGCGCCCCTTGCGCGCTCAGTCGGATTGTGCTATGGTCGGCTCTACCGATTGGAGGAGCGATCCCCATGAGTAGACCGGTCGAGGGCAGGCGGCCCTGCGAAGCCGGTCAAAAGGGGAGGATCGCCGAAGGGCAGAAGCTCGCGCCTCGAGCCTGCCTTGGACGTAGCGGCTAACACCCTACGGCTGTCGCGGACGCCACAGTCCGCGGAGCGCCATCGGAATCGGCTCCACACGCCGCAGTTCCCATGTCGAGGAGGACTGTAGTCGGCGTGACCGCGGATCCGGTTTCGGGATCTCCATCGGATTGGAGGTCCTTCCATGATCAGCCTTCAATCCGTGGAACGCAGAGCCTTGGATTTTTTGGCGGAGCTCTGCGCCACGTACACGCCCGCCGGCAGAGAGGCGGCCCTCATCCCCCTCCTCAGCTCCGATTTGACGCGCCTGGGCGCATCAGTCGAGGTTTTACCCCTGGGCGAAGGTCGGGCGAACTTGCTCGCGCTCTGGGGCGAACCTCGCATCCTCTTCACCACCCATCTCGATGTCGTTCCTCCCGATATTCCCCTCCACCATTCTGAAAAAAGCGTGCAGGGCCGTGGCGCCTGCGATGCCAAGGGGCAGATCGCCGCTCAGCTCGGAGCGATCGAGCTCCTCCTCGACCGCGGCATCAGGAGTCTCGCCTGGCTCGGCGTCGCGGGGGAGGAGACCGACTCGATCGGCGCGGCGGCGGCTGTCAGTCTCAAGCCGCGGTTTTCCTCGCTCCGCGCGATCGTCAACGGCGAGCCCACGAACTGCGTCCTCGCGACCGGACAGAAGGGCTTCCTTCGAGTTCGCCTAACGTGCGAAGGCAGGGCCGCCCACGGCGCCACGCCCGAGCTCGGCGAGAACGCCCTGGTCGCGATGATGGACTGGATCGAAGCCATTCGGAGCATCGAACTCGTTTCCGACCCCGAGTTGGGTCCCGAAGTCTGGAACCTGGGGCTCCTCAAGGGCGGACGGGCCTCGAATGTGGTCGCCGACTACGCAGAGGCGGAACTCGCCCTCAGGACGGTGCCCGGCGGGAGGCTCAAAGAAGCGCTCGAATCGGCGCGGCCGCCGCGCGGCAGGCTCGAGGTCCTCGTCGAGGAAGGCTGGGCGTATTTTGACGTCCCCAAGGGATTCTCGGCCGCCCCCGTGCCCTTCGGCTCAGATTTAGTCGCGCTGCGCGCTCTTGCGCCGGATGCGGATGCCATACTCTGCGGCCCGGGAAGGCGCGAACTGGCGCATACGGGTGTCGAAGAACTCGGCGCCGAGGAACTTTCGGCGGGCATCGAACTTTTCAGGAAGATAGGCCTCCATTACTCGGAGGCTTGCGAATGAAGCATAACGAAGGGGTGAATATGACCGGTCCTGTCATCATGAAATTCGGCGGCACATCCGTCGCCAACGCCGAGAGGCTCCGCGGCGTCGCCGCTCTCGCGCGGGAGTACGCCGAACATGGTGTTCTTCTCGTGCTGTCCGCCTTTTCGGGCGTGACCGACTCGCTCTTCGCGGCGGGCCGGGCGGCCCTCGCCGGAAACGTGAACGAGGCCCTCGACATCCTTGGAAACATGCTCAAGCGGCACCGCGATACCGCCGCCGAACTTCTCGGCAGCGAAA
>CAZINN010000146.1:0-2273 GCA_964540615.1 uncultured Treponemataceae bacterium | reverse complement strand
CGACCGACATCATCGAGGCGAGCTACATCGCCCTGGTCGATTCGATCGAATACAAGCTGATCAACGACATCGAGAAGAGGTACAAGACCTATCTTTAATACGTGAAGAAGAGTTCGCATAGCAGCAGGGGGATGTGATGAAGTACAGGATTGCTACGATACACGGAGACGGAATCGGTCCCGACGTCGTCGACGCGGCGCTCGCTAGTCTCGACGCGATCGCCGCGCGATACTCCTTCGAGCTCGAATACAAGGAGGCGCCCATGGGCGGATCGGCGATCGACGCATTCGGCGTGCCTTTGCCGGAGTCGTCGATCGAGACCTGCAAGGCCTCCGACGCGGTGCTTCTCGGGGCAGTGGGCGGGCCCAAGTGGGATAACCTACCCGGTCATCTCAGGCCTGAGGCGGGGCTCCTCGGTATACGCTCGGCCTTAGGGGTGTACGCGAACCTGCGCCCGGCATTCATGTTCCCCCAACTCGCAGGTGCTTGCCCCCTACGCCCTTCGATCGTCGAGGGGGGACTCGACATCCTCATCGTGCGCGAACTCACAGGGGGCATCTATTTCGGTGAGCGCGGTCGGAGTCCGGACGGGCAGTCGGCCTGGGACACCGAACGGTATTCGAAAGCGGAAATAGAGCGCATCCTCCGCGTCGGCTTCGAGGCAGCGGCTGGACGTAGACGGAAACTCTGTGTCGTCGACAAGGCGAATGTCCTCGAGTCCTCGAGACTCTGGCGAGAGACCGCCCAAGCCATGGCGCCTTCATGGCCCCAGATCGAGCTTTCGTTTATGTACGTGGACAACGCCGCGATGCAGCTCGTCAAAAATCCGCGGCAATTCGACGTCATAGCAACGAGCAACATGTTCGGCGACATCCTTTCGGACGAGGCGAGCATGATCACCGGCTCGATCGGCATGCTCGCGAGCGCAAGCATAGGCGGAAAGCGGCCGGACGGCAGAGCTTCGCCGGGGCTGTACGAGCCGATCCACGGCTCGGCGCCGGATATCGCGGGCCAGAACAAGGCGAATCCGCTCGCCACAATTCTCTCCGCGGCCATGCTCCTGCGCTATTCTCTCGGCCGCGAGGAGGAGGCGAAGGCGGTCGAGGCCGCCGTCTCCTCGGTCCTCGACGCAGGCTGGCGCTGCGCCGACATCGCCTCGGGGGCGAGTAATGAAAAAGTCATCGGAACCCGCGAAATGGCCGAGAAAGTCGTCGAAGCGATACGAGGAGGGGGAAAGTGAAAAGCGATGTCATAAAGAAGGGTGTCGCCCGGGCTCCCCACAGGTCCCTGCTCAAGGCCATGGGCTACACCGACGAGGAGATCAAGCGGCCTCTGGTCGGCGTCGTCAATTCGTTCAACGAGATTATCCCGGGCCACATACATTTGCGAACCATCGCCGAGGCCGTAAAGGCGGGCGTGCGGAGCGCAGGAGGGACGCCGATCGAGTTCCCCTCCATCGGCGTCTGCGACGGTATCGCGATGGGGCACGAGGGCATGAAATACTCGCTCGCTTCGCGCGAGCTCATCGCCGATTCGATCGAAAGCATGGCGATGGCGCACGCCTTCGACGCGCTCGTGTTCGTTCCTAACTGTGACAAGATTATACCCGGCATGCTCATGGCCGCGGCGCGGCTCAATCTTCCGGCTGTCTTTGTTTCCGGCGGTCCGATGATGCCCGGCCGGCTCCGCCGCTCCGACATCGATCTCAATTCGGTCTTCGAGGCCGTGGGCAAGGCGAGCGTCGGAACAATGAACGAAACCGAACTCGGGCTCTACGAGGACGCGGCCTGCCCGGGCTGCGGCTCCTGTTCAGGAATGTTCACGGCCAACAGCATGAATTGCCTGACAGAGATACTCGGCATGGGGCTGCCGGGCAACGGCACCGTGCCCGCGGTCACGGCCGAGCGCATACGGCTCGCGAAGCGCGCGGGCGAACTCGTCATGCGCGTGCTCGAAATAGGCCCGCGGCCGCGCGACATTCTGAACGAGCGGCAGTTCCGCAACGCTCTCGCCGTGGACATGGCCCTGGGCTGCAGCACCAACTCGATGCTCCATCTGCCGGCCATCGCGCACGAGGCGGGCGTCAAACTCAATCTCGACATGGCGAACGAGATCGCGGCGCGGACGCCCAATCTCTGCCACCTCGCGCCCTCGGGCCCGCACCATGTCAGCGATCTGCATGAGGCCGGCGGCGTCTTCGCGGTCGTCAAGGAACTCTTGAAGAAGGGACTCGTCGACGGCTCCGCGATGACGGTCAACGGCAAGACGATAGC
>CAZINN010000145.1:0-2296 GCA_964540615.1 uncultured Treponemataceae bacterium | reverse complement strand
GTACCAAAGGTATAACCGGCCCCGAGATAGGGAATGACGAAGAGCAGCTTCTTGCTGACCTGGAGCGTGACATCGAAGACATTGGAACTCCAGGCGAGGCTGATCTGTGGATCGGAGGCGGTGATCGTCGTCGGACCCTGATCTGTCGTTGTGGTAAATGATTGAGATCCTATCCCGGAGGGCGCCGTGATGCTTCCCTTCTGGTAGTTGTAGGAAAGGCCGATGCTGATATTTGGAAGCAAAATATTCTGCTTGAGGACGGCGTAGCGGACCTGGATGCCGATGTTGGTGTAGTCGACGCTCATGCCGCTCGAGGCGTTGATGGCCTGGCCGACCGAGGGCGGGATGTAGCCGCCTTTAATGCCGACGTCGATGGGAAGGAAGGGGATGCCGATCTTGGCGGTCAAGACGGCCGCCGGGATCGGAATACCGAGGCTGTCGAGCGCCGAGGGGAGGCTCCCTCCCATGGCGCTGAACAATGTTTTAGCCGAATCGGCATTCGCGAAGGCCGCTCCGGCCGCGAGCCCCGCGCCGAAGTGCGGGAAGCTTCCGATGTAAGCGTCCGACCAGTTGGAGCCGATCGTCGAGTTGACGGCGAGGGTGCCGGCCATGTCACTGGCGAAGCCCTCGAAGGCCGATTGAAAATCGGACAGAGTGACCTGAGCAAATGCACCTACTGATAGTAAAACTAGTATCAATACAAGGATGATCGATCTTCTCATGAAGTCCTCCTACCGGCGCAGAGGCCGTCAGTAAAAGTATAGCTCCTCCCTGCTTGTTTTCAATGACGGCGCGCGATTTATGAAGGGGCGGATCGAAGCTTACCGCGTGTTGTGCGCGAGGCCGCGGCGGATATCGGGCTCAACGCTTAATAATATCGAGTATCTCAGCGCCGCGGAGGGCCGTGCCGCGTCCGCAGTCGAATATCTCGATGTGAACATGGCCGCCGTGGTCGGGCCGCCTGGCGTTCATGCCGGTATTGCCGCCCCTGCCCAGAACCTCGCCCGCCTTGACGATATCGCCGACCTCGACGGCGATTTCTTTGAGGTGCAGGTACACATAATACCTGCGCGTTATGCGATCGAAGACGACGACGCCGTTGCCCGCGGCGGGGCTCAGGCCGCCGCGGATGTACGAGGCCGCTCCTGCGCCGCCCTCCCAGTCGCCGGCTGCGGCGACCACGATACCGGGGTAGAGCGCGCGGATTTTCGGACCGGTGTGCGCCCCGTTTTCGCGCGTGAAGCGCTTGAAGAAGACGTCGAGAGCGTAGGGGTGGGCGTATTTCAATTCGCTTTTCGAAGCGAACCAGTAATCGGCTTTGGTGAAGGGAGAGGGCGCCTTGGCGAGATACAGAGCGAGTTTCCGGGGGCTCATTGCGGGCTCTTCGGTTTTCCCCCCCGAGAGCTCGGCCTGGGCTGCGGCGAAGGCGCGCTCGTAGACTGTTCGCAGAGGGCGGATGCCGAGACAAAGCTGGATCTGTTCGCGATAGTAGCGGCCCGTTGCTCCTTTCAAGGTGGAGTGGGCTCGATAATCTTCGATGTCACGGTCGAGCGCAAGAAGAGCCATGATTTCGCGGCCGCTCGGGAACGCGGCCTCGATGTTTTTTTCGCCGCGTTTCCCCTTGTTGTTCATCGCCGCGCGTACGATTTCGACCGCGGCCTTCTCCGCGGATTCAGGGTCCGATGCGGACAGCTTCGAAGGGGCTAAAGAGGCGGTTGAAGAGAGGGTGGACTTCTGCGAGACGGCCTTCCCGACGGCCTCACCTGCGGGCCCATGTCCCGAGATCCCAGCCGCCTCGGCCGGATTCTTGATTGAGCCGACTACTGCGAAGCCCGCCCCTGTTCCGGCCGCGATCAGGATGACAAGGACTGCGGCCGCGGATCGCGCCGCCCTTCGTTTGTCGGAGCCGCTATTCTCTTGAGCGGGTTCGTCGATCACGCCCGCCCCCGCCGCAGAAGAGACTCCTCGAGCCAGATTTCAGCCGCCTGCGGATGACTGAGAAATGCGTTCATCGATTCGGTGAAGCCATAGGCGCCCGCCTGGCCGAGCATAACGAGATCCCCTGCCTGCGGTTCCGGAATATGGACTTCGCCGAGCCTGTCGAGCGAGGTGCAGAGCGGACCTGTGAGAGTGCAGGGCGCGAGCGGTCCCGTTTTGCCGGGGAGACTCGCGGGGAAGGCCTGTCCCGTGAGCAGAGGCCGCAGGAGGTGGTTCACCCCGCCTTCGAGCACGACGAACCTCGTGCCGCGGCTCAGCTTCGTTCGTATAACGCGGGCGAGATAGACGCCGCAGGGGC
>CAZINN010000144.1:0-2514 GCA_964540615.1 uncultured Treponemataceae bacterium | reverse complement strand
CTGCAGAAGGGGCGCGCTCCTTGCCGCGCGGGGACGAACGGACGGGGGCGGCGCGTTTTAGCCCCCTTCCCCGGTCGACGTGCGCGCAAGGAACCAGGGCGGCTATGGAAGGCCGCCACGGCTTACCTCAAGGAGGGTCACATGATCATTAATCACAACTTGAGCGCGATGTACGCGAATCGTACGCTCGGCAACACCGGCCTCGAGATCGCGAAAGACATCGAAAAGCTCAGCTCCGGTATGCGCATCAACAGGGCGGGCGACGACGCGTCCGGCCTCGCGGTATCCGAAAAGCTTCGCAGCCAGATCCGCGGTCTCAACCAGGCCACCAGGAACATTCAGAACGGCGTCTCGTTCATCCAGACATCGGAAGGTTATCTGCAGGAATCGCAGGACATCCTTCACAGAATCCGAGAGCTGGCCGTGCAGTCCGCCAACGGCATCTACAGCGCCGAGGACCGCATGCAGATCCAGGTCGAGGTTTCCCAGCTGGTCGACGAGATCAACCGGATCGCGAGCCATGCCCAGTTCAACGGCATGAACATTCTGACCGGCCGCTTCGCCAAGGACGGCAACCAGGTAATGCAATTCCAGGTAGGCGCGAACATGGATCAGAACGAGCGCGTCTACATCGGCACGATGACCGCCCAGGCGCTCGGTCTTCAGGGCGCACAGGGGTCCACCGAGCAGATTTCGATCCAGGATCCCGAAGCAGCCAACAAGGCCATCGGTACCGTCGACAATGCATTGAAAATCGTTTCCAAACAGCGGGCCGACCTCGGTGCGTACCAGAATCGCTTCGAGATGGCGTCAAAGGGCGTGGCCATCGCCGCAGAGAACCTGCAGGCCGCCGAGAGCCGCATCCGCGACACCGATATGGCGAGCGAAATGGTCAATTACGTCAAGAACCAGATTCTTGACCGCGCCGGCAGCGCGATGCTCGCCCAGGCCAACACCCGCGCTCAGAACGTGATGACTCTTCTCGGCTGACGGATAACCGTTCGCTGAATGGGGTGACGAGAGACTTCTGGACGTCTTCTCTCGGATTCCCCAGGGTCCCATCGCCGGGAACGCATAGCGTAGCCATGCGGACTACGGCGGGACAAAAGCCCGGCGGGGGTGGATCGCGCCCCTCCCCCGCTTTTTTCAAACACTGTCGGAGGCTTATATGGCTCTCGACGTATCGTCCATACAGACCGCTCCCCCACAATACTACGAAGGGGGAAAACATCAGCAATCTCAGCTGACCTTGCCCGGAACGGAGGAGGCCCGCCCCCAGGTCAGCCTCGTCAAGGCTGTCAACGATCTGCAGCAGATGAGCGTAACCTTCAATACGCGATTGTCGTTCAGCCTCAACGAGAAGCTTGATCAGATCGTCGTCAAGGTCATCGAAAACGGCACCGATAAGATCGTAAGGGAGATTCCGCCTTCCGAACTGCAGCAGGTCTACGAGCGCATCCGCGAGGTCATAGGCCTGTTGTTCGACGAGTCGGCCTAGCTCCCATCCGTGCGGCCGCCGCGGAAGCGTGCGCCGTGCCGCCGCGGAGTCAAGGCGTCGCTACGGCGGCGTATCCTCGAGGCGCTGATGTCCGACATCACCATTCCCGGAACCGGGACCGATAAATACGGCACTCAGAAGCTCATAGAAGGCCTCATGAAGGCCGAGAGGATCCCCCGCGACAAGACGGCGGAGCAGATAAAGGCTCTCGAGACCCAAAAATCCGTCTGGACGGATTTCAACAAAAATCTCACGACGCTCCGGCAAAACGCCGAGGGTCTGTATTCCTTCCGCAATCCATTCAATGAACGAATCGCGAAATCCTCGAATGAGGAGGTCCTTACAGCCACCGCGACCCGCCAGGCGCTCGAGCAGACCAGGACCGTCCTCGTCAAACAGGCGGCCGCGGCCGATCGCTTTCTCTCGTCCGAGCTTCCTAAAGAGTATAAAGTCCCGGCGGGGAGCTACGCCTTCACCGTCGGACAGAAACGCGTCGAATTGCGCTTTTCAGGCGGCACTCTTCAGGAATTCGCCGATGCGCTGACCCGGAAAGGCGGCGATCTTCTCAGGGCCCAGGTCGTCTCAATCAAGACAGATACACGATCGCTCGTCATCGAATCGCTCAAGACAGGGGCCGAGAACAGGCTCGGCTTCGAAGGGGACGCCGTCAAACTCGGACTCGATCTGAAAATGATCGAACGCGTATCCTCCTCGAAGCAAGAGCTCGATCCCGCACTAGCGAACTCCTGGGAAAAGAGTCTTCCTCAAGGGGCGATTGGTGATAAAAAACTATCGCTCGAAGCAGGAGGAGAGGCGCGTCTCAACTTCAGCCCGAGCGTCAAAACCGCCGGTATGGTCCTCGAAATCGACTATCGCCTCGTCAAACTACCCGAATCCGCCCGTGTCGAGCCGCCGCCCGGTCCGAGCCTTTCCGATGCGGGTTCGGCGACATTCGGCGGCGTCACCGTCACAGGAGAGCCTCCGGCGACAGGATTACCCGCGTGGACCCCTCCCCC
>CAZINN010000143.1:0-2544 GCA_964540615.1 uncultured Treponemataceae bacterium | reverse complement strand
TAATTGATCCATTTCTTCTTTTATCCTCGCGCGCCGAAGGCGTCATTCTAACATTCGCTTGACCCGCGAAGCGGGCTTGGCGCGCAATTTGCATCTAGTATAAAGTGGAAATGGTAAACAGAATTCCCCAGTGACCTGGTAAACAGAATTCCCCATCCCGGGGGGGCCGGTATGCTTACGAGCGGACGGTCCAACAGATGATAAGCATGAAACAGTACCAGATGATTTTGAAGGCGAAGAGCCGAGGGATGACGATTAACGAAATCGCCCGAAGTCTTGGCCACGATCGCAAGACTGTGCGAAAATACTATCGTATGGACAAAGAGGAGTATCTCCGGTATCGAGAGAACGCCGCCGAACGAGGGAAGGCATTTGCCAAGTATCGAGATGAGATTCTCGAGATTTACCGTACTCATCCCAATCGTCCGGTCTACTCGTCGGGGATGTACGATTACCTGCTTGAGCGACACGGCCCGCTTCCGGGCTCGGAGCGGACCCTGAGGAACTACCTTGCCTATCTCAAGGCCTCGGGAGCTTTGCCGCGCGGCAAAGGACGTGAGTACAAGCCGGTCGCGCCGCTTCCGTATGGCAAGCAGGCACAGCTTGATTTCGGACAGGAAACGACGAATCTTGGCAAGGCGTACTTTGTCGTCGTGGTTCTTTCCCGGAGTCGGTATCGCTATGTGGCCGCCCAGGCGACACCGTTTACGACCCACGACGTCATCGGCCATCTTCTGGACGCCTTCGAGTATTTTGGGGGCGTGCCCGAGACGCTCGTACTCGATCAGGATCGGACGATGCTCATCGCAGAGAATCTCGGCGACCTGGTTACCACACAGGCCTTCACCGAGTTCGTAGCGGAGCAGGGATTCACGCTGCACGCATGCCGGGCGGCCGATCCGGAATCGAAAGGCAAAGTCGAGAACTCGGTCAAGTTCGTGAAGACCAACTTTTTCTCGAGCCGGACTTTTACGGACTTTGACGAGCTTAGGGTGCTGCTCAGGCGGTGGCTGGCCAGGGCGAATGCACGCATCTGCCAGGCGACGAAGCTCATGCCGCTTTCAGACTTCGAAGCGAACGAAAAGCCGATGCTCCGGCCCTGCCGAGCGTCGATTTTCCGAAGGTCGGGGGCGCGAGAACGACGGAACGTCGACAAGCAGAGCCTCATCGCGGTAGGCGGTGTCCGCTACTCGGTTCCGAGCGAGTATCGCCTCGGGGAGGTCGAAATCGAGCTTCAGAGCGAACGGCTTCTGGTCTTCGATCCGACGAGCGGGTGTCTGATCGCTGAGCACCGGGTTGTGCGGGATGCGGCTGCGCCGGTTACCGACGACGCGCACTATACGGACCGAGGTGCGCCGCTTCGGGCCTTACGCGATGGCCTTCTGGCGCATCATTCCGACAGCAGCGCATGGCGGAGCTTTGTCGAGGGGAATTGGAACGCCTATCATCGCTACTACCGCGAGCATGCGCGGCGACTTGAGCGGCTCTGCGCGGCGGGAGTCGATCGCCCGAAGCTCGAGGCGGCACTCGCGCGCTGCGCCGGTCTGGATCTGTGGTCGGCTCAAGATCTCCTGGACGCCTATATCGCGGAAGGCGGCGTCCTGGAAGCACCCCGGGCGGCGTTCTCGCAGCCGACGCCCGGCGGAACGCGTGTCACGCCACCGGTCGTACAGACACGGTCGCTCGACGTGTATGCGGACCTGCTTGAACAGTCAGTGTCGCGGAACGGGAGGCAGGCATGAGCGCACTCGTTGACGCGAAGGGCAAACTCGAGTCGCTCAGACTCCGCGGCGCCGCCGCAGGGCTCGAGCGGATTATCGAGCGCGCCCAGACAGACGGCGTAAGCTATCGGGACTTCCTCGAATGCGTGCTTGACACCGAACTGCGCGACCGGAACGAGCGCCGGCTCAAACGCAACCTCGTCGGCGCTCATTTCCCCGTCCGTAAGCGGATCGAGGATTTTATCTTCGCCCGTGTTACGGGCATTACCCAGCGCGACGTCCTCGAACTCGCCGAATGCGACTGGGTGGATCGCCACGACAACGTTCTCTTCTTCGGCCCGCCGGGGCTGGGAAAGACCCACCTCGCGATCGCCTTGGGCCATATCGCCGTCGAGAAGGGCTACAAGGTTTGCTACGAGCGCATGACCGGGCTCATCAAAGTCCTGACCCGCGCCGAGCTCTCGCGCGCCGCCCAGTTCCGGCTCTCGCGCCTAACAAAATCCGACCTCGTCATCATCGACGAAATCGGCTACACCCCGATTTCCCGCACCGAGGCCAACCTCTTTTTCACGTTTGTCTCTGAACTGTATGAACGAGCCTCGATCATTGTGACGAGCAACAAAAGCTTTGATTCCTGGGCCGAGCTGCTGGGCGATGAAGTCATGACTACGGCATTACTCGACCGTCTTATGCACCATGCGCGGATATTCTCCCTGAGTGGGGAGTCATACCGAATATCTTCACGAAAGGAGGGCTGACACCCGGAATATGTCAATATAGTTGTCACACAATTCGTCACGATCTTTGACATCAGGCAGTCCGC
>CAZINN010000142.1:0-2672 GCA_964540615.1 uncultured Treponemataceae bacterium | reverse complement strand
TCCCAAGGAAGGCGGTCATCCGCCGCATAATGATCGAGTAATGCTCGCCCGCGAGGATTCCGCGGACCCCGGCGATAACCATTTCGAGTTCGAGCCTCAGTCCAGCGTCCGCGTCGGCTGTCAGCCGGCTCATACCCCGTACAAGACCGTCCGCATCGGACCCCGTCGAAGCGAGCGCCAGCGCCGACTTGAGCGATTTTCTCTTTTCGACCGCTGCGGCGCGCTCCAGGTCGAGGGGGCTGTACCGCGATTTATCGGCGAGAAGCGCGATTCGGCACGCCAACTCGAAGAGTGCGTCTTTTTTTTGACGACTTACTTTCCGGTAGTCCCGCCTGCGCGGCGAGGAGCCGAACAAGCGGTATATCGACCGCATCATGATCCGCCGCCCGGCGCGCTGTCGCGTTCGAGGTCGGCGAGGGCGGCCATCGCCTTGTCCGCCCCGTAGTAGGCGACCAGTTTCCGCGACATCAAGGCGGGGTCGTCCGCCTCGGCAATCGCCAAAACGCCCTCGATAATCACACAGGAACGGAGAAAAGGCCATCCACTGTGCTCTTCGACCGCTAAATATGTGGCGAGAATCTCCTCCAGGGCCTCTTCCGAGACGCCTTCCATCACTAATTTAAGGCCGATCGTCAGTAAGGGGTCGCCCGTGGCCTTCAGTTCGGGTTCGAGGGACTGAAATCCTTCTGTCCGTGCGATCTTATCGAGTTCGAGAAGGCGTCGGATGAGCGGTCCCAGCCCTTTTTTCTCCTCGTCGCGGCACTGTAGTCGTTTTGCGAGCTCGGCGCTCCATTGGATCATGCACCACCCCTACAGGTAGTATACGCCGCTCAAGGTCGACGATCAAAGAGGAGTAAGGCCATTATTGCTGTTTTTTTGTGTATGCATTCGAACGGCCCTGCACTGGACAGTGCACAATATATTGGTCGAAGCAAACACATAAGTGTGATTGAGCAAGCCGCGTTGTTCTATATAAAATAATCGTATCTTATATTTGGAGAGTGCTATGAGAAAGTTTTTCGTTGCGTTCGTCGTCCTCGTGTTGACGCTTGGAGCCGCTTTTTCGGCCGATAATACCAAGAAGACTGAAAGTGCACAATCCGATTCAAAAAAGCAGGATGCTCAGCTGGAGCCGCTTATGGCCCCCGGCGATCTTGCCGTGACGGCCGGTCTCGGGTACGGCTTTCTTTGGGGTGCAATCGATGTTACGGGAGGCGCGGAGTACATCATCGGGCAGTTCAAGATTGGCGATACTCTGCCGTTGTCATACGGAGCGGCGGTAAAGGCTTCATATTATCGTTGGGATGAATACTTCGGCACAGAAGATTGGCATTACTCGTACTTCGGTGGTGGTGTTTTTGGAACACTCCACTTAGGGCTTAAGGATCTCGGCCTTGCCGAGAATATGAGGTGGCTCGCCGATGTCGACACCTATGTCGGACTGGGTCTCGGCCTTTACGGGTATACCTATCCCACGTGGAATGAGGCATATACTGAGATCATCTCAAAGACCGAGATGAAGGTAGGGGTCCGTGCAGCCGCAGGTGTCAGCTACTTCATTACACCCAATATTGCGATTGTGACGGAAGGCGGCTATTACGGCTTCTATGGTTCCGGTCTCATTGGAGTCTTGCTTAAGTTCTAGTCGCATCGTCGAAGTACCGCGGAGCCGACCCCTCCTGCGACCGAAGGACCCGTCGATTGATCGGCGGGTCCTTCGTTTTTTCTGTTCTCGCATCGGCGGTTGTGAGCTGATGTGTCGCGGAATTGTTGGGCGCAGCCACTGTGATATCGATGCAGCGGCTCAATCGAGGATTGTTCTGCATCAAAACGAGCCTAATCTGAAAAAAAATGCGCTCATTTTGAAGAAAGCTTTTGCCATACTCGCAAGATGCCGATATAATGATCGATAGAAATGTCGTTCGGCGATGCGACGCTATGCATCGCATCGCCGCGGGAAGTTCGCGCGGAGCATCCGTGCGGGTCCCTGAATACAACGCGGATCGCCGGAAAGGGGATCGTCGTGCATGACAGGTAAGAACGTCGCGCAACTCGTCGATGTTCGGCTCGTCGAATTCAAGCGGATCGACGACGCTTTCTTTCAGGATTACGCAAAAATACACGAGCGGCTCGAGCGGATGTTGGACAAGGAACCTCGTCCTTTGTCTGAAGAGACTGTATCGATAGTCGCGGACGAATTCATCGCCTATCTGGCTACGCAGGCGGCCAAGAATGTCTCCCACGAGCGTCTTTCCCAGTATCTGCGGGTCGGTCTCGGTCATCTCTGCGCCGAGATGATTGTCATCCCTCATAATCTCCCCGCCGAAGAGGCGGCGATCCGCGCTTATGCCGAGCTGCAAAGACGCGGATGGGATTTGGCGACCTACGATCCGGAGGTCGCGGCGCAGGCGGTGAAGCGTGTCGCATCGCTCGGCGCCGCCCGTGCAGCGGCAAAGGCGAAAGCCAAAGCACGATCCACGAAGCCTTCGTCGACGGGTTCATCCGCCGGCGTTAAGAAGAAGGTGATAGGTAATCCGAAGATCGCCGCACCTAAGGCCGGGGTAAAGGCCGCGGCGGCGAAGAAGGAGGCTCTCATGGCATTGGAGAAGAAGGCCGCGGCGAAGAAGCCGGCGGCGAAGAAGGCTGCTGCGAAGAAACCTGCGGCGAAGAAA
>CAZINN010000141.1:0-2694 GCA_964540615.1 uncultured Treponemataceae bacterium | reverse complement strand
CTCGCGGGCGAGCATTACTCGATCATTATGCGGCGGATGACCGCCTTCCTTGGGACCGAGTATTACGAAAAAACAACAGCATGGCTCGCAGACAAGACGAAGCGCCGCAGACCTCGTTCAGAACGGATACTCGTACCCGGCGAGATGCCCGACGTGGTTCAAGCCCTCGCGGTCGACCCCAAAAGCCTCGAACTGTGCTTTCGAGCCGCGGGCCGCGCGATCTCGACGGCCGCGCTGGCGGGTTGTCCGCAGGAGAGCGTGGATCATGCGAAGCGGCTCTTCAACCCGATCGGCGCCTCGGCCCTGGAAGACGATGCGGCATACCTTCGTTCGAGGCTGTCGAGCGACGAGATCGCGGAGGCACAGGCCGCCTTTCTCGAAGTCGTCGGAAGCCTCGAGGAGCGCGGCGAGATCAGGATCGGCTTCGAAGAAGAATTCGGAACGGACGAGCTTTTCATCGCCGCCTTCACCAAGGCGGTGATGACGGTAAGCCCGCAGGCGATCCGAGCAGTGATCAAGTCGGCCGAGGGGACCTTGATCGCGGCCGCGATGCAAGGACTCGAACCCAGGGCTCACGATCACATTCTATCGGCCCTTCCCAAAAAAGAAGCGACACGGATCCTCGACGCGATCGACGCGGCCGATCCTCTGCCGAAACGAGCCGTCGTCGGCGCGGCCCGCGAGCTGGCCGCGCGCCTCATCGCGGCCTCGACACGCGGAACGACGAGCGCATCATCGATCGACAACTTAACCGTTGTGAGAGATTGGGATATCTAGCAGCACCTTTTTTTGAGCAAAAAACAAGGCCGCGATCCCGCGCGGCCTTGGTACCGAATGCGACTCACGGCTCATGCCGTGACTATTTCTTCTTTTTCGACGCCGAAGTCCTGCCGGCCGGTTTAGTCTTTTTCGCCGCCGCAGAGCTTTTCTTTGCAGCGACAGCCTTGCCGGCTTTTGCGGCCTTGGTGGAGCGGGCGGGTTTCAGCGTGAAGATGGCGGCGAAGCGCGCTTTCGCGGCCGCCGACTCTTTAGAACCCTTCAGTCGGGCGGCGGCCTTGGTCGACGCGGCGAGCCGCTCGATATCGTCCCAGCGCTCCTGCCATATCTGCCGCAGATCGAAGGCAAAGCCTGACTCGAGCCACTGGGAGACGATCGCCGACAAACTCCCCGTGAGCGCCGCAACGATCAAGGCGGGGTTGATATCCGATCGGATATCGCCCGACTTGACACCTTCTTCGACACAGGCCAAAGCGCTCTTGTAGTGCCGGATATCGCTCTCCGCGGCCTTGTCCTTCAGCGCTGAATACTCGCGGAACACTTCACGCGCGTGAAGCACAAGGTACGCAAAATCGCCGCTCGCGGCGAGGCACTCGACGACGGCCGTAAGCGCGGAACGGAGACGGGCCATCCCCTTCCCCTCGGCGTTCCGGTACGCATCGTCATAACAGCTGCAGATCCGCTCGACGACGGAAAACAAGCCCTCGAAAAGCCCGTCTACCCCGTCGAAGTGGCGGAAAATCGCAGGTTCCGTGATGCCGGCCTTAGCCGCGATGTTCTTCAGGGTGGCGGCCCTAGCCCCATCCTGCCTGATGACAGCCGCCGCCGCGGAAAGCACGGCGGTCTTCGCCTTCGTGTACGGCCACTCCTGGTCCGTTAAGATTATTTCTGGAGTCATAAATAACACTATAACATATAAACGCGGCGGTGTGAAGAGGTTTATTCGTAAAAACTCATTTACTAGTTCATCGCCCGGGGGATTCCGGACCGGCCCAGCCACACGATTCTCGCTATATTCCGCATCGATCCGAAGAAACAGGCCGAAAGGCACCAGGCCGCGGCACCGGGCTCGAAGGCGAAGATAGTCCTCCACCCGATCGAACGATCGAAGACCGCACCGAGGAGGGCCGGGGTGAACACCGCGGCGGCGATTCGTACAGCGATACCGAACCATGACCTCGCCATGGCGAACCGCAGGGGGAACCTCGTGCCCCCGGCCTCGGTTCTGCATTTGATATCCCGCGCCCAGCCGAGCGCGCCGCCGGTCTGCGCGCCCAGCACGATGAGATGCACCGCGGCGACGACAAGAAGGAGTATGTACAGCCTGCCTAGAGGGAAGGGCCTGGCCGTCGATCCCTCGCGCATGATGCGCAGGGCTCCCTCGGTCAAGGCAGGAAGAGCAATGTAATTCTGCAAAAACGAGGTCTGCGCGGAAAGCACGGCGATCCCCGAACCTTCGGCCGGATAAAGCAGGATACGGGACGAAAAACCATCGACCGCCCCGTCATGGTACGCGGATGACCCCTCCGACCCCGACTTGAGAAACCAACCGAAACCATAGGGCAGCTCGCCAAGGGCCGGATGAAATACCGAGCGAGCCGTCCTGAGACTTACCGGGCCGCGCTTCGCCTTCTCGGGCGCGAGGATGTAGGCGAGGTAAAGACTCAAGTCGGCGGCGGTCGTGACTGTCCACCCCGAGGGAGGTCCATAGGAGGGGTATCGCGCGTCCCGAGGCACAGCGGACGAGAAGAAGGTGCCGTTGCCCCTCGAAAGTCGGTCGAACGGCGCGATCGAGGTCGATTTCATGCCAAGCACCTTGAAAACGCGCGTATCGACGACCTCGGAGAGAGTTTTTCCTGTCGCGGACTCTATGACGAGAGCGAGCATTTGATAACCTGTATCGATGTACGAAAAACG
>CAZINN010000140.1:0-2940 GCA_964540615.1 uncultured Treponemataceae bacterium | reverse complement strand
TAGCGAGAGAGGGGATCGAACCCACGACCGAGCGGATATGAGCCGCTTGCTCTGCCAACTGAGCTATCTCGCCAGACGAACAAGAATTGTTTATATCGATCCGGGCTCCGCTTCGTCAAGACCTAGCCTCGTGTCGTGGCAATTCCACGGATATCGGTGCTTCTTCCTCGAAGCATGTTGACGGTGCGTACGACGAGGCGGAATACACCTAATTGTATACAGAATAAAGCTTTTACGCCTTGCAACAAGGTTCGAGGAAGATCCTAGCGTAAGAGCGCTCCATCGTCCGCGTATTTCTCGCCGCGCGCCTTGCCGAAGAGGGCGACAAGTTTTTCTACATCCATGCCGTCCTTTTCTTTTCCCGAGAGATCGACGATGATTTTGCCCTCGTGCATCATGACAAGACGGTCGCCCTCTTCGAGGGCGCGGCGCATGTCATGCGTAACCGATAAAGCCGTGAGGCCGTACTCAGAGATGAATCGGCGCGTAAGCGCGGTGACGATTTCGGCGTTGCGCGGGTCGAGCGCCGCGGTGTGTTCGTCTAGAAGGAGGACGGCCGGACGCGATATCGCGGCCATGAGCAAGGTCAAAGCCTGACGCTGGCCTCCGGACAGACGATTTACATTCTCGTGCAGACGATGCTCGAGCCCCATGCCGAGTTCGGCGAGGCGCTCGACCAGCTCGCGTTTGAGCCGCGGAGTGACCGCAGGCGCGAGGCGCCGCGTCCCCTTCCGCGAGGCGAGTGCGAGATTGTCGAGCACGGTCATACCGCCGGCTGTCCCCGCGAGGGGATCCTGCCGCACACGGCCGACATAACGGGCGCGCATCCACTCATTCTCGGAGGCGCGGTCGATCCCGTCGATTATGACGCGCCCGGATGCGAGCGGAACAGTGCCGGCTATCGCGTTGAAGAGCGTGGTCTTCCCTGCGCCGTTCGAGCCGATGACCGAGACGCGCTGGCCCTTGGCCACTTCCAAATCGACGCCCCGGAGCACGAAACGTTCGTCGGCTGTGCCCCTTCCGAAAGCCACGGAGACTCCATCGAGCCTGATCACGGCCGGCCCCCTTCGATCTCGGCGCCGGTCTCGGCCCGTTTCGACGATGAAGAGCGGCCTCTTCCCGATGTCGACAGACGGTCTTTCCATCTACTCAGCGCCAAGGCGGCGACGACGAGAACGGCCGTCAATAGTTTGAGGTCATTCGGCGTGATGCCGGCGAGATATCCCCAGGAACGTCCGGCGTACATGATCGCGCGGAACAAAAGAGAACCCAGAAACACCCTTAAGAGCAGAACACCGATGCGGTTCGATCTGAGCACAAGCTCGCCCAGCATCACCGAGGCAAGTCCGGCGGCGATGATTCCGGATCCGAAATTGACATCGGCGAATCCCTGGTACGAGGCTGCGAGGGCGCCCGAGAGCCCCGCCAATCCGTTGCCGAGCGCGATCCCCAGTGTCCGGAGTCGCACGGGATTGATACCCGCCGACACGACGGAAGCTTCGTTGTCGCCTAACGCGCCGAGGGCGACGCCGATCTCGGTATGAAAAAACACGATCAAAAGCGCGAGAAGCAGGGCGGCTCCGAGCGTGAAGGCAAGAAGCGAGGACAGTGATGGATCCACGGAGACGCCCAGCCAGGATTCGCTGCCGCGCATGATGGGATTCTTCGCGATCAAAGGGAGGTTGGCCCTCCCGCCCAGGACTCGAAGGTCGATCGAGTAGAGCCCCGTCATCGTGACGATACCCGCGAGGAGTGCGGGCACCTTGAGCCCGTGATGAACCGCGCTGGTCGCACAGCCGGCCAGAGCTCCGGCGCCGAAGGCGGCCGCGAGCGCAAGCGCTCCGGAACCGCCCGAGGCGATGAGGGCGCCCCCGACCGCAGCTCCGAACGGAAAGGCGCCCTCGGGCGTGAGGTCGGGGAAATCGAGAACGCGGAATGCTATGAAAACACCGAGGGCCATGATTCCGTAGATCAGGCCCTCGAGAAAGATACCCTCGAGCATCTACTTCCGCTTTGCTTTTCCGCCCTCGACGATGACCTGGGCGAGATCGAGGATGGACGCCGGAACAGTGAGTCCGATCTTCGCGGCGGTATCCTTGTTGATGACGGTGAGAAAATCCCTGGGATCGCTCGAAAGATATGTCGGGATGTCGGCGGTCCTCTCACCCTTAAGAATTCTTAATACGAGCCGGCCCGTCGCCCTGCCCATCGCGTAGTAATCGTGTCCGAGCGCGGCGAGAACGGGCACGCCCTCCTCCGCGGAACTCGGATCGGCGGTGACGAGAGGTATCTTCTTGTCGATGGCCACGTCGGCGACCGCGTTGATGGCCGAGAATACCGTATTATCGTTGCCGAGATAGATGGCATCCACCCGCCCGGCGATCGAAAGCGCCGCTGTCTTGACCTCGGCGGAATTGGTGACCGTGGCTTCTACAAGCTTTACACCTTTCTCCGTGCAGAAGGATTTAACCAGTTCAGCGAGCTTGACCGAGTTCGCCTCGCCGGCGTTGTAGATGTGGCCGAGCCGCTTGACATCCTTGAGCTTAAGCAAAAACTCAAGCTGACCGCGGACAGGGACCATATCCGAGATTCCGGTGACATTCGCCTCACCTTTGTTCCACGAAGCGACCAGGCCCGCCGCGACAGGATCGGTAACGGCGGAAAAAACGACCGGAACATCCTTGATCGCATTAGCAAGCGCCTGGGCGCTCGGTGTGGCGATGCCGATCACGAGAAGGGGCTTCTGGTCCTTGAATCGCCGGGCGATCTGAGCCGCGGTTCCCATATCCCCGTTCGAATTCTGCAGATCGATCTTGATATCGGGTCTGGCCGCGGAAATCTCCTCAATAACACCTTTTTCAATGGCGTCGAGAGCCGGGTGGGCGACAAACTTCGAAACACCGATGACACCGCCCTTCGCCTGAGCGGCAAGAGAACTTG
>CAZINN010000139.1:0-2997 GCA_964540615.1 uncultured Treponemataceae bacterium | reverse complement strand
TGGGCCTGTCCGGTATCAAAAAAAGCCGCTCGCCCCGGGGAAGTTCCGGACAGCCGGCTGCGATTTCCTCGAGCAGTTCCATCGGATCCTCGCCGCGGGGATCCTCGTCGGCCAGGATGACTATGTCGCACCAGTCGGCCGCTATCCGTCCCTGGCGGGGCCGCTTTTGCCGGTCACGTTCGCCGCCTGAGCCGAAGACGCAGATCATGCGTCCTGTAACCCGTTCGCGCAGGGGCGGGAAAATAGTTTCGAAGGATGAGGGCGTGTGCGCATAGTCGACGACGACTTCGAACGCCTGACCGCGGTCGATGCGGGTCATTCTGCCTCTGACGGGCTTGAGCTTCGGAACCAGGCTCACGAGATCTGCGATGTCGATGCGCGCGATGTGCGATACAGCAAGCAGGGCGGCGAGGACGTTGCCGACATTGAAGGCGCCCGGCAGGTTGGCGCGAACGACATGCACGCGGCGCGGCCGTCCATCATGAGCCACCTCGACCGCTTCGAAGGTCTGCCCCAGGGCGTCGACGGCGATCGAATGCGCCGAAAGATCGGATTCGGCCCCCGAAGCGCTGAAAGAACGAACTGGCGCGCTGGAAACCTCGCGGAAGTACCCGGCCGAGGGATCATCGGCGTTGACGATGCCGAGGCCGCCTGAGCGGAGCCTGCGGAAGAGGTTGGCCTTGTCGTCGCGGTACTGTTCCCAGCTGCCGTGGAACTCCAGGTGCTCGCTGGTCACGTTGGTCATGACGCCGACATCGAAGTCCACATCGCCGAGGCGGTTCGTGCGGGGCGAAAGCCCGTGTGAGGAGGCCTCGACGACGGCGTACTTCATCCCCGCATCCCGCATCTCGGCGAGCATGCGCTGCACGGCCGTCGCCTCGGGCGTGGTCTGGTGCTCGGGATTCGGAGTCTCGCCTCCGCCGGTATCCGACATGACGGTCGAGAAGAAGCCGCTTCTTCTTCCGGCGAGATTCAGGAGCTGGTAGGCGAGGTACACGGTCGTGCTCTTGCCCTCGGTCCCCGTGACCGCGATCACGCCGAGCGAGCGCGAGGGGCGGCCGTAAAAAACCGCCGAGATCGGCGACATAGAGAAACGCGGATCTACGACGCGGATATACGCGATGCCGGGCCGGGGATGGGCGATGGGCGACGAATGGACTATTGCGGCGGCCCCTTTTTCGATCGCCTGGTCGATAAAGCGGTGACCGTCCTCGTGGAGTCCGGACAGTGCGAAAAAAAGAAAGCCGCTCTGCACCGCGCGGGAATCGTAGGCGAGGCCCGTGATTGCCGCATCCTCGGGCCCCATGCGGTCGATGACTGATATGTCGCAGAGAATCTCGGAGAGCTGTCTCGACATTCCAGAACAATAGCATCGGCCGAGGAAAAACGAAAAGGGGGAGTCGTATGGCCCCCCTTTCTGCGATCCGGATCGTTCTTGTTATGGTCTAATAGTGAACTTCCCCGAGATGTAGTAGAGGAAGGGAATAATCGTCCTCCCCGTAGCTTCGGAAAGCGACTCGATGAAATCAGGAGCATAGAACATAGTTATGCCGCCGCCGAGCTTGAGTGCCTTTGTCTGTCCAAGGCCGAACCACACCGAGAGGTCCGGGAATACGACATTGCCGAAGTCGCCGCCGATAGTGTTAAACGCATAATAACCGAAGAGAAGTCCGCCGATCTGGGCTTGGACGAACACTGGCCCGAGTTCGAGTTCCGCCATTATATTCGGCCACCCGAAACCGAGGACAATCAAGCTGTAGGCGCGCGCGCCGAAGCCGAGCCTGAGCGGCAGGGGTTGCAAATCGAGTTCGTAGTACGCGCTGGCTTCTGGAATCATGAGCCAGAACTGTGTGCGAATAAACTCATTAACACTTTCGAGCTCACTGTCGGCCTCAGGAAGCTCCGTGAAGCCGATTCCGAGCGGCTTATAGAGCCCCACGTCGAAGCGTAACTGCGCCGCGGCGGGCAGGATGAGCGCTATCGCAATGACGAGAACAAGGATGAATTTCTTCATTGTCAATCTCCTTCCTCAAAAATGTATCCATACGCAATTATACCCCATAAAGCGCGGCTTTCCTCAAAAACTCGTTAAAGTTAGAATAGACTAAGGAGCCGCGAAGCCATGTATAAAGTTCGAGTCGAGGCCGAGTTTGCCGCAGCGCATTTTCTTTCACAGTATGATGGAAAATGCGAACGCCTCCACGGCCACAATTACCGCGTCAGGGTATGGGCCGGGGGCGCGAATCTGGACCAGGGAGGCATGCTCCTCGATTTCGGAGTACTCAAACGCGAACTGCGCGGCGTCCTCGAGACGCTCGACCACTCCAATCTCAACGAGATCGAGATTTTCAACGGAAATCCGAGTGCGGAGAGGATCGCCGAGTACGTCTTCCGCCGGCTGCACGAGCGGCTTCCCGAGGCGCCCCTCGAGGCCGTCGAGGTCTTCGAGACGCCGACCAGCATGGCGAGGTATGAGCCCTAATCAGATTCCCCCCTACGCATCGACTCAGCTCATAGCGTATATCGGCAACAAACGTTCTCTTCTTCCCTTCCTTCGCTCGGTTTTTCTGGAAGAAACCGAGCGGGCGGGGATAAACAAGCCGCTTCGCTTTCTCGACCCCTTCGCCGGTTCCGGGGCGGTGAGCCGCCTCGCGCGCTGTCTCGGCTGGCGGGTCTCAGCGAACGACGCCGAAGAGTACGCGCAGCTTGTCGTCGAAGCCTGGACCGGGGTTTCGGCGGACGACCTGCCCGCTCTTTACCGCGGCGAGGGCGGATGCCCGGCGGTATTCGACGCGTTGAACGATCTCTATCCGTCCGATACTGGTTCCGGCCGGGGCGATGCTTCGGCTGGAGGCCTCCTTTCCGGGTTCAGGGAACCCGAGCCCTACATGGCGCGGCACTACGCCCCCTCATGCACTGCGAGCGCCGACTGGCGCCGGGAGCGCCTTTTCTACACCGCCGAGAACGCGCGGTTTCTCGACCGCGTACGCTCGGCGA
>CAZINN010000138.1:0-3044 GCA_964540615.1 uncultured Treponemataceae bacterium | reverse complement strand
TGGATGGAGCAGGAGCAGGAGCGCGGCATCACGATCACCAGCGCCGCGACCACGACTTTCTGGCGGAACTGCCAAATCAACATCATCGACACGCCCGGCCACGTGGATTTCACGGCCGAGGTCGAGCGTTCTCTCCGCGTCCTCGACGGCGCTATCGCCGTCTTCTCGGCGGTCGACGGCGTCGAGCCCCAGTCCGAAACGGTGTGGCGCCAGGCCGACCGCTACCGAGTTCCCCGCCTCGCCTATGTCAACAAGATGGACCGCCTCGGCGCGAACTTCGATCTCGTGTTGGACGACATCCGCCGCAAGCTGGGAGCCGCCCCCGTCGCCGTCATGTTCCCGATTGGAAGCGAGGGCTCGTTCGAAGGCGTCGTCGACATCATCGCGATGGAAGAGATCCGCTGGTCGGACGACGGCTCCGAGATGACGAGGTCGCCCGTCGCGCCCGAACGCATCGACGAAGCCCGGCGGAGGCGCGAGGAACTCATCGACGCGCTCTCGGCGCACTCGGACGAGATCACCGCACTCTTCCTCGAGGGCAAGGAGGTTCCCGCCGATCTTATACGCGCCGAACTTCGAAAGGCTTGCATCGCCCGTAAGCTCGTCCCCTCCCTCTGCGGCGCCTCGCGGCGCAATATGGGCGTCCAACCCCTCATCGACGCCGTCGTCGACTACCTCCCGGCCCCCGACGAGGTCGAGCCTGCGAAGGCTCACCATATCAAGAAAGAAACCGAGGTCGAGGTCCCCTGCGATCCCGAGGGCATGCCTCTCGGTCTCGTGTTCAAGGTGCAGCACGACCGCGAGGCGGGACCACTGTGCTATGTGCGCATGTACTCGGGATCCCTCAAGAACGCCAGCACCGCCTACAACCAGAACAAGAAAAAACGAGAGCGCATAACGCGTCTTCTGCGCATGCACGCAAACAAGTCCGAGCCCATGGACGAAGTCAGGGCCGGCGACATCGCGGCGATCGTCGGCATGAAGCTCGCCCAGACGGGCGACACGGTGGGCACCGAGGGCTGGCCCCTCCTCCTGGAAAAAATGCACTTCCCTGAGCCGGTGATCTCGGTCGCCATCGAGCCGAAAACGATGTCCGACCGCGACAAGCTCAAGGAGACTCTCGAGATTCTCGCGAAAGAGGATCCGACCTTCACGACGCGCGAGAACGAAGAGACGGGGCAGATCATCATCTCGGGCATGGGCGAACTGCATCTCGATGTTCTGGTCACGCGCATCATCCGCGACTTCAAGGTCGCTGCGAAGCAGGGCAACCCCCAGGTTACCTACCGCGAATCGATCACCCAGACAGTCGAGCACACCGAGCGCTTCCGCAAGACCGTCGGCGGCAAGGAAACGGCTGCGGGACTCACGATCAAAGTCGAACCCCTCGAGCGAGGTTCGGGCAATCGTTTCTCGAGGCAGGTCCGCGCCCCCCAGGTCCCCGACGATATATGGGATGCGGTCGAGCGCGGCTTCGAGTCGGCCTTCGGCTCGGGCATACAATTCGGCTACCCGGCGGTCGACGTCGGCGTCACGCTCAGCGGCGTCGAATACGACGAACTCACCGCGTCGAGCTTCGCCTTCGAGGCCTGCGCGAACATGGCCTTCGACGCAGCCTGCCGCCGCGCCGGACCCGTGATGCTCGAGCCCGTCATGAAAGTGGACATATCCTGCCCCAAGGAATTTCTCGGCGAAGTCATGAGCCTCGTCTCGCAGCGGGGCGGCCTCATCCACGGCACCGAAGAGCGCCCTTCGGGCGAGCTCATCCACGCCGAAGCGCCCATGGTCGCGATGTTCGGCTTCACGACCAGCCTGCGATCGGTGTCCCAGGGAAGGGCCTCGTTCTCGATGGAGTTCAGCCACTTCGAGAAAAAGCGCGGCTCATGAAAAAGGCCGGCGCTCGGCCGGCCCGATAATTGGAATGCCTCAACTATACGTCGTCAGGACGAACCGTGTTCGCGATCATGAGCCCTTCGCATCTGATTCGAGCGCTACAAGTTTCTTCGGACTGAAAACGCCTATCAGGGTGCGGATCACGAAGACCACCGAGTAGGCGACCATGATGAGCGTCGAGGCCGGCATGCAGGAGTAGATGATCCGCTTCGGAATCTGGAAGACCGAGGTGACCTCGCGCGCCCGCATCGTCAAATCGAGCGAGTACTTGAAGAACACAAGCGCGAAGAGCAGCGTCAATAGCTCGAGGACCAGGCGGCACGCGTTCTTCGCGCGTTCTGATTTTATCACTTTCCCTATCCAGTCCCCGACCGAAAAATGGCCCTTGATCATCCAGACGCCCGCGGCTCCGAAGAAGACCATCCATGCGAAGGCGAACTCCACGATCTCGTCCGCCCAGTGGAGCGAGGTGATCGGGAAGACGCGGAGCAGTATATTCGCCGTCACGATGAGGGTGAGCACGAGAAAGAGGATGATCGTCATCCACTTTATGATCGCCGTCAGGGTTCTGTCGACGGCTCCTAAGGCCTTACGCAGTGTTTTCATATCGGATCCCCCGCTCACTTGCCCATAAGAAGACCGGGCAGCCATGTCGATATCTGCGGCACGAAGGCGATCAGAATCGTAACGGCGAGGATGCCGACAATATAGGGCCAGCATTCCTTGGCCAATTCCCATACGCCGATCTTGCTGAAACTCGAGACCGCGAAAACACACATGCCGACAGGGGGCGTCAGATTTCCGATCATGATGAGGAGTGTCATCACCACGCCGAAGTTGACGAGGTCGAGGCCGTACTGCGCGGCGATCGGAAGAAAGACCGGAATGGTTATGAAGAAGATCGCGTTGCCCTCCAGAAAACAACCCAGGAGGAGCACGATCGCCATGATCATCCACACGACGCTGGAACTCGAGGCGCTGATCGTCGCGAGACTGCCGATGACATTGTCGGGGATCCTGTTGTACATGACCATCCAGCCGAAAAAGCTCGCTGCGGCCATGATAAAAAGCAATCCGGTGCTCTGCTTGATGGATTTCCAGAATATCTCCGGCAGGTCCTTCAGCTTCAAATCCTTGTACGCGAATCCGAG
>CAZINN010000137.1:0-3052 GCA_964540615.1 uncultured Treponemataceae bacterium | reverse complement strand
GTTTTGCTGTCGCCGAAGGATTTCCCGTCGATCCGGCTAAGTCTCACACAAGGTACCTGGAGCGTCTGCTCGTCCGCTGTTACGCCGTAGTGTTCTATGACAGCCTCGACCGTAAGTTGAAGCGCGAATGGGAATCCTTCAACAAATGGGAATCGACGATTCTGTCGAAGAAAAAACCGCGCAATCAGAATGAGGAGGGCTTCGCGGACATCGTCGGACAAATTTCTCCGGAAGAGGATTTCGCCGCCTTCGCCGAGGATGTGTTTCTGTCTCCCTCGGGCAAGGATCCGATGAGCTTCGTCAGATTCAGACTTCCCGACCGCTACGAGTTTTTCCGCCGCCTCTTCCCGTCGCTTCCGGCCGAACCCGCCTTTTCCGCGCCGAAAGCCGGTGTACCCCTCGAGTCGTATCGCGACTGGCTCGATCCTGCGGATGTCGAACGGATCGAGCTGGTCGTAACGACGCCGACATCCACATCGATCGAGTCGATCGCGGGTCATGTTCTGCTCCTCGTCAAGCGGAAGAACGACTACGAGGATTGCAGCGACTCGCTTGTATTCGGCTTTGTCGGCGAAATATCCCGCGACAGCGCGAACGGGATCAGAGGCCTGACGTACGTGTACCGCGGCCTTACCGGCTACTATCGCTCGCTCATCCAAATCGAGACGCTCGATAGTTTGGTGCGCAGAGCGACCTTGCTCGAAAACCGCGATGTCATCAGGATGAAGCTCAGATTGAGCCGGTCGGAGATCGATGCGCTGATCCGCCGGCTGTGGGTGCTCGACCGCAGCTTCACCTACCGATACTACTTTTTCTCCGGCAACTGCGTGAGCATGTTGCTCGATCTTCTCAACTCAGTTTTTCCGGAAGACGGCAAGGTGGAAATAAAAGACGGTATTGTCGCGCCCATGTACGCAGTCGCGAAACTCGCATTCGCCGGCAGAATCGAAGAGTTTTCCTATCCCGAGCGATGGAGCATCTTGAAGACGGCGCGATACGCTTCCAGCCGCAATCGAGAGACGGCACGCCGGATCCTGGATGCTCTTGAAACCGCAAAGGCTCGTGAAAAAAGGGCGGGAGTGTCACGATACATCGGGTCGATCTACGATGAGGTGAAAAAAACCATCGACGTTCTTTTCGATCAAGGCAAGGGCCGTATCGCCGAAGACCCGCTTTTCCGTAGTCCGTATATTGTTGCGACTGGTCCTGATAGAAGCGCGGCCTACCGCCGCCTCGCCGAGCTGTGCATCGAGCTTGACTCCGTGCGTCGCGGACCGCCGGAATGCATGAGCGACGACGAATACATGTCATTCGCTGAATTGACCCTGCGTTTTCTGTTCGGCGCCGTCGAACGTGAGTTGTATATCGCGGTGCCGCCGGATCTGAAAAGAGAACACCGCAAAAGCGATATCGCCTTCGTGGATACTCCTGAGTATGTGATCGAGCGGAAGCTTTATAAGGTGCGCTCGCGGCAGGAAAACTCGCCCGAGCTGCAGGCTGTATACAATTCCATTTCGATACTGAGGAAGTCAATCGCCGAGTTCGGCGCGGTCGATGATTTCTATACGCTCGGACGGACCATGAGCGAAGAACGCGAGCGTCAAACCGCCGCCTCCCGCCGGAATGTGGTTTTTGCGCATGGGTACTACGACAAAGGCCTCGGCCTGTCTTGGCGGTTTTCCGATACCTCGAAGGAGGTCGGCGTCGAATACACGAGCGCCCTGTACCGCGGCGAAATCGGCGACCAGAGCCTGTGCGCCTTGAAACGGGATATGCGGCTGGTGCTCCTCGATGCAGGTCTCGGCCTGTATTATGACTTTTCAGCCGGCGCGGATTTCTTTGATACAGGGCGCGTTTCGATTCGAAGCCGCGCGGTCGCGGCCGATTTCGAAAAAATCATCACCGGAGAGAACATCGACTACGATGGTTTTCTGAATCCCGGATTTGGTCTCACGTTGCTCAAAAGTTCCGGAACACTGTGGGACGGCGAACAACTATTCCCCGACCGGGACTCGGAACTGAGCTTTCTCGAGGCGCGTATACTTTTGAACATTTTCGAGGCCCAGGATTTCCGGCACTATCTCACCATAGGAACGGGTTCGGGACTTCAGCGGAGCATCGACGAGGGCGGCCCTTCGTTGAACATTGAAGTACCGATTTTCATGGAAACACGGATCGGCCTGCCGGGACTTGCCGGCAACGCCATACGCGCCAGATCGAGTTGGGCCTTGCGCATCCCTTTCGAGGATGAGCCGAGTTCGAGGCTCGAAACGTCGGTCGATGCCGATATCTCTTTTCGCAGTAAAACAAACACATCACTGGGCGTTCGCGCCTCCTTCGCGCTCGATTTTGGAAAGCTCTCACAGCCGAGGGGCGTGGAAAATCGTGAAGTGAGGCTCTCTCTGGTACTGAAGCCCTGAAGACAACGGGATATATTTCTTCATAAATAGAAAGTCTGGGAGGCATATCGTGAGAAGGTTTATAGGAATCGTCACGGCCGTCCTGTACCTCGCCTGCACCGCGCTTTCCGGCTTCGCTCAGGAAACAACATCGAACATCAGCCAGGATTCATCGAAGGATTCCGCCCAAGAGTCCTCGCGGAGCAGCATGGATCAATCGTCAGAAAATTCGTCGGATTCAGATTCTTTCGCCGAATCCTCGCGTTCCTCGTCCGAGCAGAGCACGGCGAATTCTTCGGATGACAGTTCGGAAAGCGGGTCCTCTCGCACCTCGTCCGAGCAGAGCACGGAGAACTCTTCGGATAACAGCTCGGAAACCACCGGACTGTCGGAGATGCTTTCAATTGTGATCGTAGGCGCCGTGGTCGTCGTCGCCGTGGTCGGTGTTGTGTTAACCGTGACAGCGAAAAAGGTCAAAGAAGAACCGGTCGTCGGTCTGCAGGACCAGATCTACCTCGCCAAGGGCAGGGACTACGAGGCGATCCGCGAGTACTTTGATCTGAAGGACAGCGACATCGTCAGTGCGAACGACGAGCTTGTGGCCGAAGGATACGTGATCGTCGACGACCAGAGCGCCGCCGACTATCTCGCGG
>CAZINN010000136.1:0-3085 GCA_964540615.1 uncultured Treponemataceae bacterium | reverse complement strand
AGAGCGGGCACCAGTATAGGAGGCTGTATGGCAGAGAAATTTCCTTTACGCAAGATCGTCATCGCGGGCGCGCTGGGCGCTGTGGCGATCGTTCTCGGAGCGACGAGAATCGGCTTCATCCCCTGGGTCTTGGGGCCGGGCTTCGAGCTGACGATCATGTGTGTTCCGGTCATCATCGGCGCGGTCCTCGAGGGCCCTCTCGTCGGCGCTTCGGTCGGGCTCATCTTCGGCGTGTTCAGCATGATCCAAGATACGAGCGGTCTTTTTAAAAACCCCCTCATTGCGGTTCTGCCGCGCATGCTCGTGGGGGTCGTGGCCTGGCTCGCGTACATTCCATTTCGGAAAAAGTTTGTCCGCATGGGATCGATCGCCTCCGGAATCGCCGGCAGCCTGACCAACACCGTTTTCGTGCTCGGCGCGCTCACGATCTTTTTCCCGAATTCGGTGCCCTTCAGCCTCGCGCTGAAAGTCGGAATGATCAACGGCTCGATGGAGGCGCTTATCGCCGCGATCCTCACGGTCGCCGTCGTGGCGGTCTGGAAGGGCGTGGAAAGCCGTTCAGGAAAAGCCAAGCTGGCCGACGAGGAGAAGTAGCCGTGCTTCTCGCACTCGACGCCCGTAACGGCTCGGTCTCGGTCGGCTTCCGCGACGATGGGAAATGGCTTACCGTAAAGCGGCTCGGCGCGCATTCGGGGCGGAGCCCTGATGAATACGCGCTTTTGCTCGGTGCGATCGCCGAGGAAGCGCGCCGTGTTCCGCCGGACGTATCGCCTCAGGCATCGAAGCCTGAGCCCCGCCGTGTAAAGCGGGCCTGGATGTCCTGTGTCGTTCCCAGCCTCGCTCCGATTCTTGTCGAGGCTGTCTCGACGGCCTTCGGCGTCGAGTGCTCGGTCGTCGGTCCGGGCGCGCGGACCGGTGTGCGCATCCGCACCGACACTCCCTCGGAGGTTGGCTCGGATCTGGTCTGCGCCGCGGCCGCCGCCCACGAAATGATGCAAGGAGCCTGCGTCGTCGCATATTTCGGCGTCGCGCTCGCCTTCTCGGCCGTCGGACGATCGGGCGATTTCCTGGGCTGCGCCATCGCGCCCGGCGTGACGACCGCGGCCGAGTCACTGCGTGCTGTGGCGGCGCAGATACCGGAGGTCCGCATCGAGTCCGGCGCTCCGGCGCTCGGCAGAAATACGACGCAATCGGTGCGTGCGGGCATCTTTGAAGGTTATCGCGGCCTCACCGAACGCATAGTCCGCCGCCAGCGCGAAGAAATCGCCGCACTAGGCGAGGCAGATGATCCCGCCTCGGTCGAGGTCGTAGGCTCAGGCGAAGAGATCGGAAGGGAGATTTTGAAAAGTCTGGGCTTCGATCGCTTTGTCCCCGAACTTGCGATGGAGGGCATCGCCATCATCGCCGATCGAGCCGCATCGAGATAAGGAAGAATAATCATCGATATGAGAAACGCAATGGTACTTGCCTTCTGCGCAGGATTAGTTCACAATGCTGTGCGGACCTACTGGACAGGCAGATCAGCAACCGTTCGAGCCTGTTTCGGCGGCCGGCCGGCCTGATCGAATATCCATATCCTCAAGCCCTTCGAGAGGGCTGCGCACGCCCCGTTTGTTTCTAGTGGCGACGTGCGTGTAGATCATTGTGGTTTGGATATTTGAATGCCCGAGGAGTTCCTGGATAGTCCGAATATCATATCCCTGCTCAAGAAGATGCGTCGCAAAACTATGTCGCAATGTATGTGCGGAAGCCTGTTTTGTAATCCCCGCCGATGATAGGGCGGCTTTTATAGCCTTCTGAAAAACTGAGGGGTGAAGATGCCACAGGCCCGACCTGCCGCTCCTGGGATCGCGGCAGGCGGACCGAGCCGGGAATAACCAGTACCATAAAAAGTCATGAGCAGCGCCAGGGTATTTTTGATCCAGCGCGTTCGGAAGAAATACCCCAGGTTCGCCGCGGCGGCGGTCACGCTCCCATCGCCGCCGCAGAACCGGAAGATACTCAGCGATCATTTCACGGAGCTTCGGCGGGAAAAGCGCCAGGCGGTCCTTGTTCCCTTTGCCTGAATGAACGGTAATCGTTTCCTCGGCGAAGTCAAAGTCTTTTACCCGCAATGATAGACATTCTTCGAGACGCAAGCCGGATGCATACATGAGCATCGCCATAAGCCTGAACGGATGATCGAGGCCACGAAAGAGAGAAGCAATTTCGTCCTTCGAAAGAACGACAGGAAGCCTTCTGCGCTTCGCCGAGCGAACGACGCTGTGCAGGCCGTCGATTTGAATGCCCAGAATGCGTCTACACAGCACCAAAAGCGCATTGAAGGCCTGTTCCTGCGTTGCGGCGCTTACGCGCCTGCGGACCGCCAAGTCGCTTAGGAACGCGCGGATATGGTCAGGCTTGATTTCGGTCGACAATGAACCTGATTTGAGCTCCTGTTCTTCGACAAATGTCAAAAAACGTCGTATCCAACCGAGATACGTCTTTTCAGTCTTGAGTGAGCACTTACTGAGCGAGAAAAGCTCGCGGAGCCGATGCATATACTGCTCCGACTGGACTTGCCAGCGATTCCGAATCGCTTCAAGCTTGTCAGCCGGATCCGCCGAGCCATCGGCATGTTCTCCGTGTTCTATATAATTATCCCAAAACGAGATGAAGATTTTTATAGAACGCATGGCAAGACGCACCGTTTTTTCTTCTTTTCGAAGGCTGAGAGATTTTTCGAAGTCCCGGACAGCCTTTTCCCGGTTGTTTTTCCAGTCAGGGTTCTGAGAAACAAACATACGCGACCAAACAAGCAGCCATTTAATCTCTGATTCGTCATACCGAGCAATATTCAGAGCATACTCGGCGAGATCTTTTGCCCACTGTTCCACATGCCCTCCATAGTCGTCATAGGACTACATAAGGATGTTTGGATCTTTGTGTCCTTGTTTTCATAATTCGAAATCTGCAGAAGAAACGCTTTGATTAAGTTTTGTTGCTTCAAAACGGTTTTTTAGTTTTGTTGTGATCATATACGTGTGTTCAAAACCTTTTTTCCATGATATTATTCTCTGTGTTGTTTTATGCAGTAGAAGATGTT
>CAZINN010000135.1:0-3146 GCA_964540615.1 uncultured Treponemataceae bacterium | reverse complement strand
ACGGCCGAGTTGAATATGGAGGGGGAGATACTCGCCGCCGGAGTTCAGTCGACGGTCCCTTTTGATGCTCAGCTTGATTGGAAAAACGCGCGTCTTGTCATCGAACTTCGCGATCTTCGTTCATTGTACGATTCTCCGTCGATCCAATGGAATGGATCTGATATCGCATTCAAGTCTCAAGCGAAGTCAGGCGAAGTATACGGCAGGGCGATCGCCTCGACTGTAAAAGCCGCCGAAGGCGGGCGGTATAGTTTTTCGGCGCGCCTCAAGGTTCGCGGAGGCCGCACGATACGATTTTTGGAACCCGCCGGCGAGGTGCGTGCCTCATTAAGCGGAGACTGGGCGAGTCCCTCATTCCGCGGCTATGTAGCGCCCATTGAACGCTCAGTTTCGGATGCCGGCTTTTCGGCGAGCTGGTATCTTCCCGAAAGCTCGCAGCTCATGCCTGTCGTCTTTGACGCCAAGGACCTTGCCGGCCGAAGTGCGGAAGAAACAGCCTTCGGCCTCGATCTCTTGGACGGTGTCGACGGATACGACGCCGCGAAACGCGCGGTGCGATACGGTATTCTTTTCATAGTCGTCCCCTTCGCCGCGCTCTTTCTTTTCGAACTGTTGACGCGCTCGCGCGTGCATCCCGTCCAATACGCGCTCATCGGATTCGCGAATTGTCTTTTTTACCTGCTCTTGCTGTCCCTTTCCGAGATCATCGGTTTCGAATGGGCTTATGTGCTGGCGGCATCCGTGTGCGCCGCGCTCACGGGCATGTACTCCGCCGCTTCGCTTAAATCACGCAAAGGATTATTCTTGATTCCCGGGCTTGCGATTTTGTACGGCTACCTCTACTCGGCTCTTCGATCGGAGGACTACGCCCTGCTCATCGGTTCTCTGGGGCTTCTTGCGCTGCTCGCGGCTGCGATGTACGCGACGCGCAGGATAGACTGGTATGGATGCCGCGATGCGTCGGAGGGCTGGTCATGAGCGGCCGCCGTCTCAGGGTCGCGGTGGTTTTCGGCGGCAGATCGGCCGAGCGTGAAGTATCTATAATATCGGCGCGGAATGTCGCGTCCGCATTCGATCGCATGAAATACGAGTGCGTCTTTATCGAGATAGATTCCAAGGGGAGGTGGAATCTCGGCTATCCTGAGCTGCCGGGGTATACATGTCCACGATCAGAGGACGACAGGTTCTCCCCCGGGTCTTCATCGGAAGTCTCCGCCGGCTCACGCGTCGCCATCACGCCGGACGGCGCCGACAGCGCCCTCCTCGTCCGCGGTACCAATGCGTGCCTGCGCGATGTCGATGTCCTGTTCCCGCTTTTGCACGGACCCTGCGGCGAAGACGGCTCGATACAGGGCTTGGCGCGACTGGCCGACCTGCCCTGCGTCGGAGCGGATATTCTGGCCTCCGCGCTCTGTATGGACAAGAATGCTACAAAGCGAATCCTGCGGGATTCGGGTATTCCAATCGCGCCGTTCAGAACCTTCCGAACGCCTCTTGCGGCATGCGAGGCATGGCCGGAAATCGAAACCGAGTTCGGAGCCGATCTTTTCGTAAAGCCGGCGAATCTCGGCTCTTCGATCGGGGTTTCCCGCGTCAGAAACCGTATCGAATATGAGCGTGCGGTGACTTCCGCTTTCGAGTACGACCTCAAGATCATGGTGGAGAAAGCGATCATCGGCCGCGAGATAGAGGTCGCCGTTATCGGCGGTCGAAAACTGCGGGCCTCGCTGCCCGGAGAGATTATGGTCAAGCGGGATTTTTACGATTATGAATCAAAATACATCGATGATTCCGGCGCCGAAATCTGCGCGCCCGCAGGGCTTGCCAGACAGGAATCGGATGCCTGTCGTTGCATAGCACTTGAAGCGTGCAGAGCGCTCTGCGTGAGCGGCATGGCCCGCGTCGATATGTTTCTGCCGGAAGACGGCCGCCCTCTTGTAAACGAGGTGAACACGATCCCTGGATTCACACAGAGGAGCATGTTCCCCCTTTTGTGGGAGGCGAGCGGGCTGCCGCTTCCGCGTCTTGTCGACAAACTCATCGAACTCGCGCTCGAATCTCATGCCGAGCGCTCGGCCCTGAGGGTCGATAATCCTTCCTGCACAGTACGGGGATGGACATGATCGGCGGGGAGCGTCGCGCCAGACGCCGTGTGTCGCGGGCGGCGCCCATCACTCGGAGGCTGGTACGGAGGAGCCATGGTTCGACTTCGAGGCGATATAGTCGGCGACGACCGCGAGAGCGTCCTCCGCGTCATCATCTGGAACGATGATTTTGATTCCTCCCTGCTCGGGGAAGAAGATCGGATACACGTCGAGCAGGTGCTCTCCGGCGATATCGGCCTTCACGCCGGCTGATTCGAGAAGGCTTTTTACGACAAGGGCCTCGTCCTGAAACATGGTGGAAAAGACTTCCTTCACCACGGCCTCCATCTCCAAGTATAAACGAATCCGATCGGTCTGTCGCTCTTTGATTCTTTCGCGATCGCATGTTTCCTGTATAATGAGCAATCATGCGTATCCTCATTGTCGCCGACTCGCATCACGACTTGGCCGGCCTTGTGTTGGCTCTGAAAAAGTTCGCCGCAAATGTAGATATTATTGTGCATCTCGGCGACGGTGTCGAAGATCTCGCTCCGGCGGCTCGAGCCGCCCGCGTCAGTCTACCCGACGTCAAGGCCGTCCGGGGAAACGGCGACGCAGATTCGGCTCTTCCCCCCCGGCTTGTCATCGAGATAGAGGGCGGCGCAAAGGCGCTTCTTCTTCACGGCCACTATGAAGGCGTCGGCGACGGACTCGATCACGCGCTCCTTGCGGCGCGGTCATCCGAGGCTGGGCTTCTTTTTTTCGCGCATACGCACAAGCCGTTTTTCGAGGAGTACCGCGGCGTGCTCGCCGTCAATCCGGGATCGATCTCGCGTCCTCGCGGCCGCACGCTCCCGACCTTCGCCGTCGTCGACGCCCCGTCGAATCCCGACCGCTGGTACGACGTGCGATTTTACGAAGTAGGGCGGGGATTCGGCGGGGTCAAAGAGATAGAGCTCGTGTAGTATGCTGGATTCGCGACCGGCCTTAACCAACGTTTGCGATCGGCCGATCTGCGTTTCGGCGTGCTGGAGGGCATAGAAGGGGTCGGTAGCGCGCGAG
>CAZINN010000134.1:0-3273 GCA_964540615.1 uncultured Treponemataceae bacterium | reverse complement strand
GCGAGCATCATGAACGGCTCGCGCGCGGGTTTCAGAAAGCCGGAATCCGAGGAGCAGAGCGCGGCTTCGAATTTCTCTTCGAGGCCGAGAAGGTTGAGCTTTCTCGCGGGCGGCAGGTCGGACAGGACGGCCAGACGTATACCACGGTCGGCTAACGTGTCCAAGGCCTCGCCGACGCCGCGATAGGGCTTGACCCGGGCGAAAAGCGACTCGACTCTCCTGTAGAACTCGCGTTCAATATACGCCCGCGCTTCTTCGGGCGTCATCCCCATGGCCGGCGCGGCGAGACGGGCTTCGAGGCTGCGGAATGCATCCGCGCCGCGCGGCGGATTGCGGCGGTATTCGGCGTCTTCGCTTCCCATACTGCGCAGCTTCCGTCGTGCCGCGTTGAAGGCTGCGAGACGCCGGATATTCGGGAGCATTAAAGGCAGAGCGCGCAGATACAAGGACGAGTTCGGGTAGAGTGTGCCGTCGAGGTCGAATGCCACCGCGTCGAATCGCATGGGCTTGTATAGTGCCGGGGAAGGCCGCTTCCTGTCCAGCGGTCCGATGGAAGGATACTCTGCCTTTCTTGTCCCCCTCCGTTCCGGTCAGTACCTCCGCTCCGCGTAGTGCGTATGCAGAAGCTCGTGCGACAGATGCCCCAGAGGCTTGCCGAGAAATTCCTCGTACAGCGCCTTTATCGCGGGATTCTCGTGGGATTTGCGGATCCCGAGTCTCCGGTCCTCTTCGTACATGGCCTTGTTACGCGCGAGGCGTTTCTCGGCGTCGATCCGAACAGGCTGGCCGCCGCCGCCGATGCAGCCGCCCGGGCAGCTCATAATCTCGATAAAATGATAGGGGCTCGAGCCGGATGCAATCTCGTCGAGGAGGATGCGGGCGTTCTTGAGCGTGTGGGCGACCGCTACGCGCACGATGCTGCCGCCGAGATCGACATCGGCTTTCCTGATGCCCTCGAGGCCGCGCACTTGTTCGAATTCGATGTTCGGCATCGGGGAGCCGACGACGAGTTCGTATACTGTACGAAGAGCCGCTTCCATGACGCCGCCTGTGGTTCCGAAAATCGTCGCTGCGCCGGTGGACCTTCCCAGAGGGTCGTCGAAGTCTTCTTCGGGTAGACGGGTGATATCGATGCCCGCTTTGACGATCATGCGCGCAAGCTCGCGCGTCGTCAGCGCCCAGTCGACATCCTGATAAGGAGCGATTCCGTCGGCTCCGTTTCCGCGCCAGTAGTTCCACGCGCCCCGCATTTCGGGCCGCGCGGCCTCTCCCTTTTTCGCCGTGCAGGGCATGATCGAAACGACGCGCATCGACTCGGGTTTTATCCCGACTTTTTTCGCGTAGTAGCTTTTCGCTACCGCGCCGAACATCTGCTGAGGGGACTTGCAGGTTGAAACGTTCGGAAGCAGGGCGGGGTAAAAGCCTTCGATGAAATTGATCCATGCAGGGGAACAGCTCGTGATCATCGGCAGTTTCCCGCCCTTGCCGAGCCGCTCGATGAGCTCGCTTCCCTCTTCCATGATCGTGAGGTCGGCGGTGAATTGGGTGTCGAAGACCTTGTCGAATCCAAGCCGCCTGAGGGCCGCGACCATCTTCCCGGTCACGAGGCTGCCCATCTCCATGCCGAGAGCCTCGCCGAGCGAGGCTCGTATCGCGGGGGCGGTCTGGACGACGACGGTGCATTCAGGATCGGCGATCGCGCGCCAGACTTCGTTCGTATGATCGTGTTCAATGATCGCGCCGGTCGGGCAGACGACCGAACATTGTCCGCACTGGACGCAGGAACTTGCGGAAAGTCCGCGGTCCATGAAGGCGGACACCCGTGTCCGTATCCCCCTTCCGGCGAAATTGATAGCGGAAACCCCCTGGATCTGGGCGCAGACGGCGACACAGCGGCCGCAGAGCACGCATTTGTCGTTGTCCCTGACGAGTCCATACGATGATTCGTCCGGATCCGGTGCGGCGCGCGTTCGGGAGAAGCGGATCTCCCGGATACCCATATCGCGGCTTAAGTCCTGAAGCTCGCAGCTTCCATTTCGCGCACAGGTGAGGCAATCCGCGGGGTGGTTCGCCAGGAGAAGTTCGACGGCGTTCTTTCGGGCTCTGAGCACCCGCGGGCTCGAGGTCTTCATCTTCATTCCCGGCGTCACCTTGCCGACGCAGGATCGAACGAGGGACTTCGCTCCCTCGACCTCGACCACGCAGACCCCGCACGAGGCGTTGGAAGAGACATCTTTCAGATGACAGAGGGTCGGTATTTTGATTCCCGCGGAGAGACATGCATCGAGCAGGCTCGATCCTGCTTCAACGAGCGCCTCGGCGCCGTTGATTGTTATAGAAATTTTCTCGACGCTCATTGTGTCCTCCCCGATTTTTCAGCGCCGGAGCGGGCGATTCCAGCTTGTCCGGTCCTGCCGCCGATCGGCGGCCGCGCGAACTGACGCACATCGCATCGCAGACAGCGTTCGGCCTCGGACCTCGCCTGCTCTCCGGTGTAGCCTTGCGAAATCTCGATGAAATTCCCGCGCCGCTCCTCGGGCGGGAGCATCTTCGCCCGGTTCATCTTCGCCTTTGACGGCTGACGAGGGATCTCCATCGCATACTCGAATTTTCTGAAGAGACTTTCGAAACGCGGTGAATAGCCTGATCGGTCGCGCAACGCCGACCTGTCTGATTCGCCCATAAGGGCCTCATCGAGGGCCGCGGCCGCCGCCTTGGCCTGTCCCATGGCCTCGGCCGCGGTCGCGGGTCCTGTAACCGCGTCTCCTGAGGCGAAAAACTTCGGATTGGTGCTGCGGAGCGTAAACGGATCGACGAGGATTCGGCCGTCTTTCGAAAGCGCGACGCCCGCTTCAGCGAGGCCTGCCGAACCGACGCGCTCGCCCACCGCGATGACAAGCGTATCGCAGGGTATCTCGTAACTCTCTCCGGTCGGAACAGGAGAAGGTCGGCCGCTCAAATCGGTCGGTCCCGCCTTCATGCGCATCACCTTGAGGGCGCCGACCTTCGAGACGGCGCCCGCCTTGACCGCCACCGCTTCAACGGGTTGGGCCATGCAGACGAGCTCGACCCCTTCCTCGACGGCCCCTGCGAGCTCTTCGGCGTTCGCCGGCATGTCAGCCCGGGATCGACGATATACTACTGTAACATGCGATCCGAGCCTGAGGACCGAACGCGCGACGTCGATCGCCGAATTGCCGCCGCCGACCACGACGACGTTCGCGCCGATCTCGGGCTTGCGGCCGGCGTTGATGTCCTCGAGGAGCTTGTAGC
>CAZINN010000133.1:0-3348 GCA_964540615.1 uncultured Treponemataceae bacterium | reverse complement strand
GTATTCGGCCATGGACAACCTCGAGTTCAAACTCGGCGGAGTCCTGCCCTTCGGCCCCGAGGGAAGCGAGTTCGAGGGACGCTACGATCTGAGCGGTCTCGGTCTCGGCCTCGGCGTCATAGACGTTATGCGATCTTCGATGTACATGAGCTGTAAGTTGAGTTTTTGATCGCTCGGAGGGGCGGCGCCCTGATCATGAGACGGGCGGCGCCCGTATTGACTATAGATACGGGCGCGCTCGCTCCAATTATCGCAGGCCCTAAGGCCGGTACTCCGCCTCGATCGAGGCGACGAGGTGCAATGCTGTGGTAAGCCCGTCCAGGGATAGTGTTACATTCCCGTCTTCGCCGCGGAGCGAACCTGTTCCAATCGGTTTGAGGACGACCGACGCAGGGGCTTTGCCGAACTCGAGGCGACCCTCGTACAGCACTGAGGGTTGGCCGTTGACCTCGCTCCATCGGGGATGGGTTTTGGGCAGTTTGTCGGGGTAGGCTTCGTTCCAATCGAAGCTCGAGTTGAGTTCGGCCTTGATAATATAGGTTCCCGGCAGCAGCGAGCCGGGCAGGGACAGGCTTTTTTCGAATGCCTGTTTCGGAGTCGCGCCCGACACGGCGTCGGGGAGCGGATGCTGCGGATCGGGCATGAAGCCTCCGTCCGCAGCCCTGACACCTCGGGCCTGTGACCAGATCGGCAGGGATTCGGGCCTCCGCGAGCCTCCGGCCGAACTCCATTTCCCCGTGGCGGCTTTCTTTGTGACGTAGATGGTGTCGATGAAGCGGCCGTCTGCGGTTTCGATCCAGAAGGCCATCTGCGGAATCACGGTCAGCGACATGATGCCCAGCTTCGCTTTTTGAGTATAAGCCGGACCTGGTTTTACCCGAACAATGATCGAAGGGGATCGAGAGCTGGTATCGTTCACCTGAGTGCTTTCAACAAGCTTCGAGGAACCCTTTCGGGGAATCGAGGCCTCATTCGGAATTGTCGCTATTCCGAGGACGAGAATCGTCAGGAGCGCGACAAGAAGATAGGGTTGTTTCATAAATTCCTCCATCTTGACATCGTTAAGTTAACACAGATATAATAACGTTAAGCAGGAATTGTCAATGTCGAAACCATCAAATCCGGATCTCGTACGGCGTATTCTCGATATCGCGCGTGAGGAACTCGGCGAAAAGCCGGCCGACAAGGTCAATATGCGCGCGATCGCGGACCGCGCCGGGGTAAGCGCGACGGCTATATACTATTATTTTGAATCGAAGGAGGAGCTTTTCGAACGGATCAAGTTCGACGCCTTGGCCGATCTGGATAAGCATGTCTCTACGGCCGTAGAACGTGAATCAGACCCGATCCGACGGCTTACCGCTTTCATCACCGCCTATGCGACATGGTGCCTCGAGAATTACAATTGCGCGCGGCTCTTGATGGACGAGCTTCCTCCCAACCTCGAGTTGAACGAGGAGACTATGCGGAAGTATTACTCGGTTTTCTTCCGCGCCTGCGAACTAGCCGAGGACGCCATGGCGAAAGGCCTCATGAAAAAGAGGGACGCGCTCCTGGAGGTCTCCGTTATGCAGGCCGCTGTCTGGGGGATTGTGTCGCAGTTCCGGGCGAAGCGCGTCCACCCTCGGTTTTGGGATTCGATCGACCCGCTTATCGATCGCTGCGTCGAGCTGTATTTTGCGCAATAAGGAGGACTGTGATGAATCGGACCACGAAGAGTAGTGCCGCGCGGCTCGGCCGGCTCGGTGTTATCGTTTTCGGCCTATGCGTGATCGCCGCGGCTTCGGTTTCGGCGGAAAAGGCGGTCGCGGGCTGGTATTTCGATCAAAATGTCCAAGGAGCATATAACCCCTTGGGTGTGCAGCTTGTGAGCAAGTTTTACTATCGCATGCCTCTTATGGAAAAGGAAGGCGTGCTTTGGGAGTCGACGAAGATCGACATCGGCCTCAGCAACAGCCTTTCCCCCGCCTATGACATTCTCGGGGTCTTCATCGATATCGAGCCCATCGCCGTGTTCGATCTCGCGCTTTCGGCCAAGGCGATAGGATATCTTAACGCCTTTGGATTCGGTTTCCGCGAAATGACGGACTACGACGCGGCATTCGACGACGACGCCCTCGATGCCATACCTGACGAAAACGCCCTGGGGTTTGCCTTCACCGCGGCTCCGACCTTCAAGATCGCCGTCGGTCCGGTCGCGGTATTGGATACGTTCAGTTTCAGTTTTTTCATCGCCGACGACGGGGATGGTTACTTCTATGAGGTGTCGAACGGCTGTGTCATCAAGAAAAAAGACATGCTGCTCGTCAACGAGGCCTACCTTCTGTACGCCTTCGACTTCGGGCTGATGACGGGACTCACCGACTCGATCTTGTATGTCCCCGGTTCGGGTTATGTTTCGCACTGTCTCCAGGGCGTGGCGGTGTACACGACCGAATTTTCGGATTCATTTTCGATCTATGCCGCTCTTACGGCGGGAAGCTTTATCGAGGACCGGTATTATCAAGGAAAGCTTCGTATCGCAGGGCAGGTCGGAATCACACTGAAGCTGTAACTGGAACCCTGTCCTTTCGGGAAGCGGCTGTTGTAGAAAACGGCGGCCGCTTCACCCCGATGCATACGCAGGTATACAATCCCTCCATGGATTGCAGGCCTCGCATCCTCGTCGCCGATGACGAGCCGAATCTCCGCGAGAATCTTTGCTACGCCCTTACGGCCGAGGGGTACAAGGTTGATTCGGCCGACAACGGCGAATCTGCGTGGGACGCATTTCGGTGCGCGAGACCCGACCTCGCGATCCTGGATATCATCATGCCCAGGGCGGACGGCGTCGAACTGCTCAGGCGCATCAGGTCGGTCGATCTCGAGATGCCGGTCATGTTCCTGACATCGAAAGACGAGGAGTTCGACAAGGTGCTCGGCCTGGAGCTGGGCGCCGACGACTACCTTACGAAGCCGTTCTCGCTGCGTGAGCTGACGGCCCGAGTCAAGGCTCTGCTCCGTCGTTCGCGGAGGACCGGCCATTCGATGTCGCTCAACGCATCAGTCGTATATCCGCTGGCGGCTTCGGGCATCGAGCTCGATCCTGAGCGCTTCGAGGCGAGGGTCGAGGGTAGGGCGATGCGCCTCACGGTGACGGAGTTCCGCGTTCTCGCCGCCCTCGTCGCCGCCCCCGGTGTCGTCAAAAGCAGGGACGCGCTCGTCGCCGCCGCCTATCCCGAGGAGACTTACCTTAGCGACCGCGCCATCGACTGTCATGTGAAACGACTGCGTCGCAAGATCGCCGAGGTTGGAGGCGATCCCGGATCGGTCGAGACGGTGTACGGCCTGGGCTACCGCCTCAAGACC
>CAZINN010000132.1:0-3357 GCA_964540615.1 uncultured Treponemataceae bacterium | reverse complement strand
TTATGCAGAGCACCTGTTTGGTCTTTCCGAGGGCCTTGAGGTGCTCGCCGACGGCTGCGGCGACCTCGCCCCCGATGCCGGTGTCGATCTCGTCGAAGATGAGCGTATCGACCGAATCCGCATCGGCCAGAACTGTCTTTGCGGCGAGGGCCACGCGTGAAAGTTCGCCTCCGGACGCGATGCGGGCAAGACTCTTCACGCCCTCTCCGGGGTTGGGCGCGATCAGGAACTCGACCTCGTCGATTCCGAAGGGGCCGACCACCGGTTTGCCGCCGTCAAGTTCCTTGCGCCCGACGCGGACCACGAAACGCGCATTCGGCATGCCGAGGGTGCGGACGATCGACTCGATGCGGGATTGCAGTCCGGCGGCCGCGGCTCGGCGCTTTTCGGAAATGGACAAAGCCGAAGCGAAAACTTCGGCTTCCATCGAAGCGATGCGCCGCTCGATCTCGCCTTTGTCCTCCTCCCATGTTTCCAACCGTGCGAGACGGTCACGGTCCTCTTCAAGCCGTGCGAGTACCTCTTCGATCGAGCCGCCGTACTTCTTCTTGAGCTTTCGGATCTCCGAAAGCCGCGACTCCACCTCTTCGAGGCGATCGGGGCTGAATCTGAGGGAGTCCATATAATGACGAAGCGAATCCGCCACGTCCTCGAGTTCGTAGAAGGCGTCGTCTGAACGCCGCGCGAACTCTGAAAGCGCAGGATCGATGGACTGGGCGAGTTCAAGGCTCGAACGAAGCCGCCGTAATGAAGCGAGGGCTCCCTCGCCTGCTTCTGAAAGAGCGGCGTGCGCGGCCTCGACAGCGGCGTACAGTTTTTCGTGCTGTGAAAGAAGCCGCTCCTCGGCCGTGAGTTCCTCCTCTTCACCGGCTTTGAGCTTGGCCTTGTTTATTTCGTCGACGGCGAAGCGGAGAAATTCCATTTCGCGGGCGCGCTCTTTCTCGGAGGCCAGCGCTGATTCATAGGATCGTTTCTCTGCGGTCAATTGGTCGAAGCGCGAACGGAAGGCTTCTACTTCCTTCTCGATCCGGGCGTAACGGTCGAGAAGCTTCCGATGATTCTCGACGGCGAGCAGGCTCTGGTGCTCGTGCTGTCCGTGAAGATCGACGAGAAGCGAGGTCAGCTCCGCTATGTCAGAGCGCAGTGCGACCTGATTCTGGATATACGCAGAGCCGCGGCCGTTCGATTTGATCCCCCGACGGATGAGTACCTTCCCGTCCTCGGGTTCGAGCCCCCTCGCGCGAAGCCAGGCTTGGGCTTCCGCGTTGCCCGACACATCGAGCACGCCGGTGACGAGGCTTTCTTCGGCGCCCGCTCGAATAACGCCCGTATCGGCCTTAGCTCCGAGGAGGAAGCTGATCGCCCCGACGAGCAGGGATTTGCCCGCGCCCGTCTCTCCGGTAAGGAGGTTAAGTCCCTTCGTAAAACTGACAGTGAGCCTGTCGATGAGGGCGAAATCGCGGACAGTCAGTTCCTCAAGCACCGGCTCCTCCAGACCAGGCCAGTTTCGAGCGCAAGAGCTCGAAGAAAGCGAAGTTCTCGGAGACGTGGAGCAGCGCCTTCTTCGGAGCGCCTCTCACGACGACTGTATCGCCTGCGAAAAGAGCGAAGGTCTCCTGCCCGTCGATTGTCAGGATCACCGACGCACGCTTTTCTTCTTCGATCAGTATCTCGACCTGCTCCGATGAACCCAGGACGAGCGGCCTGTTCGAGAGAGTGAAGGGGTTTATGGGGTTGAAGATAAGTGCATCCATTTCCGGATTGAGAACCGGTCCCCCGGCAGCGAGATTATAGGCTGTCGAACCGGTCGGCGTGGCGAGAATAACACCGTCCGCCCGATAGCCGACAATCGACGATCCACCCACTCGGACGCCGAGGCCGATGAGCTTCGCTATTCCCTGCGCCGAAATCGTCGCGTCGTTGAGCGCCCAGAAGCCGGCCACCGAGTCCGCGCCTCGACGAACATCCACCGAAAGCATGAGCCGTTCGGAGATGGGAAGCCGTCCGGCGGTCCAGGCATCGAGCGCACGCTCCCAATCGGTCTTGCCGAATTCCGCAATAAAGCCGAGCCTGCCCAAGTTGACCGGCAGGACGGGGATGCCGCGGGGGGCCGCGAGCCGTGCGGCGCACAGCACGGTGCCGTCGCCGCCTAACGATACAATGAGATCGAATCCCTCGACGCAGGGTCGAGGGATGCCCTGGCCGCCGGACACTATACAGGTCTCGCTGTCTATTCCACGAAAGGCAAGGCGCGCAGCGACCAGTTCCGCTGTCGAAACGGCCGCCTCTTTATCGGCGTTCGCCAGTATAAAAACGCGCCTGCCCTCACCCCTCATGGCTGTCTCCCTATCATGGCAGGGTCGCCAGTACCTTGGAGATCTTCTGTGCGCCTGCACCGCCGATGCGCTGATGCACCGGGAAGAGGACACAGCGCAGTGCCAACGATCGTGCATTCGGACAGATTCCTTCAGGCACAGAACCCCGGGCCAGCACGCTGTCTTCGAAGGCGGCGGCGGTCTCGATATCTTTCTTTTTCGCGTACGCGCGGACTTCCTTTGCGCCCGACTCGAGCGCGACCGGGAAGGACCAATAACCTGGCTCACCCTCCCCATCCTGCGTGACAAGCTTGTGACGGGTCCGTGCAATCGACTGGGCGAACAGAGCAGCATGATCCCTGCGCTTCGCGATGACCGCCTCCATATCCCGAAGCTGGGCAAGGCCGAGCGCGGCGTTGTAATCAGTCATGCGGTATTCCGAATCGAGGGATTCCGCCACTGACCGAATTATCGGCGCCTCCCGCCTGCTGAAGGCGGCAAGAAGCGCTCCTCCGCCCGAAGTGACGAGGCTCCCGTGTTCGAGCCCTACAATGGCGAGCTGTCCCAGACTCCCGGCGCGGCGTTCGCCCCGATAGGCGCCGATCGATTCGCTCATATCCTCGATAACGGTGATTCCGAGCCCTTCGACTTCTGCGGGATCCGGCATGATGCCGAGCGCCTCGTACAGTATCAAGGCTTTCGGCTTTGGATCGAGCGCCGCAAGCGTCGAAAAATCGATGCTCATCGAATCAGGGCGCAGGTCCATGAAAACAGGAACAAGTCTCCGCGCACGGATCTCCCGTTCATAGAAAGCGGGTGCAATCGCCGGAACTGCAACCGCATCTCCCTCGACGAGCCCGAGCGATTCCAGCGCAAGGCCGAGGGCGATCGCCGGACTCCGAACGGCGAGACAGGCCTCGAACCCGAGACTCTCTCGTGCCGTTTTTTGGAATCGATCGAGATACTCGCCAGGGCCAACCGAATCCCTTACAAGACAGTTGAGGACGGTATCCATGTCTTTGCGCCTGATGTACGAACAGAA
>CAZINN010000131.1:0-3391 GCA_964540615.1 uncultured Treponemataceae bacterium | reverse complement strand
GCGAAGCGACATACAGACTTCGTTCGAGGTTCCATGCGTAGAGGCTGAACGAGACGATGTCCGGCCGGGCGGCGGCCAGCGCGTCGACGATCGCCGAATCCGAGCCGAAGTCCTGTACATTTCGGTCGAGGATCTGCCATTCGCCGCGCGCAAGAAGGCCCTTCGATACGGCGTAGGCGACAAGGTAGCCTGCGGCGAGGGGGATATTGGCCGTCAGGCCGTCGGTTCCGGGTTCCTGGAGGGGCAGCTGAACGAACACTACTTTCATAGCTTAGGTACGCTCTCCAAGGACGACCCGGCGATATTCGCGGGAATCGGGGAAGCCCGGAAAGAGGGCCGCCCAGTCCCCTCTGCGTGTCGGCTCCTTCAGCCGTTCCGCGAGAAGACGCAGGTATTCGGTCCTCGGAATTTTCCGTGCGCCGAGTCCGGCGAGGTGGTCAGTATATACTTGCGAATCGATGAGGGTGAAGCCCTCTTCCCGGAGCCGCCAGACCAGAGGGATGAAGGCGGCCTTCGAGGCGTCGTCGGCTCTACTGAACATGGATTCACCGAAGAAGATTGAGCCCAGGGAGACTCCGTAAAGACCTCCGACGAGTTCGCCGTTTATACGAGCCTCGGCGGAATGGGCCAGACCCAGGCGGTGCAGTTCAATATAGGCGTCGATCATGTCATCGGTGATCCAGGTGCCGTCCTGCCCGCGGCGGGGCGATGCGGCGCAGGCCTTGATGACGGCAGGGAAGTCCCGGTCAAGAGAAAGCTCAAAACGGCCGCGCCTTAGGATTTTGATCATAGTCCGCGAGACATGAAGAGTATCGGGGAAGAGAACGAAACGGGGGTCGGGACTCCACCACAGAATAGGTTCATCTTCCGAAAACCAGGGGAAAAGTCCGCGGCGGTATGCCGAAAGAAGCATCCCCGGAGAAAGATTGCCGCCCATGCAGACGATGCCGTGCTCGTCCGCTGTAGAGGGATCGGGGAAGGGGAAATCCTGGTTTTCAGCGAGATAAGGGAATGTCTTCGCGGATTCCGCTCGAGTCGGCATGAGGATACTATAATACCGCGCCACGCTCTGCGTCAGCCTGATCCCGCGTCTTCTTAACGGTCTGCAGCCGCGAACAGAGGCGGAGAACGCGGGGATACAGCCGTGAAGTCAGGGGCACCGCGGCGAGTGCGTAGGCCAGACCTCCGAGAATGTCGACGAAATAGTGGGCGTAGATGTACACGGTCGATGCGAGAATGAAGAACGAGACGACGAGGTAGGGCGGAAGAAGCCGTTTGTCTATCCGGTAGGCGATGTAGCCGGTTACCGCAGTCATGGCTACATGCGTCGAGGGGAAAGCCGCTCCGGAGAGGACGGCGGTGGAGAAGAGCCCTTGGAAGAAGCGGACGAAAATTCCGCCCTTTATTTCGTTGTACCAGACGGAATGAAGATCAGGGAAGTAATACTTGGGGCCCTGGACTCTGAAGAAAATATAGAAGGTCGAAAGAGTCACCATGGCGAGGACAGAGACAAAAAGCAGTTTCCGCGCCTCTTCCCTCCTGCCCAGAATCCAGCCGAGCCAGGGAATCGTAATAAGCAGCACGAAATAGGTGAAATAGGCGCCGTACATCAACTCATTGACGAGGGGATTGGAGTCGAAGGCTTTGTGAAACTCGCGCGCCGGCTGGAAACCGAAGAGCCATTCGTCGGCGGCGGCGAAAGCCGCGTCATGCGAAACACCACCGAAGACCTGGGACGAAAGCATGATGCTTTCGGTGAAGAAGAGGACGAGAAAGGCCTGCGGATAGAAGAGTCTTATGAACGAGAAAAACTTCGGCTGGTTTGAGGGCGGTAAAAATCCGACAGCCAGTCCGGTCGCGGCGAAGAGAATGAACACCGAAGCCATGACATAACCGCGTTCGACCGCAAGTCCGAAAATCGTGAATACGCCGGTCGCCGGAAATGCGAACGAGGTCATGGCGAATATTGTCGATGCGATAATTATCACGATATCGTGCGGCTCGGGCGAAAAGGCGCGTTGGGTGACTTCATTCGAGTTCAAAATGTGCTCCTGCATGCTGGTAGAACAACCTCGCGCGGACATTGCATGAAATATAACACAAAAGCGCGGAATACTTGCCACATCGAAAACTGCAACGACGGCCCACGGCGTCGATTCAAAATTAAATAGACAAGCGCCCTCGCGCAGCGGTTGCGGAGGGCGCTATGAACGCTTTGACGTAGGCCGTTCGGTTTCGCCCCGGCCTCAGGAGACGGAAATCGAAACTTCGCCGTCGACCAGGTCGGCCACGGCCTTGCCGCCCTCGGCGAGACGACCGAACAGAACCTCGTCGACGAAGAAGGTCTTGATCTTGTCCTCCACGAGCCTCCCGATATTGCGCGCGCCGAACTCCCTGGAATACCCCTTTTCGGCGAGGTGCTTGATGAGCGCGGGCGTGGTCTCAAGCACCACTTTTTTCTCCGCGAGTTGGACTCTGAAGTCGTCGATGGCCTTTACGACGATCCGCTCGATGATCTCGGGCGGGAGGTTGTCGAAGCGCACGACCGCGTCCAGGCGATTGCGGAATTCGGGCGTGAAGGCGCGTTCAACCGCTTCCGAGAGGGCCGCGTCCGTCATGACGCGGTCGCCGAAGCCGATGAGGCTTTTGCCGATATCGCGGGCCCCCGCATTGCTGGTCATGATGAGGATGACATTACGGAAGTCGGCCTTGCGGCCCTGATTGTCGGTGAGGGTCGCGTAGTCCATGATCTGCAGGAGGATGTTGTAGACGTCGGGATGGGCCTTTTCGATCTCGTCGAGGAGGACCACGGCGTGCGGGGTCTTGCGGATCGCGTCGGTGAGAAGGCCGCCCTCCTCGTAGCCGACATATCCGGGCGGGGAGCCGATGAGCCGTGATACGGTGTGCTTCTCCTGGTACTCGGACATGTCGAAACGGTGCAGGGCTATGCCCATGTGCCTGGCGAGCTGGCGGGCGAGTTCGGTCTTGCCCACGCCCGTGGGGCCCACGAACATGAAGTTGGCGACGGGCTTATCCGGGGCGCGGAAGCCGGCGCGGCTGCGTTTGACGGCCTTGACCACGGCTTCGATCGCCCGATCCTGGCCGAAGACATCAGACTTGAGCGCGGATTCGAGCGTGGCGAGCTTGTCCTTCTCGGACATGGAGACCGAGCGCTCGGGTATTCTGGCGATTTTCGCGACGACGGTCTCGATTTCGCGCGCAGATATATCGAGCGTCGCCGATGCTTCTGATTTCGCGGAAGCTTCTTCGGAGGGCCTGCCGTCTTCGGCCGAATCCCGGCTGCGCTTGTAGGCGTTCATGCGCGCCCATGCCCCGGCCTCGTCGATGACGTCGATGGCCTTGTCGGGCAGGCGGCGCTCGGTGATGTACT
>CAZINN010000130.1:0-3398 GCA_964540615.1 uncultured Treponemataceae bacterium | reverse complement strand
GCGAAGCCGAAACGACCGAGTACGGCCTCTGGATACTGCCCGACAGGGCCTGCGGTGCGGGGCCGATCTATGTGTGCACGATGCGCAAGGTGGACGACCAAGGCTGAAGGAACAAGCCGCCTCGCAAAGCTTCGGAATCACTACTCCGGCACAAGCGCGTTGCGAAGCAGCGATCCGCTTCTGCCGAGGTAGAGGGCGCAGGCTGAGCAGAGCGCCATGAGCACCGCGTAGGCCGGCAGCATCGCCGCCTCAAATGTCGTGAGGAGAGCGAGGGCCCCGGCCGCGAAGGACAGGGCGAAGAAGAGCGCGCTTACCGCAAGCTTTCGGATCAAGAGGGGTGTGGTCCGTTTTTTTACTCGGGCTTTCGCGTCGACCAGTCCTGTCGCTGCGGCGACAACGATCGAGATCGGTAGAAGAACAGAAAGGACCTGGATTGTCCCGATGATCGCCGCTCCGAGCGGAGAAGCTGAGTCCGCAAGGGCGAGTACTGCGGCGAGAACAAGGAGGGTCGCTGCAAAGGCGGGGGCCGCGTGAGCGGTTATGGGGTGGAGCCGGAGGGCGAGAATTCGAGCCCGTCGTGCCGCTACGGCCTCTTCGAAGGGCTGAAAGTTTTCTGAGGAGCTTCCACAGCCGGGACAGATTTTCGTGGCGCGGGATCCTGCATGGATAAAGCCGCAGAGCGGACAGCGGGATCGTCGCCTGAAATGCGGCGTCTTGACCGCAGAATCAGGAGTGGCCCCCTCGGAAGATCCGCCCTCGGACGAAGGGACGCCATCGGACGCCGCTTTCTGCTGCTGTTGCTCGTTCTGTTTACGCACCGGGATCCTCTCGCTCGAGCTCTGAGTCCTTTCCGCCGAGTTTTCGGAAGGCAGCTTCCTTTTCGGCGACGAGCTTGTCCAATTCGGTGATACGGACAAGGAGTTCGCGGATCGCGGGATCGTCGACGGAGACGCTCGCTTCCTTGCGCTCCGCCAAGGCCGCATAGGTTTCTGCTCCGAGCTGGGCGGTCAGTTTCTCGGCCTGGGATCTGAGCTGGAGTATCTCGACCTTGAGCGCACCCATCTCGCCCCAGGTTTTCGCCTGCGAAGCCGCCTTCGCGATGATATCCTGCGATGCGGCCATCCCTTTATTAAGCATTTCGCGCATTTTTTCGGAAAATGTCATCGCGGGGCCCCCTTCTCGTTTTTTATAATGTACCGCTCGAGCTTCAGAGGGGCAATGTCTAAAAATATGCCAGGTCGGACAAAAAAACAAAGACTCGGTTTATTTTTTTGTTTTTTATCCCTCTTGACCTCTAGTTGTACCCACTATATCGTGTATGTGTTTGGTTTAACTCCCCAAGCTATTGTGGAAATCGTTTTGCAAGCTGCGGGATTCATTAATTTATGAAGAAAAGGTGAGAGATGCGCTGCCCCCATTGCGGAAGCTTGGACGATAAAGTGATCGACAGCAGGACACTCGCGAACGGGGAGAGCATACGCCGCCGCCGCGAGTGCACATCCTGCGGTCTTCGGTTCACCAGTTACGAGCGAATCGAGGAAAAGCCGCTCATGGTCGTGAAACGCGACGGCCGGCGCCAGCCTTTCGAACGCTCCAAGCTCGAGCGCGGCATCGCGCGGGCCCTGGAGAAGCGGCCGGTCTCCCAGCTGAGTATCGAAAACCTCCTCAACGAGATCGAGGACGAGGCTGCGATGAAGGGTAAGACCTCGAACGAGATCACGAGCCACGAACTCGGCGACATGGTGCTTGCGCGTTTGTACGCAGTCGATAAAGTAGCTTATGTGCGTTTCGCCTCGGTTTACAAGAAATTCGAGACTATGGACGAGTTTCTTCGCGAAATCGAGCGCGCAGGGGAGGGGGCGGTTTGATGGCGGATCAGGAGTTTTTCCCCGAGTGGAAGGCTTTTCTCGGCGAGGCTGTGTCAAAGCCCGCTCGGCATGTGGCGAAGCGTTCGGGCGAGATTCAGCGCTACGACCGTTCCAAGATCGAGACCGCCGTATCGAAGGCCTTCACCGCGGTCGGCGTCTCGGCCGATCAGGCGCGGATCGCCGGCATCGTCGATCTCGTCGAGCAGAAGCTGCGCGAGCTCATGGCGGAGCGACATCCCAACTCGATTCCGGCTATCGAGGAGATCCAGGACCTCGTCGAGGAGTCGCTCATCGAGGCGGGCGAGGCCAAGGTCGCGAAGGCCTATATTCTATATCGGGCGAAGCACGAGGCGATGCGCGACGCCGCCAAGCTCATGCTGGACATCAACACGACGATGGACGGCTACCTCTCGCAGGCCGATTGGCGCGTCAAAGAGAACGCGAACGTCAACTACTCGCTCGGCGGACTCATTCTGCACAACTCGGGGACAATCACAGCGAACTACTGGCTTCGCAACATCTATACCGAGGAGATCGCCGAGGCCCACCGCAGCGCCGATTTTCATATCCACGATCTATCGATGTTCTCCGGCTACTGCGCCGGATGGTCGCTCCGTCAGCTCATCGCCGAGGGTTTGGGTGGCATCCCCGACAAAATCACCTCGAAGCCGCCCTCGCACCTTTCGACCCTGGTCCAGCAGATGGTCAATTTCCTGGGCGTTCTTCAAAACGAGTGGGCCGGAGCCCAGGCTCTCTCGTCTTTCGACACCTATATCGCCCCCTTCATTAGAAAGGACGGCCTGGAAGAACGCGAAGTGAAGCAGTGCATCCAGAGCTTCCTCTTCGGCGTCAACACGCCGAGCCGCTGGGGAAGCCAGGCGCCCTTCACCAACATAACCCTCGATTGGGTCTGCCCCCCCGACCTCCGCGACAAGGAAGCTGTCGTGGGAGGCAGGGGCGCGGGCTTCAGCTACGGCGACTGCCAGGCGGAGATGGACCTGCTCAACAAGGTTTTCATCGAGCTCATGCTGGAAGGCGACGCGATGGGACGCGGATTCGCCTATCCCATACCGACCTACAACATCACCAAGGACTTCGACTGGAAGTCGCCCAACGCGCGGCTTCTTTTCGAAATGACGGCCAAGTACGGCACCCCGTACTTCCAGAATTTCATAAGCTCGGACCTCGATCCGGGCGACGTGCGCTCGATGTGCTGCCGGCTTCAGCTCGACAAGCGCGAACTGCGCAAGCGCGGCGGCGGCCTCTTCGGGTCGGACGAGCTGACCGGATCGATCGGCGTCGTGACGATCAACATGCCGCGCATCGGGTACCTTTCCCGCAACCGGCACGAGTTTTACGAGCGCCTCGAGCGGCTTATGGACCTCGCCGCGCAGTCCCTCGAAATAAAGCGAAAGGTAATTTCGCGGCTGCTCGACGCGGGACTCTTCCCCTATACGCGGCGGTATCTGGGCGGTTTCAACAACCACTTCAACACCATCGGTCTTGTGGGCATGCACGAGTGCTGCCTCA
>CAZINN010000129.1:0-3410 GCA_964540615.1 uncultured Treponemataceae bacterium | reverse complement strand
CCTGTGTGGATTGCCTTCGAGAACCCGCTCTCCCTTGTCCATGATCACGATCGAGTCGGCGATCTGGTAGGCCTCTTCCATATAATGAGTCGTCAAAAGAACCGTCGTGCCTTCGCGCTTGAGGCTGCGGATCTTGTCCCAGATGAGCTGACGGACCTGGGGATCGAGCCCCGTGGTCGGCTCGTCCAGGATCAGGAGCTTGGGCTTGTTCAACAAGGCCCGCGCGATCACCAAGCGGCGCTTCATGCCCCCCGAAAGATCGTTGATCTTCACCTTCGCCTTTTCGCGGAGTTCCATGAACTCTAAAAGCTCGATGATACGTGCGCGCGCCTCGGCCGCCGGTATGCCGTAGAACTTCGAGTAGATGCAAAGGTTCGCCTCGACGTTGACCTCGGCGTCCAGGTTGTTGTCCTGCGGCACGACGCCGCAGAGATGCTTGACCGCCAGTTCTTCGTTTTTCGGGTCGAAGCCCAGGACGTTCACGCGGGTTTCCGCACGGTCGTCGCGTTTCACCATGCCGTAGAGCATTTTCATCAGCGTCGTCTTGCCGGCTCCGTTGGGCCCGAGAAAACCGAAGCAGCTTCCCTCGGGAACGTCGAAGGAGACGTCTTTGACGGCCGGAGTACCGTCATTGTAGGTTTTGAAGATGCTTCGCACCTCGATAGCGTTCATAGACATGGGATGGAACATAGCGAATTACCGGGGCTCAAGGCAAGGAGCAAGCATAATTATAGGAAAAAAGGCCTATCAGTTACGAGAGACATGAGCCCGGAGTCTCCGCTTCGTCAGACTCAGACATGCATGGAGTTTGTCATCGCCCTGTCAACGTTCTTTGGGTCGCGTCAACGCTTCGGCCTCGCGCTTGATCGTCTCGTCGAGCATGGCGTTGTAATCGAAGGGAAAACCTGCGACGGCGCGCTCGTAGGCGTCGAGCAATTCCCGGGCTCTCGGCGAAGTTTTGTTGAAGACGAAGTAGTGGTCGAGCGGATCGGCGGGTAAAAGCAGGATCTTTATCTTGTCACTCACTCCCGCTGTCGCCGCCGTGTAGATGATCGTGTATTTGTTCAGCTCGTATACCGCGTCGAGGCGTCCCTCGAGCAGTTTTTGCATATTGCGGCTGGTCCAATCCTCGCCGGTAATCTCGTCTATAACGAGCCCATCTCGGTTATCGAGTATTATTCGAGGGTAGATACCCTTGAGTGTCATCGCGAAACCGATCCGATAGCCCTCGATATCGCGTATCGTTTCGATTTTCTTGATCGGATTGTCGCTGCGTACCGCGAAACAAGGTTCGGCGACAAAGTACGGCCGCTTGGGATACAGAAGATAACGTGTCCAGTCTTCGATCTTTATGGTCAGGACTCCGCCGTCGAGCCCCAGCTCGCCCGTTTCGCGGTCCCGATCGAGGCGGCTCAAGGGGACCGGCCCGACCCATTCGACCGTGCAGCCCATCCGGGCGGCGATGGCGTTGAACAGCTCGATAGTGGGACCTGTCGGCTGCAAGGCGCCGTCCTGCGGCGGGAACATGTGCGGAGGTACGGTGAACCACGCCATGCGGATCGGCTGGCCCGAGGCGGCGATGCCTCCCGCCAGAATCAGCGCGGTGAAGACCGCCTGCCTGGGCCGGAAGCGGAAGAAACGGCGCGCGGCCGCCGTGGCTCTCAGCGGTACGGCATGTCTCATATGTATCAGTATCGTCCGGCTCCTGTTCCGACGCAAGAAATGATTGATGCGCTGGACAGAAACAGCGAGTATAATACGCCGTCGATATCCGCTTTTACGCAGGAGAGGTCCGATGGGACCAAGGATCCGAAGCCCCCGAAATACCGTAGGGCATCAGGCGTTTAAATCGGTTTTCTGTATTTCGTCCGCCTTCGTCGTTGTATCTTCCATTCTTCTTTTCGTTCTCGAGTACCGCGCCAAGGAAAAGATCATCAGGGGCGAGATCGACCTCATTCGCACATCGCAGACCGCGGCATTCGCCGAAGGGTTGTGGAACCTCGATACAAGCATGCTCCAAGCACTTGTCTCCGGCATCATCAACTACCCCTATTTCTGCCGGGCCGTGATCGAGGACGCACGCGGTGTTCTTGCTCAGAGCGGGGAGACGAGGCCCGGAAGTACTGAAAAGAGTTTTCCCTTGTACCGAAAGGCGAAAGCGGGAGGGGACTTCTATCTCGGGACGCTCAGAATTGAAATCGATACCCGAAAAATCTTCGACGAGGTACTCAGGCAGACGCTTACGACAGTCGCGCTCCTCGTTCTTCTGTTCGTCCTCGAGTCCTTTTTTGTTCTTTTGTTTTTCTCGAGGACGGCGACGCGGCATCTCTCGCGGATCGCGGCATACATTATAAAAAACGACATACAGCCGGATGCGCCGCCTCTCGCGCTCGACAAGAAGTATCGAGGAGATGAGATCGACTTTTTGGTCAAGGCCTATAACCGGATGCGCGAGGACATCGCGGCGTCGCGCGAGGCGGAGCGCAGGGCCATGGAGGAGCTTAGGCTGAGCGAAGAACGCAGCCGCATCCTCGTCGAGGAGGCGCCCGACGCGATCATGATGTACGACGCCGACGAGCGCGTGTTCATGGACTGCAACCGCCGGGCCGAGGAGGTTTTCGGACGAAGCCGCGCCGAGTTGATCGGCACCAACCCCGTCGATCTCTATGTGGGCGAATCGGACGGCGAGCGCTCGATCCAGGAGAGTGTGCTGGATGCGACGAACAGGGCCTTGGCCGGCGAGACGGTGCTGATCAGGCGGCGCGTGCTCCGCCCCGGCGGAGATATCGTCGACTGCGATGTGCGCCTCAACCAGATTCCGGCGCCCGGACGCAGAATAATCCGTGCAAGTTACTTGGATGTAACCGAACGCGTCAGGGCCGAGGAGGCCTTGGTCCGATCTCTGCGCGAGAAGGAGATACTCATCCAGGAGGTCTATCATCGAACCAAAAACAACATGCAGCTCATCACGTCCTTCCTCGGCCTCGAAGCCGAGGCGAGCAGAGATGAGCACGTCGCCTCCGCCTTGCAGGATATGATCGGACGGATTTCATCCATGGCCCTGGTTCATCAAAAACTCTACAAGTCCGAGGACCTTTCACGAATAGATTTAGGCGAGTATGTCAGGGACCTTGTCTATTCGATAAAGAACGCCTGCCTGGAGGGACGCCGGGGCATCGACGTAGCGGTGGAGACCGAGCCGGGGGTCGTCGCGGTCATCGATCTCGCAGTTCCCTGCGGACTCGTCTTGAACGAGCTCGTCACCAACTGCGCCAAGTACGCATTCAACGGACGCGAAAGCGGAAGGATTTCGGTTGTACTAAAACGTCGAGCCCTTCACGAATTGGAACTTTGTGTCTCCGACGACGGCGTCGGCCTCCCGGAAGGCTTCGATTATCGGCGCGACGGAC
>CAZINN010000128.1:0-3432 GCA_964540615.1 uncultured Treponemataceae bacterium | reverse complement strand
CCCTACGGCCTCGTCCCCGGAAACCACGACTACGATAAAAGCTGGAAGGACAGCGCGGACAAGGCGACGCGCGTCGACGGGGGCGAAACGTACAACCGCTACTTCGGTCCCAACAGCGTTCACTTCAAGGGCAAAAGCTGGTACGGCGGCTCGTTCAACAACGGCATGAACTCCTGGTGCACTTTTCAGGGCGGCGGGAAAACCTTCTTGTTCCTCGGTCTCGAAGTCGAACCCTCGAATGCGGCTCTCGCCTGGGCACAGAAAGTTCTGGACGCCCACAAAGAACTTCCAACCATTCTCGTCACCCACGAGTATCTGTGCTACGCGGACGACTACTACGCGCCGGGCACTGCGTTCCGGCTCGAGGACAAGTACCGCCTGGGCTTTGACCGCAATACGCCTCAGCAGCTCTGGGACAAGCTCATCTCGAAAAACAAGCAGATATTCCTGGTGCTCTGCGGCCACAACTACGACGGCGGCCCCAACGGCGAGAACGCGCGAACCGACGTCGGCGCGGAAGGCTACAAAGTATACCAGCTTCTGTCGGATTATCAGGGCAGGACCGAAGTCCAGAAATTCTACGGCGTGAACGATTCGGCGAACCGCTGCGGCGACGGCTGGATGCGCCTCATGGAATTCGACCTGGGCAAGGGGGAGATCAAGGTGAGGACCTTCTCGACCGAGCTGCGGCGCTACGAGACCGACCCGAACAGCGAGTTCTTGATCAAGTTCGACTGGGACTGGGACAAGCGCTTCGCGAAGTAAAACAAATGATGCATTTTTGAGACAGCACCGCGGCGCGGCCGTTCACCACAGGCTGCGCCGGCGGTATACTCGTTTCTATGCATGAGCCGCTCGAATCGGATATTGAACGTGCAGCCGCGATAATCAAAGGCAGTAAACATCTCATCGCCTTCACGGGCGCGGGAATTTCGGTCGAAAGCGGCGTCAGGACATTCCGCGGCGCGGGCGGGCTCTGGGACGAGATCGACCCGGGCCTGCTCGAAATAAGCCGCTTCAACACCGATCCTGAGGCTTCGTGGGAGGCGATCCGCGCCATCTTCTACGCATCCCTGCCCGACGGGTCGCGGCCGGAACCCAATGCCGCACATCGCGTCCTGGCCGAGTGGGAGCGGGAGGGCATTCTGTCGTTCACGATCACGCAGAATATCGACGGCCTGCACATCGCGGCGGGATCGCGGAAGGTCGCGGAGTTTCACGGCTCGATCCGCGAGCTTGTATGCCGCCGCTGCGGTTCGCGGTATGCGGCGGATCTCGAACATCTCGAATCGGGCCTCCTCGAGGTGCTTCCGCCGCGCTGTTCCGCTCCGCTTCCGGACGGGGCTCCTTGCGGGGGCGTTCTCAAACCTGACTTCGTCTTTTTCGGCGAGGGTATACCGAAGGAGGCCTACGAAGCGTCGTTCGCAGCGGCGGCCGCCGCCGACACCTGCCTTGTCATCGGCTCAACCGGAGTCGTGTATCCCGCCGCCCAGGTGCCGCACATCGTTAAAAGAAATGGAGGGGTGATTATCGAAATCGATCCCGGCGACACCGAATTCAGCAGCCGCATCACCGACGTCCATCTCCGTCTCGGCGCATCCGAGGCGATGACCAGGCTCGACTCCCTCGTGCGATATTAGTATTATTCGTGAATCCTACTTTCAAAGGAGCACGGTGTGCTGGAAGCTCGAGAGGTCCGCAAATCGTACGGCGACCTTCGTGCCGTCGATGGACTGTCGTTCTCCGCCCGGCCGGGGGAGATTTTCGGACTCATAGGTCCCAACGGCGCTGGCAAATCGACCACGATTCGGATGGCGATGAACATCATCGCTCCGGATTCCGGCGACATTCTCATCAACGGCCGCCGCCTCGCCGAAGAGGACAAGGCGGTCGTCGGCTATCTTCCGGAGGAGCGCGGCCTGTACCGGAAGATCAAGGTTTCGGAAATGCTGCTCTATGTCGCGTCCCTCAAGGGCATGAGCCCCCAGGCCGCAGTCGACAGCATGAACACATGGCTCAAGCGCTTCGACATCCTCGACTGGAAGGAGCGCAAGATCGACGAACTGTCCAAAGGCATGGCCCAGAAGGTGCAATTCATCGCCACGGTCATCCACAGGCCGCAGCTCGTTCTTTTCGACGAACCCTTCTCGGGGCTCGACCCGCTGTCGCAGGACATTCTCCTGGAAGCGATGCTCGAGCTCAAAGCCGCGGGCGTCACGGTGCTCTTCTCGACCCATATCATGGAGCACGCCGAGAAGATCTGCGAGCGCATTCTTCTCGTGAACCACGGCCGCGAAGTAGTCTCCGGCGCATTGGCCGATGTCAAATCGAGGCACGGACGCAACGCCGTGCAGATCGAGTTCGACGGCGACGCCTCCTTCGTCGAGGGTGTGTCCTGCGTCGAGTCCGTCCGCCGCTTCCCCCGCTGGATCGAGGCGCAGCTGAAGCCGGGGACGGATTCCGATGAGCTTTATCGCGCCCTTGCGGGCAGATTGAAGGTCAGGCGCTTCGAGGTCGTCGCGCCATCGCTCCACAAGATATTCATCAGCCTTGTCGGCGAAAACACATCCGACGCCGAGCCGGAATCCGCGGAAGCTGCCGCGGAAGCGGCGCTCGCGAAGGGGGGCCGATCATGAACAAACTTTTCAAAGTCGCCCGGCGCGAGTTCCTCGCGACCGCGGCCAACAAGGCCTTCGTCATCATCACGCTTCTCGGACCGATTCTGATTCTGGCTGTGTCGGTGCTCCCGAGCCTCGCGGCCACAGGAGGGGTCTCGTCCGGCGGGGCCGTCGCGGTCGTCGGCGGCGATTCGTTCAAGAATACACTCGCCTCGGCGCTCGGCGGGGACGTTTCGGTGGTCGCGGCGGAAAGCGAAGACGCGGCGAAATCCGGCGTCCTCGAGGGCAGATACTCCGCGGCCCTTGTGCTTCCGCCCGGATGGGAGAACGCCGAACGCCTCAGCTTCTATTCGAAGACGGGGACCGAGATCGTACTGTACTCGAAGGTCGCATCGGTGATCGACGCGGCGTCGCGCGAGGCCCGCGCCTCGGTGAGCGGGGTTGCGCCCGAGGTGCTGCAGAAAATTCTAAAGGGCCCCAGCCTCGATTTGAAGAAGCTGAGCGCCGACAAACCTGAATCCGCTTCGAGTTCGGGCGCCAACGATTATCTCGGCATACTGCTGACGGTGCTCGGCTTCGTCATGCTCATGTACATGACCGTCCTCCTGTACGGTCAGCTCATCGGCCGCTCGGTGATTCAAGAGAAAACCCTCAAGACCGTGGAGATCATGCTTTCGTCGGTGTCGCCGCGGCATCTTCTGTGGGGCAAGATACTCGGGCCCGGGGCGGCCGGCCTCATCCAGTACGCATTCTGGATCGCCATGGCACTGGGCGTCACGAGCATCCTCGGACCGAGCCTCGACATAAAGCTTCC
>CAZINN010000127.1:0-3698 GCA_964540615.1 uncultured Treponemataceae bacterium | reverse complement strand
CGCGCTCGTCCGAGCCGAAGTGCTCGGCGCAGGCGCGGACTATGCGCATCGAAGCATCGCGGTAGGCGGGGCTGTTGAAGCAGCCCATCCTCCTCGAACCGAAGTCGCGCCGCATGCCCGACCGCGATACCTGAAGAACATCGCCTTCGTCCAAAAGCCAGGCGGGGAATGTCGCGGTCGGCGTGCCGAGTATGACGCGGATCCCCCGCGCCGAGAGAACATCGATGGCCCGGTCGAACAGGGAAAAATCGATACTTCCTTTCCGCGGCTCGATGAGAGCCCAGGCGAATTCCATCATCCGGACGGTATCGATCCCGAAGTCCCGCATTCGGTCCGCATCCGCCGACCATCTCTTCTCGTCCCATTGCTCCGGGTACCAATCCGCTCCGTACAAAAGACCAGCGCTCACAGGTTCATCCCCTTATGCGAGTAGTCAAATCCGATAAGGCTCACACTCATCCCGCCGCCTTAGTCATGCAGTTCTCGAAATAGAAGGTCGAAGCTCCGTCTTCGGGAAGGATTTCGAGGACTTTCTTGAAGTAGTACATCGCGTCCGAAAAATCTTTCTGGTAATAGGCGAGCATGCCCTGCTCGAAGAACGTGTTGGCCTTCATTTTACGGTCGAACAGCTCGGGCGCGACGCCGTCGAATATCTCGAAAACGGATATAGGCTCGGCCTTGCCTCGGACCTTCACCTTGCCGATGAATCGGTACTTGTATATCCCGGGGTCGTCGAGCTCCTTGAACGCCTGTTCGGAGATCGCCAGCGGGATATTGAACGCCTTGGTTATCGCCTGGAGCCGCGATCCTAGATTCACCGCGTCCGAGATGACCGTGTTCTCCATGCGATCAGACACGCCCACAACACCGAGCATAAGATCACCGGTATGCACCCCGACGCCGACGGAAATCGGCCGATATCCGACCTTCGCGCGGTGACTGTTGTATTCGACCATTTTTGCGTTCATGGCGATGGCCGATTGTATCGCCCGGTCGGGGCCGTTTTTGCCGCCGAAGAGCGCCATGATCGCATCGCCGACATATTTGTCGACGAAGCCCCCATGTTCACGGATGACGGGCACGACCCGCGAGAGGTAGGAGTTGATGAACGCGAAGTTCTCCTCGACAGAGAGTTTCTCCGAAAGTTCGGTGAACGAACGGATGTCCGAGAAAAAAATCGTCATTTTCTTGCGCGCGTGGTCTCCGAGCTTGAGATCGGTTATATCGGTCTTATCGAGGTGTTCCAGGAACTCCTTCGGGATGAAGCTTTTGACTGTTTTGGATATCGATGTAACATAGTCCGTCAAGGATTCGACCGTATCCAGGGTATTTCCCGCTTTTTTCAACAGCAGAATAAGAAAGGTAAAGCCGAGTACTGCGAGAACCGCCGGAATTGAAAGATACGTCGCAGCGAAAGAAGCCGGCGCGACTTGTGATATGCCGACGCCGGCCGCAAGCACAAGAAGGGCGCCGAAAATGACATAGCCGCGGATCTGAGATCTCCGCGCCAGGAGGACGGAGATCATCAGGATGCCGAAGAAGACCAGGATCAGCGCCGCAGTGCATATCATCGCCACAACCTTCGATAAGGACGGCATAATGAGTGCGGCGACGGCGAGTGCCGCAAGCACACAGCACAAGGCGACGGCCGCGGCCGCGGGGATCTTATCGCGGAGCGCGGATCTGAAAAATGCGATGAACGCGATGAATATGCCTATCAGCGCGGCAAGGAATATAGATTCGAGTCCGGCGGTGTTCGTAATGACGGCGGGCGGGAATCCGAAAAGGAACCCGCCTTCCAGACAAAGGTAGAGACCCGATATGAGCATCGCCGCGGAATAGGACAGCAGTTCTTTGGTTTTGTTCCAGAAGAAGAAGAGACAGAGGACGACGACGCCCATGAGGAGGAAAAAGACAACAGCAGCGGCGAGCAGAATAGACCAGGCGAAGAGCAGTGTGCCGATATCTTCGGCCTTACCGAGAACGAGCTGCGGCGGGACGAGAGAAGACTCTTCCAATCTCCGGCCGCCCGGTCCGCACTGGAGTACGATCGAAAGCTCGTCGTCCGGCGTATCGAAACTCATAGGACATGGAACGCGGGCGTCCACGGAGCGATCGAACAGCGGCGATCCGTTGACGTACACCGCGTCGATGCCCGCAGCTCCTAAAAGCAGCAGGGCGAGTCGTTGTGGATATCCGCGATCGCCCTTTAGATTGATCCTCGCTCGGTAGGTGACAGAGCCGCTGTCGGTTTTAACCGAAGGGAATCCACGCCGGGCTTCGGCGTCGATATATACCGGCGCAATGCCCGAACTTTCGATGCCTTCATCGGTATATGCACCCTCGTAGCGCTCCCACTGACCGTTCAGCAAAAGCGGTTTTGCATTCCACGTGAGTATCGCCGGACTTGAGGGGGAGAGGCTGCGGTCGTTTGGAAATGAGGGTGACGTTTGAAAGGCCAGCATGGCTGCAAAAACAAGAGAAACAGGGGGCGCTGGAAAAATGAAGCGTATATACTTTTGACGCATAATTCATTATATGCGTAAATTTTGCCCCCTGCACAACACGGATTCTTTGTTTCTTCTATAATTTTGCTCAGACGCGGTGGAAGCAGGGCCGTAAGCCTTGTCACTCATCCAGATTTCTCACTATACTATCGCAGACAAAAATATCGATATTTTTTTATCCATGGGGGTTTACGATATGCCAATGGCCCAAATCACATTCTCCGACGAACTGGCCGCATACATCGATGAGTGGAAGGAGAAGCCGGGCAGCCTCATCATGATGCTCCACCGCATCCAGGAGGAGTTCGGCTACATTCCCCGCGAGGCGGCGGAGAAGCTTTCACGTCAGGTGGGCCTCCCCCTCGCGAAGATTTACGGGGTCGTCACTTTCTACCATTTTTTCAAGACCTCGCGGCCGGGAAAGCACCGAATAGCCATCTGTCTGGGCACGGCCTGCTACCTCAAGGGAGCCCAGGATCTCATAGACGAGGCGCGTTCGATCCTCAATATAAAAGGCGATGAGGTGACCGACGACGGACAGTTCAGCATCGACGAGGTTCGCTGCCTCGGCTGCTGCGGCCTCGCGCCGGTGCTTATGATCGGGAACGAGGTTTTCGGCAAAGTCACCAAGGAGCAGATGCCGGAAATCATCGCAAAGTTCAGGGATAAGTAGGGAGGATTCGCGAAAGGAGAGCCCCGCGTGCATTTCACGATCGGGGATTATGTTCTTGATATCGCGCAGAATGCGATCGAAGCGGGTGCGCGAACGATCGTCGTCGAACTCGACGAGAAGGCGGATTGCACGAGCGTCAGGGTTACCGACGACGGATGTGGGATGTCGGAGGACGAGAAGACCCGCGCCCTTGATCCTTTCTACACCGATGGGATCAAGCATAAAAACCGAAGGGTCGGGCTCGGCATTCCTTTTTTGGTGCAGGCCGTGGAGCAGGCGGGCGGCCGCTGGTCCATCGAGTCGCGGAAAGGCGAGGGAACGCGGGTGAGTTTCACGTTTCCCGCCGCGAGCCTCGACAGCCCGCCGATGGGCGATCTGCCTTCGGTCTTTCTCGCCTTGCTCTGTTTCCCGGGCGATCACGAGCTGCGTATCAAGCGCTCGGGACGGCGGGGCGGATATGAGATTTCGAGAAGAGAATTGGCGGAGGCCGTCGGAGGGCTCGAACTCGGCTCTTCTTT
>CAZINN010000126.1:0-3709 GCA_964540615.1 uncultured Treponemataceae bacterium | reverse complement strand
TGTACGACGAGGTCGGCGACGCGACGCTCTACGACATCGGGTACTGGAGGGGCGACAAGATCGAGTTCGCCTTCACGCACACGAACAACTACGGTGAAGAATACTTTTCCTTCGTCAACGGTCAATTCACCTCGGACGGGGGCTCGCACCTCTCGGCCTTCCGCGAGGGCTTTCTCAAGGCCATCAACGAGTTCTATCAGGCGCAGTACAAGGGCGAGGATGTCCGCGAGGGTATCGCAGCCGCGGTTTCGGTCAAGCTCAAGAACCCGGTATTCGAAAGCCAGACCAAGAACAAGCTCGGGAACACCGACATCAAGCCCTGGATACTCCAGGAGGTCAAGCGCGGGGTCGACGAGTTTCTGCGCAAGAATCCCTCGGCATCCAAGCGTCTTTCGGAGAAGATCGCGGCCAACGAACGGCTCCGCACCGAGCTCAACATCGTCAAGAAGGAGGCCAAGGAGGCGGCCCGCAAGATCGAGCTCCGCATCCCCAACCTCAAGGACTGCAAGTACCACCTGGGTGACCCCAAAGGCGGCGACGAATCGACCATCTTCCTCACCGAGGGACTCTCGGCCGCGGGCTCCATGGTCAGTTCGCGCGACGTGTACACCCAGGCCGTGTTCAGCCTCCGCGGCAAGATCGAGAACGTCTTCGGCAAGAGCCGCACCGCCATCTACAAGAACGAGGAGCTGTACAACCTCATGATGGCCCTCGGCATCGAGAACGGCCTCGAAGGCCTGCGCTACGCGCGCATCGTGCTCGCGACCGACGCCGACTACGACGGCTTCCATATAAGGAATCTTCTTTTAACATTCTTTTTGACGTTCTTCGAAGAACTCATTACGCAGGAGCGGATCTATATTTTGGAGACGCCCTTGTTCCGCGCCAGGACGAAAAAAGAGACGCGGTACTGTTACAGCGCCAAGGAGCGGGACGAGGCGGTCGCCTCCATGGGTTCGGGCGTCGAGGTGACGCGCTTCAAGGGCCTCGGCGAGATAAGCCCCTCGGAGTTCGGCCAGTTCATCGGTCCGGACATGCGGCTCGTGCGCGTGGATATCCAGACCCTGAAGGCCGTGCCCGAGGTGCTCGAGTTCTACATGGGCAAGAACACCCCGGCTCGCCGCGAGTTCATTATGCAGAATCTCGTGAGCGATCTGTAAGCTGTCCCGAAAGCCCCTCGGCTGAAGGGCCGCCTGCAGCCGTATCCATATTGAAGCTGTCAAGGAAGAACGATGGCGTACGTCAAGAAAATATTCAACGACAACTTCCTCTATTACGCGTCCTACGTCATCAAGGACCGGGCCATACCCGATCTCAACGACGGACTCAAGCCGGTGCAGCGGCGCATTCTCCACTCGCTCTTCGAGATGGACGACGGAAAGTTCCACAAGGTCGCGAACGTCGTCGGCCACTGCATGAAGTATCATCCGCACGGCGACCAGTCCATTTACTCCGCACTCGTCGTCCTCGCGAACAAGGACCTCTTCATCGACAAGCAGGGCAACTTCGGCAATATAGCGACGGGCGACGAGGCTTCGGCCGCGCGGTACATCGAGTGCAGGGCGACGAGCCTCGCGAAGGACCTTCTGTACCAGCCGAAGATAACCGAATATGTGGAGTCCTACGACGGCCGCAACCGCGAACCGGTGGTCTTCCCCGCGAAGATTCCGGTGGTTCTGGTGCTCGGGGCCGAGGGCATCGCCGTCGGCATGAGCACGAAGATCCTTCCGCACAACCCGGTCGAGGTCATCAAGGCCGAGATCGCCGCGCTCCGCGGCAAGAAGTTCAAGCTCGAGCCGGACTTCCCCACGGGCGGACTCTGCGACACCTCCGAGTACGCGGACGGACGCGGAAAAGTCAAGGTCCGCGCCAAGCTCGACCTCTCCGACGAAAAGCGCATCGTGATCCGCGAGCTGCCCTTCGGCTCGACGACCGAGAGTCTCATCGCCAGCATCGAGGCCGCCGCAAAATCGGGTCGGCTCAAGATCGCCTCGATCTCGGACTTCACCACCGACAAGGTCGAGATCGAGATAAAACTCCAGCGCGGCGTCTACTCGAAGGAGGTCGTGGACGCCCTCTACGCCTTCACCGAATGTGAACAATCTATATCGTGCAACCTCCTCGTGATAAAAGACGACCTGCCTGTAGTGATGAAGATCACCGAGGTCGTCAAGTATCATGCCAACAAACTGCTTGGCATTTTGAAGCGAGAACTGGAAATCGAGGCGGGCGAGCTGCTCGACGAAATCCACGCGCGGACGCTGGAACGGATTTTCATCGAAGAGCGGGTCTACAAGGCGATCGAGAAAATGAAAACGCAGGAGGGCGTGCGGAAAGCCGTGCTTTCGGGCCTCGAGCCCTTCAAAAAGGAAATCAGGCGGCAGGTGAGCGACGAGGACGTCGAACGGCTGCTGAAAATACCAATCCGCAGAATATCGCTCTACGACATCAACAAGGCCAAGGAAGAGATGGACGTCCTCAAGGCGAAGCTCGCCCAGGTTCGTAAGAACCTCGCCGGCCTCGTCGATTACGCGGTCTCCTTCCTCGAAGGAATCGTCAAGCGCCTCGAGAAGGATTGGCCGCGCAGGACGCAGCTCGAATCCTTCCATCAGGTCGATGTCAAGGAGGCGGCGCGGCGCGACCTCGCCCTTCGTTACGATTCGGAAAGCGGCTACCTCGGAACCGCCCTGTCCTCGGGCGACATCCTCGCCCATGTCTCGCCCTATGATAAAATTATTGCAATACGGCGCAACGGCGTGTACACGGCCATGACGGCCCCCGAGAAGCTTTTCGTCGATAAGGGACTCTTGTTCTGCGGCTCGGCCGAGAAAGAAGAACTCGCGAAGAATCTCTTCACCGTCGTCTTCAAGGACGGCGAGACCGGCTATCCCTACATAAAAAGGTGCCGCATCGAGCAATATATAAATAACCGCGATTATCTATTGGTCCCCGACGGCGCGAAGATATTGCTTTTCTCGACCCAGGAGGACTTCGAGTTCACTGTTGTCTACGAACCGATGCCGAGGATGAAGGTAAAGGAAGAACGGTTCCGCTCCGGCGACTTCGAGGAGCGCGGACTGAAGACGTTCGGCGTCAGGCTTTCGACCAAAGAGGCGGCCTCGGCCCAGATGGGCGTGACAAAGGCGGCCGCCAAGGCTGCAGCGCGGGCGGAAGAAGCGGCCCGCGCTGAGGAGCTGTTTCCGCAGGAGAGCGCCGCCGCGGCGGGAAAGGCCGCAAAAGGCCGAGGGGCGGGGAAGGCTGCCGCCTCAGGAAAGGCGGGTCGAAAGAAGACTGCGAGCAGGGCGGCGAGATCCTCCTCATCCGGCAGCCCCAGGGGCGGATCGAAGACGAAGGCCCCTGTGCCTGCGGCCGAAGAGCCGCGCGGCCTCCGCGCCCGGGCCGAGGCCGCGCGCCGCGCCGCCGAGGAGGAGGCGAAGAAGAAGACAAGGGGCGGCACGGCTAAAAAACGCGGCCGCGCCGCAGCGGATACGCCGGCTAAGAAAAGAAAGAAATGATCTTTCTCGAAGCCTGCTGCGTTCATAGCAACAAGCTTCGAGGGAGCCGGGAATAATCGAAACGAGTCCGCAGCCGACCGCCGGCCCTTGACATCGATCAAGGCGACAGGGTAGATTTTTTCTGCTTCCGAGAGGATGCATTCCCCTGTAGCTCAGCTGGCAGAGCAAGTGGCTGTTAACCACTGGGTCCGGTG
>CAZINN010000125.1:0-3951 GCA_964540615.1 uncultured Treponemataceae bacterium | reverse complement strand
GGGGCGAATTCGCGGTTCTTGTCGAGGGTTCGGAATTAGCGTAAACTATTAGGCGACAGCGGCCGATAATCCTGGTGAAAGGTGGGGAGCGAGATGACCATTGACCGGCTGAACTCCATGGATCCGATCCGGGATCCACAGAAGCCCAGCTCCGGCGGGAAGCCAGAAAAGGCGCGGGCCGGGGATTCCATAGCCATATCCGCTGACGCCGCCGAAAAGGCCGATATCTATCGAGCGATCGAGTTGGCCAAAGCGGCTCCCGACCAGGGTGCCGACAGGATCGCCGAACTCAGGGCTAAAATCGACGACCCCGCGTACATAAATGAGGCCGTCTTGTCCATTACGGCCGATAAGATAATCGACCAGCTTCTCGGCTGAGTTGCTTTAAAGGTTTGTCACGAGGCGGGAGTTTGGCTTCCGCCTTTTTTATTAGCAGGCTGCTGAGAAGCATCGAGTTTGTCATCAGCCTGTTAGGAACCTGGAGCACAGGACAGCGCAGGTTTCTTTCTACGTGGAGGGGCAGTGTCGGATTTCAGTTTCAATGTCCGTCCCCGAATCTGGATTGGTTCGGATTCTCTTCTAAGGCTCCCATTGCTCGCCGGAGAGCTTGCCGGACAGAACAATCCCCGCGCCATGCTCATCGCCGATCCTCTTTTGTACGAGTCCAAAGCGGTCGACCGGGTCAAGAATCTGCTTGAAGAGCGGGGCATCCAGGCGCTTGTTTTCGACGAGATACCCGACCGCGCTTCGAGCAGGGCCGCCGAGGACGCGCTTAGGCTGGCCCGCGGCTCCAGGACGCCTATTGTCGTGGCATTAGGCGGGGTCAAAACGATGATGATCGGCCGCGCCGCCGCCGCGCTTGCCGGCTGTGAGATCGATCTCGATGCGGTCCTGGACGGCGCCGAAGTTCATTCCCGGCCTGTGCCGCTTATCGAAATTCCGACGTCCCTGCGTCATTCATTCATGATTCAAGACTGCTTTGTGTTGACGGACGGCAGGGATCGTCGGGTTCGCCTTGCCCGTCTGGATGGCGCGGCGCCCGAAGTCGTCCTCGTTGACCCGGTGCTTTCCTCCTCGCTTTCGCCGAAGCTCGCCGCCTCCTGCGTTATCGACGGCCTTTTGGGCACGGTCGAGGCCTATGTTTCCGCAAAGTCGACCTTCCTCAGCGATCTGTTTCTGGAAAAAGCCGCAGCATCCCTCGCCTCGGCTCTCGACGGCTTCATATCGCGCCCCGACGATCCGGCGACCAGGGCCGAGGCCTGGAAAGGCGCCTTCCTGACCGCCATGGGGCAGGGGATCAGCGCACCGGGGCTCGGTACGGCCGTGGCCTTCGCCATCAACGCCCGCTGGCCGGTCCCCAAGGCGGCGCTTGCTGCAATCCTGTTGCCGTATTCTATGGAAGTCGCCGTCAAAAGCCGGCTTGAGAAGATCGCCGCCCTGGCGCCGCTTTTCGGGGAGGATACTTCCGACGCAAGCCCTCAAGATGCCGCCGCGAAGGCGGTAGAATGGCTGCGAACCAGGCTCGGCCTTCTCAAGATACCTTCCAGGCTCAAGGACTTCGATCTCGCGCTCGATCGCTTGGTCGAATGCGCCCGCGATGCCCGCGAGCTCGATTTCATCAATTACCTGCCCAGGGCGGCCTCGGTCGACGATGTCTTCGATTTCATCAAGACTGCGTACTAGGGCGGGCTTCTCCGGGTCCGGCTCGTTTCGATGATCCCCCTCGCAAAGCTCGCGAAGCTCTCGCCGAATCATAGACTCAGGAAAGCAGCCCTTGTTTTGGGCGGAATCGAGCGTACGCTGCTCGCCCGTGCGGAGAACCCGGTGGTCCTTGCCGGCGAGGAAGCCGAGCGTCTCGACCGCTACATCCGCGAGCTTTCGGGCTTCCTTGCGCGGGACCGCGACGCACCCGAGTCGGTCCGCGCCGCCGCGTCCTCTCTCCTTCTGACTGCGGACGCGGAACCTGCGACAGCCGCCCTGCGGGATATCGACCGCCTGCGGCACACCCTTTTATCGCATACAGGGCAGGCTCCGGCCGATTGGGACCTTATCGATCCGAGGACCGGCCTCGTTCACTCAGGCATGCGCCGGGTCGTCCCGGGCATCAAAGTCTATCTCGAGGATCTGCGCTCTCCTTTCAATGTCGGGGCCATTTTCAGGACAGCCGAGGCTTTCGGCTTTGAGGAGATTCTCTTGTCGCCCGCATGCGCCGATCCCCGTCATCCCCGCGCTCTACGAAGCGCCATGGGTGCGGTCGAACTTCTTCCTTGGAAGCGGGCTGAGATCAGGGATATCGTGGGTCCGCGATCCTCGTCTGGAGGACAGCTTTTTGCACTTGAACTCGGCGGAACTTCGCTTGAGGAGTTTTGCTTCCCCCGGACCGGGGTTATGGTTGTCGGTTCCGAGGAACTCGGTGTATCGCCTGAGGCGCGCTCGCTCTGTGAGGGGCGGATCGTCAGTATTCCATTAAGCGGGGTAAAAGGTTCGCTCAATGCGGCTGTGGCCTTCGGAATTGCGGCTTATGCATGGCTTTCTTCTATCCAAAGGGATGGTTGGACTTCCTCGAAGTCTGTTGAGCGAGGTCATGAGCTGCCGTAAAGCCCCTGTGACGGTGCTCGCTGTGCTGCTTTATGGATATCGCAACAAGGTTCGAGGAACTTCTTCTACCATACTTGATGGATGTATTTGAGTTTATAGACATATTGACCTTATCTAGTAGTTCCGAAGAGATTTCGTAATCCTATATATTATAAAGAAATCAACTTCTAACGACCAAAGGGGCCGTCTCAGTTTTCATTTGACTGATCTTATGTCCCGGGCTATACTTACGCCCACTAATATAATCCCCATAGGGAGGCCATTCATGGCAAAGGTAGAGCTCAAGAAAATCGGAAAGGTTTACGAAGGCAATGTCCGCGCCGTCGATGACGCGAACATCACCATCAATGACAAGGAATTCGTGATTTTCGTCGGACCCTCCGGCTGCGGAAAGTCGACCACCCTCCGCATGATCGCCGGTCTGGAGGATATCACGGAGGGAGAACTGTACATCGACGGGAAGCTCGTCAACGACGTTCCGCCCAAGGATCGCGATATCGCGATGGTGTTCCAGAACTACGCTCTGTACCCGCACATGACCGTGTACGAGAACATGGCTTTCGGTCTGAGGATCCGCAAGCTCCCCAAGGACGAGATCGACAAGCGTGTCAAGGAAGCGGCCCGCATCCTCGATATCGAGAAGCTTCTCGACCGCAGACCTAAGCAGCTGTCGGGCGGTCAGCGCCAGCGTGTCGCCGTCGGCCGCGCCATTGTCCGCAACCCCAAGGTCTTCCTTTTTGACGAGCCCCTCTCGAACCTCGACGCCAAGCTCCGCGTCCAGATGCGCGCCGAACTCATCGATCTTCACTACCGCCTCAATGCGACGATGATCTACGTCACCCACGACCAGGTCGAGGCCATGACGATGGGCGACAAGATCGTCGTCATGCGCGACGGCAAAATCCAGCAGATCGGCTCGCCGCTCTACCTCTACAGCCAGCCCATCAATAAATTCGTGGCCGGCTTTATGGGCACGCCGCCCATGAACTTCGTCAACGTGAAGGTGGTCGAGGAAGGCGGCCGCATCATGATCGACGAGGGCTCGTTCAAGCTCGCGGTGGAGCCCGCACATGCGGCCCTGCTCAAGTCCTATGTCGGCAAGGACGTGGTCTACGGCATCAGGCCCGAGGACCTCGAGGTCGCGGAAACCGCCCGTCCCGGCGCTACGCTCAAGGCGAAGGTGACCATTGTCGAGCCGCTCGGCGCCGATATCAACCTCTTTACCAATACGGCGAAGAGCGCGATCACGGCGCGCATCCCGCCCCATCACACCTACAAGATGGGCGACGAGGTCTTCCTCGCGCCGGTTATGACCAAGGCCCGCTTCTTCGACAAGGACACCGAGCTTTCCAT
>CAZINN010000124.1:0-3963 GCA_964540615.1 uncultured Treponemataceae bacterium | reverse complement strand
GTCTCCGACGACGGCGTCGGCCTCCCGGAAGGCTTCGATTATCGGCGCGACGGACACATCGGCATGCAGACTGTGGTGTCGATAGTCGAGCTTCAGCTCCACGGGAGTGTTTCCATTGCTTCGGGCAGTACGGGCACTACTTGCACAGCTCTTATGCGTGACGACATGTTCGGACCGAGACTGTAGCGCGAGTAATGAGTGCATGTGCAATTTCTAGCGGCACTCTTCGATGATCTGGTCGATCAATGCGTAAAAATCGACAGGGGTGACGGGCTTCGAAAGAAATCCGGAAAACACGCCTTCTTCTTCGAGCTTTTTTATCGAATCCTCGTCGATGCGGCCCGAGATCATGACTGCTTTGATGTCAGGGTGCCTTTCGTGGACGATGCGAAGAAAGACATCGCCGTTCATACCCGGCATGAGCCAGTCAGAAATTATCAGGATGACCCTGACTCCCTCCGAGATCAAAGTCTCGATGGTCGAGAGCGCCCTCTCGGCGTCGGCCGCGCATTCATAACGGTATTTTTCTCCATAGCGCTTTTTCAAAAGAAGTTTCAAACTCAGGAGGATGACAGCCTCGTCGTCGACGCAGAGAATAGCTCGGTTGGGAGTATTGCTCATGTAATAAGTATACACTGGATACTCATGCACTGCACCGTCCGATGCGAAAATCACCGATCTGACTTAATGTTCCGTTTTCTCCAGGAATGATCGAAGTATCCGCATGAACGTCGTATGGGCGTCGAAACGTATGAGATGCCCGGCATTCTCTACTTTCGCCAGTTCGGTATCCGGTTTGATACTACGGATCAGCTCGACCGCCTCGGGTCCGACGATGGCTCCAAGCGAGGGATCGGCCGTAATAACCAAAAGCGGTATCGAAATCGATTCGAGAATCGAGGGCCAGGACAAGACGCCCGACTTGAAGGCCCGGCCGAGCTCGTCGATGATCCCGGGGTCGAGCTGCTTTTTGGCTTCGCACATCGCCGCCACAAGCTCATCCGGCCAGGAGGGGCGGTCGCGATGGTACTCGGCGAGAAGCTCCTCGAGCGATCTCAGATGGAGTGTCTTAGCCCAAGCCACAATCGGCGTTTCGCCCTCGTCTTCTGTCGGCGGCGAGGAGGGGCCGAGCCAGGGCGGATCTTCCAGGACCAACGCAGATGCAAGATGAGGACATCGTGCAACAGCCTGTGACGATACCATGGCGCCCATCGAGTGCCCGACAACGACGGGTTTTTCTAGCCCCAGGGATTCGATGAGGGACACAAGATCCCCCGCCATGTCGATGTTTTTGACTTCTGAGGCGCGCGAGGAGAGACCGTGGCCGACCATGTCGGGCATGATGATGCGATACGTGTCGTTCAGATCGCGGGCGACGGGCAGCCAACATAGACCGTTGTCGGAAAAGCCGTGCACGAGCACAACGGGCCGCCCGTCCTTCCTGCCGCAGCTCCAGTAATTGATGTGCGCACGATCAGAATCGTGAACGCCCCGTTCCAGTTTCAAATCCATCGATGTACTCTTTCTGTTGTCAATCGATTAGCTTGTATCGTTCGGCGAGTGCGGAAAGCCCCGCCTTGTCCTCGACGCCGAGTTTTTTATATGAACGTGCAAGGGTGTTTCGGACCGTGGACTCGCTGACACCGAAATCGAAGGCGATTTCCTTTGTGGTCTTCCCCGATGCAAAAGCGAGGGTATAAGCCCGCTCCGTCGCCGCAAGCCCCTTGTCCTTCAGCGAAAGCTCCAGCTTGGGTTCTTTCAGGTAGACAGCGAGCTTTTCTTGGAATGCGAGATAGAAGAACACGAGAAAGACCACCACGAAGAAGATAGCGCCTAATGCGTCGAAGAGGCGGTCTTTCTCGATGGCGAACAACGTCACTTCCGAAAGGACGAAGTAGAGGAAGCAGAGCGTCAGGCGGATCACCCTGTGCGAGTCGAAGAAGCCGAGCCTGAACAGGAGCGCCATTGCGATCACATAGAAGCCGAGGCCGTAGAATGACGTAGCATCGGAATAGAGAGTATAGGGTGTAAGCAAAAGGAAGATGGAGGGCTGAATCCATTTTATCGCTGACCAGATCGCACTCAAAAAGAAGAGTCCTGCGATAAAGAAAATGGCGAGGCAGTCGGGAGAGACGATCGTTTCAGCGAAGCTTTGCGATCGAAGGACGATTCTGAACACCGCCGTGTAGAATCCGCCCATCAGAAAAATTCCGCTGAAGAAGAAGCCGGTCTTCTTGAGAGCCTTTTCCATCGTACCTCGTCTCCCCCGGAGTGTCGTGGTGGTTTCAGCCCATCCACCATCCGTCGACCAGCGCCGCGCCGATTATCTTGTCGAGGTCCGGGTCGCCTCCCCGGCCGACCGATGCACGCAGTGCTTGAAGCATCGTGTCGTGATTCCAGGATTTCGACGCGATCGGATTGTACCAACCCTTCGCCGTGTCGGATTCGGCGTCGCGCTTGTAGCCCTCGATCATGATGATCGCGAGCGCCTTCATGCAGCGGTTGATGACCGCGGGATCGCCGCCCTCGAAATTCGCGATCGTCGCAAGCCGCGCCATGACGTCGTAATCATCCTCCTTTTTGTGATCGAACACCCGTCGCGCCGAATCCGAGTCCGCCAGGACATAGGTTGCGAGATGAGACAGCGCCGTCCGTTCCGGTTCGCGGCAGCCGGCGAAGTAGGGAATGGCCGCGATGAGCCTCGCCGTGACGTTTTTCTCGAATTTGCCCGCCCGTTCAGGGCTCATCGAGAAGGCTGATGAGATAATTCCAGAGAGGCGGTTCCAGGTCTCATCAGTGAACGACTGTACGTTTACCATGATAACCTCCTCCCGTCTTTATAATACCAGATTCGAATTCGCGGTCAAGGAACAATGTTGGGTGGCACTAGATGATTGTCTATATTGATAGGCATCAATCGCACTTGTGAAATAAGCGGGGTTGAGTAGTATCCGAATAAAGCGGATGAGGGACTTCGCCGTACGGTTCCTCTGCCCGCTGTCATCTTCAGATGTAAAAAAAGCCGCTCGCCTAAAAGCGGAACGAGCAAGGGGGCGCCTGTTGGGGCGCCCTCTTGCTTTTAGGTGGGGTTCAGCAGTGACTCGACATCTTCCCAGCTGCCGCGGTGAGCAGAACGGAACAATGCGTCGATGACAGCCATGCCTCGTATGCCGTCTTCGGGCGGGACAGGCGAGGATTTACCTTCCAGTATCGCCCGCGAGAACGATGCGAACAGTAATCCATACTGGTCGGCGGGCCCCGTTTTGATGCGGCGTGTTCCGACGCCGGTTGTTACTTCGAGCGTTGCTGGTGTATCGGCGTACATATTGAAGGGCAGCGGTATGACGATGCGGCCCCGTTCCCCGAGAACTTCGACGCGTTGACTCGGGAAGGCTCTGGTTGAAACGTGGAAGCTTGCGCGCAGGGCTCCTGGACCGAAGTCCAGTATGCCTGAGCTGAGAGTATCGGTGCCTGTTTTCGTGTCACGCTCGACGAGGGCGAGAACGCGCTGGATTTCTCCGTATCCGGCGGCCGCGGCGAGAAAACGTGAGACCGATACCGCGTAACAACCTATATCGTAGAGAGCGCCGCCGCCGTTCTCCGCCTTGTTGCGGATATTCGCAGGGTCGGGGTTGCTGTATGAAAACCATATATGAATCGCTCTGAGCGGGCCGATCTCTCCGCAGGCCAGGATGCCTGCGGTATGAATCCATTGCGGATGAAATTTGTACATGAAAGCTTCCATGAGAAGAAGCCCTTTCTCGCGGGATTTCGCAGTCATAGCGCGGGCCTGGTCGGCGTTCATGGCCATGGGCTTTTCGCAGAGGACATGCTTACCCGCTTCTAAAGCTGCGATTGTCCACTCCGCATGCAGATCATTCGGAAGCGGAATATAGACTGCGTCGATCTCGGGATCGGCGATGAGTTCCGCGTAGGAACCGTAGGCCTTTGGAATGCCGAGCG
>CAZINN010000123.1:0-4118 GCA_964540615.1 uncultured Treponemataceae bacterium | reverse complement strand
TTCCTTCCGCCCGAGGCGATCGCGGTCGAGCCCCTCATCCCCTTCAGCCCCATGCCCGGAGGAGCGCTCACGGCGAACACCCAGATGCTCCGCGACAACGGCATCATGGACAAATACGAAGCGGTCACGGCGAACATGGGCGAGGTGGTCAAGCTCGGCGGTTTCGGAACCTCGGTTACCCCGGTCAGCCAGTTTTACTTCCAGCAGGCCTACAACAACACCCTCTTCGGCCCGTGGAAGAAGATCGCCGACGGCTACGGCAAGATGGTCCTCGGCTACTTCGGGAAGACGCCGGTCGAGCCGGACCCCATGGTCGTGAAGATTGCGCAGGAGCAGCTCGGCCTGCCCCCGACCACCGAGAAGGCCACAGACATCGACGACCGTAACCCCAAGAAGGGAATCGAGGCAGCCCGCAAAATGCTCAGGGAGGCAAAACTCCCCGAGACCGACGAGAATATTTTTATAGCGGCTTGCTGCGAGGAAAAGGGTATCGCCTTCTTGAAGGGCGAGGCGACGATCGGCGTCCGCAAGAACGAGAAGAAGGACGAGAAAGCAGCCGGGAAGACGACGAAGTCCGCCTCGGGCTATACGGTCACCGTCAACGGAACGACCTACGCGGTCAAGCTCGAGGGCGGCACGGCAGTCGTCAACGGAAAGAGCTACGATATCAGCATCGAAGAGGGGATAGCCGAGGCATTGTCCCCAAAAACAGGCGGCAGGAAGGAGCACCATTACCTCGAAGCACCGCTTCCGGGGCTCGTGCTCAGACTCATCAAAAAAGCCGGTGACAAGGTCGCGGAGGGCGAGGTCGTCCTCGTTCTCGAATCGATGAAGATGGAGACCGCGATCAACGCGCCGGTATCTGGTGTCATCGAAGAGATTCCGGTGGCGCAGGGCCAGAAGATCAAGGCCGGCGACATTCTCGCCAAGATCGCCCACTAGGAGCGCATCGTGAATATCGGAAACACCTTCGTCGAGCTGTGGAAATCGACGGGCCTCTACGGCTTTATAAATCTGCCGGGGAGCCAGGGCTGGGGCAGCCTGGTCATGATCGGCATCGGCTGTCTCCTGCTCTTCCTCGCCATCAAGAAGGGCTTCGAGCCCCTCCTCCTCATTCCGATCGGTATGGGATGCATTCTTTCGAACATCCCCTTCGCCGGCATCGCCGAGCATGTAGGCATCGTCGCCGCCCTGAGCGATCAGGGCAAGGAGACCCTGCTCCAGATCAAGAACATCACCGGCGGCTTTATAGGTATTTTTTATGACCTCGGCATCACCTCGGGCATCTTCCCCCTCCTCATATTCATGGGCGTCGGAGCGATGACCGATTTCGGCCCCCTCCTCGCGAACCCCAAGACCTTTCTTCTGGGTGCAGCCGCGCAGTTCGGCATCTTCGCGGCCCTGATCGGGGCGGTGCTGCTCGGGCAGTATGTGCCCGGTATCGACTTCGACCTCTTTGCAGCAGGAGCGATCGGGATCATCGGCGGTGCAGACGGTCCCACGGCCATCTACGTCGCCTCGCGCCTTAAGCCCGAGCTGCTCGGAGCGATCGCGGTCGCGGCCTATTCATATATGGCCCTGGTGCCGATCATCCAGCCGCCTATCATGCGCGCCCTGACCACCAAGAAAGAGCGCGCTATAAAAATGAAACAGCTGAGGCATGTCGGAAAGACCGAGCGCATCATGTTCCCCCTCGTGGTCCTGGGCGCCTGCATTCTTCTTCTGCCGACGGCCACGCCCCTGGTCGGCGCTCTCATGTTCGGCAATCTCGCCCGCGAGTGCGGCGTCATCGACCGGCTTTCGGACACCATGCAGAACGCCCTCATGAACATCGTGGTCATCATGCTCGGTACTGCGGTCGGTTCGAAGATGGCCGCCTCGCAGTTCCTCAACCTGAACACCCTCGGTATTCTCCTGCTCGGCTTCTTCGCCTTCTGCGTCGGGACTGCCTCGGGTGTGCTCCTTGGTAAGCTCATGAACAAGTTCTCGAAGGAGCCCGTCAATCCGCTCATCGGAGCGGCCGGCGTTTCGGCCGTGCCCATGGCCGCGCGGGTCGTCAACAGGGTCGGCCTCGAGTCGGACAAGAACAACTTCCTCTTGATGCACGCCATGGGTCCGAATGTCGCGGGAGTCATCGGTTCGGCCGTGGCTGCCGGCATTCTTCTGGCCATCATTCCGCTCATGGGCTAGAGGCTGCGGACAGCGCAGTACGACCTGCTTGTATGGTTTCGTCGGGCCGTCTCCACGAGACGCGTTTCGTGGAGACGGCCTTTTTTTTCGGACTTTATAACAGCGACAGCTGTCGGATAAGAAGGCTTCGCCGGCGCTCCGCACGTTCGATGACGCGCTCGACCGGAAAGACGACAAGCCCCTCCGCCTCAGTCAGCGCATGATCGTCCCGGAATCCGCGGGCCTCGGCCTTGAGGCGAGCGAGCTTGTCATCGAGGTCGGGCCCCGAGGATTTTCCGCGGTAGCCGACGAGACTGTAATCCGAGCCGACGACGCGGTGGCAGGGCACGAGGGGATAAAGGGGGTTGTTCGCCATAAGCCGGCCGACCTCGCGCGCGATGGTTCCGGCCTTCGCGGCTATGCGGCCGTAGGAACAGGCGTAACCGAGGGGGATGGATGCGGCCAAGCGGAATACGCTCGCGGCGGGCTCGGGGATGAAGCGCTTCGCAATCGAAAAACGCTTGTTCGATTCATCTCCGGACTCGATCGCGGCGAGCATTCGGGCCGTCTCATCCGCAAAGATCGATTCACCATGGCCCTGAATGTACGGTGCGTGCGAGGGAAGACATTTGATTAAGCTGTGCAGAGCCTCGTCCTGCGCCGCCGCTACAGAGGTCGCGACCAGTGCATAGTCGAACTCGGCGAGGCCGAACCATGTGTTGTGTATTTCCCTCGTCCACAGCGATACGATCTGATGCGGTTCCGCCCCTGCCATGCCTAGAATTGTCGGCGGTCGGAAGCCTCAGGTCAAGTCGAACCCGGAGATAATCATTTCGGTCGGAGCTGCAACGATGCCGCAGCTCGCTATTTTACGATGCGCCGCGTCAGCCGCCGAACCGCAAGTGTCATAATCACGGCTGCGACGCCGACTATGTACAAGAGGTCGAGCAGAAGCGAGGACTCCCATCCGGAAGCGATTGCGGCGACTCTGCCTATCCTGACCGGATGGGTCAGGGGCAAGAACTCGGCGACGACACGCAAAGCGGGGGGCAGGTTCTCGATCGGGAAGATGGTGCCGCAGAACATGAACATCGGCGACAAGAGCCCCGTGAAAAAGAAGTTGAAGTGATTGATGTTCGTTACGAACGAAGTGACGAGAAGACCGACCGCGGCGAAGAGAAAACCCGTTAGAAAACCGACGATCGGCGTCAGAAGCGCCGCGGCGAAATCAACGAGACCGAAGGCCGAGATGACAACGAGGACGGCGAATGAAAAGAAGGCTCCTTTTGTACCGGCCCACAAGGCTTCGCCCAGCATGGCGTCCCGCACGGTGAGCGGAGCCGCCAGCATCCCGTCGTAGGTCTTGTCGAACTCGAGTCGGATGAAGGTGCCGTAGGTGCATTCAAATGAGGCGGTGAACATGGCGCTGGTCATCAGAAGTCCCGTGGCCAGGAACTGCAGGTAGCTCATGCCGACAAGATTCGGAACGTACTTCGCCATGCCCAACCCCATACCCGCTAAAAAGATGAGCGGCTCCATGAAGGGCGGGAAGCCGTTCGAGGCGAGATCCTTGGTATAGGTCCGGAAGTGGCGGTACCAGACCGATCCGAGCCGCGAGGCGAGGGAAGGATACAATCTATTGCTCGTCATTCAGCTGTCTCCCTGTTGTGCGGAGGAAGAGGTCCTCGAGGTTCGTGGGGCGGATGTGTGCGGTACCTGAGGGGGCGTGCGATGCGATCTCGCGCAGCGCCTCCGGATGATCCGAGAAGAACTGAGTGCGCGTTCCGCTGTCCTCGCGGCGAACGCCCGGCGACAGCGGCCCTTCTCCAAAGGCGCATAACGCGTTCTCGTCCAGGATGTCGAGGACCCAGCTCTCGATGCCCTCGGCGAGGAGCCTGTGTGGATTGCCTTCGAGAACCCGCTCTCCCTTGTCCATGATCACGATCGAG
>CAZINN010000122.1:0-4164 GCA_964540615.1 uncultured Treponemataceae bacterium | reverse complement strand
AGCATGATAAAGCTCTCCGAGGCGAGGATGCCCTCGACCCTCGGAAGCTCCTCGGTGAGAAAGCGCACAAGGCCCTTGTTCGAATCGAGAAGGACCTCTGCAATCAGATCATAACGCCCTGAGGCGATCGACACCGAGAGAACGTTCGCGAGGCGGGAGAGCTCCTCGGCCTTTTGGTCGAGCAGTTTCGATTCGGCCACCCTGAGCGCGACGAGGACGAGCTGTTTGTTCTCGAGAACGTCGGGATTGATCAGGGCTCGGACCTGGAGAATGCCCGCCTCCTTGAGCCGCTTGAGCCGCGTGCGCACCGTGCCTTCCGAGATCCCCAGCTCTCGCGCGATCGTATTGTTGGGGACATAGCCATCTTTCAAGATCGAAATGATCTTCCAGTCGGTTTCGTCGGGTTGCATCAGATAAAAATAGCGCATCACTCTCGACTCACACAAGAGCGTCAGCTCACCCAAAATGCGCAGGGGTTAAACGATTCACATCGCAGACCTTCGCCGTTAACAAGGTTCGAGAATCATCAACGAGGAACATCTGCGCACAATTCATGAGAGAAACACCGCGTTTCTTTCTTCCTCGCTTTATTCGCTTCCGTCCGTGCTCTATACTACGGCGCTATGCCGCCTTTCAAATATTACATCTACGGCGCCCATCCCGAAACGGCTGTCGCGCCGTCTTCAGGGAAGCCGTTTTTCGCTCCAGTCCCTGCGTTCAACAGCGATCCGCCGTCCGGCTTTTCTTTCATCAAAGCCGACGATCCATCGATCTACTACATCGGCCGCTTCGCGTCCGGCGCAAGCGATCGTCCGGTTTTCGTCTGGCAGGGCAGCCAGCTTTGCGCGCGTTTCAGCGGCCGCCGCATCGGATTCCGCTTCGATTCTGTCATCGGGCGGAATTATTACAATGTCATCATCGACGGCGAGAATCGGCTGCTCGGTCTTGAAGAGGGGCCCGGCACGGACTATCTCGCGAATTTCGAAATCGAGCCCGGAGAGCATGAACTCGTTCTATACAAGCGGAGCGAGGCCTATTTCGGTTCCGCCGTCTTCCAGGGGCTTATTCTCGAAAAGGGTGCGTGCCTGGGGCCGCGACCGGAAACCCTCCCCCTCAGGATCGAGTTCTACGGCGACTCGATCACCGCAGGCGCCTGCAACGAGGATCCCGGAGATGATCAGTACGAGGACCTCTCGAGCCACGACAATTATCTGTCCTACGGATCGATCGCCTGCCGGATGCTCAATGCCGAGTATATCTCGATCGCGGTCAGCGGAACAGGGTTGACCTGCAGCTGGAATCCCATCCTCATGCCCGAGATATGGGACCGTACCGCCCCCGATCCCGTTTCGCCTAAGCACGATTTTTCGGGGCCGCCGCCCGACATCGTCGTCGTCAACCTCGGGCAGAACGATGTCGGCTTTCCGGCCTCGCAGGGTCGGCCTTTATCTGGAGATTTCGCACAACGCTATGTATCATTCATCCGCGGCATACGCGCCGTGTATCCCCGGTCGTTCATCGTCTGTACGATCGGCGGCATGACGGCCTACCGCGATTCGGCCGAGCTTCGTGCGGCATGGAGCTGCGCGATGGGGGCGCTCCGCGGCGGCGACGACCGGATTCTCGAGCTCAGATTCGAGGCTTTTTCCTACAGCCATCCGCGCATCCCGGTGCACCGCGCCCTCGCGGCAGAACTCGCCTCGTTCATTCGAACCGAAATTCTCGGTCATTCCACAATCGGCGACCGCAGGGTCGAAGCAAGCGTTCGGATATAGGAGAAGACGATGGCGCATATCGAATGCAGACAACTCACGAAATCCTTCAGCGATTCGAAAGAAGGCCGCGGATTCCGGATGGAGAATCTCGATCTCGACATCCCCGACGGGAAGGTTGTCTGCGTCCTGGGCCCCTCAGGCTGCGGCAAGAGCACCCTGCTCAAGCTCATCGCAGGCCTCGAAGCTCCGGATTCGGGTCAGATCATCTTCGACGGCATGGACATGAGTCTCGCGCCGCCGGCAGATCGCCGCATCGGCATGGTGTTCCAGGATTACGCCCTCTATCCGAACTTCACCAACCGGCAGAACATCCTTTCGTACTTCCTGTTCAAAAAGAAAACGCCCCAACTCGAGGCCGAAGCCGAAGAGAAGTACCGGCGCACCGCCGAGCTCCTCGGCGTAGACATCGAGTACCTGCTCGACCGAATGCCGAAAGGACTCTCGGGCGGAGAGAAGCAGCGCGTGGCTCTGGGGCGCTGCATCACCCGCGATCCCCGGGTGCTCCTTCTCGACGAGCCGTTCTCGAACCTCGACGCGAAGCTGCGCGCTACATACCGCCTGCATCTGAAAACACTATTGGCGCGTTACGGCGTCACGACCGTTTTCGTGACCCACGATCAACGCGAGGCGCTTTTTCTCGGCGACATCATCGCGATCATGCGCGAGGGCCGGATCGAACAAGTCGGAAGCGCTCAAGAGATTTACAATGAGCCGAACAACATGTTCGCCGCCGATTTCCTCAATCCAGACCCCGACGCGCCCGCCATCTGCTTTATCCCGGGTGAGGTATTGTCACCTGAACTACGTCGCTGCATCGTGGGCGCACGATCAGAGGACGTGTCGATTCGTTTGAAAAACGACGGCCCGACGGCGTCTACACCAGACAATTCAGCAGGAGCTGCGCCGTCCCTGGCCGCCTCGGTCGTCGACACCCGAGAACTCCCGCTCGGCGCGGGTTCATTGATCAGGATCCGCGCCGCCGGGCGGGATATATATGTCCGCATGCGAAAGGACGAGGGCCCGGCGCCCGCGCCCGGCTCATCCATACTCGTCGTTTTCAAGCGGTATCACCTCTTCGACGAGAACACGCGGGTTAGAGTGCGCAGCGTCGGCGTATGACGCGCGCTTTCCGGCGTTTGTATAGGTCTATGAAACCGAGGATCGGCGCGCGCCACCCGCGGCCGGGATTGTCCGAGTAGGCGGCCCCGAGCTCATCAAAAACTCCGAGCACGGCGGATCGAATCTCGTGGATCGATTGAAGCCGCGCCCCCGCGTCGGTGAACAGGTCTTGAACAGTGTCACGGGCATCCTGTTCGGTGAAACCGGGGAAACGCCGGACAAGATAGAACAGCGAGGCGCCGATGCAATTGACGCTGTGCTGCTTGACGAACAGAACTGTCTCGGTGATCGCGAGCGCCTCGCCGCGGAGATGCTCGAGCCACCGCGAAACCGGCGCCGGCGCTGCGCCTCCCCGCCCCCGCACGAAATCCGACGCCAGCTTCCAATTCGCCAGGACAATGATCACATGAAGGCTGGGTATGCAGTTGAGGTGGGGGTCGAGGGCGTGGATGAGGGCGAAGCGCAGGTCGGGGTTGCTTCGAGGACGTTCGGTCGTCGTGTGTACAGTCCGATAGATACTGCCTGCGTCTCGATACAGCCGGCGGATAGAGTCGACATAGGCGGCCAGGTCTGGAACAGCCGCCTCGCCGTAAAGCCGCCAGAGCTTATAGACCGAGACCATCCATAATTTGACAAATTCCAGGTACTTGGCCGCGCACTGGGGCGTAAAAGGTATCGCTGCATCGAGTGGATGGTCGACGCTGACGACTTCCCGCCGCCGATGCAGGACATTGGCGAACTGCGGCACAAAAAAGGAACGGAGCGCTTCCAGAAATACACCGAATGCGGCCCGAAGAAGCCTGGGGCGTGATACTGCAAGCGCGAGAGGCCGGGCATATCCGTAGTTCCGACATAAAAAGCCATAGCCCATCCCCGATCCTCCCCGTGCCCAAAGTAAATGTTCCTCGAACCTTGTTGCAATCCCCTAAAAACACCCTCGCCGGTCCACCATCGGACCAAATTGCAGCTTTGCATTTTGTACCGTCGTTGAGAAAATCTATGCCAAAATGACATTCTATAAATGTCTGTCAAATAAACCAACTAACACGACCCCGTGAATTAGGGAAAAACCCCTACAGTTGTATTTTATTATGCAAAAAAACTTTAAAACAGGCCTAGGACTTTTAACCTATATATTAATAAGTCATTTGTCCGATTTTGGCTGCTTGTTTTCCATGGTTTCCATATATACCAGCTTTCCATCTCATCAGGTTTCTAAAAGGAGGCTTGTGCATGAAAAGAAAATTGGGTATCGGGCTCATCCTTCTGG
>CAZINN010000121.1:0-4315 GCA_964540615.1 uncultured Treponemataceae bacterium | reverse complement strand
TCTTCTCGTATTTCCCGCTCACGAGCCCCATCGTCATGCTCATCCGCGTCCTGGTGGCCCCGCCGGCGGCTTGGGAGATAGCGCTGAGCTACGTTGTCCTTCTCGCGTCCGTCGTCGGCGCAGGCATGCTCGCCGCGAAAGTTTTCCGCGTCGGAATTCTCATGACCGGCAAGCGGCGCAAGCTGGGTGAGATCCTCAAGTGGGTCGCGATCAAGTAGAGGCGCGTTGCGCGAAACTATAACGCCTCGGAATCCAGAGGCCCGCCGGACAGACCGTCCGGCGGGCCTCTTTCTTTTACGAGCCGTGACAAAGGCGGCGTACCCTTGTCTCTTGACATATCGGGGCCTGAAAGCCTCAACATAAAGGAAGTGGCCCGCCTGGCCGGGGTGCCGGTCGCGGCGATGGCGGCTCTGTCCCTGCTCTACTTCGCGGCGGTCTTTTTCGGCCGGCGCTATATACGGGCCCGTTGACCAGAGCCTCCCTTTCGTCCTAGAGTCGACGGCGAAAGGAGGCCGACATGCATACTCGTACCATCACCCGCGCGGCCTCCGCCCCCCGCCTCAGCACTTCCTACCACTCCTCCATGATGATGTGACGCCCCGGGCGCCCTCGGACTTGAGGCCTTGAGCCCCGAGGTCCGTCCCAGCGACGCGGGGCGGACGGCGCCCGGGACGACGCGCACAATCTGTCGCACTTCACCACTCTCGCGGAAACTGAAAGGATCGCCTAGAATGAAAACTATGAACAGCGTACTGGAATCTCTGGCGGAGGGAGGCAGGATATCGATCGAAGTGGTGCCGCCGAGCCGAGGGGGTGACATCGACGGGATACTGCGCGCGGTCGAGATGATCATGCCGCGCAACCCCGCCTTCGTGAGCGTGACCGATCATCCCGCGGGCCGGGCCTGGGCCGACGCCGAGGGCGGCCCCGCGCGGGTCGCGCTGCGGACAAAACCCGGCACCCTCGGAACAGCGGTCGCTTTGAAAGAAACATTCGGCGTTCGTTCCCTGCCCCACCTTGTTTCATCGGGGGCTGACCGGCTGGCGATCGAAGACCTGCTCATCGATCTGCACTACGCCGGATTCCGCGACGTCTTCGTGGTACGCGGCGACGAGCGCTTCTCTCCGCCGGCGCTGCGGCCGCGTCCGGTCGGCGGAGCGGGCCCGGCAGGGCCCCGCGAACAGAGTAGCTACCGCCACGCGGTCGATCTTGTTTCGCACATCGCGTCTCTCAACCGCGGCGAGTACACCCCGCCGAGCGAGGGCAAGCCCACCTCCTTCACCGTCGGCGTCGCGGGCTATCCGCAGAAACATTTCGAGGCCCCAAACCTCGAAGAAGACGCGAAACGTCTCAAAGAAAAGCTCGAAGCGGGGGCGAGCTATGTGCTCACCCAGATGGTCTTCGAAGCGAAGCCCTACGCCGATTTCGTCGCCCGCTTGCGCGCCATGGGCGTGACGGCGCCGATCGTGCCGGGCATAAAGCCGGTGCTGCGGGCCTCGACCCTCGCGTCGATTCCGCGGACCTTCTTCATCGATCTGCCGCCGGCCTTGGTGAAGGCGATGAACGAGGCGCGCAGCCCCGACGAAGAACGGGCCGTTGGAATTTCGTGGGCCGCCGCCCTGGCGCGGGACCTCATCGACGCCGGAGCGCCCTGCCTGCATTTCTTCACCATGGGCTCTGGAGCCGGAACAAAGGCGGTCCTCGACGCCCTGTACGGAGGCTGAAGCTTTTCCCCTAGCCGCCGATTGGACATCTCAAGCGCCCCGTCTTAGACTGTATCTACGGGAAAACCATGGACGCGGTCGAGATCGGCGAGATTGCGAACTTCTTTATTGACATTCTCATATTACCGGCACTAATTATCGTTCTAAAAAAGAAATTAGCGCCTGCGCGCGGTCTTCTTGCAGCCGCCTGCGCATGCTTGGTTCTCAGTCATACATTTACGCTCATCGAAAATCTCGCGCTGCCCCGGCTTTTCGACACACTCGAGCATCTTTTCTTTTTCAGCGCGGCCCTGTGTTTTGCTCTTTTCCTTAGAGCTGTTTCCAAAGAACCGAACATGCAACAAACAGGCGGAGAGACATGAACAGCATTGTCGTGTTGAATTTTCTTTCCGCCGTGCTCCTTGCGTATTCGACCTGTCTGGCTGTCAGCGCCAGCGGCCGTATCCCCCGCCTGAAAATTCCCTTCCTGTTCATAGCAGCGGCTCTCGGCATCGCCCTGCTTGTGGCCCTCTCGAACATCCTCCAGCACAGCGCCGGTTTTCTCGTTTTTGATCAAATCGAGGAATACTTCGAGGTCCTCATCCTCCCCCTAGTTCTCATCTTCGCGTTTTCCTGGTCATCGGCCCAGCAGATCGCGTGCAGCCAATACCGACTCGCCTTGCTCCACCATCGCGTGAAAAATGGACTCCAGATCATAGAAGCGCTGCTCGGAACGCAGGCCGCTTCAGCCGATGACGAGGCGTCCCGATCGGCTTTGCAGGACGCCCGATGGCGAATCACCGCCCTCGGGATCGCCGAGAAACTTTCTCTCGATTCAGGCGAACCCGAAGTTGTCGACATAGGCGAGTATTTCTCGTCGATCGCACGCAGCATGGGGATCGATGCAGAAGTCGAAGCCGAGGACGCGAAACTTGATTCTTCGACTGCGGCCGCATGCGGCCTCGTCGCGGCCGAACTATTCCTCGCCTCGCGCCCGACGCAGGGATGCACACCCCCTCGGCAGAATCCCACGCCGAGGATCGCCTTCGCTCGAAGCGGGAAGGAACGTTGTTCGATTATATTCGACGGCGGAGCAGAAGACCTCCCTCGTTTCTCACAGGACATGCTCAGGGCGATGACGCGGCAGCTCGAAGGCGAGCTATATATTGATAACAACCGACGCGTGTCGATCGACTTTCCGCTGAACAGGAAGAATAGAACATGACAAAACCACGCGTCATGATCGTCGAAGACGAAACGATCATCGCCTGGGACCTGCGCGTCATGCTCGAGGACTGGGGATTGGCCGCCTCTACGGCGGTGGAAAAGGGAGCGGACGCGATCAGGGTCTTCGACCGCGACGGCGCGGATCTCGTCCTCCTGGACATATTCCTCGCCGACTCGGTGTCCGGCATCGATGTCGCACATCATATCAAGGAGCGATCCCGAACGCCGTTTATCTTCGTGACAGCATCGCAGGATCCGGGAACCATGGAACTCGCCTTAGCCGAAAAACCCGCCGCCGTCATTCCAAAGCCTTATGACCGTTTCCGCCTGAAAACCGAGATCATGAAGGCGCTCGGGCTCATCTGATGCACGCGGCGATGCGGCCGAGAGCGGCCGCCGGGCGAAGTCCGCACGTAAAGCCGCTAGACACGCGACAAGGCCTGATCGAGATCGGCGATGATGTCGTCTTTGTCTTCGAGGCCGATCGAAAGACGCACCAGATCGGGCGACAATCCTGCCTCGCGCCGCTGCTCCTCACTCAACTGCGAGTGCGAGGTGCTCGCGGGATGCAGGGCGAGGGATTTCGCATCGCCGACATTGGCGAGATGGGAGAACAACCGCAGCCCATCGATGAATTTCTCTCCGGCCTCGAGTCCGCCCTTGACTCCGAAAACGACCATGCCGCCGAAGCCTTTCTTGAGAAGCTTCGATGCCGTTGCATAGCTCGGATCAGAAGGAAGCCCCGGATAGCGGACCCATGCGGCTTTCGGATGCTTCGATAGAAACTCGGCGACCGCGAGCGCGTTGGACGAATGAAGCGGCATGCGGACATGGAGACTCTCGATCCCCTGGAGGAATATCCAGGCGTTGTCGGGCGAGAGGCAGGCGCCGATATTGCGCAGCGGCACCGTTCGGTTGCGAAGCGCAAAGACCATTGTCCGGAGCTCCGGCGGCAGATCGACCGCCCAGCGAAGACCGTGATAGTTCTTGTCGGGCTGCGTGAACAGCTCGAACTTCGGGTCGGACCAGTCGAAGGTTCCGGCATCGGTAACTATGCCGCCTATCGCAGTCCCGTGACCACCCAGCCACTTTGTGAGCGAGTTGACGACAATATCCGCCCCCAGATCGATCGCCCTGAGCAGATAGGGCGTCGTGAAGGTTCCGTCGACGACGAGGGGCAGGTGGTGTTTTTTCGCGACCGCGGCGATGGCCGGAATGTCCGCCACATCGAGAGCGGGGTTCCCGATGGTCTCGACGTACACGAGCCTCGTCTTCGGCCCGATCGCGCGGTCGAAGGCCGCAGGATCGCGTACATCGACGAATTTCGTCATTATCCCCAGATCGGGGAGGATCGCGTCGAAAAGCGTGTAGGTACCGCCGTACAG
>CAZINN010000120.1:0-4523 GCA_964540615.1 uncultured Treponemataceae bacterium | reverse complement strand
CGATGTCCCAAGAACGAGATGCCTTTGTTGCGGCGAAAGTTGCCAAGATGTCCTTGGCGGAGAAATGCGGCCAGCTCCTCACCTTTACCTGGCGCGGCGCCTACCTGACGCCCTCCGGCTTTGAGCAGATCACGCGCTTGAATGCGGGTGGTCTCTGCCTCGAGCCTTATGCGCTCGAAACCTGCAAAAACCTCTACTGGGGGCGCTCGCAGATCGATCCGAACTTCAAGAAGCCTAAAGACTATTTCGATATAGCGCATACGTATTTCAGCGACCGTAATTACGGCGTCAGCGTGACCCCGGCCGAGCTCACCGAGGCGCTCAACAAGCTTCAGAAGATCGCCATGGAACGGCCCTCGGGCATACCGCTCCATATCACTATCGATATGGAAGGCGATTTCAAGAACGATTACACCTCGGGTCATGTCGTTCAGTTCCCGCCGCCGATGGGCATCGCCGCGATCGACGATCTCGACCTCGCGTACAAGGTCGCCTACACCCTCGGTAAGCAGATGGCCCTCATCGGTATTACACAGTTCTATCATCCTGTCTGCGATGTCAACATCAACCCGCTCAATCCCGAGATCGGCGTCCGCTCCTTCGGCGACGATCCCAAGAAGTGCGCGAAGTTCATCGAGGCGACGGTGCGGGGATACCAGGACGCGGGGATCGTGGCGACGATCAAGCACTTCGCCGGCCGCGGCGATTCGGCGACCGACGCGCACGATACCTTGGACGTCTGCCGCGGGGACCTCAAGCGGATGAAGGAAGTCGAGCTCGTGACCTTCCAGGCGGGCATCGACGCGGGCGCCAAGGCCCTCATGACCGCTCATACGATCTTCCCCGCCTACGACAAGGAGTATCCCGCCACGCTTTCCTCCAAGATCCTCACCGATCTTCTGCGCAAGGAGATGGGCTTCCAGGGTGTGGTCGTCTCCGACGCGATCGGCATGGCCGCCATTCTCAAGAAGTGGCCTCTGCCCAAGGCCTGCGCCATGGCGATCAAGGCCGGCGTCGACACCATTCTTCTCAAGGCCGACGACGAGTCCCGCTCGCAGTGCTTCTTCGGCATCAAGAGCGCGGTTGAGAAGGGCGAGCTTTCCGAAGAACGCGTCAACGATGCGGTCACGCGGCTTCTGCGCATGAAGTACGATCAAGGGCTTTTCGAGAAGGCCGGCAAGATGGACCCGGCGAAGACCGACGAGAACGTCCGCAGCCCCGCCGTTCAGCTGTTCTCGAAAGAGGTCGCCGAAAAGGCCCTCCTCGTCGTGCGCGACGATAAGAAGCTACTCCCGCTTTCCAAGGACAAGAAGATACTGGTCGTCGAGCAGCTCATCCCCTACTCCTTCCTCGGAAAGGACCTGTACAGCCATCCGCACATGTTCTGCGAGCAGATGGCGAAGCACTCGATGAACCTCATCCTCGACGATACGGAATTCCACGCGAGCGACGAGGAGGTCGATGAGGCGCTCGAACTCGCCAAGGAAGCGGACCTCGTCGTCATGACGAACTACTACGCGCGCATCGAGAAGCGGGGCAACAACCAGCACCTCGTGAAGGCCCTCAAGAAGGCCGGGCATACGGTCATTGTCGTGACCAACTTCCCCTATCGGAAGGGTGTCACAAAAGAGGCCGACGCGGTCGTCTGCAATTTCTCGGGTTCTCCCGACTCGATCAGAGCCGCGGCCGACCTTCTGTGGGGGGCGATAAAGCCCTGCAAGACCACGAAGATGCCGATCGACCTGAGCGCCGAGGCGAACCTTCCCGACGAGCCGGAAGCGGCACCCGCCAAAAAAGTCTCCCGCGCGGGCGCGGCAAAGAAAACTGCTGCGGCGAAGGCGGAGAAGAAGAGCGCTTCGGCGAAGAGCGCGAAATCAGGCGCGGCGAAGAAGAGCGCGGCCTCTGCAGCCAAGAAGGCTCCCGCGAAAAAGAGCGCAGCCAAAAAGAGCGCCCCTAAGAAGAGCGCAGTGAAGAAGGCCACGCCCAAGACGAACATGTGGGCGGGCAAGTGCTGAGTTCCGCGCGGCGCATAGTCGCCGCGGCGGCTCTGTGCGAGTAAGCACGGTTAGCTGATTCCCGGGCGTCGGAGGAGGCAGAGTCCCGATCCGGCGCCCGGTTTCTACTAGATACTACAGGCGGAGATTTTTATGCCAAACACGTCCGCATTCGACCCGCACGATATTTATACGATCAGCGGGCCCGAGATCGCCGAAATCTACGAAAAGAATAAAATGACCGTCCACTTCCAGGGAATGTCGAAGACGCTGCAATTCCCGCAGACCGTCGCCCTCCAGGGCGCCCCGACCTGCTCGATCGGCGTTTCGCCCTACGGCCTGTATAATCGGCTCAACGACGCGGGCAGGCTCGTCCTGCTCAATCAGATGGCCGTCCAGTTCGGCTCGGCGCCCTTCGTACGGGTCGGCGGCGAGTGTCGCATGCTCACTCAGAAGAAAACCGAGGGAGCAGAGGGCGCCGACGATGTCCAGCCGCTCCAGAACTACTACCACCCGCCCGTCGACGAAAAAGACGTATCCCTCACGATCAACACCCCGCTCATGGAGATGGCGTTCAAGGTTGGTAAGGTAAAAGTAACGCGAAGCCTCATCTCGCCGCTCTTGTCCGGGGACGAGCAGACGCTCATGCCGATCGGTGTCGAACGGTATACGGTGCACAACAACTCCGCCGCGGCTCAGACGGTCACCCTGGTCGTGCCCAAGCCTTCGTTGGTGAACCTTCAGGAAAAGGAACTCAAGCCGACCGATCAGGACTCGGTGTATGTTTCGACGGCGGCCGTATCAGGCCAAAAGCATGAAGTCTTCGCATCGGACAAAGTCCGGGGCGTCATCATGGGGAGTTCGGCGAGCGTCAACCGCATGGTGCTCGCCGTCGAGGAGACCGAGGGCGTTTCGATCGATCTTCAGCCGTACTTCTGTCTGAACCGCTATAAAGATGATCTTCTCCTCAACCCAGACGGCAGCTTCTTCGAGAAACGCGAGTGCGTTCTTCGCAGCGACTACGGCTGCGCGGTCAGCCTCACCTTCGAGGTGCCGGCCAAGTCGTCGAAGGCCGTGGCCCTCGCCGTGGCGCTCGATTTCCCGATTCAGGAGTACATCGACCGGACGACCTTCCCGCGCAAGTACCTCAAGAGCTTCACGAACGAAAAAACGAGGGCGGTCGATTTAGCCAAGACAGCGCTCAATAATTATCAAAGATGGGAGGACAGGACGCTCGCGGTTCAAAAGCGGATTCTCGGCATGATTCAGGCGAGTCCCTCGTACAAGAACGACCGCGCGGGCGCCCTCAGGCTCACCAGGCTCATCTTGAATGAGCTGCACTTCCCCCTGTCCAACGCGATCGTCTGGATCGAGGACGAAAAAGGCGTCGAACGCGCCCGCTTTCTCGAGTGCTTCGACTACGCGTACATCGATCCTTCGGACGTCGATTGGTACTCGATGGTCCTCCTCATGCTCTTCCCGCAGGTCGAGAAGGACCTCTGCCAGGGGTTCATCGATTCCATCAGGGCCGAGGACAAGACACCGCGCTGGTACCACTATCATGCATCCTTCGTCGAGGCGAGGCAGCACTTCCTCGAGCATCCCGAGGAATACGAGGGCGTATCGCTCACGCAGATTCGCGACGACTTCAAGACACTCGGTTCGGTCGCTCACGACCTGGGAGCGATGCCCAAGGGACACCCCCTGCGGAACGTGAGCGATTACGCGTGGTACAACAACAATTACTGGGTCGATCTTTATCCCAAGCTCGCGATGCGCGTCCTGCGCAATGTTAAGTTCACGGGCGATATGGAGTTCTTGAAGAAGAACTGGGAGACGCTGAAGTTCGGTCTGGAGGCGCTTCTCAAGCTCGATTTCGACGAGGACGGCATCCCCGAAGGCTATCCCGACGAAGTCAAGAACACTTTCGACAATCTCGAGGTCTTCGGTGCGGACGCATACGATGCGACTCAGTTCCTCGGCGGCTGCAAGGCGCTCTTGACCCTGGCCGACATGGTCGGCGACAAGGAGGGGAAAGCGCGTATTCAGGCCGCCTTCGACAAGGGCTGGGCGAGTCTCGAAAGTCTCTGGCGCGACGATACGAACAAGGCGGGCGAAAAGCTGCAGTACTATATAACCTGCTTCGATCCCAAGACCGGAAAGCGGAACACCGATGTCTGGCTCAACCAGCTCGATTCGCATTGGTATCTTTTGTCGATCGGCGAGGAGCCGCTCATCCCCGAGGACCGCGTCAAGAAGATTCTCAAGACGGTCTACCGCAACAACCGGGCCTTCATGGGATGGGCCATGTGCAAGACCGAGAACTCGCGGCCGGTGAAATCGGACCAGGGCAAGGACGTCTACACGACCTCGAACTACGTCTTCGCCCAGTTATTGGATTATTACGGCATGACCAAGGAGAGCAAGGACGTCTACGCGCACATGGACCGCGTCGTCTTCGACTACGCCAATTCCATGATCACGCCGGACAATCTCAGGGCCGAGCTCGAAAAAGAAGCAGGGGAAAAG
>CAZINN010000119.1:0-4590 GCA_964540615.1 uncultured Treponemataceae bacterium | reverse complement strand
TGAAGAAGGGACTCGTCGACGGCTCCGCGATGACGGTCAACGGCAAGACGATAGCCGAACTCGCCGCTCTGGCCGCCGATGCCGACGGCGTCGTTATCCGGAAGATCGAGAATCCGTATTCCGCGACGGGAGGCATCGCCGTGCTCCGCGGCAATCTCGCGCCGGGGGGCTCGGTCGTCAAGCGGGCGGCGGTCTTGCCGAACATGCTTAAGCATAAAGGACCCGCCCGCGTCTTCGATTCCGAGGACGCGGCGAATGAGGCTGTATTGAGCGGCAAGATCGAAGCCGGCTCCGTGGTGGTGATCCGCTACGAGGGGCCTCGCGGCGGACCGGGCATGCGCGAGATGCTCCAGGCGACGAGCGCACTGGCGGGCATGGGCCGGGACGCGGACACCGCCCTCATCACCGACGGCCGATTCTCGGGAGCCACGCGGGGCGCAGCGATCGGTCACGTCTCGCCCGAGGCCGCCGCGGGTGGTCCCATCGCCCTGGTCCGCGACGGCGATATCATCTCGATCGATATCGAGGCGGGAAGACTCGAACTCGAAGTCCCAGACGAGGAACTCAAGCGCCGTCGCTCTGAATGGAAAGCCCCACGGCCCAGAATAACGAGCGGGTGGATGGCGCGGTATGCGGCCCAGGTAACTTCGGCCGAGACTGGGGCCGTGCTCGCGAATCCTTTCGAGTCCGGGCCCGGCGGAAAACAGTCCTAAAAGAAACTGGAGAAGGTTTATGAAGATGAACGGAGCGCGCATCGTCGTCGAGACGCTCATCGAGCGCGGCGTCGATACGGTTTTCGGTTTCCCCGGCGGGACGATTCTCAATGTCTATGACGAGCTTTACAAGTGCTCCGATCGGATACGCCACATTCTGACCTCGCACGAGCAGGGGGCGGCGCACGCCGCCGACGGCTATGCGCGCTCGACGGGCAGGGTCGGCGTGGTCATGGCCACGAGCGGCCCCGGAGCGACGAATCTCGTGACCGGCATTGCAACGGCGTACATGGATTCGGTGCCCCTGGTCGCGATCACCTGTAACGTGCCGACGCGTATCCTGGGCAAGGACAGTTTCCAGGAAGTCGACATCGCCGGCATCACCATGCCGATTACCAAGCACAATTACATCGTGAAGGACGTCGCGGTACTCGCCGACACGCTCAGACAGGCATTTGACATCGCGTCCTCGGGTCGGCGCGGCCCCGTACTCGTCGATATCACCAAGGACGTGACCGCCGCGGAGACCGAGTGGAATCCCGCCCCCAAAGGCGCTGCTTTGTCCGGCGTGGATCCGCGCTTCGGTCCCAAGCCGACGCTGCGGCCTTCAGACGAGGACATCGCCGAGGCTGCTTCGCTCATCGCCGAGTCCAAGGCCCCCTTCATTTACGCGGGGGGCGGCGTCATCGCGAGCGGGGCCTCGGCCGAGCTCGCCGCCCTGGTCGAGCGCCTTCAGGCGCCGATCGCGCTGAGCCTCATGGGACAGGGCGCCTTCCCCTCGCGGCACCGGCTCTTCACCGGCATGATCGGCATGCACGGGACCAAGGCCTCGAACATGGCGGCGAGCAGGGCCGACCTTCTCATCGCGGTCGGCGCGCGCTTTTCGGACCGCGTCGTCAGCGACGCCTCGCGCTTCGCCACCAAGGCGCGCATCCTCCATCTCGACATCGATCCGGCCGAGATCAACAAGAACGTCGCCAGCTGCAAGTCCCTCGTCGGCGACGTCAAAGACACCCTCGCCCGGCTTCTTGAGCGTGTCGAGGCCAGGAAGGCCTCGGGATGGAACGGCGACATCGAGGCCTGGAAGGCCGAGGTCCCCTCGGCCCACGGGCGCGAGGTCGAGCTTCATCCGCGTTATATTCTCGAAACAATCGGCGGAAGGGTCGGAGAGGAGGCCATCGTCACGACCGAGGTCGGCCAGCACCAGATCTGGACGGCGCAGTTCTATCCCTTCGCGCGGCCGAGGACCTTCATCTCCTCGGGCGGCCTGGGGACGATGGGCTTCGGCACCGGCGCGGCCATGGGCGCCCAGATCGCGAATCCCGACCGGCAGGTCGTGCATATCGCCGGCGACGGCTCCTTCCGCATGAACTGCAACGAACTGGCGACCATCGCGTATTACCGCCTGCCCATCCTCATCGTCGTCATGAACAACCGGACCTTGGGCATGGTGCGGCAGTGGCAGTCGCTTTTTTATAAGGGACGGTATTCGAACACGACCCTCGACCGAGGGCCGGATTTCGTCAAACTGGCCGAAGCCTACGGGGTCAGGGGCTTCAGAGCCTCGAACGAGGGCGAGTTCGACGCGGCGCTCGATGCGGCGCTTTCCGAACGTTCTCCGGCTCTGATCGACTGCATGCTGGACATCGACGAGAAGGTTCTTCCCATGGTTCCCTCGGGAAAACCCATCGACGAACTCATGCTCGAGCCGCCGGAGGAATAGATCGATGATGATCTTGGGCGTCGCGGGCTCTCCTGTGCTCCATTCGCTGAGCCCGGCGATCTTCCGCGTACTCTTCCGCGCATCGGGCCTCCGCGCCGAGGATGTCGATCCCGAGGCGGCCTATTTCCGCGTCGCCGCGAGGAGCGCGGCCGAGGCTGTGTCGCTCTTCAAAGCTCTCGAAATGAAGGGTATGAACTTGACAGCCCCCTTCAAAGAAGAGGCCGCCCCGCTGGTCGACGAGCCGACGTCGGACGCCGAGTCGCTCGGCGCCGTCAACTGTCTTAAACCCCTTGATGCGGGACGCATTCAAGGCGCGAACACCGATCCGCAAGGTGTTTTGAGCGGCCTTGCGAGGCTCGGCGTCGATCCGGCGGGCAAGAAGTGCCTCGTCATCGGCGCCGGGGGCGCCGGCAAGGCAGCGGCCCAGGCCCTTAAGTCCGCAGGGGCGTATGTTGTTGTCGCAAATCGAACGCTCGAGCGCGCGCGGGAACTCGGACGTAGATTCGGCTGCAGCGCGGCTTCGCTCGAGGATCTGAGCCGTCTTGCGAGGACGAGCTCGGTTATAGTTTCTACACTCGCATCCGACAAGCTCCCTGATCCGGAAACCTGGATGCCCGAGGCGCCCGAGCCTAACGGCCCGGTTGTAGTCGATGCGGACTATAAAACAGGAGCCCTCGCCCGATGGGCGAAAGAGAGGGGTTTTCGCGTCGTCGAGGGAACGGAATGGCTGGCGGGGCAGGCTCTGCCGGCCTTCGAGTTTTTCACCGGCAGGCCGGCTCCGAAGATCGCCCTTGATGATCTGACAGCCGCCTTCGAGAGCTCGCGACTCGAGACGGCCCGCCGCAAAATCGCTCTCATCGGCATCATGGGATCGGGGAAGACGACCGCCGGCCGTATCCTCGCGGAGTCCGCTGGGTTTCCGTTCGTGGATTCCGACCGGGAAATCGAACGCGAAGCGGGCTTGTCGATCAACGAAATCTTCGCGCGGGAGGGCGAGTCGGGCTTCCGAGCGCGGGAGACGAGGATACTCGATCGCATAACCTCTTTCATGGAAGCCTGCGTCATTTCGACCGGAGGCGGCGCTCCGACAATTCCGAGAAGCGCCGAGATGCTGAGGAGCCGCTGCCTCTGCGTCTGGCTGTATGTATCGCCCGCGCGCGCGGCCGCGCGTGCGCAGACCTCGACCCGTCCCCTGCTCGCGGGCGGGGACCCCGAAGCGGTGTTGAAGGCTTTGGAACGAGAGCGGAGGGGGGCCTACGCATCCTGCGCTCATCTGGTCGTTTCGAACGAGATCCGCGAATCGCGCGAGGCAGCCGAGGTTGTCTATGAGGAAATCAGTCGAAATACGTGAGGCGGGCGGATTCGTCCGCGCCCCCGCATCGAAGAGTTCCATGCAGCGCGCCGTCGCCTGCGCCTGTCTGGCTTCCGAGGGCGAGTCCATTATACGATCGCCCAGCCGATCGGCCGACTGCCGCGCGGCCCTTCGCGTCGCCGAGTCCTTCGGGGCTGTGATCGAGGATACAGGCGATGTCATCGCGATACGGGGAATTACTACACAAAAACAAAAGACACGTGTCGACGACCTGCTGTCCGTATCTTGCGGCGAGTCGGGGCTCTGCCTGCGTATGTTCTCGCCGATCGCGGCTCTTTTCGACTCGAAAATCGAGCTCTGCGCCGAGGGAACGCTCCGCTCGCGGCCCGTGGACATGGTCGCCGAGCCCCTGCGCAGCCTTGGCGCGTTGTGCGATACTGCTTCCGGATTCCCGCCCGTCCTCGTCCGCGGCCCCCTGCGGGGCGGCAGGGCGGCGGTGGACGGCAGGACGAGCTCGCAGTTCCTCACCGGCTTGTTGATCGCCCTGCCCCTCGCCGAAGCCGACTCAGAGCTCGAGGTCGAGGGTCTCGCGAGCCGCGGTTACGTCGACCTCACCATGGACACGATGCGCGCCTTCGGTGTCTGTGTCGAACGCGGCGCCGACTACCGGCGCTTCACGATACCGGGACGGCAGACCTACCGCCCCACGGACTTCACGGTCGAGGGCGACTGGAGCGGCGCGGCATTCCTTCTCGTCGCGGGCGCGATCGCGGCGGAAAAACGGCCTGTCGAAGTCGAGGGCCTCGACGAGTTTTCACATCAGCCGGACCGCGCGGTTCTCG
>CAZINN010000118.1:0-4628 GCA_964540615.1 uncultured Treponemataceae bacterium | reverse complement strand
TCGAGACCGTCGCGCACTGCGCCGCGGCCTCGCGTCTTCTGCCCGGCGTCGAAGCGGTGCTCGACATCGGCGGTCAGGACATGAAGTTCTTGAAAATCAAGAACGGAGTCATCTCCTCGGTCCTCCTCAACGAGGCCTGCTCGTCGGGCTGCGGCTCCTTCCTCGAATCCTTCGCATCCTCGCTCGGCTTCGACGCAGCTTCATTCTCGGCCCTCGCCCTCGAGTCGCGCGATCCCGTCGACCTGGGCAGCCGCTGCACGGTTTTCATGAACTCGCGCGTCAAGCAGTCGCAGAAGGAAGGGGCCTCGCCCGCCGACATCGCGGCCGGCCTCGCCTACTCGGTGATCCGCAACGCACTCGAAAAAGTCATACGACTGCGCTCGCCCTCGGATCTCGGATCCAGGGTGGTCGTTCAGGGCGGGACCTTCTCGAGCGACGCCGTACTGCGCGCCTTCGAACTCGTCTCGGGCGTAGAGCCGCTGAGGCCCTCGGAATCGGGCATCATGGGGGCCTACGGGGCCGCACTCACGGCACGATCGCACTGGTCGGAGAACTCGACCTCGTCGCTCATCGCCGAGGAGGATCTGGACTCTTTCTCGTACACGACGTCGACGAAGCGCTGTCGGGGCTGCGCGAACGCCTGCCTCTTGACCTTGACGAGGTTCTCGGGCGGACCCTCGTCCGGTTCGGTCCACGTCACCGGCAACCGCTGCGAACGCGGAAGCGACGGCGCAGTGACGACGAGAACCGGGGCGGAAGGCGCCGCGACGCACGATGCGACACTCGAAACAGTGCACGAAGCGACGCACGATGCGACGCACATCCGCGCTGTTTCTGATGTCGCGCAACGCGCGTCGAAGACGGAGCCGGAGGGGCCGCCGAATCTCTACGCCTGGAAGCTCGAGCGGCTCTTCTCAGGCGAGCCGCTCGCCGCCGACAAGGCCTGGCGGGGCAGCATAGCCCTTCCGCGGGTGCTCAATCTCTACGAAAACTACCCCCTCTGGCTCGCCCTCCTGTCCGAGCTCGGATTCGCCGTCGAGCTCTCGCCGCGCTCCTCGAAGGCGGTCTACGAGCGCGGCATGGACACGATCCCCTCGGAGTCCGTCTGCTATCCCGCGAAGCTCGCGCACGGTCACGCCGCAGTCCTCGCCGCACGATCGCGCGGCTGCATTGTTTTTTACCCCTGCATTCCGCGCGAGCAGCGTTTCGTCGAAAAGTCGAACGACCGGTACAACTGCCCCATAGTCGCCTCCTACCCCGAGGTGATCCTCAACAACGTCGACCGCTTCAGGTCGGGCGAGGTCCGCTATCTCAATCCCTTCCTCCCCCTTGCGGATCCTCGGCGTCTCGCCTCCCGCCTGACAGAGGTCTTCGCCCGCGACGGCGTTTCGAAGGCCGAGGCGCGCCGGGCCGTCGAGGCGGGATTCGCCGCCCTCGAGTCCTTCCGCGCCGAGCTACGCGCCCGGGGCGAGAAGGCATTGGACTGGATCGAGCGGAGAGGCGCCCACGGGATCGTGCTCGCGGGCAGGCCCTATCATATCGACCCCGAGATCAACCACGGCATCCCCCAGCTCGCCGTCTCGATGGGCATGGCCGTCCTGAGCGAGGACTCCGTCTGCCATCTCGGACGCGTTATGCGCCCCTTGCGCGTCGTCGATCAATGGGCCTACCACTCGCGGCTCTACGCCGCAGCCTCCTTTGTCGCGCGGCGCGACGACCTCGACCTTGTCCAGCTAGTCTCATTCGGATGCGGACTCGACGCGATCACCTCGGACCAGGTCGCCGAGATTCTCGAATCGGCGGGCAAGATCTACAGCTCCGTCAAGATCGACGAGCACGCGAACCTCGGCGCGGCGCGCATCAGGCTCCGCTCCCTCGCCGCCGCGATCTCGGAACGTAGGGTAGCCGGAATACGCGCCCGCGCCCCCGAGGCGCCGAAACCGCGCATCGTCTTCGAGCGCCGCATGAGGGAGGAGTACACGATCCTCGCCCCCCAGATGTCCCCGATCCACTTCTCCATAATCGAGAAGGCCTTCCGCCTCTCGGGCTACCGGCTCGAGGTCCTGGACGAAGGCGGGAAAGAGGCCCTCGACGCGGGGCTCAGGTCCGTTCACAACGACGCCTGCTATCCGAGCATCCTGGTCGTCGGCCAGATCATGGCCGCGCTCCAATCGGGGCGATACAATATTAACAAGACGGCCGTCCTCGTGAGCCAGACGGGCGGCGGCTGCCGCGCGACCAACTACATAGCCTTCATCCGCAAGGCTCTCGCAGACCGGGGCATGGGCCAGGTACCGGTGATATCCCTGAGCGCGGCATCGCTCGAACGCAACCCCGGATTCCGCTTCTCTCCCCTGCTCCTCGCGCGGGGCCTGCAGGCTCTGCTCTACGGCGACGCCCTCATGCGCTGCCTCTACCGAACGCGACCCTACGAGGCGAAAGCCGGCTCGGCCGAGGAGCTGGCGCAGAGGCTCGCGGAGAACTGCTCGACAGCGCTCGAGCGGCCCGCGCCGAGAAACTTCTTCCGCACGCTCCGCGGCATAACCGAGGCCTTCGATTCGCTTCCGCTTCGCGAAGAGGATCGGAAACTGCGCATCGGCGTCGTCGGCGAAATCCTCGTCAAGTTCCACCCCGAGGCGAACAACCACATCGTCGAGCTGATCGAGAAGGAGGGCGGCGAGGCCGTGGTCCCCGATCTCTACGACTTTCTCCTCTACTCCGCGTCGAACGGTCGCTTCAGGCGCAGATACCTCGAGGCCGCTTTCGGCAGCGGCCTTCTCGCCGAGCTCCTCGTCGCAGTCCTCGAGCTGTTTCGAAGACCGCTCAAGCGGGCCCTCGCTTCGAGTTCGCGCTTCGAGGCCCCTCCGGGCATACGCGCGCTCGCCGAAGGAGTGGACGGCATAGTCCAGCTCGGCAACTGCACCGGCGAGGGTTGGTTCCTCACCGCCGAAATGGTCGAGCTCATCCACTCGGGCGTCGACGGCATTCTCTGTCTCCAGCCCTTCGCATGCCTGCCCAACCACGTCACCGGCAAGGGCATGCTCAAGGAGCTGCGCAGGCGCTTCCCCCATGTGCCGGTCTCGGCGATCGACTTCGATCCCGGGGCCTCCGAGGTGAACCAGATCAACCGCGTCAAACTGCTCATGGAGGGAGCGCGCCGTCTGCGCACCTTGCCGCGCCGACAAGCTTCGCGTCATACTGCCTCTGTATGAACGCCGAGTTCCATTACTACGCGGTCTATTTCCTCTGTCTCCGCTCGGGTATGGAAAGCGGCCGCTGCGCCGACATCGCCTTCGCATCGCAGTACGTCGACAACGCGATCCTCGCGTACGAGATCGACGACGGAGGCTTTTCATACCGCACCGAAATAACGCAGAACTATGTCTTCTGGGACGAATCGACCCTCCGCGATATCTACCTTCCGTTCCATTTCATACCGGGCGACTTCGAAAAGGCCAAGGCCGAGCGCGTCGACGATGCGGCCTCGAGATGGACCGTCACGCCCGATTCGCCGCTTTCGAAAGAACTGCTCGTCGACGCGCTCAAGTCCGGCGACGATTTCCGCATCGGCATCGCCCTCCACAGTTACGCCGACACCTGGGCCCACCAGCATTTTTCAGGGAGGGTCGAGTCCTGCAACATCGTCGATTCGTCCTCGCCCCTCCCGGCCGCCGGCCATCTCCAGGCTCTGCGAACGCCCGACGAAGCCGTGGGGATATGGACCGACACGAGACTCAGGCGCGGACTGTCGCACATCGAAAACCGATCCCGCTTTCTCGCGGCCGCGCGCAAGATCTACCGCTATCTCTGCACCTCGATGCGGCGGGGATTCGATGACGAAGACCTCGTCGCCGATGAACTCGCCGCGATCTGGTCCTACGGCCGGGGCGACATGAAATCGCGCATCGCGAGCTTCGCGGTCGATCTCGACGTCCCCGCCTACGACAAGCGCTACTATCTCGAGCGCGCGGGCGTCGCCGACGAATCCTCCGAGGACGGAAGTCTGCCCGGCTACGACAAGCTCGCGTGGCTCAAGGCCGAGATCGCGCGCAGGACCGGAGCGGGATCCGGCGCACGCAGGGTCCTCACGCGCGGCCGCTTCCGCGGATCGGAACTGCACCGATGGAACGAGGCGGCCAAGGTCCACCGCGCGCGGGCGCAGTCGCTCCTGGCACGCGAGGGCCTGTTATGATGTCGCATAACGCGCGGCCGTCTATGCCGACCCCCGGCCCGCGCCGTCCTCGGCCGTGGGTCCGCCGCTTTTCGCCGGCCTTGGCCTTAGCCGCCCTCACGCTTGCAGGATGCGTCCTGCCTATCCGCGTCGACGAGGGCGTCGACGCCCTGGCCCTGGTGGGGCCGGACGCGGTGATTTACGCGAGGATGGGCGTTTCAGAGGCCCGGCTCCTCGTGCCCTACCTTGTGCCGGCCGACCAGGCGGAGGCCCTCGATCCGCTCTTCGACAGGACCGACTGTCTCGCGCTCGGCATCGGGCTCAGAGACGGGGCGGTTTCATCCGCTTCGTTGGAACACTTCGACGCCGCCTTCCTGGGCGACTTCCCCTTCAGGACAGCCTCTCTGGCCCTCTCCGCCGACCGCTCATGGAAGCGAGAAGGGAAAGGTTTTTATAA
>CAZINN010000117.1:0-4780 GCA_964540615.1 uncultured Treponemataceae bacterium | reverse complement strand
TTTCTTCGTAGTAACATCGCTATCCTCGTCTTTCGAATTACTGTAATTCCTCGCCGCCTCCACGAAAGCGACCGGATCGATCGCGAGGGCTTGGTTATACAGCTTCTTCGAGGTTGTCTTAAGGAGGAGCTCCATGGAATCCATCGTCAGGTCCGGATTCACCTGCCAGCCGAGGGCGAGGACGCCCGCCACATAGGGAATGCCCCAGCTCAACCCGCCGCGGCCCACGTAGTGCCAGCTCGAGCTGTTATCCCAATACTCTTCGGCCAAGGTGCGGTACGAGCAGGGCGCTAACACGGCCCGCGGCATGTAGACTCTATTCCCCGGATATCCGAATTGGACCGAGGCCGGATTCTCAGGATCATTGGGAAGATAGAAACCAGGCCCCACGAGGCCGAAGGTTTTCGTAGCGTCCAGGACCATGATACCTTCGGCCTTAGCTGCCTCCACGGCGGCCTCGTAGCTCATGTTGTTCTTGGTATAGGGCGACCCGGGCCCGGTCGGCGTCGCGGAAATGGATACGACCCTGATCTTTTCGCCCGCGGGCAGCCTTCGGTTCTCTTTCACGATCCAAAGAAGGGCATCCGCGATATATCGAGCATCATCGCTGAAGGTCGGCGCCGCGGCATACCAGACCTTCGCGCCCGGAGCGACCCCGTTGGCCTCGCCCACGAGAAGGCTCAAGACTCCGGGACCGTGCATACTCCCTTGATTGACATCATGCGGCAGTACGAGATCGCGGTATGCGACGACCTTTCCTCGATACCATGGATGATCCAGGCGGACGAGCTGGTCGATGATGGCCACATTCACGCCTTTACCGGTAATTCCCTTCTCGTGCAGAGATCGTATACCGAGCCCAGGATTCAGGCCTTCTTTCATCACCTGTTCAACGACATCCTTCGCGCGGTCCGGGAAGATGGTCGCCTCGTTGAACGAGAGGGTACGCACGAGATCGAGGGTGAAGTCAGTATTTACTTGCGAGACATCCTTCCATCGTATATCGCTGAAGACAGGCACCTCGGCGCCGTTCCAGGTCACGTCGCCAAGCAGTTTTTCCGGCGACATGAAATCAATCTCCCTGACCTCGCTATTACCGCCGCAGAACATTACGCCCTTTTCTCCATAGACGATGTACTGTTTACTGGAGCCGTCATCGAAGGTCGCGTCATAGAAGACGCGATTCATCATCTTAGCATCAATCCTAGGCAGACGTTTTACGGGCGAGCCGTAGGCAGCGAAGACGTCATCGAACTTGGAACCAATACTGATAGCGCCTTCCATGCTGAATCCGGGTACCGGACCGCATACGGAGATAAGGTTAGGATTCTCCGATCCGGCGCCGTACATGAAAAGAAGCGGAGTCGATTCGACATTCGATCCGTACCAAGCTTCGACGATGACATCGCCCGCAGTACCTGAATACATTCTTATTTTTGGTGGAAGGCCGAAACGTCTCGCGAGCTCGGCGAGCGACGGCGGATCCCTTCGTACGAGGTCCAATTCCCCGGCGAGGTCCCTGAATCGTTCCGCCAGCCTGGTGTGATCGCGCAAACGATACGTGTCATAACACATAGCGGCGACTATGTATTCGTAATGATATGCGGCCAGATCGATTCCCGTCCCGGCGAGGAGTTCCGTATCGAGGGAGCGCCGCTCCCGCTCGAATTCCGGCGACCAGAAAGCATGGGCAGCGTCTTCACCCGACGAGGCGCAGCCCGCCGCCAGGATCGATACGGTAAGAGCTATGCAAGGTATCCGAACGCACATTCGCTTTTTCATGAAGGCTCCTTGTCGTTCCGATTCTCGCGCCCATGATTACTCAGCCCGGACCAGATCACCTCGCCGGTGTTGTAGACGGCGGCGGGGCGTCATTGGCCGTCCACGAAGTGGACGAGCCAGGCACCGATTCGCGACTCGTCGTAATCGAGGTCCGAGGGCTTGAGGGGGGCTTTTGCGGTGATCATGAGAGCAGGATATTCGTAACGAACTCGTTTATCAACCATTGTCCTATATTTCAACGAATAATCAAGGTAAAATGGAAGTACTATGGCAGAGCATAACCTCAAGGTACTGGTCATCAACTGCGGGAGCACGACGCTCAAGTTCCAGCTCATCGAGAGCGAATCTGGACGCTCATTGGTCAAGGGATCGGTCGACCGTATCGGTCGGCCCGACTGCCGCGGCGCGTTGCGCGACGCCGACAGCCGCGTCGAAGTCGATCTGCCGGGCGCCGACCACGCGAAAGCCCTGGCCTGGGCCTTCGATTCCCTGCCCGCCGGATCGAAACCGGACGCGGTCGGGCATCGCATCGTCCACGGGGGCGATTACTTCAGCGGGGCCGCCTTGGTCGACGAGGATTGCATGCGCAAGATCGAGGCCTGTTCGCCCCTCGCGCCCCTGCACAATCCGGTCGAGCTCGAGGGCATCCGGACCTGCATGGCCCTGCACCCCGAGCTTCCGCAGGTCGCGAGCTTCGATACGGCTTTCCATCAGGCGCGGCCTCGGATCAACGCAATCTTCGGTCTGCCGCTTGATTGGGCCGCGGAAAAGGGCTACCGCAAATTCGGCTTCCACGGGGCGAGCCACAAGTACGTGTCGGAGCGCGCCGCCCGCCTCATGGGAAGGGACCTCGGGGAGTTGCGCCTTGTCACCTGCCACCTGGGCGGCGGCTCGAGCGTCGCGGCCGTGGCGGGCGGCGTCTCGATCGACTGTTCCGCTTCCTTCGGCACCTGCACGGGCATGCCCATGGGCACGAGATCGGGCGACCTCGACGCCGGCGTCATCCTCGACATGGTGACGCGCCTCGGTATGAGTCCTGAGGAAGTTCACGAACTCCTGTACAAGAAGAGCGGCCTCCTGGGATTGAGCGGCGTTTCGGGCGACATGGCCGAGCTGGAGAAGCTCGAGGCCGAGGGCCACGAAGGGGCAGGTCTCGCGCGCGACTACTACGTCTACTGCCTTAAGCGCTTCATCGGGGCTTACGCGGCCGCGATGGACGGCCTGGACGGAATCGTCTTCACCGCGGGCATCGGCGAGCACGACGCCGACATCCGCGAGCGGGCCTGCCGCGGCTTGGTATGGCTGGGAGCCCTCCTCGATGCCGAAAAAAATCGCGCGGCAAGGGGCGAGGCCATTGTCTCGTCCCCCGGATCCCGCGTCGCCATTATGGTCATCCCCACGAACGAGGAGCTTGCGATCGCGCGGGAGGTCGCGGCCCTGCTCGGCGGCCCGAAGACTTGATTCTCGGTTAACCTTATATTACTTCTTGCTCTCGGCGATTATCCTTTCGGGCTCGATCACGCCGTAATAGGCTGGCTTGGCCGTGAGGCGCTCGTCGAAAAGGAGGGGCCTCTGGGCATTGAGCCAGCTCTGCGAGTCGTCCAAGCCCCAGAAGGTGACGCGCCGGATATGGGCGGCCTTCGCCTTGAAGACGCTGAACAGCCTCGCATACTGGAGAGCTTGGGCGTCGAGATAATCCTCGTCGAGCTTCCCGTCGCCCCTCGAGGCCCGCACGTCGAGTTCGCTGATGCTGATCTCGAGGCCCAGAGATATGAATCTCTCCATCGAAGTCCGGACATTTTCGGGATCGGTGGAAAGGCTGTAATGCCCCTGCATACCCATGCCGTCGATGAGGAGCTTGCCGGGGTGCGTTTTCCCGTAATTCTCGTTGATCGTCTTGATCATGTTATACACGGCCAGCGCCTTGCCTTGGTTGTCCATGCTGTAGTCGTTGTAGTAAAGCTTGACATCCCACTCGGGATGGGCGTCGAGCACCTCTCTCGCCGCGAGGAAGGCCTGCTCAACATAGTCGTCGCCGATGGCGGCGAGCCAGGGTGTCGGGCGCAGGGAGGCCTTCCAGTCGCCGGGATCGGCGGGATCATCGCTGATAGCCTCGTTCACCACGTCCCAGGAGATCACTCTGTTCCCGAAATGCTCGACGACGGTCTGGATGTGCGAGCGCAGGTTGGCAAGAGCCTCTTCCCTCTTCAAACTCTTGCCCGTATCGTCCGTGTTCATCCACGCCGGCGAACTCTGATGCCATACCAGGGTGTGCCCGTGCATCTTCATCCCGAGTTCGAGAATTTTGTCCACGATGATGTCTGCGCCGGCGAAGCTGAAATTGCCCTTCATCGGCTGCAGCGCGCTGGGCTTCATCGCGTTCTCCGCCGTCGCGGCGTTGAAATGCATTTTCAGAAGCTCGAGCCTGGCGCCTTGCATGTTCTTCGCGGACACGGCGGTCCCGATCAGGAAATGATCCTTGTATACGTCCTTGATGGGTTTAATGTCGGTTTGTATTTTGAGCGTCTTCTGACCGGGCGTCGCTATGACCATGGGTTGGGATTGAGTCTCGGCGGCCTTTCCGGTCGCGCAGGCGGCCACAAGAGCGGCGAGGGCCGCGGCCAGGAATAATGGTATCACCCTATGCATCTTGTTCATGGCAATCTCTCCGAGCGAGGGGATCGAGCCCTGTTCGCTCCCTCCCTTGTAGCACATCAGGTTCGGCAAGTAAACCGTCATTCGGCACGCGATCCTCGCCGCTTCTATTGACAATCCTCGATCTCGGCCAAATACTCGCGCGGACGGTATCGCGAGGAGACATCGATGGAAAGCATTCGGGACAGAAGGGGCGAGGCTATCTCGGCGATCATCGACGCATCGAGGACCGCCCGGAAACCGATCTCAGATTTCATCTTCGGCGGCTTCATCGAACACATAGGCGGCCTTATCAACCGCTCGCTCTGGAGCGAGGTCCTGGACGACCGCAAGTTTTTCCGCG
>CAZINN010000116.1:0-4882 GCA_964540615.1 uncultured Treponemataceae bacterium | reverse complement strand
TCTTGCGTAAAGGAAATTTCTCTGCCATACAGCCTCCTATACTGGTGCCCGCTCTTTATCCGAGTCGAGCCCGTTTTCTATCGAACAAAGACACCGAAAGCTACGCTCAGCACGGAAAAGACGGCGATACCGATCCTGACCGCCGTCTCGCCCTTCGCTTTCTCGTACACGGCATATCGAGTTCTTCCTTCGCCGACATAACAGCGCGCCTCCATCGCCTCGACGAGAAGCTCGGCCCGTTCGAGCGCGCGGATGATGACGGGAACGAAAATCGGTATATACGCTCGAGCCTTGGCTATCGGACCGCCCCTTCCGCTACCGAAGGATGCTCCACGTGACGCCTGCGCCTTGGTGATATTCTCCAGTTCGAGCGCAATGATCGGGACAAAGCGCAGCGCGATCACGATCATCAGTGAAAACTCGTGAGCTGGAAATCCTATCGCCTTGAGCGGCGACAAGGCGTCCTCGGCGCCATGAGCGACTTCATCCTCGCTCACGACGCTGGTGAAGAGGCTGACAATGCAGACGACGGCTGCGAAACGTAACAGAAGCAGGGCGATCGCACTCAGCGCCCCTAGGCGGATATCCAAGGGGCCTATCGTTACGAGAACCGCACTGGAATCCCTGAATGATTGGAAGACCAGGGTCATAACCGTGAGGATGAGGAGAAAGGGCCAGGCGGGAATGATTCCACGTGCGAGGAAACCAAGGCTGACTCGGGATATCACGGCGATGAGGGCGACAAGGACCAGAATCGTTGCGGTTCCGACGATCGTCGTATTGGCGAAGACAGCGAGCAAAAGAGCGAATGATCCAAGGTACTTTGTGGCTGGAGTTAGCCGATGAACGTAGGACCCCGAATCGACGTACTGCCCCACGGAGATGTTTCGGAAGAACTCGATGCCCCTCATGCGAGAACCTCCGATCGAAGACCTGCGAGCATCGAGCACAGGTTTTCGAGACTGAGCGGCCGAGCGCCCAGTTCGACGCCTTCCTCTTCGAGATGCGCGGCGAGCTCGACCGCGAGGGGCCGTGCGATCCCCCAGTCCGGATCGTAGTCGTCGTAGAAAATACGAGAGGGCTCGCCCAACGCGGCGAGTTCGCCGTCCTTGAAGACGGCGACGAGATCGGCGCGGACGGCTTCTTCCATAGAATGGGTCGCCATGACGACGGTCGTTCCGCGCTCGTTCTCGGCCTTGATCAATTCGAGGATTCTCGCTCTCGAGGCGGTATCGAGCGCCGCCGTAGGCTCGTCGAGAAGGAGGGCCTCGCCTCCCATCGCGAGAATGCCCGCCAGCGCGAGCATGCGCTTCTCGCCGCCCGAGAGGCCGCGCGTCGAGCGGTCGCGGAACTCGCCGTAGGCCAGTCCGGTCCGCTCCATCGCCGACTTGACGCGTTCGACCAGTTCCCTGCCTCGAAGGCCGAGATTCCTGGGTCCGAAGGCGACATCGTCGGCGGCGTAACGCTCGAAGAGGGCGGCCTCGGGCCGCTGTACGGCGAGCGGGGCCTTAACCCTGACCTCGCGCAGGTCTCCTTTTTTTTCACCGAGATCGACGCCGAGCGATACCACGCGCCCGCGGAAAGGAACCGCGAGACCGTCGAGCAGTTGGAGAGCGGTCGATTTCCCCGAGCCGGTCCTGCCCACGAAGGCGACGATCGCGCCGCGCGGGACGGACAGGCTGAGATCGCATAACGCGCTCGTCTCGTTCGCGGTACCGCGCAGGTAGGCATGGCTGGCCGATTCGACGAGGAAGGCGCTGTCGGCGCCGGATCCGACACAGGACCGCCTCTGATCCGCGGCGGGCGGGCGCGGACGCCTTCCCCGCAGGCGGGATGCAATGCGCGAGGCCAGAGACTCGGGCGACTCGCCGGGGACAATCTCGACGCCGGCAGCCCTCGCGAGCGCGTCGGAGTCGGGAGTCCCCAGCCGCTCACGGAGCGACACGGGAACCGGGCCCCTGGGATCGAAGAACTCCCTCGGACTCCCGTCGAAGGCCACCGTGCCCTCGTCGAGGGCGATGATCCTCGTCGCGCGGGCGACCTCGTTCATGTCGTGGGTCGCATGGATCACCGTCCGGCCGCCGGCGACAAGCTCGTCGATCAGATCGAGGACGGTGCGTCGTCCTTCTGGGTCGAGCATGGAAGTCGCTTCGTCGAAGCACAGGCACTCGGCGCCCATGGCCAGGGTTCCCGCGATGACAAGCCGCTGCTGCTGCCCGGCGGAAAGGAAAAACGAAGGCTTCCGCCTGAGGTGCGCGAGCCCGACCGCCGCGAGGGCTGAATCGACACGATGCGCGATCTCCGCGCGGGGCAGCCCGAGATTCTCGGGGCCGAAGGCGACGTCCTCCTCGACGGAGGTGGAGACAATCTGATCGACCGGAGACTGGAACACAAGACCGACCGAGGCGCGGACGAGAGTGCGATGCGCAGGATCGGCGGCATCGAGCCCTTTGACGTATACGGTACCTGAACTCGCGCGCTCAAGGCCGTCAAAGAGGCGGAGAAGACTGCTTTTGCCCGAGCCGTTCGGTCCGACGAGAGCGATATACTCGCCCTTCTCGATCGACAAGGACACCTCCCGAAGCGCGGGGCGGATCGAGTGGGGATAGCTGAATGATACGTCGCGGAGTTCTATAAGAGCCATTCGTCCTCCCGACGCAGGGGAGGACTGGAAAATGAGTCCATGTTCACCTCACGTCTCGGCCGTGTGCCGCGGCAGTATGCCGCAGTCATGCCGGTCCAAGCGTCGAATGAAAAGGTAGACATTCCTCCATTTAATGTCAATGGGAGCGGTCGGTTTGAATTGGAGGACAGTTCCGCCCTTCGGTTGTTTCCGCCCTCGCCTACGAAGGATTTCCGAGCAATTGTGCAGCAGCTTGATGACAAGCATCGAGTTCGTCATCAACCTGCTGATTCCGAACATTCCGGGGAAAGACCGCTAATTTCATTTTATAGAATGAAATATAAAGTTTACCGTATTCACATTTGACAGGGCGCTCGATTGGCTATACCCTACAGGTCTACCACACTACAAAGGAGATGCCTGATGAGGATGCGATTGTCGCTTTTGGGCGCGGTCCTCGCGGCGGTGGCCCTTGTATTTTCGTGCAAGACTGCGCCGCCGCCTGCGGAACCCGAACCCGAGGTGCCTTCCGTAGAAGTCGTTCCCGAGCCTGTTGCGGAACCGAAGGCGGTCGAGCCCGGTCCGGCTGCCCCCACCGAGTTGAGGGACACCGCGGCCGAACTCAGGAAAAAGGCCTTCGACTTCGGCCTCAAGGATATACTGCCAGCGGAGTACGCTGAAGCCGAAAAAGCCTATGTCCTCGGAACCGAAAACTACGAGAAGGACAATGCGGCGTCCGCCGCCGCCTACGAGGACTCGATACAGCTCTTCAAGAACGTGCTGGAGACGGGTCTCCCCCTCGTCGCCTCGAACGAATCGGAACAAGCCTGGAAGGCGCAGGAGACGGCCGCGGGCAAGGGCGCCGTCAGCTACTACGAGAAACCCTATGACGCGACTGTGGAGAGCCTTAACGCCGCCGACGAACTCAAAGCGTCCGGCGACTACGAGGCCGCTATCGCGGCCTACCGCGAGGCCGCGGCGCGCTTCAATGCGATCGGCACGATGTGCGACGCCGCAAACGCCCGCGATGAGATCGAGAGACGCGGCTACGCCGAATATGACACATCGAACTGGAACCTCGCCGAGCAGAAGCTCGCGTCGGCGTCGGAACTCATCGACTCTGATGCGGCGGCGGCGCGGAGCGCGGCCGATGAGGCCGTCCTCAGATACCGTCTGGTCATGCAAAATGCATTGCTGTACTACGCGGGCGAGCGGAAGAATTTCTCGGACTCGGAGCGCGAGCGCGCGATGGACATCAAAGCCGATGTCGCCGCACGCGAGCAGTTCGAGGACGCCGTCGCGCTCTACGAGAGCGCCCAGGCTTACGAGGACGCCGAGGACTACGAATCAGCCGCCGAGCTCTATGATCAAGCGGCCGATGGTTTTAACGCGGCCCACGACATCGCTTTGACCAAGATGCAGCAGGCTCAGGACGAGCTCAACTCGCTCGACGAGGCGCTCGACGCCGCGGCGGAACGTTAGGAACGGGAGGGAACACCTATGCGCACAAAAATAGCTTTGTTTATCCTCCTTCTCGCGGCCCTCGGGTCCGCCGTCGCCGCCCAAACGCCGATGGACGATCCCCACTATGCACGCGCCGTCGAACTCCGCGAGCAGGCCCAGGCGGCCTACGACGCGGGCGATTACGACGCCGCCGTGGAACTCGCGCGCCAAGCGAAGGACGAGTTAGCCCTCTACCAGGGGAGCATCGCCCCCCTGCCCGCCTCGTACACCGTCCAGCTGAACCCTGAGGACCGCGACAGTCTGTACAAGATCGCGGGCTATCCCTTCGTGTACGGGGACGGGGAGCTGTGGTACAAGCTCTTCCAGGCGAACAGGAGCACGCTGCTCTTCCCCGATGACGAGGACCACATCGAACCGGGCGAGGTCATCGTGATCCCGAGTATCGCGGGCGAGTACCGCGAGGGCGAATACAATCCCTCGAAGCGGTACCCGGATTTCAAGTCACAAGTGAAATAGCATCCAGAGACGCCGAGGGCGGCCGAACGGCCGCCCTCTTCATGTGATCGACTCACCCTCTACTTGGGAAAAGCATTCGCCTAGAACAGGTACCGCATGGTAATGCTGATATAACTCGATTCTGCGTACTGCCCCATCTGGCCGCCCTCGTCGCCGCCGAAGAATCCGGCCGAAAGCTCGATTTCGGCGTCGCCTATCGCATAGACCGCGCTCGGTAGTATCAAAAAATCCTTATCGTCGAACTCGTACAGGGCCCTCAGCTCGAGATCGAGCGCGTCC
>CAZINN010000115.1:0-4908 GCA_964540615.1 uncultured Treponemataceae bacterium | reverse complement strand
TGACCGCCGCGAAGTCGGCGCCGATCTGATGATAGCGGTTGTACACGAGTTCGACAGCGGAAGGAAGCGGAGAGCCCGAAAACTTCACGGCGGGCATGGGAAGGTAGCCGTAAAAATACTGCAGGCCTAGATCGACCGAACCCAGACTCGTCGTCAACCGCGCGCCCGCCTGGGAGTGCGAGAGGCTCGCCGTATCGAGGGCTGCGGCGAGCGTTTCGTAGGTCGTCCCAATCGGAATCGTCGCCCCAATTCCTATGAGAAAGTTTATTTTCGCGTTTAACTCGTCGAACTGATCCGGTCTCCAGCGGCCTTCGGTCGCCAGAGCGTAGCCCTGGAATCCCGGCAGAACGACCGCCTCGATGTTTGACGCCTGTCCCAGGGACAGCGAGGCGCGGACCATGGGCCGGGCGATTTTGCGCTCCATCGAATCGACGACCGTCAGATCGCGCAGGTCGAGCGGGTTGAGGACATCCAAGGGTCCCTGGCTGTCCGCCTTGCCCCAGGTCAGTTTGAGCAGGCCCCCCTCGATGCTTAATTGTCCGAGCGTTATGCGCAATCGCGCCTCGTCGACGATATCCAGGGGCCGGTTTTCGATGATGTCCTGCGAGGCCTTGAGTTTTATCATCGCGTCGGCCTTGCTTCCTGACGCCTCGAGTGTAAGCCGCGCCGAGTACAAATCGCCGAGGCTTACCGCGCCGATATCGTCCATCTCGTCGAAAAACAGTTTTGCGCCGACGCCGAGTTCGCCACCGATCTTTATGCCTGCGGCTGCCGGCGCGGCGGCGGCAGAATTAGTTTCATCGGCAGATCCAAATCCGAAGTCCGCCTGGGCCTCGGCTACGGTCATGACCATCGTCGCAAGAATCGAAATCGATATGATCGATTTGAGGGTTTTCATCACGGCCTCCCCGTCTCCAGGAATTTCGTCGTAAAGACGCTCGCCGGAATGGGATCGTCGTACTTGACGATCTCGACGTAGATCGTGGTCGAGGTTTTGGCTTTTACCGTGCTCATGCGCGTGACCGTCGGCGTGAGCCGGCCCTGCTTGTCCTCGGCCTTGAGGATCTCGAGAACCTTGACCAGCTCGCCCTTGCGGTCGTACAGCTCGATCTTGCGGGCGATGCGCGTGGACTTCTCGATCCAGGAGATCATTTTCGAATACTGGTAACCTGAATTCTTTGGCTTCGACTCGATGACCCAGGAGTCTTTGCCGTCCAAGGCCTCTTCGCGGATAAGGCTGTGCGTGTCGGCGTCGACGGCGCGATCAGCAGAGGACACGTCGTCGTAGGAGAGGTCAGTCCCCATGAAGCTGGACGAGCCTTCGCTCGCGGCGATGCGCCTGACCTTGCCGAGCGCCGGCAGGAAAATCCAGCGGTCGTCCTCCCTATCAGTGTTCGAAATCGTGAGAAAGCGCGTGCCGGCGACGCTCGCGGGCTTCTGAAAAATCACGACAGTCTTCGTCTGAGAGCCATCGTCTGATGAGTATTGATCGACGAGGCGCTCGGTCTCGCTTCCGTCCTTGGCGCTGATGATCATGCGCGAGCGGGTCGAAACTGTTTTTGACTGGATACGGTCGCGCGAGGATCTGATAATCTCGTCCGCGCCGAGGGCGGCGGCGCCTTGCGCGGCGGCGGATGCGACCAGGCATCCTGCGAAGGCGCAGGATGCGATGATCGTGCACAATGATCTCGTTCTCATAGTTGCTCCTCCGATATCTGGGCCGTCCACTTCCAGGGCAGCTTTCGTTTGATGAATGCGGGCTGGATCCAATTGAGAAGCACGGGCAGCAGCGTCAGACTCGCCAGCGAGCTCGTCGCCATGGTCAGCGCGATGAGGAGGCCGAGCGAGGCCAGAATGTTGAACTGCGAAAGGCCGAGCACGGCGAAACCGAGCCCGACGGATGCGGCGTTGAAGATGATCGCCTTGCCGGAGCCGAGGAAGGTGGCGCGCAAAAAATCGCCCCTTCCGCCCGCCGCCAGGTACGCGCGGTGATAGGCGGCCATGTAGTGGATTGTGTAGTCGATGCCGATGCCGACCGCGATGCTCGCGACCATGGCCGTCCCGATGTTGAGTTTGATGCCCGCAAAGCCCATAACCGCGAAATCTATAAGAATCGCGGAAACCAAGGGCGCAAGTCCGATCAAGCCGGCGACCGCGGATCGGTAGTAGATCGACAAGATCAAGAAGACAAGGAGGATCGAGAGGACGACGGAGGAGAGCTGGGACTGGACGACCAGCACGTTGAGCGACTTCTCGATAAGGGCGGTTCCCGCTATTTCGACCTTCACATTCTTCGGGAAGCGGTCCTCGATATACGAACGCATCTTGTCGATCGCCCGGTCGGTATCGATCTGTCCGAGGGTGCGGAGCTGGACGCTCATGCACAGGGACTTCGGCTCGAGAGGATCGTCGGCGAAGGCGTCTATCGAACCCGCGAGCAGAACCATGTAGTTCGAGATGAGGGCGGCGAGCTCGTCGCTGCTTTGCTTGCCGTATCGCTGCGGATCGACGGGGATCTCGTAGTAGGCCCTGCCCTTGTAATTGACGGCACGGAAAAGACCGTCCACGATCTGGTCGGCGCTGTAGCCGTATCGCCCGCATTCGTCGAGGGCCTTGGCGACAAGCACGGCGGCCGCCTTCTCATCAAATACATCGGTTCCGGCGTTCGCCGTTCCGGCGGCCGTTTTCGACGCTGATGTAACCGCGCCGGGGCTTGCCGCCGCCCCGTGCGGGGGGGCTGACATAAAATCGCCGAAACCGAAGGCGGGCTCGCCGGATTCGTCGCCTCCTTCGTTGTCATTCGGACCGAAGCCGAAGAGCGGCGCGTCCGAATCGGAGCCCGAAATCGAGGCGCCGGCCGCAAGGCCCGCCGCGCTCTCGTCCGCGTTGAGCACCTGGTTGATGCGCTTTACGAAATCCGTGAACGAGAGGACCTTGCCGACCTCGGGGATTTTTTCCGCCGCGTAGACCGCCAGCCCGTCCATGGCGGAAAGCACCTCGGGCCTGAGAACCTCCCCCGGCGTCTCGGATGACACGACGATGCTTACCGCCTTGGTGCCGCCGAAATACTCACGGATGAAGCGGTCCGATTTCACGACGTCCGTGTGATCCTTGAAGTACTCGACAAGGACGTTGTCGGTGACCACCCGTGTCAGACCGATGACCGAAACAAGGGCCAAAATGAGGAAAACGCCGACGGTGCTCCGCTTCTTCGACGCCGCGGTACAAAAAGCGTCGGCGATAGCCGCGCTCAGCCTGTCCTCCCCCGCAGCGCCGTTTGCTGAAGCGGGCGGAGCCTTCCGCGCGGCGGGGCCCCGAATGATGATGAGGGCGGGTATCAACGTGAGCGAGACCGCGAAGGCGACAGCGACACCGAAACTCGAAAAGTAGCCGAACTCGCGGATGGGGACGACGGATGTGAAACAGAGGGACACGAAACCCGCGAAGGTCGTCAGGGCGGCGAGGAAGACGGGCCAGCGTATCTTGCGGATGACGGCGAAAATAAGGCGCTTGTTACCCTCCCGATCCAGGGCGACGCTCCGCGCGACATCATCGTAGTAGTGGCTCACGACATGGATACCGTAGGCGCTTCCGACGGCGACAAGGATGACGGGCAAGACCGTGGAAATGATCGAAAGCCTGACGCCGAAGAGCGGCATGGCGCCGATAGACCAGATCGCCGATACGAGGACGGTCAGGAGCGGCAAAAGCACCCCGCCGGGTCTGCGGAACGATACAAAAAGAACTCCGACAATGACGACAATGACAAGGGGAACGAGGAATATGAGATCCCGATCGCAGGCCTCGTTGACCGCGGAGCTGAGTACGGGCAGACCCGCGACGTACACCGTTGTCCCCGGAAAATCGGCCTCGTAGGCGAGATCGCGCAGGCGGTCATAGGCGGCGATCGTCCTCGGAGATCCCGCGTCGTCGGCCTCGACGTCCAGCGCAACGATTATCTGCGTCGACGAGAAATCATCGGATACGAGGGATCGCCTATAGGCCTCCCATCCCAGCAGTTTGTCCTTGAGTTCGGTGATCTCGGCCTCGGTACCCGAGAAATCATCGCCCACGATGGGCGAAACAACGACGGAATCGCCGACCCCCTCGATGTAGTCGGTCGTGATGACCGACGAGACCGACTCGACCATATCGACATCCCGCATCTTCTCGACGAGGTCCCTGAGTCTCGTCAGGAAATCAGCGTCGAGGATCGTTCCATGCCGACGCTCCAGGCCGATGAGTACATTCACCTGGCTGCCGAAGACCTCGGAAATCCTCGTGACCGCGACGCGGGAGGGATCGTCCACGGGAACAAAACGGAAGTTATTGTTATCCAGTTGCGCCCGCGGAAGCTGGAGCGCAAAAAAGATTGTCAATGCGCCGATGACGGCGACGATCAGACGCGGATGCTTGAAAAACTTCTCCATACCTTCCTCTTCATGAAAGCGTCAATGATGCTGGATCGGCGTCCCTGCCGGCCAATCCCCGTAGGAGTATCTCGAAGAGCTCGCGTAGCAGACTTCGGATCATTTTCGGATTCCGAGCCGATCGGGGCATGTGCGCCGCGCGGTCGATGATCGAGGTAGCCACCAAAACGGATATGCGGGCGGTGCGAACCGGATTAGCCGAGGCGGCGATCGTTCCATCTGCAATGCCTCGGCTTATGATCTCGGCGAAGAGCGCGATGAGGCGGGTCATAGGGCCGCCCAGCGGGACTTCGGAGTCCAGGGCGAAGGAGAGCGGATTCAGGAAGCTGTTGACGCCCGTAAGGATGAAAATTTCCTCCGACTCGCCGTAAAACTCCAGGTAGGCCGACCACAGCGCTCTGATCGCCTCGATGCCTGAGGCCCGTTCGTTGAGGCGCTCGCGGACAAAGTCGGTGAAGGTCGAGGCGGCATCCTCGAG
>CAZINN010000114.1:0-4908 GCA_964540615.1 uncultured Treponemataceae bacterium | reverse complement strand
AAGGAGACGGCGGCGCTCTACAAGACGAGCGGACTCAAGGTCGTCAAGAATGCCGAGGGTGAAACTCCCGCCGGGCCGCCTTTTCATGGCGTGCCGCCTGACCTGGAAACCTACCGGGCTCGGGGACATCGCCGCCTGGATGCCCGGACCTACGACACCAAATGCACAAGCTGCATCTGGGGCTGCCGGATGCCGGTGGAGATGATCATCGACCAGTGGAATCCGTCCAAGAAGCAGTACCGATTCGAAACCTTCTGCTACGGCCCGAAAAGCTGCTCGTTTTACCGGCCCGGGCCCGTGCGCAAGGTGCCGGGGCGCAAAGGCATGTCCTACACCGAGGAGGACTGGGTCGACGAAGACGCCACCGCCCACCGGGGGCCGGATGATTAGTACGTTGCGCCAAGCAGAGATATTGGAACGAGCTCAAGGCTGCCTCCTTGGTCATCTCGCCGGAGACTCTTTTGGCAGTCTGGTCGAGTTTCGTTCTCAGGAGGACATCCGGCGGGAATACCCTAACGACGTCCGGGAACTTGCCGACGGGGGCACATGGAACACTATTGCAGGTCAGCCGACAGACGATTCGGAAATGGCCCTTTTGTTGGCCCGCCTGCTGGCAGATCAGGGACGGTATGATCCCGAGGAAGCCAGGAAAGCGTATATTTTCTGGGCAGGCCGTGATCAAATCTATATACACCCATAAGGAGATTTTCCGAAATGGACATTCCACGAATATTCAACATCACTGAAAGTGCTCACCGTATCCATAACCCGTTCACACCCGAAAAGCTCGCCACTCTCGGCGCGGCGCTGCGTCTGGAACCGGGGGCCCGGGTGCTCGACCTCGGCAGCGGTTCGGGGGAGATGCTGTGCACCTGGGCACGCGATCACGGCGTCATCGGCACCGGCATCGACATGAGCCGGTTGTTCACCGAGCAAGCGAAACTTCGCGCTGAAGAACTCGGCGTCGCCGATCAAGTCAAGTTCATCCATGGCGATGCTGCGGGCTACGTCTCCGAGGAGAAGGTCGATGTGGCAGCCTGTGTCGGTGCCACGTGGATCGGCGGAGGAGTGGCGGGCACTATCGATCTTCTGGCGCGGAGCCTCCGCACCGGAGGGATCATCCTTATCGGCGAGCCCTACTGGAGGAAGTTACCACCGACGGAAGATGTTGCCAAGGGATGTCTTGCCAACTCGATCTCCGACTTTCTCAGGCTTCCGGAGCTTCTCGCCTCTTTCGGCCGCCTTGGTTATGACGTCGTTGAAATGGTTCTGGCTGACGAAGATAGCTGGGACAGATACGAGGCGGCCAAATGGCTTACCATGCGCCGATGGCTTGAAGCCAATCCCGACGACGAGTTGGCGAAAGAGGTACGAGCCCAACTGACCTCGGAACCCGAACGCTACACTGCTTACACCCGTGAATACCTGGGCTGGGGTGTGTTCGCGCTGATGACGCGGTGGTGAGTTTCGGCATCCGGCGGAGATGGGGAAACATAACTCAACGCCGCTTCCGGCCCGCCGGGGGCCACATGCTCTTTGATAGATCATTGAATCACAACGGTTTTCGGTTAACAGCCGGAGAACGAGAGGAATTATGAAAAGGGTTGCACACGGGGAGCGGATAAAGGCGCCTAACAAGGCGCCTTTTTTATTGTTCAGCCGAAAAATCGCAAGCAAAAAACCGAGGAAGGTTTTGAACTGGTTCCACGGTCCCTTCAGTCTTTGGCAACTTCCGTTCCGCCGTTACGGACCTCTCGCTACATCCGGAGCCCCCAGGCCTTCTCGGGGATATAGATCGAGCGGAGTTTCCAGTGTTTTTCCACCGCGTTCGTCAGGCCTCCAACCTGGTCATAATCGATGGGGAGGTATTTGCCCGGCTTGAGTTCGGTCCCGTCCACGGTGATCGAATATCCCAACTCGAAGTAGGTGTACCCGTCCGAGATAATCCCTTTCTCGTAGGATAGGCAGACTGCATGGCCGACTCCTTCTCGAGCCGGTCCGAGAAAACCAAGATAGGGTTCCCAACCCCAAAACCGAAGGAGGCCGGCCGTATAGAGCGCGAAGTCCTCGCAATCGCCGCCCTTCGCCGCGAGGAACTCGTCCGGACGCAGAGCGAACTCATTTTCTTCGTATCTGAACTCGCGATAGGTCTTCCGCTGGAAGGTTTTGAGCTCATCGAAGGAGAGCTTCCCCGAGCCATCAAGATCGGCTTCAAGGTAGCGTGAGATCAGGCTTGGATTCGTAAGTCCGGTCGCCGCGATAAAGGCTGGAAAGCGTATCGCTGCGACGACCTCGATCTTGTTGCTAGTCGAGAGGCCGAGCGAGGGCACTTCATATCGCTCAACCGCGCCATTCCGATAGGTGCGCACGAGCCGGCCTCCTATCGTCGCTTCCTCGATATTGGATTTGGCCGGACTCGGCGGCTGTATGGGCCTCGGCGGGAAGGTATACGAGTGTGATTCTGTGGGACGATATGAGGAAATCGCGCTGAAAATACTTATAAGCCCGCTGTTTTCGATAACGCCGAAGATGAAGACCGCCGCGATCCCATACCCGATGAGTTTGCCGATCACGTCCCCGAAAAATTTGCGTTGTCTGCCCCTGTTTTCACCCGATCGCTCAGATTCTCGACAGGGGCGCGCTGCGGAGACTGTGGACCAGGACAGGGTCGCCGTTTGAGACTCAACGCGTGGAACTGCTATAGGTACCGAGACTGGAACAGCCGCCGGCGCAGGCTTCTCAAGGAGGGGTACGGCGGCGGGGAGAACCGAGGTCCGCAGGGTAAGGCATTCGCTCCGAGAAACGCGGTCAGCCCGGAAGGTTCGTTCTTCGCCGCGGAGATGGCAGTAGGCCTTCAAGAAAACACGACCGTCATGGGCATGGAAGACGCGGTAAAGATCGATGACCCGCTCGGTCGCGTCCCCTGATTCGGAGCGGTACCAGATTCGGTAGCTTTTCCCGCTTTCCCAGATCATCGATGATTCCCTCCTGGTTAATTATACTTCAAATAACGTACGAAACTGTGTCAGGGAAGGCCATGGTCATTCGATGTTCCTTATTAAGGAACTTGTGATTAGGGGTGATGTACGAAGGTGCCTCATCGCGGACGGGCAATTGGCTTTTCGAGAACGATCTCGTTATTGCACGCCTCGACAAACTGGCCAGGGACGAGTATCTCAAAGCAAAACTCGAAACGACGGACTGGGACCTTATTATTTGTGATGAAGCCCACAAGATGAGCGCGAGCTTCTTCGGCAACGAGGTGAAGTACACCAAGCGCTACAAGCTTGGTCAGCTTCTCTCCAAGATTACGCGGCACTTCCTCCTCCTCACTGCGACGCCGCACAACGGCAAGGAAGAGGACTTTCACCTTTTTATGGCCTTTCTCGACGGCGACCGCTTTGAAGACAAGTTCCGGGACGGTGTGCATAAAGTAGATGTCTCCGACATAATGCGGAGGCTCGTCGAGGATGAGGATCGAGAAGACCTCGTGGTCGATACTGCTACGGCGGCCCAGACCATAGCTCAGCACAAGACTGAGATACTTCAGCTCAAGCATCTTGAGCAGCTCGCCCAGACGATCCTCCGTTCAGGTCATGATCGAAAATGGGATGAAGTTTCCAAGCTCATCCAGAAAAAACGGTCGAAGTTCGATACCGACGACAATCCCAGGAAGCTCGTCATCTACACCGAGCACCGGGACACACTCGAGTACCTCAAGCGCACAATTCAGATGCTCGCCGGAGAACGCGATATCGTCGCGGTGATCTACGGAGGGATGACCCGCGAAGAGCGGCGCAAGTCCGAGAAACTCTTCAAGAACCATAAATCAAAGGAGATCCTCATAGCGACGGATGCGGCGGGGGAGGGCATCAACCTCCAGCGCGCCCATCTGATGATCAATTACGATCTCCCCTGGAATCCCAACCGCCTGGAGCAGCGTTTCGGACGCATCCACCGTATTGGCTAGACCGAGGTGTGCCACCTCTGGAATCTCGTGGCGGCCGAGACGCGGGAAGGCGAGGTCTACGAACGCCTTCTCAGTAAAAACGAGTCGATCCGCTATGGAGACGAGCCGGCCTTCGCCCATCTGGGCGGGACGATGGTCAAGCGGGAAAAAGAACGCTATGAGATCACGCTCGTTCCGCCCGCCGTGCGCGATCGGGATAGGCTCATCGGACGCCGAGAGGTGGTCACCGCACAATACCCTCGCATCGTGTTCTACAAGGGACTCAAGGAAGTCCCCGGCAGCCGCAGGCCGAACTCATAGCGCCGGGGCATCGTCGATGACCAGGATCCCGGGACTGGGCCGCATCTTCTCGTATTCCTCCCTCACGCGATAAAGGACGGAGGCGGTCATTCTGTTTCCGAGCGCATGCAGTTCGTTCGGATCGGAAAAGACGGTTCCATCGAACAGGGCGGACCCGCGCCCTACCTGGATCTCCGTTCTCTCAAAGATGAAGAGCTACCCAGAGTTCAAGGGCTCCTCGCTGAGCCCTGGCTGGCTGGGGATTTCGAACCGCGCATTCTCAGCTTCGCGGCGGCCACGCTCGTGCCGGAGCATTTCGAGGAAGTCCGAATCCAGCGTGAGAAGTCTATCGATCGCACTCTCGCGCGGGTGCGGGAGCGGGAACTGACCCTGCAACCTCAGTTCGCCCCGCTGCCCCCGCGGATCGAAAGCGCGGCCCTTGTCTTCGTCCAGGGCAATGCGGTGGAGGGTCATGGCATGAACTGCGATATATCGGCGAGGATATATCGCAAAAATGCGAAAAATGCGATATACTCACCCCATGGCTAGCATGAAGCCGCATATACCGCCCAGCCTCCCTCCAAAGGTCGATTTCGATGACCGGGGCCTGATCCGCGTCCTCCTTGAAGCGCGGAGCGTGCTCGGCGAGCTCAACGGCT
>CAZINN010000113.1:0-4932 GCA_964540615.1 uncultured Treponemataceae bacterium | reverse complement strand
GGGTAGCGCTTGAGGTGCCCTTCGCCCATGCCGACGATCCTCAGGAGCTCGAGGACGCGGTCGTCGAGTTCCGCGCCCTTCGCCATGCGTTGAGCCTTGAGCGGTTCGGCCACGATGTTCCTGACAAGCATGCGCGGATCCAGGGAGTTCGAGGGGTCCTGGAACACGATCTGCATCTTTCTGCGCAGCTCGCGCAGGCGCGCGCCGCTCATGCGCGTGACATCCATCTCCGCGAGAGGTACCTTCGCGCGGACGGCGGGATCAGGAGAAGCGAGCATGGCCTCGGCCTCTTCGATCTTGTCGCCCCTTTGGTCGAAGTAGATGCGACCGCTTGTCGCCTCGTGCAGACGCAGGATGGTCTTGCCCAGCGTGGTCTTGCCGCAGCCCGATTCGCCGACGAGCCCTAGACATTCGCCGCGCGCGATTTTCAGATCGACGCCGTCGACCGCCTTGACGTCGGCTATATGACGACGAAAGACGCCGCCGGTCACAGGGTAGTATTTGACGAGGTTTCGTATATCGACCAAGGTATCGTTCATCGTCGTCCGTCCGTATAAAGATGGCAGGCCACCCAATGGCCTTCCGAGTATTCTATGAGCGGGGGCTTTTGCAATGAGCAGACCGTCATAACCCTGGGGCAGCGGGGATGGAATCGGCAGCCAGTCGGCGGCTCGATGAGATTCGGGACCCCGCCGGGTATCGTGGCGAGCTCGCCCGTCTGCTCTACTTTCGGCACCGAGCGTAAAAGCCCCTGCGTATAGGGATGCAGGGGGTTTCTGAATATTTCTTTGACCGCCGCGGTCTCGGAAACATCCCCTGCGTACATGACCGAAGTTCGATCACAGATCTCCGCGACGAGACCGAGGTCGTGCGTTATGAACAAGACCGAGGATATCTTCGTCTTCTTGAGGTTTTTTATGAGGTCGATGATCTGAGCCTGGATGGTCACGTCCAGATTCGAGGTCGGCTCGTCCGCGATGAGAAGAACAGGATGACAGGCCAGGGCTATCGCTATGACGATGCGCTGCTGCATCCCGCCCGACAACTCGTGCGGGTAGCTGTCCGCGATGCGCTCGGGGTTGGGGACGCCGAGGGACCGTAGAAGCTCCACGACATGTCGATGGATCGTGCGGTCGAGTCGTCTGCGGTAGCGGCGCAGAAGGGGCGTGCGTCGTGCGACAAGAGTGCCGATGCTGTTCGCCCGCACCGCGTCGCGTTTGAGGTTGAGGTTTTCCTTGAGGCGGACGCTGTCAGGATCGGTCAGCTCCTCGAGTTCATAAAGCCGGCGGTCTATTGAGTCGAGCTTCGCTTCATAGGACGCGCGATCGGCCTGTTCGCGCTCCAAAAGCGACTTCTGTACTTTCTTCCACCATCGCGAAAACGAAGGCGCCGCGGCGGCGATCTCCGCATCGAGTTCTTTGATCGTCTCCTCCAGCATCTGGGCGCTGCGGTGATAGTGGAAGCTCTCGCCGATCTGAAACCCGATGCTGAGAACAGGATTGAGGGAGGTCGACGCCTCCTGGAAGATCATCGAGATCGAGTCGCCCCGGATGGATGTCATGTATGCTTCGCTGCGGCGGACGATATCGATGCCCTTGCTTCGATCCTCGGCGCGGAAAAAAATGACAACCTTCCCCGAAACGATGCGCCCCGGCGCCTGTATTATACGCATCATGGAACGCACGGTTACGCTTTTGCCGCAGCCGGATTCGCCGACGAGGCCGTAGGTCTCGCCCTCGTTGACGACGATGCTGACGCCGTTGAGCGCCTTGACGACACCCTCGAAGGTATGAAAATCCGAATAGAGGTCCCGGGTTTCGATGAGTTTTTCCACGGTCTATCTCCTGCGCATCCGCGGGTCGAACACATCGCGGATCGCGTCGCCCAGGAGGTTCCAGCCTAGAACGAAGAGGGCGATCGCAAAGCCGGGGATGAACACGAGGTACCAGTACGCGAATCTGTTGCCGGGAGTACCCGTGATGAAGTTTCGGCAGGTCGAGACCATGGCGCCCCAGTCGGCGTAGCCGGATTCCGATCCGAGGCCGAGGAAGGACAGCGCGGCGATCGTGAGAATCGTAACGCCGACATTCATCGACGCGACGATGATGAGCGAAAAAATCGAGTTGGGCAGTATGTGCGTGCCGAGTATCCGCAGATGCGAGGCGCCCGAGGCGCGGGCTGCGAGGATATAGTCGGTGTTCCGCACGACGAGTATCTCGGCGCGGATCACCCGCGTATACGTCGGCCATCCGAGCGCTATGAGGACGATCATTATCGAATGGAGCCCCTTGCCCATCGCGACGACCAGGGCCATGGCCAGGACCAGGGAGGGAATAGCGTAGAAAATATCACCGATACGCATGATGATCTCGTCGACGATCCCGCCGAAGTAACCCGCGACCGCGCCCAGAATGAGGCCCATGACCAAGTTGGCCGCGACGACCGTCAGGCCGATGCTGAAGGCCTTGCGCGACCCCCATATGATTCCGTACAGGATGTCGTACTGAGACGGCATGGTGCCCAGAGGATTCTTCGCCGACGGCGGAGACGGCGTCATTTTCCAGCCTTCGTGAGGTATCTGGTAGGGGTCGCTTGGGTTCGGCGGCGGCTGGAGTATGGGCGCGAAGACCGCGAGAAAAACATAGAACAGGATTATCGCGAGACCGATGATGGTCAACGGATTTTTGAAAAGACGTTTCAGAGAGAATCCGAGCTCCCGCCACCTTGGATGATATGACGGCGCCGGTACGTTCAAATCGGTAAGTTCATCACTCATATACTGTGCTCCACGGCATCACGAGAGTCGAATTCGAGGGTCGATCGCGGCGTAAATGAGATCCACGATCAGGTTGACGGTTACAAAGACCGCACCAAGGAAAAGCACGTTGAACATGATGGCCGAGACGTCCAATTGCATGGCGGCGCGCGCCATCCACCAGCCTATACCCTTGCGGTCGAAGATCGTCTCCGTGATGACCATGCCGGCCATGAGGCCCGCAAAAAGTATTCCTGAAATCGTAATGACGGGGAGGAGGGCGTTGCGCCGCGCGTGAAGGCGCTCGATGGTACGCCTGCCCGCGCCTTTGGCGAGGGCCGTACGGATATAGTCCTGGCCGAGCGCGTCGAGCATGCTCGAACGCGTCAGGCGCATAATAAGCGCGCTGTCGAGAATGACGAGATTCAAGGCCGGCAGCGCCAGATGGTACAGAGCGTCGAGGACGATATCCCAGCGCCAGTTGATGATGCCGTCGATCGTCAGAAGCCCCGTAACGGTCCGCCACTCTTGCCCGTAGACGACATTGCGGAGATTCTCCGACAGGGTCCCGGGCGGGAAAATCCCCATGAACCCATAGAAGATCATCAACAGAATAAGCCCGAGCCAGAAGGTCGGAAGGCTGTAGCCGACTATCGAAAAGATACGGACGAAATGATCGATGGGCTTGTCCTTGTTGACCGCCGCAATGGTACCAAGCCAGACGCCGAAAAGTATGATGAGCGGCGTCGCAAGAAGGACGAGTTCGAGCGTTGTCGGGAAGAATTTCTTGAAACCTTCGATGACTGGAGCGTTGGCGGTCGTCGAATAGCCGAGGTCTCCGCGAAAAACTTTTCCGATCCACCTGACATACTGAATAGGCGCCGGATCGTTGAGACCGTACTTTTCTATCATCTCGTCGATCTGATTCGGCTGAACCTTTTCGTTTGTGACATAGGCGACGACGCGCATGCCCGGCGGTATCAGCATGAGGACGCCGAAAACAAGAATGCTGACCCCGAACAGGACCAGAACCATGAAAAGGAGTCGTCTGATGATGTAGTGTAATAGACTCAAAGCGCTGCTCCCGAGACGCGGCCCCGCGGTTCCACCTTGGTACGACTGCGGGATTCGAATCGACGCAGTATAGGTGCAAAGCACTGAACCGGTCAAGAAAAAAGGCCCCGACCGAACAGCCGGGGCCTTCGCCTGTGTTTCTACGGCTCAGTATCCCTTGGAGTACATCGCGAATTGATTCGGGTTGTTCTCCATCGGATGGAAATAGTAGCCCTTCACCCAATCCTTGAAGTACTGCTGACGGATGGGCTGGTGCAGCATGATGCCAGGCACGTCCTCGAGCCAGATATCCTGGAGCCGGTAGTACGCGGCCTTCCGGGCGGCGGGATCCGAAGCGGCGAGACCCTCCTCGATCAGCTTGTCAGCCTCGGGGTTGGAGTAGCTGCAGCGGTTCGCATAGAGCCCGCCCTTCGAGTACATATAGGTGTAGATGAAGTTGTGCGGGTCCGCGAAGTCGGCGCCCCAGCCGATATAGAAGATCGGGAGCACCTTCTTGTTCTGCTGCTGGACGAAAGTCGCCCAGTCGACCGCCCGAGGCTGAACCTTGAACTTGGGATTGATGTTCTTGAGACTCTCGGCGAGCATCGCCATTGTCTGCGCGCGCACATCATTTCCTGCATTATACGTCAAGTCGAGCTGGAAGCCCTTCTCCCAGAGCTGGCCGCCGAAGGCAGCCTTGAAGTACTCGGCGGCTTTTGCGGGATCGTAGGGGTAGGGCTTGAGGTCGGGATTGAAGTAGGGCAGACCCGAGGGAATGGGCGTCTCGGCGGCGATGCCGAATCCCATGTTGATGTCCTTCAGATAGGTCGCCTTGTCGAAGGCGTAGGTGAAGGCGAGGCGGACGTTCTTGTCGGCGAAGAAATCCGGGGGCACGCCCTTGCCGTCGAGTTTGCCCGAATAGATGTAAGGATTGTCGGTGGCGGCGATCTTCTGATTGAAGCTGATGCCGCGGTTCGAGAGCTCGACGAGCGTCCCTTCCTTGCCGAACTCGGGATAGCGCTTGATACCAGGCTCCTTGTCCATCTCCGCGAAGTACATCGGATCGACGAGGACGTAATCGGCGTCGCCCTGCTGGAGCATGAGCTTGCGGGTGCTCCACTCCT
>CAZINN010000112.1:764-5012 GCA_964540615.1 uncultured Treponemataceae bacterium | reverse complement strand
TCTACCGGCAGGGCATGAACGTGCCGGGGCATGTGAACAATACGGGACGCCGGCCCCTCTTTATAGGACTGCAGAGCCAATTGACCGCCCAGGCCGCCTATATTTTGAGCGGCACATTCGGACTGGCGAGCGCATCAGAGATCGAGGCGGCGGGAATCAAGTCTGATGTGGCTCGCGAAATCATGCGCTACAAGACGCTCTTCGCTGGCGGTTCCCCGCGCGGTCTCGATGAGATCGCGGATTTCGCCCCGACCGACTCTGGACGCGTCCTTCTCCCCGGCGGCGTTGAAGTGATTCGCAAGGCGCTCAATGTCTACGCCTTCAAACTTGGGAGCGAAGAGGTCGAAGTAGACCTCAACCTCGCGCCCGGTGAAACCTACGAAAGCCCGATCAGGCCCGATTCACACCGCGTCGAACTCGATTATTTTTCGATTATCCACTCGGGCGAAGGCAACGGCTGGGATAAAGACCGTTCCTGCATGGCCAGCATCGTCGTCTTCCAGGGCAGAATATACCTGATCGACACAGGCCCCTACGTCCTCGACTCGCTGACCGCCCTCGGCATATCGGTCAACGAGATCGAGGGGATTTTTCACACGCACGCGCACGACGACCACTTCGCCGGGCTGACGTCCTTGGTCCGCACCGACCATAGGATCAAGTACTTCGCGACCCCCCTGGTCAGATCGGCGGTGATGAAGAAGCTCTCCGCCGTCATGTCCCTGCCCGAGAGCCACTTCGCGAACGCGTTCGAATTTCATGATTTGTCCTTCGGTAAGTGGAACGATCTCGAGGGCCTCGAGGTTCAGCCCTTCCTTTCACTGCATCCTGTGGAAACGACGATTCTCTTTTTCCGCGCCCTGGGTCCCACGGGCTATAAAACCTACGCCCACCTCGCGGATATACCGCCGTTTTCGGTCCTGAAATCCTACCTCCTCGACAGTCCCGAGCGCAGTCCGCTTTCCGTGCGGCTGTATGAGAGCTCGATACGAAGTCTTCTCATGCCGGTCGATCTCAAGAAAATCGACGCCGGCGGCGGCTTCATCCACGGGCGGGCCTCGGATTTCGCAGACGACGCCTCGGCGAAAATCATCCTCGCGCATGTCGACGGCGACCTCGATCCAAAGGACAAGGAGATCGGATCGAGCGCCTCATTCGGACTTCAGGACAGCCTCATCGAGTCGCGCGTCGATTACCAGCTGCGGGCCGCCGAACGACATCTCGCCGCCCACTACCCCGAGGCTTCGAGCCAGGATCTGGGCATGCTCCTCAACTGCCCGATGATCAGGATCAATACGGGCCACGTTATACTGCGCAAAGGCTCGGAGTGCCCCTTCACCTACCTCATCGTGAACGGCGTCGTCGACATGATCGCAACAGAGGACGGCATTCAGCACATGCTTTCGGCGGGCTCCATGATCGGCGAGGTCAACGCGCTCACGGGAGAGCGCGCGAGCCGGACCTACCGCGCGCGCAGCTATGTCACGCTTCTGCAGATACCCGCGATGCTTTTTTCGGAATTCGCACAACGCAACTACGACATCTCCGAGATGCACCACCTGCTCGAGGTCGAGCTCTTCCTCCAGGGAACCAGAATATTCGGGGAGATGGTTTCGAGCGCCGTGCACATCCGAATGACCCGCACCATGAAGTCCGAGGTCATCAGAGCGGGTACGACCATCCCGGCCGGCGAGCACATCGTCGTGGCGCGAACGGGGGCCGCGCGCATCCTCATCGACGGCGCGGAGGTCGATGTCATCGGACCGGGCGGCGTCTACGGCGAGGAGAGCGTATTCTTCGGACGCCCCTCCCTCATGACCGCCGAGGTAACCGAGACAGGAGAGTTCCTCTCGATCCCCGCCGCGACGGCCAGAAACGTGCCTATCGTCGAATGGAAACTTCTGGAAATATACGAGCGCCGCATAACGCGGTTCGGATCAGCGAGCGAAAGGAAGTGACATGAGTTCTGCAAGAAAACACCTCACCCTCATACTGATATCCTTAGCGATGCTCGTTCTGAACTCAGACACGAACGTGATGGCGCCCAATCTCGGCCGAATCGAGGAGGAGTTCGGCGTGACCGACGCCTCGATCGGCGTCATGATGCTTCTCTTCACGATCGTCGGGGCCGCCGTGTCGCTGTTCTGGGGCTACTTCGCGGACAAGGCTTCGCGTAAAAAGCTCCTCATCTGGTCGGTGCTGATCGGCGAGGTGCCCTGCGCCCTGACGGCTCTTGCCCCGAGTTATGAAATATTCTACGCCCTGCGCATTCTTTCGGGCATCGGGTTGGGGGCGTCCTTCCCCCTCGTATTCTCGATCATCGGAGACATATTCGACGACAAGGAACGTCCACGGGCGACGGGTATCGTATCGGTCTGCATGGCGACGGGGAACATCGTCGGCACCCTTATCGGCTACATGGGCGTGGACGGCGATTGGCGACTGCCCTTCGTCATCGCCGCGGCCCCTAACTTTATCATTATTTTCTTGTATTGGGTTTTTTCCCCGGAACCGAAAGCCGCAGCGAGCGAGGAGGCCACCCGCGATCTCGTCGCAGCCGGGCTCGTGTATCCAAAGCGGATACGCTTGGCCGACTACAAAGGGCTGTTTTCCACTAAAACCAATCTCTTTCTGCTTCTTCAAGGCATTGCCGGCACCATCCCCTGGGGGAGTTTCTTTTTTATTAATAAATTTCTCGACGAAAACAAGGGACTCGAAGAGGGCCCCGCGTTCGTAGTCTTCCTCGTCATGGGCATCGGCATGACGCTCGGCAACATCGTCGGCGGCGAGTGGGGCCGTGTCATTTTCAAGCATAATCCAAAACAGCTCCCGATCTTCTGCGTCTGGACGACTTTGGCGGGGACCGTACTCGTGATCTATGTGCTTCTTTGGGCGCCTGCCGAAATGTTCAGCCTCTCGGCCCTGGGCTTTTCCGGCGCCCTCCTCGTTTCAATCACCGGTCCGAATATGAAAACCATGCTCCTCGACGTCAATGCGCCCGAACAAAGAGGAGCTATTTTCTCGATTTTCAATCTAACCGACTCATTAGGAACCGGTCTGGGACGGGGCTTCGCCGGAATTTTATCGGGCGCAGTCGGGCTTTCGATTTCGCTCGCCGTCTGCTCCGGCTTCTGGCTTTTCTGCGCGGCCTTGCTCTTCGTTGTCACGTTCTTCTTCGTCCCCGACATCGAGCTGCTCAAGAAGAAAATGAACGAAATAGCAGAAGAGATGCGGAAAAATGACAAGAAGCTGCAATCACAGCGCTGATCGACCTTGACCGCCCGACCACAATGTTCTGATCAATGCTTCTTGTTCGTTCCGCCTGTAGCGCCACTTCATGGGTTATCTCCATAACGGCCAAGCGTACCTGATTTTTCAGTTTTTTTGGAAGACAGGGAATGGCAGCGCTTACGGCGCAGCTTGCGCATAATCTTTCATTACACGTGCTCAAAACGTCGTCTATGTGTAATTGCGACAATGAATTACATTCAGATGTATTCCTGTCTTTACCTGCGCTCATTATTATGTATAAAATAATTATTGACATTATAAAATAATCCCTCCATACTATCCGCGTAATACCTATATCTAGACAGCAGTTTTGCGTTATTGAAAATACTACACACAAGGAGGAGCCCATGCGTCATGCAACAAAAAAACAAAGTATACCTTTGATCTCGGCTTTATGTAGTGCGTTAAGCTTGACCTTGCAGCTTAGCTGTTCTATGCCGACATCATCATCGTCGTCCTCTTCCACATCAACACCATCAACATCTCCGATATTGTGGGGCGTGAACGGAAATGTTAGAACAATGATTCAAATAGACGACACAATCTATATCGGAGGCGATTTCACGTATGTTGGACCTTCAATAGGTACCGGCGCGGTCATAGATGCCTCTAACGGGAGACTGGTAGATGATTTTCAAGCGGTGAATTATCAGGTTGATGGTCGGATTAATACTGCGGTTGCGGATGGAAGCGGAGGCTGGTTTATTGGTGGTTACTTTTCAAAAATAGGGAGCCTTAGCCAATTTTATATTGCCCATATCCATTCTGATGGAAGCCCCTATGATTGGAATCCCAAAGCAAATGGTCCAGTCTTTAACATTATTGTTAGCGGAAATATATTGTACGTCGGCGGTGGATTCTCAAACATCGGCGGTCAGCCCCGTAACTGTATTGCAGCTATCGACGCAACAACCGGGTTAGCGACAGATTGGAATCCGAACGCAGATAATATTGTTT
>CAZINN010000112.1:0-664 GCA_964540615.1 uncultured Treponemataceae bacterium | reverse complement strand
ATCCAAACGCAGATTTTGATGTAGATATCCTAACGATCAGCGGAAGTACGATCTATGCCGGAGGCGGCTTTGAGAACATCGGCGGGAAAAACCGTAACTACATAGCAGCTATTGACGCAACAACCGGGTTAGCGACAGATTGGAATCCGAACGCAGATAATATTGTTTACACTCTTGCGATTGATGGAAATACACTTTATGTTGGCGGTAGATTCAAAAATATCGGCGGGCAAAGTCGAAATCGAATCGCGGCTATCGATACAACAACTGGTCTGCCGACCAGTTGGAATCCAAACGCAGATTTTGATGTAGATATCCTAACGATCAGCGGAAGTACGATCTACGTCGGAGGATCCTTTAATAATATTGGCGGGCAAAACCGTAATTACATAGCTGCAATCGATAAAGGAACGGGACAAGCGACTGACTGGAACCCCAGTGCCAGTTACGATGTCGAAACTATTGCGGTTAATGGTGACAATATTTTTATTGGCGGTGATTTTTCGAGCATCGGCGGCAAAAACCGCAACTATATCGCCGCGATCGACATTACAACCGGCCAGCCGACTGATTGGGATCCACAGGCTGATCATACTATCTATGCCCTTACGAAAATTGGGAATACGATCTACGCTGGCGGCGATTTTACAAGTATTGGAGGCCA
>CAZINN010000111.1:0-5075 GCA_964540615.1 uncultured Treponemataceae bacterium | reverse complement strand
GCGCCTTTCTCGCCTACATGGGGCAGGAAGAGGCGATGAGCCGGCGCATCGGACTCTTCGATGCGGAACCTATGAGAGCTGATGAAGGGGACCCTGGCTTCACGCCTTTCTTCGTCGAGTCTCTGTCGCTGTCGCGAAAGATCAAAACCGAGGCGCCCTTCTTCGACGCGCAGCTCATCGCCGAGGGGATCCTGCTCATCGAACGAAGAGGCCCGGGCTCGTGGTTCCGCGCGCTTCTGAATTTGGACGGCCGCTCGGGGAAGGTCGAGTTGCCCCGCGGCACCCTGTTTGACGGGGAGATACTTCTCGGCGAAGCGCCGCCGATCATGGGGACGGCGATCGAGATCGCTCCCGATCCTCTCCTCGTCTCGATCAAGCCATAGAGCGCCGTCCGCGGAAGATGAGCTCAAAAAAAGGCGGTCGACGAGCATCGAGCTTCCATCAAAACGCTAGCGCATCTGTTCGCTGAAAAAGCGCAAATAGGCCCGGGCACCCTCGGCCAGGGACTCCGGTTTCAGAATCAGGCTCATTGTAAAAAATAGTTCACGCTCCATGTCGAAGAAGAAACCCGGCTGGAGCCAGAGGCCCTCCTTCTCGAGCAGGCCGAGGGCGAGTTCCTCCTCCGACGCGAGGCGGGGCGACTCGATGATCGCGGTCCAGCCTCCGCCGCAGCGGAGCACGCGATGAGGGGAGTCCGGGCCTTCCATCAAGCTTCGTAAACTGTGGAGGTTGAGCGCGAGCCGCCTGCGGAGCTTGTCGGCGAATTCCTGGGCATAGCCCAAGAGTCGAGGCAGGGCGTTCATGATCGGAGTCCCCGCCGAGAGGTACGAGTCCGCGATGATCTCGAGTCTCGCCTCTGCTTCGGCGCGAAGATCCTGAGGACCGGAGATCGCGATCCAGCCCAGTTTCATCTGCGGCAGCCCCAGACTTTTCGAGAGCCCGTCGAGAACGAAGGTAAGAACTCCCTCCTCACCCGCGAAGGAGGACCGCGTCCCATCCTCGACGGGGAAGGTATAGAAAACCTCGTCGGCGATAATCGCACAGCCCGAGCTCGCGCAGAACGAGACGAGCTCCGTCCTTTCCTCCGCGCGAATATACGAACCCGTTGGATTATTGGGATTGATGAGTATGAGCGCTTTCGCCCGACCGCGTTTCAGGGCCTCTTGGACCGATTCCATATCGATCGACCAGCCTGAGGGATGAGTGTACTCCAAACGGTAAGGCCGCAGTTCGACTGACTCGAGCCCGCCGAGGTAGTCGAAGAGCGGATAACCGGGCTTGGGCACGAGGACGGCGTCGCCGGGATCGCACAGAAGCTTGAAGAGCCAGCCGTAGGCCTCGGAGGTCGAGGCGCAGAGAAAAAAATCATCGGGCCGAAGCGCCTTTTGCGCTTCATGGTTGTGCCGGGCCGCATACTCCGCGGCAAGAGCTTCCCTCGCGCGGCGGAGTCCGCGGGGATCGGGCTGGTACTGCAGGTTCGCTTCGTCGAGAAAAAAGCCGAGGGGCCAGAGCCTGTCAGGAGAAGGTGGATCGAGATCCACCCTCGTCGGATTACTTTCAGACAGATCGAGGATAGCCCGCCCCGATGCCGTAAGCTCGGCGCGGAGACGAGCGAGCGCGTTGGATGAAGCAGGCCATGGGAGACGTTTCGAAAAAAATGCTTTCACTCCATGACTATACGGGCCGGCGGCCTCCTGTCTCAAGGGGACTACGCCGCTGACACAGGAAAGGCTCCCTGCTATGCTCGAAGCCATGCGGCGAAGCACCACAAGCCGGCCGACGATACCTCTCGTGCGGCTTCTCGAAGCGCAAAACCAAACATTTAGACAGGACCCTCGTTTCCCTCAGCTTGTCTCGATGCTGCGCGCTTCTTCGCGCCTTCGATCGAGCCTCTTGAACCGGACCGCCTACGCCCTCCTAAACAAACCAATACTCGAGAAGCGAAACCTCGCTAACTTCCTGCAAACCTACCGCCTCCCCGCCCGACCTCCCTTCTTCGAGCTCTTTCTGTCGATGAAAGGGGAACAGTGCGCGCGGTGCGCGGCGCGCAGGAGGGAGCGGGAAGAGCGCATCGCTGCGATCGCTGCGGTTTTTCCGCCGGGAGCCAGGGCTCTCATATCGTATCTTGGCGAAGTCGAAGGCCTGAGCAATCCGGCCGCGCCCTATTGGAAAAAAGAGCTGCGTCCCTCGACCTTGAAGCGGGCGCGCGAGATGGCCTGTTTCAGTATCCAGGATTGGCTCTCGTTCTTCGATGAGTACATCGAACGCCTTCGTTCCGCCTATCGGCGAATCGCAGTGCTCGACACTGAAGTGCTCCTCGCCTGCATGCTTCTTGAATGCGCGCCGGATCCAAGGACCGGCCGCCTTCCGTCGAAAACGGCCTTATCCATGCAGTTCAAGCGACTATCGAAGCTTCACCACCCCGACCGGGGGGGCGATCCCCGGCTTTTTCGACTGCTCGTGCATGCACGGGATCAGCTCTTCAGGGACAGCTGCATGCACGAAGCGGGCTGAGCCGATTTCTGCCGCAGACCTTCAATTCTTGACCGGCAGGGGATTGTAGCGCACGCCCTCGTCGAAGACATCGACGCCCTCGCGGCGCTTGAAGAATGCTACAATTTTATACGTAAGCGGGGTGAAGAGGGCCTCGATCGTGCACTTGAAGAGGTAGTTCGAGAGAATCATCGCGATGATGTCGCCGCTCGCGTAGGTTCCGGCGAAGGCGACCAGAACGAAAATGAGTGTATCAGCCATTTCTCCGACGAGGGTCGAGCCTAAGGTCCTGGTCCAGAGCCAGCGCCCCTTGGTCAGGACCTTCATGCGCGACAAGAGCGCCGAATTCGACCATTCCCCGGCGAAATATCCAAGCACGCTCGCCAAGGCGATGCGCGGCATCGGGGCGAGGATGGAATTATAGGCGTCCTGAAGATTCCAACTCCGATCGGCAGGCAGTATTCCGATGATCCAGATGTTGAGCGACATCAACACGAGTGACGCGAGGCCGGTCCAGATGACCTTCCGCGAAGCCCGGTAGCCGTAGACCTCGGTCAGGATGTCGCCGAAGATGTACGACAGCGGGAAAAGAAGCGTTCCTCCGTCGAAAACAAAGGGCCCCAGGCGGACCATCTTGACGGCGAGAATGTTCGATACGATCAGAACTCCGACGAAGAGTCCCGACAACACAGGCAGGAGCCGCATTGAGTCACGATTCATAGACAAGTCATCTCCTTAACCATATTTCCCAGCGCCCGTGATGCGGAGTCGAGGCTCTCGCGCCCGCGCGCGGCGTAGTCGGCGAGCTGATCAGGACCGATGGGGCCGACGGCGAAATACCGTGAATCGGGCGCCGAAAAGTAGAAGCCGCAGATTGAAGCCTCGGGCCGCATCATGGAACTTTCGGTGAGCGAAATACCGAGTCGAGGCCATGCTTCGAGTAAATTGAGTATACCAGCCTTGCTCCGGTGGTCCGGGCAGGCGGGGTAACCCGGTGCCGGGCGGATGCCGCGGTACGATCCGGAAAGACATTCCTGGGCTGAGAGTACCTCGTCCGGCGCATAGGCCCAGATACGTCTGCGGACCTCGGCGTGGAGCCATTCCGATGCGGCTTCGGCGATATGAACACCGAGTGTCTTTAGGATGAGGGAGCCGTATTCGTCGCCCGCCTCGACACGCTTCCGCGCCTCCTCCTCGAAGGCCGGCCCTGCGCTCACCGCGAAAAATCCAAGCCAATCTGACTCGGACGCGAGGTAGTCCGCGAGACAGAGGTACCGTCCTCCATCCCGGGCGTACCGCTGCTGTCTGAGGAAGCGGAAGCGCGCTCGCTCCGAGCTTCGGGACTCGTCGCGATAAACGATGACGTCATCGCCGCATCGCGCGGCCGGTACAATAGCGCAGAGGGCGCGCGCCCGATAGCCCGAGGCCGCCATGGCGTCGAGCTCTGCCTGCGCCTCGGCCCTAAGCTTCCGCGCCTCGTCGCTTCCTGCGTCGAGTTTCCATACGCGGGCGTACTCGGACCAATCGAAATAGGGATAGAGTTCGCATAACGCGGGCGATAGTTCCACAAGGCCCTTCGTCCTGGGCGCGGGGGCCGCCGGCCGTGGTGTTTCCATTTTGGCCGAACGCGCTCGAGCCTCGGCGATCGGCACAAGATGCGTCTGCGAAGAGCGTTCGAAATGAGCCTGACGCAGGGCTTCGTGCGAGGCGGCGAGCTGCGCCTCGTACTCCGAGCGCTTGTTCGGGTCGAGGAGCCTGGCGAGCACACCCGCGGCCAGCGAGGCGTCCCGGACGTTTTCGACCGGCCCCGAGTATTGAGGCGCGATCTTGAGCGCCGTGTGAGCGGGACTCGTGGTCGCCCCGCCGACGAGGAGCGGAATGCGCATGCCGCGTTTTTCCATACCGGCCGCGACCTTTTCCATCTCGGCGAGGGAGGGCATGATGAGTCCCGACAGGCCGATGGCATCCACCCTCTCATATTCCGCAGTATCGAGGATGAGCTCCCCGTCGACCATGACGCCCAGATCGATGACCTCGTAGCCGTTGCAGCGAAGAACGACCGATACGATGTTCTTGCCGATGTCGTGGACATCGCCCTTGACCGTCGCCAGGACAACACGGCCCCGCGCTGCGGCGGCTCCTCCCTCGTTTTCGAGATAGGGCGTCAAAGCCGCTACGGCATCGCGCATGACGCGCGCGCTCTTGACGACCTGGGGCAGAAACATCTTGCCCTCGCCGAAGAGCTTGCCGACCCTGTCCATGCCGCGCATGAGGGGGCCGGAGATCACGGCGTAAGCTCCGCCCAGGAGCCTACGCGCCTCCTCCGCATCGGAAGCTATGCGCGACGCGTCGCCGGCCACAAGGGCATCGACAATTCGTTCTTCGAGGGATTTCTCGATTTCCGCTTCGCCGCGGCGCGGCGCACTCCGTTCAGCTTCATTGTTCATACGCGCCGCATCCGCGTTTATCCGCGCCGCGACAGCCATGAGCCCTTCCGTCGCATCGCTCCTGCGATCGAACACGAGGTCCTCGATCGCGCCGCGCAGTTCGGCATCGATGCTGTCGTACACGGTGACCGCCTG
>CAZINN010000110.1:0-5094 GCA_964540615.1 uncultured Treponemataceae bacterium | reverse complement strand
ACAAGATGTACACCATGCCCATCATGGTCAGCCTTCTGCGGGGCGATATCTACAGGACCGAATACGGAGCCGTCTATCTCGGTCTCGCTCTTACCGTCCTGCCCCTCTTCGTCTTTTACTTCCTCCTGTCCCGGTACATCATCTCCGGCGTGGCGCTCGGAGCCCTCAAGGAATAACCGATTCAGGTACTATTTCGAAAAAGCGAACCGGCCGCCCAAAAGGCGGCCGGTTTTTTTCAGTAAGGTCGACCTTATAAAAATGCAATTCCCGCAAGGGAATTGCACGAGAACCTTAAAAACCAACTGGGTTTTTAGAGGTTCCCTAGATTTTCTACCAGACTCGATAATTGCCGCTGAGGGCGAGCAGCGAAAACATATACAGACAATTATCGTAGTACCGCCACTCGCCGGAAACAGGAGACTTGCTCCAAAGATCATCGATGAAAAGTTTTACATTCGGCCCCTCGGCGGCCAGAGACGCCATGGCGTTCATCGCGACAAGTCCAGTGGATTGATACTTGGCGCTCTTCACCGGAGTGCCGTCGATTTTGTACGTGCTGTAGTGCTTACCGATGCCTTCCTTGACAAAGAAGGCTTGGATGCGGTTCGCGAGTTCCTTTTCCCAGGGATCTGCTGCGAACCATAGATAATCCAAACCGATATTGCCCGCCACTCGATAGGCGTCTTCCATAAATCTGTCGTGGCCGCCGGTGGGGATTGGATAGCCCCCGAAGCCGGCGTAATCGGGTGCAAGTCCGGTGAGAGGATGGCAGGCTTTTTTGAGAAACTCTCGGCTTTCCACGGCGGCCCGCTTCCAGAAGTCACGGTCCTCGGGATCGGCCCAAAGAGCGAAGAGCTCGTAAAAATGAGGCAGGTGGTAGGATGGATCGGTTATCTGTGAACTCGGGTTGAACCGAATATAGGTGGTCTCCGGATCCCAGAGATTATGTCCCTGTCCCTGCGTGTCTGGTTTGTGGAGGGACTCGCGGAGGATATAGCGCGCCTGATTCTCATAATCGAAGGGCTCCTTTCCCTCTCCCCAGCGATGCGACGCGAAGAAAAGCGCGAGGGCGAAGTATTCCTCGCCGTCCGGAGCCGGACCGCTGTCGTTCGGCACACCGTTGGGCTTCACCGACCACGCGAAATAACCTTTATCCAGGCCGTCGGAGTGTTGCATGTATTTTTTCGCCCAGGTCCAGAGCTTATCGAACTCGGCTTTTTTATCGAGCTGCACGCACATCATCATCCCGTAAGACATGCCCTCGCTGCGTACATCTTTATGCCCGATGTCCATGATATACGCTCCGTCGGCTCCCGCATCGAAATATATCTTGGTGTCTTCAGCGCCGTAGAAAAGCGCCGTCCAGGCCTCGTCAATTTTCGCTCGGACGGCATCCTCGGAATAACCGAACTCCTTGAACACGTTTCTGTACTCCTTGGTGTAAAAGGCCCCGCACTGTCGGGTCGCCTCGGCCTGTGCGGCAAGCGGAAACATCGAAGAGAGCGCCACCGCGAAAAAAATCATCGTTCTATTCTTCTTCATAAACACATGCTCCTTGTGGTGATGAGGATTGCGGAGGAAACGTAATCATTACGCGGCGGATCACGATACTGCATCGGTATGCAGTACCGCCCATGCACATGCAGAACGTGATTCTACTCCCTGTCTCCGCACCCTAACAAGATGAGCTTGTCCTTGCGCTGTCGATGCGGTATGGACGACGAGGCGCTGCTTGGATATTCTCGAATCGGAGGGCCCGGAGCCGATGATCAAGACGAAGGGAGCGCCTGTTTTCGGATTCCTGGCTGCGCGCTTCGACGAGGCCTACCAGAATTCCGTCTGGCTCGGAGCCCGGCGTGAGGCGGAAAAGCTCGGCGCCGCCATCGTGTTCTACGGCGGCCAGAGAATCGGCAGCCCCATCGGCTTCGAGGCGCTTGACAACATAGCGTTCAGCCTGGCCGAGCAGAGTCGTCTCGCGGCGCTCATTGTCATGTCGAACGTCATCGGCACCTATATTTCAAACGAGGAGCTCGAAGAGTTCCTGGGCCGCTTCGATTCTTCCCCCGTCGTTTCCATCGGCATCGAATTGAAGCGCATTCCTTCGGTCCGCATAGAGGCTTCGGGCGGCATGCGGTCGATAGCCGAGCATCTTGTTCGATCGCACGGCCGCAGGAACTTTCTCTTTCTTGCGGGTCCGCGAGGACATCCCGAGTCGGAATCCCGCGAAGAGGAGTTTCTGCGGAGCATCGCGGCCCTCGCGCCGTCAGCCGGCGTGGTTCATGTCATCCACAGCGTTTTTCAAGAAGAAGACGCCTATGACAAAGTATCCCGCTTTTTCGATTCGGGTATCGAGGTCGATGCCGTCGTCGCCGCGAACGACCTCATGGCCATAGGAGCTATGCGCGCCCTCGCAGAACGAGGTATTGATGTCCCCCGGGATGTATCGGTGACAGGCTTCGACGATACCGAAGACAGCCGCTTCACCCTCCCGCCTCTGACTACTGTCAGACAACCGACGACCGAGCTCGGCAGACTCGCGGTCAGGCTCGCCGCGGCGAGGATCGGTCTCGTGGATGAGGAGCCGGCCCCGGCGCGACCCGAAGTGACCTTCGTCGTCCGCGAATCCTGCGGCTGCCCCTATGCCCCGGATGCGGCCGATTCGCCCGACCGGGACGAGGAGCCTAAATCCGAGCGCGGAACGAATACAGATCCCTTGGTCTCGCTTTCAGAGGAGGTGAACCGCGATATCCGCGCCGGCCGAAACCCCGCCAGCCTGCGCCGCCGGATTTTCGAACCGGAGATCCGGGAACGAGCGCTTTTGACGATAGCCGAGGGGGAAAGTCGTTTCATGGCGCGGCAGAGGCGGGAGGCTGAAAAACGCGAGGCTGTACTGCGCGGTATCGAATCTTCCCTCGTCGCATCCTTCGGCATCGAGGACATTCTGCGCGGAATCGCGCACGGCGCCCGGGAACTCGGCATTTCGGCCTGCTGGCTCTCGCTTTTCGAATCCAAAGGCATGTCGCACGAATGGTCGAAACTCGTTTTGGCCGCCGATGCAGGCTCGACCCGCATTCTCGCGCCCTACGGTCTGCGCTTCAGAACCGCCGAACTCATTCCCGGCGGCCTTCCCGGCCGCTTCAGCGCGTATGTCTGCGAGCCCCTGCGTTTCGGCGACGACCGTCTAGGTTATATTATATGTACGGATGACTCGAAGGACAGACGCCTGTACGAGGCCTTCCGCGACCAGGTATCGAGCGCTCTCAAAGGCGCCATGCTCATGGCCGCCGAGCGCGACCACGAGAAGGAACTCGAGCGGACGGTGCGCTCGCGGACGCTCGAGCTGTCCTACGCAAACGCCCGGCTCAAGGACGAGATGGCCGGCCGCCGGCAGCTCGAGCGCGAACTTCTGTCCGTCTCGAACAGCATCATGAGCAGGATCGGTCAGGATATCCACGACCACCTGTGCCAGGATATCGCGGGCATCGGTCTCATGGCGGCGATTCTCGAAGGCGGCCTGAGGCGGTCGGGAAACGATGCGGCCGCGGATTCTGCTGCGGCTATCGCGAAGGCGGCGGGCGAGACGGCGGCCCTGGCCAAGGGAATCGCCCGCGGCCTGTACCCCGCCGAACTCGAGGGCAAGGGGATCGTCGCGGCCGTCGAAAGCCTCGTGCAGTCGTCGCGCGAGAGGTGTTCGGCTATACTCAAGCTTGAAGCGATGAAAGACTTCACCGTCAAAGATTCGGAGAAGGCATTGCATATCTACCGCATCGTGCAGGAGGCGCTGAACAACGCGGTCAAGCATTCTCTTGCGAAAGAAATACGCATAGGTCTCTATATGGACCGGAAAAGCATCACCGTCGAGGTCAGCGACGACGGGATCGGCATTCCATCGGAAATCGAAGGAAACGGAGGCATGGGTCTCCAGATATTGAAATACCGTGCGAGCGTCATCGGCGGCGAGCTTCGTATCAGAACGCGGGAGCGGGGCACCGTCGTGAGCTGCAGGGTTCCGAGGTAGAGCATGGCGTTACGTCCCAACTTCATCGTCGTCGACGACCACCCCCTGTACCGGCAGGGCGTCGCGACATTGATCGCGCAGGAGCTTCGCTTGGAATTGGCGGGAGAGGCCGGCAGCATCCCCGAAGCCGTCGCCCTTCTCGAGCGGACGAACCCCCGCATCGCGATCGTCGATATCTCGCTGCAGGGCCAAAGCGGCCTCGAGCTGGTCAGAACCATCAAAAACGATTTCCCCGAAACAGCCGTGCTCGTCGTGTCGATGCACGAAGAGAATCTTTACGGCGAACGCGCGCTGAAAGCGGGGGCGCGCGGCTATGTCATGAAGCACGAGAATCCCAGCGCGCTTCTCGACGCGGTAAAGGATGTTCTCGACGGCCGCATCGCCGTGAGCGAGCAGCTGCGCGAACGGATGCTCGAAGGCATTGTGGGCGGCAAAGCCGACGCCGATCCCGTCGACAGGCTTTCCGATCGGGAGCTCGAGGTTTTCACCCTTATCGGACGCGGCTGCGGCGCCGCGGAAATCGCCGAGCGTCTGTCTCTTTCGGTGAAGACGGTCAACGCCTACCGCGACCATATCAAGGAGAAGCTGGGGCTCCCGAGCGCGGCGGATCTGCGGAAGTATGCCGTGGAGTGGAGTACGCGGGCGTGAAGGTATTCTTTATGGTATAAGGCACTAAACACATTGCGGAAAAACCAGAATCGTCCCCGTTCTCCTTTTATTAAGCCGCTGATTGTGATATACTAATTTATGATTTTTTTTGTCAGCATGTAAAATTCTCTGATTTGGAGGACGCTCGCAGCCCCGAAAGGACTGACCCAGCATTACACTGTACAGAGCTATACAAAGGAAAGTTGGGTAGATGTCACTGGCGCGATAAATCTGACATCGCCGCAATTCAGGGTTCCGAGCGATAAGCCGCTTCCTGCGGATACACTAATCACCTGGCGGGTCAAATATACAAACTCTATAGGTATCATCTCATACTGGCCGAGTTCGGATGGGGTTTCATTTATGACAGTCGCCGACTGACAGCGCATACGTCATCGACAAAGCCCGGTCGTGCGGCCGGGCTTTTT
>CAZINN010000109.1:0-5186 GCA_964540615.1 uncultured Treponemataceae bacterium | reverse complement strand
GACCTCGGCCTTGGGCCTGCCTATGGTGCTTCGGAGAGCGCAGAGCTGTCGATTGATGTTCGATTCCTCGACGAGGTCGTCGTCCACGAGGACGAGGCCGCCCAAGCCGGCGCGCGCGAGGGCTTCTGCGGCGAAGGAACCCACTCCGCCGAGTCCTATGACCGCAACACGGCACGAGGAGAGGAACGTGAGCCCTTCAACCCCGATGAGCAATTCTTCCCGGCAAAACGGTCCGTCCATGATGATCTCGATCATGGACCGGCCGAGGAAGAATGGTCAAGAAACGCAGACGCCCCGGCAGGCAGGCCGAGGCGTCTCAGTGGGGGATGGGGGGATCAGGATTCGTAACGAATGCGCGGAATGCAGCCGCTGTGAACAATCGTTCCCTCTAGCTCGTCCCGGTACAGACCTTCAAGGCGTTCCTTGAGCCTGAGTCCGTCCTGATCGAGATAGGGCTCGTCATCCGCACGGGCGATATATTCGAGCGCATTAAGGCAGCCGACGATAATCCTCAATTCGTTGACACTGAGGTCAATCCTGACTGTTTTTGCGAGTATCCGATCGATATCAAAAACTTCGAGGTTTTCCATACTCGGCTCTCCCTAAATCATATGCAAAATCAGTGCCAGAGAACACAAAAACTGAGTTTTTTATTTCCTTATGCAAGTATACTTTTTATTCTTATCGGTACTAAGCTTAGAAAAACAAAGCAAAAGACGACTTTTTTCGTAATCTTTAATTACGTTTTCGTATTCCGCTTTTCGGTGATTCGTAGAGCTTGGACCGACCCTGTCGTCCTGCTTCAGCTATCAATCCCGCCCGTGCGAGACAATACAGTATCTGACGCGCGCGTACGACCGGTATATCGAGCGCCGAGGCCAAAGACGCCGACGACAAGGGCGGGCTGAGCTTTTTGGGAATAAACGCGAGCCACTGCGCCGGTGTTCGGAACGCTTTCGAACCCAGGACTTCGACCAGCTCGCAATCGACGGTGCGGTCCCCCCTGCGCCGCCACGATCCCGTGCCGTCGTTCTTCCGAGTCTCCGCCGTCTTGGCCAGCACAACTTCGATCGTGATGTTCTTCGCCGCGACCAGGCCGGATGCATGGACGAGTTCTCCGAAAAGCTCATAAATTGTACCGCGCTTGGGACTACGTCGCGTTGAGACGAGTTCGTCGGTGGCAGGATCGAGTCTGCGTATCTCACGTTCTACGGCGATGGGATACACGATGCGCACCCTGCGGCCCGAGCGCGAAAGCGCGAGCGCCTTCGCCTGAATTTTGCCGATGCCCCGGGTCTGAACCTCGATGATTTCGCCGTTTTCTTTTAGTAAATCGACTATCTTCCCCTCGACCTTGGCTTCAAATCGATCGCCGGGTTTCCAATATAACTTTTTTATCTGCGCGTGGAGGCTCCGCTCGGAGTAGAGGTTGATACCCGCAGTCTCGGCCGCATAGTCGACCGTGGCCGCTTGCCTGCTCCTCCGCGCCGGCACTCCTCCACCGTCCTCGCCCATGCCGCTAGTATGCATGAATATCGAAGGCAGCGACAACGGTGATTCAGGGCCGCGGGACATCGGCGGAGTGCTTGTTATGAATCGCGGAGACGAGATCGCGCTTCTCTCCGGGATGCGACTCGTAATAGACTCCCCCCAATATACCGAGTGTGAAGGCTCCGGCGGCTATTCCCCACGAGACCGCACCAGGAAGGTCGAGTCCGCCGCGGTTTCCACCTGTCATCTGGAGGGCGAGTGCGGCGATGGTTCCGCCCGCGAAGGCGTCTCCGCATCCGGTGGTGTCGCCCATCGCGCGAACCCCCGGCTCGACATCGATGACGGGTATCCGGTCGGGACCGAAGGCCGAGAATCGTCCGTTTTTCGCCCACGCGATGACGCTTTCGCCTCCGCGCGTTATTACGAATGCTCCGACGCCGCTCGATATGAAAAACCCGAGCGCGGCTTCGAGATCGTACGCGCCGGATAGATGAAGTGCCTCGTCGCGGTCCATGATTAAAAGATCACAGGAACTGTAAGATTCAAGGGGACCGGGGCCCGGAGCGGGGCCTCCGAGGGGCCAGGGCCGGCCCGGAAAGCGCCGCTCGGCGAAAAAATCGAAGACGGTGTTTACAACCGTCAGGGCTCCGCTGCCCTGCGCTTTGGAGAGAAGCCCAGGCAGACCTGTATGCACAGAGGGGACCAAGGCGGTTCCTCCAAAGGCGACAATATCGGCATCGGTGAAATCCCCGCCCAAATCCGAGGGGGCGAAAGACGAGGCTGTTCCGATATCGTTGATGAAACAGCGCTCGCCGCGGCCGCCGTCCCACGAGGGATCGGAGAGCACATAGGTCGAGGGGCTGCGCCCTCTGCGGGTCGCGAGATGCGTCAGGTCGACGCGCGTGCGCCCAAGGAGCGCGCGGAGCCTGCGCCCCTCTTCGTCGTCGCCGAGGGCGCCGCGGAATGAGACCGTGACATCCTCACCCTCGAGCATCTGAGAGGCGTGGATGAGCGACACGATCGAGGGGCCCCCGATGCTTTCGGCCGCGGGGGCTGTGCAGCCGAGTCCGGAGAGGATATCGGCGAGAGAGGCCCGGCCCGACCGTCTCGCCCATTGTTCAGCGTCGTCGGCGAAAACAAGGCCTCCAGGTTCGAGAGCGCCGACCTCGCCGGACCGTGAACCTAAAAGGCGAAATGTCTCCGAAGAAAAATCGACCTGCGGGAATATGCGGTCTAAAAGGCAACAGCCTGTTCCTTCGATTCTCATTCGGCCTCGCTTCGCGGATCCCCGAACATCGGCACGACATTCACCGACCGAGCTTATGCGACATCAGCAGTTCGTTTTATTCGCGACCTCCGGAGGATCAGGGCTCCGACGATGACCACGAGGGCGAAGAAAATATACAGATCCGCGAGGTTCATGACGCCCGTCCTGAGCCTTCCGATCCCGAAGTTCAGAAAATCGCGGACCTCGCCTCTGAAAATGCGGTCGATCAGATTTCCGAGCCCTCCGGCGAATATAAGCACCGCCGCTGCGTATTCGGCCGCGCCGATAGAAACGGACTTGTCAGAATCATTCGAAGCCGATGCACCGATCCCGCGCCTGAGAAGGGCCACGATCACGATCGGAATAGCAGCCAGGGGCAGAAGTATGAGAAACAACTTCCGCAGCGGCTCCGGCAGGGCCGAGCCGAGCGAGAGAAAAGCGCCGCGGTTGTCGGCGTAGACCAGTACCGCGAAATCGCCGAGCAGGGGCAGTTTCCCGCGTCCCGCGAGATGCTCGACCGCGAGATACTTAGTCCATTGATCGAGCGCGACGAGCGCCGCCGCGGCGACGAAGAGGACCAGGACGAGGGAAAAGGGACAACGCCGTGATGATGCCTGCATAAAGCCATAATACACGAACAACGCGCCGCGGATAATCGGTCACGGAGCCGGATCTCTCCATTTACCCTGCGACATATCGGCGATATCTTTCTTTATTATGAAAGCGGTCTTTGACGTGCTCGCAGAAGCGGGGATCGAAGCCTACGAAGCGTCTTTTTCGGCCCTCGACGCCTATTTCGGCGCCGAAGCCGCTCCTGTCCGCTTTATTCTCGCCGCCTGCGACCTTCAGGACCTGGCCGCATCGATCGACGCCATCCGTTACCCCGGACTGTACTTCGCCGACGCGGCCCTCGATACGGGCCCAGCTGAGTTAGTCGACGCCGGTCGGCGCTCGGTCTCGACGTATTACTTCCATTGCGCGGAATTTCCCGCCGAGACGCAAGGTCCCGTGTATGCACAGCTCGATCTCTACCGAGATGTACGGCGTGATGTCTTTCTCGACCCCCATGGGGTATATCCGACCTTGCGCCGGCCGATACTCAGCTTCGCAGAAACCCAAACGAAAGACAGCGGCGAGCGAAGGCTCTTCGAGACAGCCGTCCTGCTTTCACGTTATATGTACGAGCTTCCGCAAGGCGGGCCCGAACCGGAATCGCCGCGCGATTGTTCCATCGAATTTCAGCGCGCTCTTTTATCGCTCATACTGACAGGGCAAAGCCCCTGGCGAGGGCTCGAGTATCTCCGACAATCAGGTTTTATCGAACGATACTGGCCCGAACTCGAGCGGCTTTCGGGGACGAATCACTCGAAGGAATACCATCCCGAGGGCGACGCCTGGGCCCATACGCTCGAAACATTCCGTCATCGAAAAGCTCCGTCTCTCGGCCTCTCGCTCGCCCTGCTTCTGCACGACATAGGCAAACCCGGGGCGGAAAGCTCAGAGGGCAGGCAGTTCGACGGCCATGCGGAAATCGGGAGGTCGATCGCGGAACGATTCCTCGTTCGGCTCGGTTTTCCTCCCGCCCTCATCGCCGAGGTTTCCTTCCTCGTCCGATACCACATGATACCCGCGGCGCTCCCGCGGCTGCCTTCGAACAGGCTCGAGGGGATCATCGACAACCCCCACTTCCCCGATCTCCTGGAGCTGTACAAGTGCGACGAACTATCGACCTTCCGCGGTCCTGAGGGTTATTACGAAGCCTGCTCGGCGTATAAAGCCTGGCTCAAGAACTCGCGCAATCCATACAGGAACGCGGACGGTAAAAAGCTGGCGCGTTCCTCGTACGAATCGCGGAGGTTCAAATGAAAGCGCGCTCAAGCGCTATCGGGACCTTCGCTTTTAATCCCGCTCGATGAGCCTGAGGGTCTTCGTCCCCTCCCCTGTCAGAACTCGGGCTGGACAACCTGAAAGCGAAGAGCGCGCAGATCGCAGTCCCGCGATGATGAGCCGACCAGGGCCTTGAACCAGCCCGGCTCGACAATCCTTCGACCTTCGGCATCGACGATCCACAGCTCCGAGACCGGGACCGAAAGTTCGACATTTGTCGTTTCGCCCGGGCCGAGTTCGACGCGCTTGAACGCGACGAGCTCACGCCGCGCCCAGGTCAGCGAGGTCACCTCGTCTTCGATATAGAGCTGGACAATCTCGGCTCCCGCGCGACCGCCCGAGTTCCGCAGCGGCACCGACACCCGGAGGGTGTCATCAAAACCAAGTTCCGAGGACGAGAGTCTCGCTTCTCCGTATTCGAAGCGCGTGTAGCTGAGTCCGAAGCCGAAGGGGAAGGCCGGCTCCTGCGTCAAATCCGCATACCGAGTTCCATGCTGACCGCGCACCTGATTGTAATAGACGGGCTGCTGACCGACATGGA
>CAZINN010000108.1:0-5433 GCA_964540615.1 uncultured Treponemataceae bacterium | reverse complement strand
TATCTTGCGTCTTTGCTCAGTTCCGCATGATTTTTATGCAACATTAGGGTTTACAAATAGTTCGGTAGTGCCTTATTGCAGTATGAATCAACTCCCGATCATCTTTGATCCTGCCGTGTTTATGCTCTCCGGCAAGAATCCAAATTCTCGAAGGATCATCTGCATCGAATGCGAAATACAATCGTACAACCCCTTCTCTGCATTTTTTCGGAGGAATCTTAAGAACATGGATCGGCTCGCTACACCCGGTAAGCCTTTCCTCCTTTCCTGATCTTGTAAGGAAATCAAGGCTCGGCTCTCTCTCGATTGCTTGTAATGTCTCCCTCACTAACGTAAATAACCTCGGATGCTTTACTAAAGAAGAAGCAAGCATCCTCCTGACTTGGCCCTTTTTTGATGCATCATCTGAATCCTGAATAGGATAGATGATAATTTCCATTTTTACTCCTAATTATATCGCCCTTTGGCTATAATTTGCAAGAAATGGATTGTGTTTAAAAATGAATACATATTTAGTATAAAATATAAGACTCGTTATACTCCATTTGCTATGACAGCACATGAGATATCAACGTACACAATCAATAATGATGATTGAAATTCGATTCTAAACATTAATTTATTACGAGATTTGTAATTAAGAACCTTACTCACTCGGCGAGAAGACTCTTGGTGCGGGTGTCGATGGTATTCAGAAGGCTCATGAGCGACTGTTTTTCGATAAGATCGATGAGCCGCGCCTCGACGAAACGCTTCGCCTCGTCGCTGAACACGCCCGCCGTGATGCAGTAGCCCTTGCCGGCCTTGAGGTCCTTGACGCGGGCGTGGAAGTCGCGGACCGCCAGCTCGCCCACCGTGCCCTGCGACCTGATGTAGCGGAACAGAATGACGTCGGACCACTTCGAGGTCTCGACCTCGGCGAGTATATCGGCCCAATCGTTGCCCTGAACCGCGATATCGGTGATCTTGACCTTGGCCTTTGGGAAAAAAAGGAGGGTGATCCTTCGGCAGAGCGTAACGAACTCGCTCGCGGTGCCGATCAGGAATATCTGAAGATTGCGATTTGAATTGAGTTCGCGGTATTTCGAGAGAAGCGAGGGAACATCTTTATAATTCGGATACGCCGACTGAATCTCGCCGAGAAGCGCCACGGCCTTTCCGATATCCTGCGATCGGAGATACGCGGCGGCCAGGCGGTATTTCAGTTCCAAGACGACTTCGATCTTGATGTCTTGATGCCGAAGCCCGATCTCGAAATCAACGACCGCCTTGTCGTACTGCCGCTGATTCATGTGGATCGTGCCGGCGAAGAGGGCGGCGGAGGGGCCGAGGCCGGGATCGGCTCGGAGGTGCGTGAACACCTTGAGCGCCTGCTCGAGGTTGCCCAGCTCGTAATAGCACTCGGCCGCCGTAAACAGCGACTCCTTGTCGCCGGGTTCCAGATCGAGCGCCTTCCGCAGCGAAAACAGCGCGTCCCGGTAGGCCTTTATCTTGAAATACGCGTGGCCGAGCTGTCGAAGCGCCTGCGTATGGTCGGGATTCAGCGACGCGGCCTGCTTTAAAAGGACCACGGCCTTCTCGTAGGCTTTCTTCTGGTACTCAAGAACGCCGAGATTGTAGTTGACCTCGAAATCATCCTGCCTGAAAGTGCGCGCGACCATGAGGCCCTTGTAGGCCTCGTCGAGCCTGCCGAGCTTGAAGGCCGCGATCCCGTAGCGGGCGTTGGCCTGGAACTCGTCGACATCCGCGCTTCCGGCGCCCACCTCGGCCAAGGTCGAATAGGCCTTGAACGCGCGCTCCCAATCCTGGTCATCCCAGGCCAGTCCGCCGAGGACCGCGAGCGCCTTGTGGTCCTTCGGATTCGCCGCGAGACGCCGATTCACTTCTTTAAGAACCTGGTTGCGGTCCTTTGAGGACAGTTTTTTTTCATTTTTCCCCGGGCGGTCGCCTTTTTTCGCCGAAAACGCGATGCTCAGGACGATCGCGACGATCAGCAATATGACGACGGCCGCCGCGAGAGGCAATAATTCCATACGGCCAATACTGAAGCGCGCCCGAGCGGCTGTCAACCTCGGTTTTTCACCGCAACGGCAAGCTCGCGCACGAGGTTCTTGATATCACCTTCCCCGAAATTCCGTATGAAAAACTCCTGTCCCGGCACGGTGGCCGCGACAACCGATTCGACCGTATATACGATCCTCGTCGAGACCGTCCCGGAGGAATCGACGAACTCCTCCATGTACCAGGATCCGGCGCTCGATTTGGTGTTCGCGTCCAGCTCGACCGCTTTAAAGGTGAAAACGGCCGTGGTATCGCCGGTTTTTCTCTGCTCATTCTCGAATACCAATTCCGAAACATACGAGATACCGAGCACGCGGATCACGGACTTCTGCTCGGTGACCGCGACACGTCCATCATTGAACCGCACGCGCACTGAATCGATGCGCTTGAAAACCTCCGGAGAGGACTCGAAGTCCCAGAGCGTCTCCATGATCCTCTCCATGGGACAGCGGAAGACACTTTCGATCTGCGCGCCGAAGGAAATCCACGTTCGCTTGTCAGCCGCCTTCTCGGAATGAATCTCGAAACTGATAGTCCGCGGCGGATCGAAAAAACTCCGCGTCTTTGTTGCTTTTGCGGCGCCCGGATCTGCGGATACGCCCGGCGCGGCGAGGATCAACGCGCAAGCGACGACAAAGCATGGCGCGCACCCAAGATGACGTACAAACATACAGCCGCCTCGATTGTCCCGATGGAACGCACGGGATATACTGAGTGTTCGGAGCGCTTATCAGGTCGATGACAAGCATCGAGTTTGTCATCGACCTGTTAGGAGACAGCATAGTGAGAATAGCGTACATCAGCGATTGTTACTGGCCGCGGGTGAACGGCGTAACCGTCGCGCTCCAGACCTACAAAGACGAACTTACAAAACGAGGGCACGAAGTGCTGCTCATCTGCCCTTCGTACCCCTCGCGCAACGGATCGACGCCGAAGGAAGACTGGGTCAAGAGACTTTCGTCCATGTCGACGCCGGTGTCGAGCGAGGACCGGCTGATAAAGCCCTTCGCCCTGCCGGTCATGTTCCACGCCCTCGATCGCTTCAAACCCGATGTCATTCACATAAACTCGGAGTTTTCGGCCGCATGGATGGGCATTACCTACGCGAAACTCCGAGGGCACCCCGTCCTCATGACCTCGCACACCGACTGGGAAGACTATGTCAGCAACTACATCCCGCACATAAACAAGAAAATTCTGCGTACCTGCGTGCGATTTCTCATGCGCTCCATCTTTGGAAAGGCCGACATCCTCATCACGCCCTCGCCCTCGCAGAAACGCATCCTGCAGAGCTACCATATCCGCAAGCGCTGCGTCGTCATACCCAGCGGCGTGTCATCGCTCTTCTCGCGGCGCGACGCTCGTCAAATCGCCGCCTACCGCGCCTCGCTCGACGCGCGCTTTCCCGCCCTCGCGGGCAAGCGCCTTCTGCTCTTCGCCGGACGAATAGCCGAAGAAAAAGACCCCAAGTTCCTATTGCCGGTCCTGGCCGAAGTCCTGAAACAGCGCCCCGACGTCGCCCTCGTCTTCGCCGGCGACGGCCCCGCGCGAGGCCATGTCGAGGCCTCGGCGCAGCGGCGCGGCCTGGGCGGGCGCTGCGCCTTCCTCGGCTACATCCCGGCTTCCGAGCTCGCGCTTTTGTACGGGGCCGCAGAGGTCTTCGTCTTCCCCTCGAAGACCGAAACCCTCGGCCTGTGCACCCTCGAGGCCATGTCCTCGGGCCTGCCCGTGGTCGCCGTGGGCGAAATGGGAACCCGCGACATCATGAAGGGCGACCACGGCGGCTTCATGGTGCGGAACGACACGGCTGAGTTTTCGGCGGCTGTTCTCAGGCTTTTGAACGACGACGAACTTCGCGCGCGCAAGTCCGAGGAGGCGGCCCTCTGGGCCCGGCGCTACGCTCCCGACGCGATGATCGAACGCATACTCAGGCTCTACCGTCTCATCGCCGGACGCAGAGCCCAGGTCCTCAAGCTGAGAAGTGGAATCCGATGAAAGCACTACTGTATCGCCTAACGTGTATCATCCTTGCGGCCGCCTCGTCCGCCGCCCTCGCCGCCCAAGACTCGACGATCCTGCTCTGGGGCGACGATCGCGTCCGAGCCGCCGAGGAAGCCTTTATCCTGGCGGGGAGGGAATCTCCGCTTTTGGAGCGCCCCGTCGTGGCTGAGCGGCTCAGGCAGTCCCTCCGCAGCCTCGAAGCGGAAAGCGAGGGTGCGGCCGCTGCCGCCGCCGCGCGCATCGCCGAATCACTCCGGCCCCGGGGAAAACCCCTGGACCTCTCGCTTACGACATCCCTCGCGGCGGGCTATGCGGGCTCCCCGAACCGGAACGCGTTTATTCGGCCGGAGAAAGTTTTCGGTCCAGCTGACGGCTACGAGATAGATGATAATAGCAAGATCACGGATCCTGGTGTGTTTATACCCTCTGTCGCCAGCGACCGCGCCTTTCTAAAAACCGAGGCCATGAGCGCCGTCCTGGCGACGCCTCCCATCCTCGATCTCAGGCTCCTCATAAAGGCCGGTCCGGCCACGCTCGACTTCAACCCCGACCTCAGGCCGGCGTCCAACTACTACCGCGACGGCGGCGAATGGTACATCAACTACGGTCTCGCAACGGCGCTGGACAGGGTGGACGTCAACGTCCCCTACCGCGGCATCGCCTCCTTCCTCTCGGGCCCCTTCGAACTGCGCTTCGGACGGGACAAACTGCACCTCGGGCCGGGCAGGCTCTCGACCCTCAGCTTCAACGCCGCCATGCCCTGGGCCGACTTCGCCTCGGTCCGCATCGACGCGGGCCCCGTCTCCTTCTCCTGGTACCTGGTGCGCCTCAACCCCTATCTGACCGAGGACGAGGAACGCTACCTCAACGCCGTCTGGGCGTACCCGAACCTGAGCGCCGATCCGGCCGCCTCCCACGAACTCATCGGCACCGAGGATGAAAAAAATATAGCAATAGGCCGACTGACCTGGCGCATTTGCCCCTGGGCCACCGTGGTCGTTACGCAGCACAATCTTGTCGCCGGCAGGTCGATCCAACTGAGCGACTTCAACCCCCTCCTTATCTGGCACAATCTCTTCCAGGAAGGGGTCTACGGCGTGCCCGCGATGATCGAGGCGAGCGTAACTCCCCTGCGAGGCTTCAGACTCTACGGCCAGTACCTCCTGTACGACCTCATGGTCGCCGACGAGAACGAAGACAGTTCGAACAACGCGGGCGCCTCGGCGTATCAGGCGGGGCTCAGCTTCGTCAGCGCCCCATTCTCGGGCGGTCTTCTGAACGACTCGCGCTTGAGACTGGACGCCGAGTTCACCCTCACCGACCCCTGGGTCTACGGCAAGGGCTACTCGTACCGCCAGTTCACGAGCCGCT
>CAZINN010000107.1:0-5436 GCA_964540615.1 uncultured Treponemataceae bacterium | reverse complement strand
GATCGCGCGCTTCCCTGGCGCCTCGATCGCCGATCTCGCTCATCGAATCGCGAGATCGGCGGGCGTCTTCCCTTCGATTCCCGCTCTCGGCTTATTAAATCGAGAAGCCCTTCCGCTTGGAAGGGCTTCTCTATTCTGAGCCGAGATCGGGAATCGAACCCGACACCTGTGCATTACGAGTGCACCGCTCTGCCAAATGAGCTATCTCGGCGTGCAAGAGGACTATAGACGAAAAAAGCCGGCTTTTTCAAGAAGGCCGCCGGGAACAGTTATTTCTTGCGGCGCGAATTGACGAGCCGTATAAAATCGCTGATGTTCTTCACGACGATCTTGTCGGGGTAGAGCTCGAGCTTGCTCTGCCGGGCGAAGTGGCCGATCAGTTCCTGGGCCTCGTTCGGCGTCATGCCCGCCCAGTGGGCCACGTCGTCGATCGTGACTTTGAATTCGCGCTTTTCGCCTTCGAGTTCCCCGCCTCGGACCGCCGCGTTCGTTTCGTCGAGCATGAGGAATACGTCGGCTATCTTGGCCTGAGGATCGTCGAGTGTGAGGATCATGAAACGGCGTTTCTGGTCCCAGATGCGCTTGGTGAAGAGCTTGAGGAGCCTCAAGGCGATCTGGGGATTGCCCATCATGAGGATCTCGAAATTGGCGCGGTTGAACTCGAGGAGCTTGACGGTATCGATGGCCTGGGCGGTCGCCGAGCGCGGCGCTCCTTCGAGGATCGCCATCTCGCCGAATATCTCGGGAGGCTGAAGAATGTCGAGTGTCTTTTCGATATCGCCGACGATCTTCGAGATTTTGACCTTGCCGGCCTGGATGAGATAGAAACTGTCGCCCGGCTCGTATTCGGCGAAGATGATCTCGCCGGGGTGATAGGTGCGGGCGAAGCGGGTGAAAGCGCCGAGGTCAGCCACGTGCGGCCTCCTCGAGCTTGCGCAGGGCCTTCCGCGCCTTGATCCGCGCCGGCGAGTCCTCGTCGCTCTCCATCGACAGTATTTTTTTATAAAATCCTTTCGCCCGTTCGGAATCGCCCTTCTTCTCGTACGATTGTCCGAGGAAGAAGAGGGTTTCAACGAGGTCGGGATGGCGGGGATGCGCCTGAATCATCTGGGTGAAATGTTTTATGGCGAGGTCGTGCTGATCGAGCATAAAAAGACATCGTCCCATATCGAAAAGCGCCTTTTCGACGTACTCGGCGTCGGCGTTCGCTTCGACAATCCGCTTGAAGCCCGTGAGCGCCTCTTTGTACCGCTCCGAGCCGAGCAGGCTGATCGCATCGTAGTAGGCCTTGGCCGTGTCCGAAAGCCCGGCGCCCGGTCCTGCCGATGATGCAGGACGGGCAAAACCGGCCGCCGGCTGCCGCGACCCTGAGGATGATCCGGCGAGGTTGTCGACGCCCGCGGCCCGCGATGCGGGGCCGTTTTCGTTTCGAGGCGAGGAGGCCTGCCGCGTCGCCTCGACCATGAGAGGCGCCGGTCCCTTGCCGTCCCCGTAGGTCGTGGCGGCCGACTCCGCGGCTTCGAGATAGCGGCTCGCCTGCTCGGCGAAGCGGCCGGCCGGGTAATAGGTGATGTATCTGCTGAATACGTACTTCGCCTGCGTATACTGCCGCGCCTTGAGGTAGTACTCCCCCGTGCGGAACAGTCCCGCTTCGGGGCTCTGGGTTTCGTTTTTTGCAAAAAGGTTGTTGACCTGCTTATGTACGCGCCGTAGTTGGTCCGAGAAGACCTTGAGCATTTTCATAATGATGCGCGTCTGGGCGAGGGCGAAAACTTCAAACTCCGGGACGGTGAATATGAGGACCTTGGCGTCGGACAGGACGACGGCGTTCTCCTCGCGCGGGTATTTGCCCAGGGCGCTTTTGACTCCAAAAAATTCGCCGGTCTGGATGACCTCACGGACCTCTTTCGAGGTCTCGATGTCGGTGTAGTTGAGGCTGACCTTGCCTTCTTGGAGGATGTAAATCTTATCGCTGACAACGTCGCCTTGGAAATATATCACCGAATTGGCGCGGTAGTTGCCGACTTTTGGCATCCTCTGTACGCTCCCGTCGCGCCGAAGCGCTTAACTTCAGCGAAGTATAGTTTATGTCGGGCTCGGCGCGAAAGCCAGACCCGGCAGGGATTGAAAAACCGCGAAGCCGTACGGCCTCGGTACGCCGAAAAAGGTCCCGGCTCAAGGACAGGGCGCACAGCCTCTCTTTCGTGCCCCATATCGCTATATTCTCGGCTGATTTTATCCGTCGTTTCAGCCCGAACACTAGCGGCATCGCGTTTTCGAAGCCCTGTGCGAGCAAAAACGCAGGATGAAGCTCAAAAAAGGCCGCCCCGAAGGGCGAGTGCCGCCGCGCCGTAGAGTCCTGCGTCATGCCCGAGTTCCGGCCGTTTGACGAAGGCGCTCAGTCGTTTCGGATCGGCGAGGCCGGCGATATAGCCGTCAAGCTCCTCGGCGAGGAGCGTCGATACGCGTTCGGCGAGACCCGGGCGCAGGCCGACCCCGCCGCCGAGGAGGATGAGTTCAGGCGAAAGCACCAGGGTATAGCAGGCCGCCGCCGCCGCGAGGTACCGCGCTTCGAGTTCCCAGGCGGGATGCGAAGGATCGAGGCTCTCGGGCTTGGTGTTCCAGCGTTCTGCGATGGCCGGCCCCGCCGCGAGCCCTTCCAGGCAGTCCCGGTGAAAGGGACAGCAGCCTTCGTAAGGATCATCGCCCCGCCTCCGGATTTTTATGTGTCCGAGTTCGGGATGAGCCATGCCGTGGACGACGAGGCCGTTGCTGAACACGCCTCCGCCGATGCCCGTGCCTACGGTGAGGTAGACGAAATCTTGGACGCCCCGCGCGGCCCCCCAGAGGTATTCGCCGCAGGCCGCCGCGTTGACGTCGGTGTCGAAGGCAGCGCGGAGCCCGAGCTCGCGGGAAAAAAAGCCGACGATGTCGACGTTCTTCCAGCCGGGCTTTGGGGTTGTGGTGATGCATCCATAGGCCGGGTTCGAACGCTTAAGCTCCACAGGCCCGAAGCAGGCGAGACCCAGGGCGTCGGGCGGTCCGAAGCCTCGGCGTTCGGATGCGGAACGGATGAAATCAGCCGCCTCGCGGAGCGTCTGGTCCGGAGTCGTGGTGGGCAGGACTCTACGCTCGAGCAGTTCGGGGCGGCCTCCCTCCGCGCCCGTCGATGCGAAAAGGCCGCAGACGAATTTCGTCCCTCCGGCCTCGATCGCTGCGATGATCATGAGCGTACCTCGGCGTTTCCCCCGGCCGATGGCTGTGAACATATCCGGCTCTCTTCGTTTGTCTCCGATTTCCGCTTTACCTGCTTTGCGTAGATGTAGAAATCGTCGCCCTCGCTGTAAAAGTCCGCGATATGTCCGATCATGGAAAAGCCGGCGGCATCAAAGAGCCCGGGGCCGTAGGCCGCCTCCCTGCGGCTCGAGGTTTCTATTCGAATGATACAGGCGGGTTCGAGGTCAAGAGCCCTTTCTTCAACCATCGCCACGAGTCGTTCGGCGGCTTTTTTGCCGCGGTAAACGCGGTCTATGCAAAAGGCCGTTATATCGAAGGTGAAATCTGTATCGAGGGCGCGGTACAGGATCGCGAAGCCGGCCAGAATTCTCCCATCCCTGATTTCGATCAGGCTGCAGTGCTTGTCCTGTTTCTCCGGGCAGTCACGAAGAGTCTCTTCGAGGATGTCAAGTTCGATGTCGCTGTAGGCCTCTATCCCACGGGCGAGATCTATGTATTCACCGAGTTCTGTCACAGGGCCGTCTCCCCTGCGGAAGTATATCCGCTCTGCGCACAATGGCCAATAAAAAACCGATTCACGACACCGAGCCCGGCGTCGTGAATCGGTCGCTATGCTTAATGCGCGGCGGCTACTTTATATTGATGCCGATGAAGGGTTCGAGGATGTAGTTCCGTCCGGCCTCGGCGTCAAGCTGGGTTTCGATCGACATACCGCCGATGACGAAGCGGAAGCGGTGCCTGCCCGCCGACATCGTGCCTTGAGCGATGATCTGTCCATGGCTTTCCGCCTGCAGCACGCCGTCGAGGTAAATCTGGATATGTCTCGACTGCCCCTGTCTGATATCGCGGTTCAGGAAGCCCTCGGGAATGCGGAACTGCCAGGTCGCGGTCTGAGGCTGGAGCACGGCGTTGATGCTCTCGGGGCCGTTGACGGTGAGTTGAACGGTATAGTCGAGGAAGCCGGGGGCGCTGATTGTAACCGTATAAACTCCGGGCTGGAGGAAGGCCTTGTAGGGGGTCCTGCCGACCTGGGACCCGTTTATAGAGACCGTCGCCCCGTTGACATTGGCCGCCGCGATGCTGACCTGGTAGTTCTGACTCTGCAGTGTCGCATTCACATGAGTCGGGCCTTTGACCACGACATTCTGCGTAAAGTCTATATAGCCCGGCGCCTTGACGACGACAGTATACGAGCCCTGCGGTACTTCGCTCGAGAAGGGCGTCCGTCCGGCGAGCGCTCCGTTGACATAGACCTCGGCGCCGTTCACATTGGACGAAACCGAAAGACTGTAATTGAGTATCTGCGGCGGGGGAGCTACCTGGGGTCCGCCCAGTACCGCGTTGATAATGACTGGATCGCGGCTGATGCGGACAGTCGTTTTGAAGTCTTGATAGCCTTTAGCCTTGACAGTGATCTGGTAACTGCCCGCGGCTAAAAGAAAGGAGAAATTCGGCTGGGTATAGCCGGCGAGCTTGCCGTTGATATATACCTGGGCGCCCGAGACATTGCACTTGATCGTCAGCGCGACCTTGTTGTCCGCAGCTGCTCCTGCGGCGATAAAGAAAAGAATCGCCAGGCCTGCCAGAATTCGTTTCATACGCTCTCCTTGATTATTACTGCTCTAAACTTACATATTAAACACGCGGAGGCGGCTCCCGAACACCCTCCTTCACGTTTCTGAGAAAGAGCCGCTTTGGCCTCCGTTTTACTTTGTACACTATACCGCCCGCATATCCGCATTTCCAGGTCTTTCCCATAATGATACCGCGGGACAAACCGCGCTGTCTCGAATTTGTCATCCTCGTGGCGAGCCGGTACTAGAAAGCGGGGCCGAGAGTGTTATACTTAATAGTGACTGAATTCGTCGTATTTTCTAGGGGAGGAACTACATGAAGAGGAAACTTATTGCGATCATCGCCATGGTCGCCCTGGCGGGGACCGGTGCCTTCGCCCAGCTCGCGATAGGAATTTCCGGGGCCGCGTACAGCAATGCGGAACAGCTGACCACCGACGGCTTCGCCAAGGCCTGGGAGAATATCCGCAACGGCGACGGCTACCTCGGCTTTTTTATCGAGGTGGGCATGGACAACCTGGCCGTGGGCGCCGCGGTCAACGCCAGCGTGTATGATCAGGATTGGGGCTCTTTTACTACTGAAATGATCAATGTGGACGCCAATCTTTATTTGCAGGGACATCTA
>CAZINN010000106.1:0-5443 GCA_964540615.1 uncultured Treponemataceae bacterium | reverse complement strand
CCCTCCGCATATCGCCGCGGCAGCTGCTTTTCGGCCAGGCCTCCGCCGGAGATATCGCGCGGATCGGCTTCGGCACGACCTATGATGTCGTCGAACTGCGACCCTCCGCGACCGGTCTCCTCTTTGCGCTCAAAGCGAAAAAAGGAGCGGGGGCGACCTACGACCTTGTCGATCTCTATACCGACAAGAACTACCGCCCCGTCGAGGCCGCATGCAGGGGTCGGAACGGAAATCTTATTAAAACAATCAGATATGAGAAGTACGAGATCATCGGAGGCAAGGAAATGCTCACCGGCTTCAGCATAAGCGACGAGATTTCCGGCGAAGTCGAATACGTCAAGCTTTCGAACTTCGATCGAGCGATTCCGCCCGCCTCGGCCTTCACCGTACAGGGCCTGAGGTTTCAAAAATGAGACAACACCCTATGCCGCAGCGTCATTTTCCACGAGCGGCCCTCGGCCTCATGCAGGTTTTCTTCTGCCTCGCCTCGATCCTTCCCGCTGCAGCCGAGGAGGCTCCGTACGCGGATTTCGAGCCAGAACCCGCGAAAGCGCCGCTCATCCGTCAAACCTTCACTGTCACTATCGAACAGAAAGCGGAGGCCAGGGACATACGCGACGAGAGCACGATCGACGATGCGGTTCTTTCCAGGATCGCCGAATGGCGCACGTCATTGCGCGCGGAAAGCACCTGGGATATTTCGATCACCGACCGCATCCGCATCAGTCTGTCGCCGCTCGTCGAGTGGCCTCAAGCAGGCGGCGGATTCGAGAACCGGTCCTTGGTCGAATACGAAACGGAAAAAGGAACCGCCAAGATATCGCTCCCCTACGCCGAAGCCCGACTTTCTTTGTTCGATACGGGGCTCACGCTGATATTCGGAAAACTCAAGCTCGAATACGGCTCCAACTACATCGATCCATTGTCGATCGAGAACAACAACGATCGAGCGAGTTTATCCGAGGGCTTATGGTTGGGAGGTTTTTTTCTGCCCTTCGGAGACTTCGCGGTCGAAGCGTACTGCGAGGCCGCGCGCGAGCCCTTTGTCTCGGTATGCCTTACCGGCTCGGTGGGCACATTCGATGTCGGCCTCCGGTATCGCCGCGATCTTTCACAGACACTCGGCGCATGGCTGAGCGCCCAGCTCGGAGAGGGGATGATCGCATATCTCGAAACCGCGCTGCGTGACAATGCCCGCTTTCTCGACATCGCACTCATGCCCGAGCGGAATATAGGATGGAACGCCGACCTCCTCGTCGGCTGCGGTTTTACGCCCCGGGAAATCGGAGCCTCCGTGTATATCGAGTATCGCGTTCGAAGCGCAGGCTATTCGGCCGAGGAATACCACGCTATTCTTTCTTCACCGTATTGGCGGCAGGGAGCCCTGCTCGCGAGTTTCCCGTTTATGCAATCGGCCCGTCACGCAATCGGCGTTCATCTCATGCGTACGGGCGACGACAAACTCGGACTCGACTGGTCCCTGAGCTGCCTGTACTTCCCTCCCGACGGGCTCGATCTTTCGGCCAGCGCCGAACTCAAACTCTTCGACCAATGCAGTCTCGGCGTCGAGCTTGGACTGGCTGCTCCTTTAGCCGGAGTCCCGGTCGGCACTTCCGAAACCGCCCTGAGAATCGACGCTCTGCGCTGCTCGGTCGGTCTTCAGTGGAAATTCTCCGCAGAGGAGACGCGATGAAACCGAGACGCGAAAGACCGACGCTGAACGGCGGCATTGCGATTCAGGCCCTTCGGAACCTTGTCGCCCAAAAGCGGCGCACGCTCGCGGTGGTGGCAAGTCTCGCCTGCGGCGTTTCCGCCCTCTGCCTTATAGGCGGATATTACGAGTACAACTATTGGGGCCTGGCGCAGTCCCTGATCCGCAGCGACTACGCTCATATAAAACTATACCAGCGCGGTTATTTGAAAGAGCGGGACATCGAACCTTTCTCGCACCCCATTAAAGACGCCGAACGGCTTCTCGCGCTCCTCGAGGCCGATCCCGAGATCGAGACGGCGGCCGCACGGGCACGCGCCTTCGGATCGGCGCGAAACCCCGCAACCGGCGCGACAGCCGTCGTCGAAGTCAGAGGCGTGGTTCCCGAGGACGAAAGCGGGATATTCACCTTCGTGACATCGAAACGCGGCAGTCTTTTGAGCTCGAATGACGCGGGCTACTGTCAAATCGCGCCGACATTGGCGAAAAAGCTCGGAGCGGGGATAGACGATACACTATTACTAAGCGTTATCGACGCGGACACCAATCACAATGCGGCGCCGACCAAGATAAAAACCATGATCGGCAGCTATACGGCCGACTTCGACTCGCTCGCCCTGACGGTGACTCGTTCCTTCTTCTCCAGCCTCTTCGGCTTCGAAGGAATCCTCGAAATCGCCGTTCTTCTCAAAGATGGCGTCGACGTCGAGCGCAAGCTGGCGGAATTGCGTCGGAGTTTGAACGAAGCCGGCTTCGACCTCGAATACCGGCTCTGGTACGACGAAGCGGAATACTTCAAACAGGTGCTTGGATACTTTCAGGGCTTCTACCACATCGTTCTCGTCATGGCCGCAGTCCTCGCCTTTTTCGTCTGCAGTTCGACCATCGGCATCAGCCTGAACGAGCGAATGCGCGAATTCGGGATACGGATCGGCGTGGGAGAGTCGCGCGGACGGATCGTGGCGAGCCTGGTCGTCGAGTCGATCGCTTCCGGCGCCGTCGGCCTCGTCTGTGGAGCCCTGATCTCGTTTATGCTCGCAAGCACCCTCAACGCGTTAGGCGGCATACCCATGGGCCAGGCCCCCGGCATGGCGGCCGCGCTCAAGGTCATGATCCGCTACAGCCCCCAGGCCGCGCTGCTTTCGACCCTCGTTTCGCTCGTCGTTCCGCCCGCAGCCCTCGCGGGACCGGCGCGCCGCATCGTCGGAACGAGCATCGTCGGGCTTCTCGAAAAGCGGCCCCGCTGATCACTCCACAAACAGGCGCTTGGAGGCGAAGGCGGGATCCGAGGTCAGGTTGATGCCGAGCTTGCGCAGTCCGGCCTCGTCGCCGGGCGTGGGGACGTGGGTCAAGTGCATCTGACAGCCGCGCAGCTTGGGAAGCTGATCGACACAGGTCTGCACCATGGGCGTAAGCGCCGCGCCGATCGAAAGCGCGATGAGAAGCTCGTCGACGTCGAGACTGGCGCTCTTGCCGTGAAGAATGTCGCGCTTCAGTCGCGCGATCGACTCGATGACGAGGGGCGACAGGAGCGGTATCGAATCGGGCACTCCCGCGAGCACCTTCGCGCCGTTGACGATCGCGGCCGTGGCGGCGTGCAGAAGATCCGAGTTTCTGCCCGTGACGATCTGTCCCGAAGGAAGCTCGAGCGCGGCCCCGCAGAAGACCGTCTGATCCGACGAGGTCGACGCGGCCTTGGCCTTCTCGGCGGCGCGGGACGCGGCAGCCCGAGCCGCGGGGACGACCGGCCGGTACTCCGGACCGATGCCCAGCTCCTTCAAAAGAAGATCGGCTTTCTCGAGCGCAGCCTTATCGGCCATGCCCATCATGTACTCGCAGGCGCAGCGCAGATAGCGCCGCACGACTTCCTGCTTGGCGGCCTCGCGGCAGGCCTCGTCATCGACGATCGCGAATCCTGCGCGGTTGACGCCCATCTCCGTGGGCGAGCGGTAGATGCCGCTGCCGCCCGTTATGCGCTCGAGGATCGCCCGCAGTATCGGGAAGGCCTCCACGTCGCGGTTGTAGTTGACCGCAGTCCCGCCCGTGGCCTCGAGATGAAAAGGATCGATGAGATTGAAGTCCTTAAGATCGAGGGTCGCCGCCTCGTAAGCGACATTGACGGGGTGGCGGAGCGGCAGATTCCAAATCGGAAAGGTCTCGAACTTGGCGTACATCGCCCGCTGCCCGAGGCGGTGGTCGTGATAGACCTGGGAAAGACAGGTCGCCAGCTTGCCCGAGCCGGGCCCCGGCCCGGTGACGACCACCAGGGGCTTTGTGACATCGATCCGCGGATTGGCCCCATAGCCCTCTTCCGACACGATCAAATCGAGGTCGGTCGGGTAGCCCTTGGTCGGCGTATGCGTGTATACACGCACCCCGCGGTTCTCGAGCTTCGTCTTAAAGCTCTGCGCAGCCGGCTGCCCCTCCCAGCGCGTTATCACCACCGCGGAGACCGCAAGGCCCCATTCGCCGAGATCATCCATGAGCTTCATCGCGTCGGCGTCGTAGGTGATGCCGTAGTCCGCGCGGATCTTGCGATGCTCGATCGCGCCCGCGTGGATGCAGAGCACGATCTCGGCGTCGCGCTCGAGTTCTTTGAGAAGCCTTACTTTTACATTGGGATCGTAGCCGGGGAGCACCCGCGCGGCGTGAAAGTCCGCGAGGATCTTTCCGCCGAACTCGAGATAGAGCCTGCCGTCGAAGCGGCGCATGCGTTCTCGTATGAACTCGGCCTGCTCGCGGATATACATCTCATTATCGAAACCGAGGCTCCCAGCCATACCAGACCTTTCGATCGGCCCGTTTCAAGGCAGATCGGGGAGGCAGTATACGGCGGCCGCATGAGAAAGGGCAACTATCGAAGACAGCGAAAAACCTTCTTTGCCTTCCGCGCCTTCATTTACTCAGTACAACTTTTTCGCCCGGCTTCACGACAATAAGACCATCGACCTTGACGCTGCGCGCGTTCTTCTCGTCGAAATCGCCGGAAGGGCTCGAATGGATCGGGATGGTATGCTTCGCCCCCACCGCCTTCGCGCAGCGCGCGGCCTCGGCGCTTCCCATATTATAGAAGCCATCGCAGGGGAAGAGGGCATAATCGATTCCGTACTTGCCGTAGTCTTCCATCTCTGCAAGGTAATCCGTATCGCCCGCGTGATAGACGACGATGCCGTCGAAGGAGACAAGATACCCGAGACACTCGCCGCGCTTATGATTCTTGTTCGCAGCGGGCAGGGCGAGGACCTTCACCATTCCTCCGCACACTTCGAAGGAGGCACCCTCCGTCACCACGCGTACGCCGGTCGAGGAAACCGCCCGAGCAGGTGCCGCGACGACGGCGCCCGGCTTGAGCTGTACCTTGTCCACGCGGTTGTGATCACCGTGCCCGTGGGTCACGAGCACGAGGTCGGCAGCTTCGTCGTACAGCCCCGCGTAGGGGTCGATGTAGATTACGTACCCGCTAGCCGTTTTGATCTTGACCGAGGCCCTGCCCAGATAGCTCAACTCCGCATTCGCGCGCTGGGCCGAGGCGCCCGCCGCGAGAAGGCTCAACGAAAGAAGCGATACCCATCTGCTTAAAAGACTGTTCACAGGATTGCCTCCTTTTATTATGGAGAACTTCGATAAAACCCGGTTGGGTTTGTAAGCTTTCTCTATGCCCCATTCGCAAGCTCATCGGCGATTAATTCCGCCTGCTTCAGCACCGTTTCGGTAGCCAGCATCTGCATATCC
>CAZINN010000105.1:0-5447 GCA_964540615.1 uncultured Treponemataceae bacterium | reverse complement strand
TCGGCACCGAGGCCGGAGCGGTGAGCACCGCGAAACTCATAGTCCAATAAGAACAGCGCACCAGGGAGTAGACAGGGGGCTTAGCCCCCTGTCCTCCCGATATCCTTACGTTCGAGCGGCGCGTCATCGACGCCAAGCTGAAGAACAGATCAGGAATGCTCGATGTACCCACGATATGTACTGAAACGCGCCCTCTACGGCCTCTTGATGTACGTCGTGATGATCTTCACGTACTCGGCCTTGTTCAACAAAGTCGCCGAAGAGACGCTCAGGGCTCAGATCGAGGAGCAGGTCGCCCAGGAGGCGATTCGTTATAAAAACGTTACATCAGACCAGCTTCAGAAAATCATTTCCGAGCGCAGGGCGGCGAAGATACATCAATATCACCTCGATCAACCTTACTTCCTGAGGGTGGTCCTCAGAACCGTCGATACCTTGACTTTCAATTTCGGAAACTCGACGATCATCAAACTGCCCAACGGCGACCGCGCCGTCCTCGCCATCATTTTTGAAGCCCTCCCCCGGACGATCGTTCTTTTTACGACCGAGGTGATCCTGGTGGTCGCTATCGGCATCGCGCTCGGCCTGTATGCCGCGCGCAGGCCCAACGGCCCTTTGGATAAATCGCTTTCCATGATCACCATGATCACGAACGGGCTCCCGTCCTGGTGGCTCGGCATGCTGATGATCATGCTCTTCTCGTATGCGATCCCGATATTCCCCTCGCAGGGTACACAATCCGATCCTACACCCCAGGGCATCGCGGCCGTTTTCGATTTTCTGTGGCACCTCGCCCTGCCGCTTCTCACCCTGGTCGCCCTCAATATGTGGGGCACAGGGTATTTGATACGCAACATCGTCCTCTCGAATCTGCAGGAGGACTACGTCATGGCGGCGCGCACCCGCGGCATAAGCGAGCGCCGCGTCCTCTTCGGGCATACGCTCCGTACCTCATTGCCCGCGATAATGACCCTCGCCATTCTCGGACTTTTCAGCTCGATCGCGGGCAACATCATAGTCGAGGGCATATTCGGTTGGTCCGGTATCGGCAATCTCTATTTCACGGCTGTCGAACAAAACGATGTTCCTGTTTTGATGGGGACCCTGGCCCTCCAGACCTTCCTCAATATGCTTGGATTCGTCTTCCTCGACCTCTTGTACGGCTATCTCGATCCGCGCATCAAGACTGGAGGTCGGGGATGAAAATAAAAGAAGCATTCTCCGGACTGTATGAATTCTGGAGGGAATACCGCAAGGTAGGTTCGGGAATCGTCGGGCTTGCGATTCTTGCCGTTTTTTTTGTCCTCGCGGTCATCGGGCCGGCGATCGTCCCCTTCCCGGGCGCGATGGATCGATGGCACGACATAACGTTCTGGCAGGACAATCCTCGATCGGCCCCGCCCGCCTGGACCAATCTCTTCGCCGCCCGGAAAGGCGCCGTCACCGCGCTGATACAAGCCGAAAACCCCTATTCGTCGATAGAAGAGGATACTCGGCTCCTGCGCTATAGTTTCCGCTATGTGATGAACGCCGACAAGGCGCCACGCGACCTTATTTTCCGCTTCAAGGGATCCGGTTCCATATCACTCCGTCTCACCGTGCTCAGACCCGACGGCTCCGAGTGCGAGTTATACCGCGATCAGGTACAACTCTACGATTCTCTTAAGCGCATCTCAATCGAAAACGACGCAAAAAGCGGCGTCTTCGAGATGATCAACGACATCGACGAGTTCATCGCCTCGAGCATCGACCCCGTGACAACGCGTCCGACGACCCTGCTCTTCGCGCAGATAGACGAGAGCATCTACACAGCGCCGCGGACCATCAAGGGCGAGTACCTTTTTGATCTGAACATACTTCTGCAGAAAGGCGCTTCCATCGAGAACCCGAGCCTTCTTGTTTCGGGGCAGGTGTCGGGCATTCTGGGTACGGACGTCTCGAAACGCGACATCTTCACCGGCGTCGTCGTGGGCATTAAATGGGCCCTCTTCATCGGCTTTTTGACCTCGATCATAACAGTCATACTCGGCGTGGTGCTCGGAGTCGCGGCCGCCTACTTCGGCGGCCTCGCAGACTGGTTCTTGACTCGACTATACGAGTTTGTCTATCTTCTTCCGGTACTTCCCTTCCTGATCGTACTCTCCGCCATCTACAAACCTTCGATATATACTTTTATAACCATTGTCTGTCTTCTCTTCTGGACCGGTCCTTATAAACCCGTGTACTCGATGGCCCTGCAAATAAAAGAAGAGACCTTCGTCGAGGCATCCCGCGCCCTGGGTTCGAGCAGGTTGAGGATCATCTTCAAGCACATCATCCCCATCCTTCTTCCGTACAGCTTCGCGGTCATGGCCCTCTCGGTCCCCGGCGTCATCGTGTACGAGGCGAGCGTGAGCCTCCTGGGCCTGGGCGACTCGAGCATCGTCACCTGGGGGCAGATACTCCAGGCGGCCCTCCGCCAAGGCGCGGTGATCAACGGCCTGTGGTGGTGGGTCGTCCCGCCGGGACTCATGATCGCCCTCATGGGCATGTCCTTCGCCTTCATAGGATCGGCCATGGACAAGATTCTCCATCCCAAGTTGAAGACCAGGTGATACGATGAGCGATATTCAATCGAAGCGGGATCCAGTCCTTCGTGTAAGGGGGCTCAAGCTCCACTACTTTACATCGAAGGGCGTTGTGCGCGCGCTCGACGGGGTCGATTTCGACCTTTTGAGCGGACAGACGCTCGGCCTTGTGGGCGAATCGGGCTGCGGCAAGACCACCACGGGTTCTGCGCTCTTGGGTATGCCTTCGCCCCCGGGGCGGATCGTCGAAGGCTCGATAGTCCTCGACGGCCGCGAGATCGTCGGCTTGTCGGATCGCGAACTCAGGCGCGATATACGCTGGTCGAAAATCGCGATGGTCTTTCAGGGCGCGATGAACTGTCTTACGCCCGTCTATACGATCCGAGCCCTCATGTCCGAGACCTGGCGCGAGCATAGACTGGATATCGTATCCTCCGCGGCCGCGGCGTCTCCCGCTGACGACAGCCGCGTCGAAGAACTCATGCGGAAGTACGTCCGCCTCGTAGGCCTGCCCGAGTCGGTGCTCGAGCGCTACCCCCACGAGCTGTCCGGCGGTATGAAGCAGCGCGTCGTCATAGCCATGGCTCTCTTTCTGGAACCGAAGGTGGTTATTTTGGACGAGCCGACGACGGCCCTCGACGTCATCGTCCAGGCCCAGATACTCAATCTCATCAAATCCCTGAAGCGCGAGCTCGGCTTGTCATATATTTTTATAACTCACGATCTGGCGACCGAGGCCGAGATAGCCGACAGGATCATGGTCATGTACGCGGGCAAGACCGTCGAGCTCGGATCGAGCGAGGAGATATTCGGGGGCTCGGGTCCCTTGCATCCCTACTCGCAGAAACTCCTGGCCTCGACGCCGCGCCTAAGACGGCGCGTCAGCGAGCTGGCCTTCATCCCCGGCTCCCCGCCCGATCTCATATCGCCGCCTCCGGGCTGCCGATTCGCCCCCCGCTGCTCCTTCGCGAAATCTAAATGCCGCGGCTCCGAGCCTCCCGTCGTCGATCTCGGCGGCGGACACCTTGTCGCGTGCTGGAAAGCTGTAAAGGACCCCGACTATGAGCGTTCATGAACGATCCGCCGTCGAGACCGCCTCGAAGACCTCAAACGGCGGCGAGGTGCTGCTTGTAAAGAATCTTCGTAAAGAGTTCATCTCGCATCGCGGACATGTAAGGATAAAAGCCGTGGACGGCGTAAGCTTCTCGCTCCGGCGCGGCGAGATACTCGGCCTCGTGGGCGAATCGGGCTGCGGCAAGACGACGACGGGCAAACTCGTCATGCGCCTCCTCGAACCGACCTCGGGCTCCATCATCGTCGACGGCCTTGACACCGCGGACCTGGGCCGAGACGAGGACTTCGCCTACCGCCGCCGCGTGCAGATGATTTTCCAGGACCCCTACGCCTCCATGAACCCCTACTTCAAAGTACGGGACGTCCTCGAAGAGCCCCTCCTCATCCACGGCATCGGCTCGTCGAGGGCCGAGCGCATGGAACTCATCGAGCGCGCCATGGAGATGGTCAAGATGACGCCCGTCGACGAGTACATCGACCGCCATCCCCACATGCTTTCCGGCGGCCAAAGGCAGAGAATCGCGACCGCCCGAACCCTCATACTGAACCCCCTCATCATCGTCGCCGACGAGCCGGTTTCCATGATCGACCTGTCGACCAGGGCCGAGATACTCCACCTCATGAAGTCGATTCAGACCCAGATGGAGTTATCTTTTATTTATATCACGCACGACATCTCGACCGCCCGCTTCTTCGCCGACCGTATAGCAGTTATGTACCTCGGAAGGATCGTCGAGATCGGAAGCCAGGACGAGATCATCGACCATCCGATCCACCCCTACACGCGGGCCCTCATCGAGGCCGTCTGCGAGCCCGAGCCGGGGCGGGTGGACAGGCTGCGCGATCTTAAAATCACGGGCGAAATACCCTCGGCGGCCGACATCCCCTCGGGCTGCCGCTTCCGCACGCGCTGCCTTTTCACGACGGAGGACTGCAAGAATCTGCCCGAACCCGAGCTCGAGGACATAGGCGGCGGGCACTGCCACGCCTGCAGACGATGGAGGGAAATCTAGCAGGCTGCTCGAAATTCTTCCGGTTTTCCACAAAACCGCCCAAATAGGGAAGCTGCCGACAAAGGCGCTTTCACCCCTCTATCGGCAGCCTATCAGCTTGTTTCCTCTGGGCGGCGCCGGGCAAGTTCAAGCACGGCGCGGACGCCTGCGGTATCAAGTTTGACGAAGTTGCCGATCGTACGCCTCCCGCCCTCCGTCGCCTTCGAAGCCATCTCGTCGAGCCTGTCGTCACCGATCCCGAGATCGGATAACGCGAGGCCGAGTCCCATGCTCCGGTAGAATTCCTCGAGGCGCCGTATCCCCTCGCGGCCGGTGGCTTCGGGGTCGCGGAAATCCTGCTCCACGTTCCAGACGCGCACGGCCCACTGCGCGAAGCGCTCGGGGTCGGCCTTGATCGTGTACCGCATCCAGGCGGGGAAGATCACCGCGAGACCAGCGCCGTGCGCGACATCGTAGATACCCGAAAGCTCGTGTTCGATATCGTGCGAGGCCCAGTCGCCGATTCGCCCCGAATTGAACAGGTTGTTGTGGGCGACGGTCCCCGCCCACATGAGCTCGGCCCACGTGTCATAGTCCTCCGGATGCGCGATGGCCTCCGGGCCTTTACGCGCGACGGTCTTCATGGTCGCCTCGATGAGGCGGTCGGTGAACTCTACGTGCCTGACCATGGTGAAGTAGCGTTCCATAAGGTGTGCCATGATGTCGGAGGCGCCGCAGGCGACCTGAAATGAAGGAAGGGTCCGGCACAGTTCGGGATTCAATATCGCGAAGCAGGGATAGATGAGTTCCGAGT
>CAZINN010000104.1:0-5888 GCA_964540615.1 uncultured Treponemataceae bacterium | reverse complement strand
GCCGAGTACGCTGCCGCATTCAAGCCCAATCTCGCGTTCTACGAGGCGCTGGGAAGCGCAGGCATCGCGGCCCTCCAGAAAACAATTTCTTCCATACCGCAGGGTATTCCGATAATTCTTGACGCGAAGCGTTGTGACATAGATTCCACGGCGGAGGCATACGCGTCTGCGCTGTTCGGCATGCTCCGCGGAGACGCGGTCACCTTGAGTCCGTATATGGGAAGGGACGCGGTCGATCCCTTCCTCGCGTACGCAGATAAGGGCGTTTTCATGCTCTGTAGAACAAGCAACCGCGGTGCGGGGATTTTTCAGGACCGTCTGCTCCGCAGCGATGACGGCAGACGGGCCGAGCCTCTCTACATAACTGTCGCGCGTGAGTGCACATCCTGGTCCCCTTCAATCGGGCTTGTCGTTGCGGGCAACGACCTCGAAGCTCTCCGCGCCGTCCGCGCCGCCGCTCCGCGCGCCTGGTTCCTTGCGCCCGGCATCGGCGTGCAGGGCGGTTCCGCGGAAGCCGCCCTCGTCTCCGGAGCCCGCGATGACGGACTCGGCATTCTCGTCGTCGCCGTGCGCTCTATAGCCCAGGCGGCGGATCCGGGCGCGGAGGCGCGGAAGCTGCGCGATGCGATGGAGCATGCGCGCGCTTCGCTTTCGACGCCACGGAAGGCCTTCAGCGGCGCAGCGCCGATGGAGGACGACCTGAAGGATCGTTTCATGCGAGCGCTCATCGACACCGGATGCTTCAGGTTAGGCGACTTTGTATTGAAGAGCGGTAAAAAAAGCCCCTTCTATATAGATCTCCGGCGGCTTGTCAGTTCCCCCGAAGCCCTGGCCCTGGCCGCCGAGGCCTACGCCCGCGTCGCCCAGGGGGTCGAATACGATCGCATCGCGGGAATACCGGCCGCAGGCCTGCCGCTCGCGACGGCGGCCAGCCTCCGCATCGGCAAGCCCATGATCTGGCCGCGCATGCCCGTCAAAGAGCACGGGACCGGCAACCGCGTGGAGGGCGACTTCGCGAAGGGCGAGCGGGTCCTTCTCCTGGATGACCTTATCACCACTGGAGCCAGCAAGCTCGAGGCCGCCGATATTCTGCGGGGAGAGAATCTCATCGTCGAAGACCTCGCGGTGCTCATCGAGCGCGGCCGACAGGGACGGCGCGACATGGAATCCGCGGGGATCCGCCTCCATGCCTTCGCTCACGTCCGCGAGCTGTTCGCGGTCTGCGAGTCGATGGGCCTCATCGACGCCGCAAGGCGCCGCGAGCTCGAGTCCTTTGTCGACGAAGAATGAATGCCTTCAGCGCACCATATCCGCCACGGTTTTTTTCGTCGCGTAGCCGCGGACATGTTTTTCCATCTCGCGCAGGATACCGTAGGTTGCGCAGTTCTTTGAACGCCTGCATCGAGTCGTATTGCTGCAGTTGCACTGTGAAATATCGAGCCCCTCTCCCGAGGCGTCGATTATTTCCATCAAAGTGATCTTGTTGAGCGGCCGGGAAAAATAGAATCCGCCGCCGGGGCCGCGCACCGATCGGATGACTCCGGCCTTTCTGAGCCGGAAGAAAATCTGCTCCAGAAACTCCGCCGAGATGCCTTCGCGTGCGGACAGCGCTTTGATCGATAAGGGTTGGTCCGCAGAACTTGAACGAGCCAAGGCAATGACCGCCCGCAATGCGTATCGTCCCTTCGTTGTGATTCGCACGGTATCTCCCCTTGCGCCGCGGATCTTGCGCCCGCGGCGGCGTATTCCTTTTTTTGTCACTGAAATCCTGACTAAGCAAGTAGACAATTGTCTCATGGCGGGAGAATGCGAAATACGACCTATTCAGTCATGAATAGTGTTCGTAGAAACTGTGTCTGCTGATTCGCTCATCGTATGAGCCGATGCGGCCGCCCTTAGATTCTGGTGAGACGCCAGCAACGGTGGATCTTGGCGTTGCGAAAATCGGGCGGGATCGTGGCCGGGGTGATATCCTCGACGGCCGCTCGAACCAAGGCTGGGTCCCATCGAAATTTCCGTGAGTTTGTCGAGAAGTAGAGCCGCCCCTCCGGCCGAAGAAGATCGAGGCAGCAGCCGACGAGACGGGGCCAATCCGTATTGACATCGAAGTCGGCGGCCGACTTCGAATTTGAAAATGTGGGAGGATCGGCGATGATGAGGTCCCATTTTCCGCCTGCTCTGCGGGCCTCGCTCAAAAATGTCAGTACATCAGAGCGCACGAGCTTGCAGGCGGAGGGCGCTGCGTGGTTCAGGGCGAGATTCCGAGCCGCCCACTCAAGATATGTTTTCGAAAGATCGACGCTCGTCACCGACCTCGCCCCGCCTGAGGCCGCATAGACCGAAAAACTGCCGGTATAGCAGAAAAGATTGAGCACATCTTTGCCGGAGGACTCGGCTCGAACCATGGCGCGCGTCGGCCGGTGATCCAAAAACAGACCCGTATCAAGATAGTCAGACAGATTGACAATAAATGAAAGACCGCCTTCATGAACGATGAACTCTGACCTTTCGCGTCGTAGGCGCTCATATTGGCCGCTCCCCCGCTGGCGCTCCCGCGTCCGACGGAAGACGAGGCTTGAATCGATCCCGGCGGCACGGGCGGCCGAACTCGACATGAGCGCAAGCCATTCCTCCTCGAGTTCCTCGTCCTTCTCGTAGGGACGTTTGTACAGCGCGATCAGCAAGGCATCGCCGTAGCGGTCGATCGCGAGCGGTATTTCCGGTATATCGCGGTCATACAGGCGATAGGCTTCGATCTTCTCGGCGCGGATCCATGTGCGAAGACGTTTGACGTTTTTTTCGATGCGATTGCCGAGATACTCGGCCTGGCGCTGATCCTTGTCAGACAACATACACAAACATGAGCGGCGAGGTTTCTGCGGACCTCAGCCTCCGAGGGCCTTCCTGGCAAGCATCTGGACCGACAGCAGTGCATAGCCCGACGAGAGATCCTCGCGTTGGACCACGACATGAGGCGGCACCTTGAGTTTTATATTGGTGAAATTCCAAATCGATGTGATGCCGGCGGCGACGAGGCTTTCAGCCGTCGCCTGAGCGAAAGGCGATGGAACGGTCAATATGGCAATCTCCGCTCCGATTTCGCTGATATCTTTCCCAAGGTTGTCCATCGCGCGCACTTTGACGCCGTGGACGACGCTGCCCACTTTCGCCGGGTCGGTATCGAATGCCGCGACGATATGGAGCCCGTGGAGTTGGAATTCTTGGTAGCCCATCAATGCCGAGCCCAGATTGCCCGCCCCGACCAGCACCGCCTCGCGGTTTTGATCCCAGCCGAGGAAATGTTCGATCGCATTGACCAGGGCCTCGACGGGGTAGCCTTTTTTAGGTTTGCCGACGATGCCGGTGATCGCGAGGTCCTTTCTGACCTGGATGGGTTCGAGATTCAGCTCTTGAGCGATAACCGTGCCCGATATGTATTGATCACCGCTTCGAAGCGCCTGCCGAATAATATGAAGGTATGAAGGGAGGCGCCGTATAGAAGGAACATAGGCGATCTTCATCTTTGACATTCAGGCTCCATCGTGTTAAGCACTATACCTGAATCGATAAATAAGTCAAGAATCAATGAACAGCGTAATTCTTCTGAGTCTATGCACATATCGAAATCGTCCCGCACGAGGCGGCGGAGCGGATGATCATGGATCGACCCCCGAAGCGACAGTAGAGGTTTGAACAGCGAACTCGGGGAGATACTTCCAGTAGCGGACCGGCATGAGGCGGCGCTGGAGTGCGGGGTTGCGGCGCGCCGGGTTGTCGACCGCCTGGAAATACCGTTTCCAAAGCCGGGCCTCATCGTGATCGGCTGCGTCGGGCAGGAGCGTGAGGGACTCCCGGCCCGAAAACAGCTCCGTCGCACCTGATGTCGAGCGGATCGCCAGATGCCGCTTGACATCGACGACAGCGAAGCTCTCGCCGTTGAATCGTCGGATAAAGTGCGGAATCAAAGCAGCAATCACGTTATGATCCGGCTCGATCGGAGCCGACCATGTACCGTCGCTCCGCCGGGAAAACCGGATCAGGCCGATCAAGCGGTGTATCTCTCGAATCACCCGGCGGGAAGTTTGGACTACGACACGAATTCGCGGATCGCCATGATCGCCTATGACATCGCGGCCGCGTCTACCCACTTCGGCGCATATCTGGAGCATCGGCAGTTCGAGGGATTCTTCGCTCATCCATATAGTGAGCACCAGGTCGAACAGTTCGCCTGAAAGCGCCCGGAGATGCGATGCGGCACGTTCGGCGCATGCAGACGATGAGCGGCTCTCGGTGCTTGTCCCGCCGATGTCGCGGTCCGCAGGGAATTCCAGCGGCGGAGGACCAAGAAGAGCGAAAAGATCACCGTCGGGGGCGAGGGCGTTCGCGACCGCCTCCGGTGCTTCTCCTTCCTCGGCGGCCTTCGCCGCAAGGATGAGAAAGCCATCGAGAGAACCATCATAGCTCCATGTTCCGACGCTCATGAAAAAACAAACTCCATCTGCCGGGCTTGAACAGTTGTCGGCTGGAATAGTGCTTTCGGCGGCGAGGGCGGTGCCGTATCGCCGCTGAGATCGGGCCGATCCGCGATGGCTTTTCTCAGCCATGTTTCATCGTAGCCGCCGAAAGGAGGGGCGGCGAGGGGGCGTCCGTTCGAGGAAAGAAACCACCGCGCTCGTTTCATCACAATGCCCATTTTGCCGAGATCCTCGACTCGGAGCCCCCCCGATTTCCTCGTCGCAAGAATCCGCTCAGCCCCTGTGAGCCCGATGCCGGGCACCCGCAGCAGTTCTTCGTACTCGGCTCGGTTGATATCCACCGGAAAGAACTCGGGATGACGCAGAGCCCAGGCGCATTTTGGGTCGATGTCCGCGTCGAGACAGCCCCGCCGGGAATCTATGAGTTCGTCGGGCGCGAATTTATACCAGCGTATGAGCCAGTCAGCCTGGTACAGGCGGTGCTCTCTGACCAAAGGAGGCGCCGCCAGAGCGGGGAGCCGGGGATCGGGCGAAACCGGCACGAATGCCGAGTAATACACGCGTCGAAGACCGAAGTTCCGATACAATGCACCGGCAAGTCTGATAATCGTCGTATCGTCTTCGGGGCTCGCTCCCACAACCAACTGCGTACTTTGCCCGGCAGGGGCGAAGTGCGGCGCATGTAATCTGCGGCGCCGGTCTTCTCGGGTTTCGGCTTCGGCTTCGTGCAAACAGCGCATCGCGCCGAGAATTTCGGATCCGGATTTATCCGGGGCCAGTCGAGCCAGGCTGGAGGCGGTCGGCAACTCGATATTCGCCGAGAGACGGTCCGCATAGAGACCGGCCTTTCGCAGCAAGGCGGCGCCGCAACCTGGTATGGCCTTGAGATGAATGTACCCCCCGAACCCTTCCCGTTCTCGAAGAATGCGGGCGACCTCGATGAGCTTTCCCATAACAATGTCGGGATCTGAGAAGATACCGGATGAAAGAAAGAGCCCCTCTATGTAATTTCTTTTATAAAATGAAATTGTTAAGCGTACTATCTCTTCGGAGGTAAAACTGACCCGTTGGATGTCTGCCGAGGTGCGGTTGACGCAGTAGGCGCAGTCGTTTCGACATGCGTTCGAGTAAAGGATTTTCAAAAGCGACACGCACCTCCCGTCGCCGGTCCAGGAGTGGCAGACTCCCGCAGGGCTCGAGGCTCCAAACCCCCCTGTCGGTGCTGTGCGCGAACTGCCGCTCGTGGCGCAGGATGCATCATAGCGCGCCGAGGCCGCGAGAATTTCCAGTTTTGCACCGATATCCATGGATATACTATACACTTGTTAGGCTAACGGGCGCAAGTGAAAGAGAGTTTTTTTCAGTATTGACTTTCATGGCCTCAATTCCTTATACCTTGCGCAGAAGATTCCA
>CAZINN010000103.1:0-6223 GCA_964540615.1 uncultured Treponemataceae bacterium | reverse complement strand
GCCCCACCATGCCCATGCGGTTGCGCTTGACGTAGATGCGGTCGGCCTCGGGCATCATGAGGACGTGGTCGGGCAGGCCGTCGCCGTCGATATCGGTGAACTTGAGGTCGGCCGAGGTGGTGGCGATGCTCCCGTTCACCCCGAGGGTGAGTTTGCACACCAATAACCAGATGTTGAATAAATCTACCGAAACGCTCGCGCCAAAATTGAAACTTGTACCGGTCGAATACTCCAGATCGTCGTCGATTCTGAGCGGGTTGATTGCCTGTGCGAAGGGCCCCGCAGAATCATCGACGGTGATTGTTCCTAGATCACCAGGTATGTGTTCCGACAGATCCACCGACATGAGATCGATATCGTGGAGTCCCGAAAGCAGGGTCTGCAGGTCACGCGCGATATTGACGGTATACTGGTTGACATCCTGGGGCCAGTCCGGCCGGTAGATACGCACCTCGCGGTTCGAGAAGCGGTCGCCTTGATTGAAGCGGACACGGAAAAAGTTCTCGTCATCGCGTTTGAAGACCTGGTCGGGAAGGCCGTCGCCGTTTATGTCCATGAGGCTCGAGAGCGTTCGGTTGACATTGCCCGACAGCCCGACCGACATGCTCGCCCCGACTCCCGCGATCTTCAACGAGACGCCGATATTCCCCCCGATACTACCGACGGCGGTATGCGAAAGTCCCTGAAGCGGAACCGCATCGACGAGGGTAACGCCAGCAAATGTAATAGCGCCGAAGGCTTGTTGAGCCATACCCCCGCCCCAGGACTCGATGCCTGAAAAGTGTCCGTCGCCCATGCTGAGAAGGCTCGTGTAGAGACCCGTTCCCTCGCGCCTGAGGAAGTCGGGGATTCCGTCGCCGTTGATATCGTTGAAGAACGCCGTCTGTACCGAGGATCCGTAGGAGGCGGTTATCGATGCAGAAATCACATCGCTTTCTTTTTCTTGAATAGTAGCGGTATCAGTCTGAGGAATGGCATCGACAGCCTCGCCGGTAGCGTTATATTTTACTACAGTTGTTCCTATGGCCGAGCTTGCCGAAGCGCCCACCGAATAGCTTTGTGTTTCGCTTCTGCTGAGCCAGCCGTTCTGCCCCAAGTCGTAAGTCTGGGTGCTTGCGAAGCCCGAACCCGTGCCCGGCGTGACATAGAAAATCCGCGAGCCGTCCACTGAATCGATAAAACGCACGAGATCCGGGTAGCGGTCGGCGTTCATGTCCTGCAGGCCCGCGTACTGCCAGGACTTGCCGTCGTTGATACCAAGCGACACTGAACCGATTCCCTCTGATTTATCGGTAGACTCCGAACTGCTTTTCCTGACAAAGGGCAGGGCGCCCGAGACTGCAGTATCCGCTCCCGCCGATGTGACGCGGTAATAGATGTCGCCGCCGAAGCGGCCGGCCCAAAGCTGACGTTTGTCGATGAAGGGCGCGAAGGAGTAGGTTTTTGTCATGTAGGAGCAATTCTCGTCGAGCTCGCTGGTCGTATATGAGTTCACGTCGCCGAGCCAGGCTGTATCGGGCACGGCTATAGGATTTTCACGTCCCGAAATGCTGATCTTGTTGCTGTTGTCAGCGGTGTTGTGATTCTGTTTAGCGGTCGTATAGTAGGGCGCCGGTGGTTGTGAACCCTGATTGTGCTCCACTTTGCCCAGGAGCGAGGAGTCCCACTCGTACACGCCCGTCCACATGCCGTAGTACCAGCCCTGGACGCCGCCCGCGAAGTATGCGTTCCGCGCCGCGATCGGGCCGTTTTCATCGGAGGCGCCCTCGTAGGTCGTGAGGTCCTTCGAGGAATAATCCTTCTCGGAGTCGAAGATGTGCAGGTAGCGCGGGGTGATGATCGTTCCGCCCGATTCGTCGAAGCCGAGGAGGTAGATGACGCCGACCTCGTCGCCGGCCCTGTCGGGACGGTCGCCCTCGGGCGCGATCCTCATGGTCGCAGCCCCCTCGGGCAGCGTTCCCGGACTGACGGGAAGCCTCGCATCCGATCGGTAGTCGATCTCCTTGGTGATGGTCGTGTAGACCACTAGGCCGCAGGTGCCGAGCACCGCCGCCACCTTGTTGCGCTCGGCCTGGGAGAGCTGGCTTTTGAGTAGCCGCACGCCCCGTTCGGGCTGGGGGGTGTAGTACGGGAAGGCGACTATATCGCGATAGTAGACCCGCAGCGCGGCGAGAAGCCCTTGGGCTTCCTCTTCGCCGAGGTCGGGACGCAGGTAATGCACGTTTTTCTGGGTCAGGCCGAAATAGGAAGCGAACTTCTCGCCCTGGGAGGAGATGAAGGATGTATACTGATCGTCGGTCAGTGTAAGCAGACTGAGCCTCTCGTCTTGGGGCAGTTTCACAAAGGCACCCGACTCTGCCGTCGCCGTTCCCGCGACCAGGCCGAGCACCCGCTCGAAGGTCGCCGCGTCGAGGCCCGAGCGGAGCACATAGACCGATTCCACTTCGACCTTCTCATAGGCATCTTCGAACACCTGTTTATCCGAGGGTGTTTGCGAATGAGGCGGCTTATCCGACAGACGCTCGTCGATCGCCTGGTAGCTCGCCGAGGACAGTCTGCCGAAGGAGTCCGTCGAGAAGCGAATACCCTTCAGGACCTTTTCGCCGACGATGTCCGTGTAGATCGCCTCGGGCAGGACCGTGATCACCGAGGTCGCTTCGCCGAGGATAAAGCGTCGGCTGAAGAGCCGGTCGGTCATGCTCACGGTGAGCGTCCCCGACCCGCGCTCGACCTGCACACCGGCATCGGGATCGGGCGTGATGCTTCCGCCGAGTTCGCGCTCGAGCCGTGCAAGACCGCCCTCCTCGCGGAGCCAGAGCCGCTCGAGCAGGCCGGTCGCGGGATCGGTGCGCGTATCGATGAGGAAGCCTCGTTCGTCGACGAGTTGGCCGTCGAGGGCCGCGTTCGACTCGGAACGGGGAAGATACTCAGGATTCCGCGCCGCGGGACTCGTCCTTCGGGTGTAGTACCACGCATCCCCGTCGCGGAAGGTGGGCACAGAGCCCTCCCGGTCGACCGCTTGCACAAAAGCTGTCTGCCTGCGTTCGTCGGCGCTGATCGATGTATGCTGTATAGAGTTCAGAAAAACAGTATCGATAGAGGTCTGGCACGTGCGCAGTGCCGCATCGTACGCATCATCACCGCTCGGTTTGAGCGGGGCGCGGACAAAGCGGTCGGTCTCGCTTTCGTAGTGGTACCCCATCCATAAAAGATCACGCGCTCTATATCCATTATAACTATGATGGTCGCTCGACGCGGCATTGAGCATCTTCCTGAACACGCTGCCCGGCACGCTGTTCGCGACAAAGTAGCCCTGCGCGGCGAGTTCTTCGTACTCGGCCGATCCCGCGTATGCAGACCAGTTTTCTTTCAGCGTGTACCGCCCCTCAAGTAAGGTATAAAGGTTTGCAAGCCCGCCGATCGTTTCGCCCGTCAAGGTCGTCGGGGGATAGAAAACCGTCGAGGAACGGAGGTTCGCAAAGGGCTCGATCTCGGTGTAGCGGATGCGCACCCGCCAGCTGACCCCTGATCGCCGATCGTCGCCCTCGGTGTCGAGGTGGAAAAAGAGCCGCCTGCGGGATGCAAGCTCGAAGCTGCGGGTGCTCTCGGCCTGCCCCGATCCGGGCAGAACGAGGGGCCGCTCGTCGCTGTTTACGCCTTCGATATACGTTTTCAGTACGAGCTGCGCCGTCCGCTCCGGGTCGAGGAGCGTGGCACTCTGCCGCACCTCGACCGTGCCCGGCAGCCAGGCCTCCCAGGCCCGTACCGGCTCCTCGAGGTAGTACTGGTGTTGATACTCACGATTCTTTTCCTCTTGTTGCTCGGTCGGCAGGGGCGGCGTGTAATCACCTACTACCCATGGTTTCGGCGAAAAGCCCGTTCCGCCTGTATTCACATCGTAGGTGCGCGAATGCATTCGCACAAAATCGACAAAGCCGTCGCCGTTGATATCGGAGAATGAACTCTGCGCTGTCGATGAGGAGTTCTGCTTGGTTATTCCGATACCGACTCCCATCACATCCACGCCGGCCGATGCCCCGTAGCTCCAGAACTCCGAACTTTCCCGGTCGAGGGCCCCCGAGAACCCTGAGAGCGAACATGCGCCGAGAAAGGCCTCCCCGTCATTGAGCATGGCTCTAAGGTATCCGTCATCGCGCCATACGAGGTCCGACAGCCCGTCGCCGTTGATGTCGACGAAGGAGTTACGGCTTCCGCTCGTCGAGCCGCCATAGCCGGCGTGCGCTTCGACATGCGCGATAAGCTTTTTCCCGAAAAGCTTCGGTACATATAAATCGAGATTTGCGGCAAGACTGCCCGACAACGAGGCGCTGATCGAGGAGGACAGACCGTCGTATTTCGGTCTTTCGTTGAGGCCCCAGGTCTCGAACCCGAGGCTTCCGCCCTCGACGCGTTGGCCGAACCCGTCGTAGGCGTCGGCCATGGTCTGACCGCCCTCGGTGTGCGCATCGAGGGCGATGTACTCGAAGCCGTAGCTGTAATACACCTTGTTCGAGGCGTCCGCCTCGGAGAAGGAGCGCAGCTGGCTCTGCCCGAACTCGTTGTACTCGCCGTAGTCGAAGGTGAAGCTTCTGACAAGCATGCTGTTGTCGAGGCTCGGACCGAAGCGCAGCTCGATGCGTTTCAGGCGCTTGGCGAGCTTCGACGCGAAGTGCCCCCGCGCGTCGATCCGCCGGTCTTCGCGGTTCTCGAGCACGAAGTGCAGGGCGTACATGCCCCGCTCCACGCGGCCGTTCTTCTCGTAGCCCGAGTAGCGGATTTCGGAGAGGTAGGTGTAGCGGTCCTCGGCGTCGTAGGTGTAGCTGTAGTCGATCGTGTTGCCGAAGCGGTCGCGGACCTTGCTGAGGTACCAGATAAAGGTCCGGCTCCGGTCGCCGCGGTCGGGGCCGATCCAGGCCTCGCCACGGCCGTACTCACGGACCGTCCCGTCCTTGTCGGTCACCTCCCAGTAGTCCTCTCCGCCCGAGCGGACCCAGTAGATCTGCTGAAAGGAGCGCTCGACGCGCGGCCGGAATCGGAGGGCGCCCGGTCGTCCGTCCGCCACCGGCACCAGCTCGTCCCCGCCGAGGCTGTACAGGTCCTTTCCGTCGTAGCGGGGCAATCCGAATCTCGTGTCGATGGTGACCGCCGGCACGTCGATGTCGAAGCCCCGGCCCAGCCAGCTGTTCGAACTGTCGCTCGAGTAGCGGAGCGAAAGCTGGGGCGCGGCCCCGCCCCGGCCCGCGGGCAGCCGCAGGGGAATCGAGAACGAGTTCGAGCCGAAGGAACTCGGCGTGGGACCCTCGATCGTCGGCACCCCCGAGCCCGGGTTCGCCGCCTCGAGGTTCTTGATCGAGTTCACGTCGAACTGGACGCTCTTCGGCCCCTCGGGCAGCTTCAAGGTCCCGTTGATCATGTCGGTGAAGTGCGTCGTCGAACTGCGGATCAGCGCCTTCTCGCGGTCGATATCGATGCGCGACAGCCGCTCCCAGCGGAAACTCTTGTCGTCGTAGAAGTAGGTGTACAGGTTGGACAGGCCCACCTCGGACTCGCAGAGCGCCGGATCGAAGGGCATGCTGATCGTGACGGGTTTCGCGAACACGATGCCGTGCGGCTCGAAGCGGTAGCCCCGCGCGCCCGAGGTCACGTTCGCGAGTTCCTCACCCGTGTCCTCGACCGCCGCGAGCGCACTGATCGAGATGCGGGTCGGCTCACTGATCGCGCCCGGGGGCAGCTCGACGCGCACCCCCTCGAGTTCGACGGCCCCGCCGGACTCGGGCTCGATGAGGGCCTCGGCGCGGGCAGTCGCCTGCACGGCGCTCGCCGACGCAGCACTCGCCGACGTGTTTATATCGCCTAACGCGCCGGTCTTCGCCGCGCCTTCGGCCGACGTTGCGTTCGCCGACACGGCGCTCGTCGGCGCGGTCGTGCCGAAGGACGGCAGGGCGTAGATCGGTTCCCGCACCGTAACCGGAATCGGCACGGGCGGAACGAGCATCGTGACGAGGGTCAGTATGGCGACACCGCGCTTGGCTGTATTCATGGCACTGTCCTTTTTTTAGTTTGTGCGTTCCTGGAACAGAACGTGGACCGGAGTACCGGGGAAGCTATCCCTCGGCGAGATGACCACGATGTAGCCGCTCCCGCCCCCGAGTTCATAGGTCGTAGTGCTCGGTGTAAATGTGTTCACCTCATTCCCGTTGAGCCTGAGCGTGAAGGTTCGCGT
>CAZINN010000102.1:0-6239 GCA_964540615.1 uncultured Treponemataceae bacterium | reverse complement strand
CGACGCGATCCGCGAGCGGATTCGAGCGATCGGCGCCGACAGGTTGTGGGTCAATCCCGACTGCGGTCTTAAAACGCGCGGTCCCGTCGAGGCCGAGGCGGCTCTGCGGAATATGGTCGAGGCCGCGAGAGAGGCGCGGAAGGAACTGCGCTGAAAATCCGGCGGGCGCGGGCTGACAGGCTGCCGACAGGCATCGAGTGTATCATCTCCCGCTAAACCTCCTCGCGCCCGGCGCTCAGACAGGCCTCCTCGTCCCGGGCTCGTCCCTCGTCGGGCAGGGGGACGCGTCCCTCCTCGGGCAGAGGGACGACGACACTTACGCCGCGCACCGATTCCACGGCCACGGGAAGCCCGTAGACCGCCGCGATGGTCTCCGCCTCCATCACCTCTTCCCCGCCGTAGGCGTAGATGCCTCTATCCTTTACGAAAAGGAAGCGGTCGCAGTAGCGAAGTGCGAGGTTGAGGTCGTGCATGACAATGACGGCGCTGACGCCTTCGTTCCTCGTCACTGTTTTTACGATATCGAGCACCTCATACTGGTTGCGCAGGTCGAGGTTGCTCGTCGGTTCGTCGAGGAGGAGGACCTTGGGCCGCTGAGCGAGGGCGCGGGCCAGCATGACCTTCTGAGCTTCCCCGCCCGAAAGCTCGTCTACGAAGCGGAGCGCGAGTTTTTCCAGGCCGAGGTCGGCAAGGACCTTTGACACAATGTCGAGGTCCTCGTGTGCCGGCTCGAAGTCGATATGAGGCATGCGCCCCAAAAGAACGCTGTCGAAGACCGTAAGCCGTTCGGTCTGACTGCGTTGTGCGACATAGGCTATGCGCCGCGCGATATCGACCTGCCTCATGGAACCGATATCCGCCCCCTCGATCAGGACCGTCCCCGCCCGGGGTCTGAGTATCCTGTTCAGGCACTTGATCAGTGTGCTCTTGCCGGCGCCGTTGTTCCCCAGGACGGCGATGCATTCTCCGCCCAGGGCGTCGAAAGCTACACGCTCGAGAACCTGGATTTCAGGGCCGTACGCGAAATCAAGAGAATCGACATGTATCATAGATTTCGTCCTCTCTTGAACAGGAGGTACATGAACAAAGGCGCCCCCAGGAACGAGGTGATCGCGCCGATCGGCATTATGACCGGGGCGACCGCGAGGCGCGCGACCGTGTCGCTGAAGAGGAGGAGGAGCGAGCCCATGAAGGCGGACGCCGGCAGAAGATAGCGGTAGTCCGAGCCGACGAAGCGGCGGACGAGGTGGGGCGCTATAAGGCCTATGAAGTTGATGATGCCTACGAAGGAGACGATGGTCGAGGCGGTCAGCGAACAGACGAGCATGCCGACGAGCCGCGTGCGCTCAACGTCGACGCCGAGGCTCTTCGCCTGGTCCTCGCCGGAGAGGAGCGCGTTGTAGTTCCAGCGGTTGTACAGATAGTAGGCGAGCGAGATCGCGACCACGACGGCCATTACGATCACCTCGCGCCAACTCGTCCTCCCGAGGTCGCCGAAGGTCCAGAACACGACGGCGGCGAGTTTTACGTCCGCGGCGAAGTATTGCAGCAGGGTCGTAGCGCCCGAAAAAAGCGTGCTCAGCGCGACTCCGGCGAGAATCATGGATTCAGGCGTGATTTTTCTGAAACGCGAGAGTCCGAGAATGACGAAGGTCGAGAACATCGAGCTTGCGAATGCGCAGATCGACACGAGGTAGGGGTTCATGATCGTGACCCCGTCGAGTGTCTGATTCTGCATGCCCGCGCGCAGGACGATGATGGCGAAGGAGGCTCCGAAGGCGGCCCCCTGCGAGATTCCCAGAGTCGAGGCGGAGGCGAGAGGGTTTTTGAGGATGCTCTGCATCGCGCAGCCCGCGGTCGCAAGCCCGATGCCGCCCAGAACCGCCGTCACGATGCGCGGCAGGCGTATGTTGAACACGACGATTCCCGCCCGCGGATCGCTCCGGCCGATCAGCGCCTTGACTACTTCGACGGGACCGATCCCCGAAGAACCCGCGCCGGCCGCGAGCAGGGCCGTGACGATGATCGCGGCGCCGAGGACGGCGATCGCGGTTTTTTTACGCCTGATGTACCCCGCGTATGCGAGCCGTGCATCCATCGTCTTATTTCCCGAGGCTCATCGCAGAGAAAGTCAGGCCGTCGGCCGCGAGGCGCGCATAGAAGGGCGTGCCCAGCATAACCGTGAAGATCTCGTCGGCCTTTTTGACCGGGTCGATGTCCGCGAACCTGTCGGGGAAGATGACCTTGCCGGCATAGTATGTGTCGGCTATCGCGATCTCCATGTTGGTCCAGTTGTAGTTGTACGCGATCTGCGAGTAGAGCCTGCCTTTTTTGACGGCGGTCAGAGCGTCGAAGAACGCCTTGTTTTTGTTGTACTGCTCGTTGACGAGATTCATGTTGCTCGGATTGAGAAATATGATATCCGGGTCCCACTCGAGGACCTTTTCGATATCCACGAGGTAGCCGCCGCTTTTTCCGCCTTGGTCGGCGACGCTTTTTACGCCGAGCGCGACGAAGGGCGGGTAGTTGGAATAGGTGCCGTCGAAGCCGTGGCCTCCGCGGAAGCTCACCGCCCCGGCATAGACGCGCGGCTTGCTCTTTTCGGGGATATCCTTTGTCCGCTTTTCCAGATCACTCTTGCAGGCTTTGAGGTATTCGATGACTTTTGCGCAGTGCGCTTCTTTGCCCATGACTTCGCCGATGATAGTCAGCGCCTGATAGAAGCTCGGATCGAACATATCCACAGGGTAGATGCCGATTGTCGGGATTCCCGTCTTTTTTGCGACGATTTTTACGGTCGATCCATCGGTATGGGCGATGATGACATCGGGCCGGAGCTTCGCGAGCTCTTCTACATATGGCGTGTCGTTCGAGCCGCCGGAGCCCACTTCGGGAAGCGAGGCGAAGCGCGCGGCGTTGACGACGGAATAGGGCATCGCCGAAACATTCGATTTGTCCATTTTGGTGACGCCGATGAGCGACGACGCGCAGCCCGCGTAGGTCATGATGCGCGCGGCCCCGCCGATGGCCGCGGCCGTCTTGACGACCGCGGGGACCCTAACCTGTCGGCCGTAAGCGTCGGTGATAATCCGTGTTTCAGCCTGCGCCTTCTGCGGGAAAGCTTCCGTGACGGAACCTCCCGCGATAAGGGCGGCGGCGAGCGTCGCCGCAACAGCGTTCTTGAATTTCATATCTGGCTCCCTTCTTGTTGTCGTGTGTCTACCAGCCGCGGGTATACCCTTTGAAGCAATCGATGCAGACCTTCTTGCCCTCCTGGAGGCGCATCATGCCCTCGGCGGCGTTCTCTCCGCATATCTCGCATGTTACGCTCGAAAAGAAACGAGCCCGTTCGGGGAAGTCTGCATCAGGCGTCGAGAGCGAAAAGAGTTCGTCCACCGGAGCATTTAAAAGATAATCCTGCCATTCGGCCCTCTCCATGCCGGGCTTCTTGCCGTTCTTCAGACATACCCGCAGCTTTTTCCCGTTTTTCCGGTCGTAGAACGTGAAGGCCTGCTTGCCCGTGCCTCGGTAGATCAGATTGCCCTTTCCGAGCGTGCAGGAAAGAAGCGCTTGGACGGCATCGACGCCGCAGGCGTCGTTCTCGGTCACGCAGGCCAATTCCTCGTCTTCGGACGCCCCGATCCCCAGCTTTTCCATCGCCGCCTCGCAGGCCTTGAACCCGATCGCGAGTCCCGGACATGCATGACCGTGAAAGGCGACCGCCTTGTCCCATAGTTCCTTGTTCATATGAAAGCCTCCGTAAATTTAAAAACTAATTACGTTCTATTTGAGCTTGCATCGTCCATAATCCCGCCGAAGGAGTTTCGATGAAATAGATCTCTTCTCCCGACGGCAGCGTATTGAATCCGTTTTTCAGTGAATTTATATTATAATAATTTAACGCCTTTTCGAGATCGGTGTATCGATAGCCGACGGCCTCGATGTCCGCGCGTGATAGATGCCCCGGAGCGTATGTGACCGTGAATCGCCCCTCGGTTGAGCCGTGGATAAGATGGGCCGTCGCGTGGGTCAAGTCCCGAAGCTCTGCGTGCTCCTTGTAAAGGCGCATAACGCGGTCTGTTCCACAGTATCCGTATTTTCTTATGATAGCGTCGACGGCTTCCTGTTCTCCGAATCGTTCGAGTCCGGGGGCGATTATGACAAGTTCTCCGCCGTCGGCGATGGCTTTTCGCGTCCGGTAGATCGCCTTGTTCGCCACCCAGGTGCTCGCGAATTCGTCTTCCTGCATGACCGCGACGACTTTTTTGAGCGGAGGTACGGTTGTGACATTGACCGCGCTCGAGTGTTGAGCTGCGAGGATGTATGTGTCCTCATCGTCGCCGCAGTAGAAGCCTACAGGTACGAGGTGATTGTCGCTGTCGTAGGCCGTGACGATCAGTATGTACAGGTCGGGAAGCATGCCGAGGAACTCGGATTCGGCTTTATTGAAGCAATGCCGGAGCGGCGTAACGAGTTCGCCGAGGTTTTTTTCGATGCCATAGCAGGCCGCGGCCATGTGCGAGGCGCAGATCATTTCTTTGCCGCCGAGCCCGATGAAATAGTTCTTGTTGTGATTCGCGAAACCGAGCACCTCGTGGGGAACGACGTGGCCGACGTTGATGATCAGATCCCAGGGTTCATCGAAGAGGATTCGGTTGACCGATACCGGAATTGCCCAATCCGCGGCGCCGCCGGTGAGGGACGACACATAGTCCGCAGGTATCTCTCCGAGGCGCTTCGCATCACGTAGCCAATCATGCTTGAGAATGCGGTTTTCGGGGATCGACCCGAACATGCGTTTGTTCTGCTCTTTCGTATGCGGTAGGTGCTGTCCGAGCGTCGGCATGACATAGACCTCGGCATGTTCCGAGAAAATGTGGTACAGCTGTTCCGCGATACCTCCGGCTCCGCTGTGTGCCCGTGTGATGTCCGGGGGAAGAATGAGAACACGCCTAGGACCTGCGCATATCCTCTCGGCCGCCTCGCCCGCGGCTTTATCGACGAGCTGTCGTAGTTTTGATTCGAGGATGCATTCTTCCCGCTCGAAAAACCATGCCATAGGGCGGCCCCTCCGCAGCTGAATCTTTGCGGATTCACCTTCGAGGCGTCCTGGATAATCGTCGGATTATCGAATGCTAAACGGGATGTACAGACTTGCAGCGCTTTTCAAAGCGCGTCGGAACGGATTCATCCGTCCGCAAGGAAGAAGTAAACAGGTAAGGCGCTCCTTAGTCAATGGGCCGCCTCGCTCGCCGGCGGGCGAATCCTGACGCCCTTTCTGCGCTCATCGCGCAGCGCTCGCTCGGTTCAAATCCACTCAGCCCAACGTGAAATAAAAAAAGGCGCCGTTCGGCGCCTTTATGATGTGTCGGGCTGAGTGGATTTGAACCACCGATCTCTTGGTCCCGAACCCGGTAAGCCTGTTTTATCCGTTTTCCGTAGTTTTCCTATCTTTCGATAGGGTAAAACTATCCTTTTCCGTAGTCAATACCAATTAGCCTGTTTTTTCTTATTTTTTCACTGCTTATTGGTGGCGTATCTGGTGGCGCGGCTACCGGGCAGACCGCCCGATTTCGCCTAACGTGTAGCCACTTCTGTAGCCACTTCCTTTGCGAGCCCCTCGATGAGGTACCCGAGACCGAGGGCCGCCTCCTCGTCGAGGGGGCGGTCTTGCGCCTGGAGGAGGCGGCCAAGGGCTTGAGATTAGGGGCAAGAAAGGCCCCCTCTTGCGGAGGGGGCCTTGCGGCGATCTTGCTTGTGGAGGCTTGGCTCGTCGCGGCCGTTAGTATCGTACCTGGGCGGGTCCGCGTAGTCTAAGGGAGCAAGAAAAAGGGGGCCGTGCGGGGCCCCCAGGCTAGGCGCTTCTTAAATCAGCTCCTTGCATCGGTCGCAAAAGAAGAGATTGTCGCTACCGTCCCGATCATCGACCGTGAAGATGTTGTCGAGCGTCAACTCGTCGACCTCCTCTGCTTCCGCGCATTGAATGCAAACAAGCTCTGAGCCGATCCTATAGGCGATAACATCCCGAGCTTCGATTTTCATCGTAAGCCTCCGACTAACAAGGTTTCGCTCTTCTAGGAAGAGCGCATGCCTTGCCTCGCCATGCCATGCCTTATACGCTCCCCCCGCACGGGGATTGTTTATCATATCCATACTCGCATGAGGGCGCCAAGTCTTGGCCGCCTCATGTCTCGCCCTCGGTCGAATAGAAGAGCCCCGCCTCATCCATCACGCCGGCG
>CAZINN010000101.1:0-6259 GCA_964540615.1 uncultured Treponemataceae bacterium | reverse complement strand
TGGTTTAGGACAATCCTATTCAAAGCCTTGAACGGGGGGATGGTAGCGCTTACGTCACGCTCAAGGTGACGGGCGTTCTCGAAAGTCTCGGCGTTCCTTATTTCATCGGCGGCTCGCTCGCCTCCACACTGTACGGCATGGTGCGAACCACGCAAGACTCGGACATTGTGGCGGAAATGCGGCTCGAACACCTTGCGCCTTTTGTCGCCGCCCTGCAGGATGAGTTTTTTGTGGACGATGAGATGATAGTTGAAGCCATTCGGCGTCATTCCAGTTTCAACATCATTCACCGCGAAACGATGTTCAAAGTGGATGTGTTCATCCCGCGCCCGCGTCCCTTTCTTCAAGCCCAACTTTCCCGCGCCCAAAGGCAGACGTTTACCTTCGAGACGGAAGTCAGCACGAAATTTGCCAGTCCCGAAGATACAATCCTCTCCAAACTGGAATGGTATCGCATGGGCGGCGAAGTATCCGACCGTCAGTGGCGCGATATCCTCGGTATGTTGAAAACGCAAGCGGGCGAACTCGAACTTGACTATCTACGGAAATGGGCAGTCGAGCTCAAGGTCGGCGACCTGCTGGAACGCGCCCTACGGGAAGCGGAGTAACTCCATGGCCGAACAATTTTTGTACGAAGAACTCGATTCATTATCTCGTTGGACATAAACGAAACCTGAGAAACTCACGAAACGTCCGTGTGACTCTCAGTTCAATCAGCCAACTCGTGGAGCGCGTCATAGGGGAAAAGCTCGGCAATGTTTGTGGTCACGAGCTTGTCTGCCGACGAGCCGAAAACGACGACAGCGTCGGGCCGCATGAATTCCGAGAGCACCTGGCGGCAGGCGCCGCAGGGGCTGACCGGGTATTCTGCATCCGGGGTAGCCACGGCGATTGCTGAAAACCTGCGTTTCCCGGCGCATACTGCAGCCATAACGGCCCCGCGTTCGGCGCATATCGTCAGTCCGAAGGATCGGTTTTCGACATTGACACCTGTAACGACGGAACCATCTTCGCAGAGAAGGGCCGCGCCTACACGGAATTTCGAATAGGGCGCGTATGCGTTTCCCGCGGTTCTGAGCGCGATCGAATAAAGTTCTCCTAAATCCATCCGGCTTCCCCTCATGAGTTGACAGTATGTCATGCAAGTATATACCATTTCGATCGCCGGCCGATTCAGTTTCTTTCGTATTTCGAGCCGGCGATTCGGAGTGACGGGTCGATGGAAGAAGCGGGGAAGAAGAGAATCGCCATTGTGCTGGCCGCGGCGGTAGGAATAGTCTACTTCTTCGTCTGCGCTCATCCGCTGCCCAAGGAGCTTGTCCTTGCGCCGAGCTGGGCGCGGCTTCTCGCCTCGGCGCCGTCCTCTCCGAATGTCGCGGAAGCAAATTCCGCAGAGGGTGATGCGATACCGTTCAGATTGGGTGACCGCTTCGGATATTTCTCACCGAACGGCTCGATTTTTTTCGCGGCGGTTCCTGCATACGGCGTCGCGCTGGCCTCCGACGCATATGCTGTCTACGATCGCCTTTCTACAGGTTTTTCAATTGTCTCACCCCGAGGTTCGGTTATTGCCAAGGTCGACGCGCTGGGCTATCCCTTTTTCGCGGCTTCGCGGCGATTCGTCATCGGACCGGATCAGGCGAGCGTCTGCGAACTCGGCGCGGAGGGGGGGATCCTCTGGTCGAGACGATTCTCTTCGGTCGCGACCGCCTTCGCCGCTTGTCCTTCGCTGGCGGTCTTCGGGCTCATGGACGGCTCCATCGTCGGCATCGATCCATCGGGGGAGGAGATTTTGAATTTCTCCCCCGGAGCTTCGCGTATTTCCGGAATATTCGGCGTCGCAGTCTCTCCTGACGGGAAGACTGTCGCGGCGGTTTCTGGCCTCGATCGCCAGCGCCTCATTGTGCTGGAAAAACGAATTTCGGCGTACCGGGTCGCTTATCACCGGTGGCTTGACTCGGACTATCGACGTCCGATCGCCATGGCTTTCACGCCCGACGGCCGGCGGATGCTCTTCGAGTCGCCCGAAGGCGTGGGCATTTTCGAACATTCGAGCCGCGGGGGCCGCGAAACGGTCCTTCGCGTCGCTTCGCCGAGCGGATTCGGTCAGACACTGCGTGACGGCTGGCTTCTTGTCTTCATCGCCGGAACCGAGCACAAACGGCGTCTTGTCTGCGCGCTTCCCTCGGGGAAGGTTGTCATCGATGTTCCGCTGTCGGCGGGGCAGACATATATCCAGACAATCGGGGACGCGGTTTTTGTGGGGGCGGACGACCGCATCGCTCGGCTGGATCTGAGGGAGCTATGAAGACCCTTCGGCGCGCGTCGGTTGTAAAAATCACTGCGGCGGTTTTTGTCTGCGTCACGGGCGCCCTCGCCGCCCTCGATTGGCCTCTTTCTCCCCCGCGCATCTCCGCGACCTTCGGAACCCCCGCGGCGGGTCGCCTGGTGTTCGGCCTATCCCTGGCATCGGAAGACGGCCTCGTGCGCGCGTCGGAAGAAGGCGAGCTGTCCTTCCATCTCGAGGAGGGACGTCACCCCGCAGGATTGCCGACACCGCTTGGATCCTTCGTCATCGTCGAACACGGCAAGGGTCTCGCCGCAGTGTACGCCCATCTCGCGCCTGGAACCGTATCGGACTATCTCGAAAAAGTTCCTTCCACCGCTGTTCTTGGAAGGGCCGGCTCTTCGGGATGGGCCGAGGGTTCGGGCGTTTTTTTCGGAGTATTCGATCGACGCGAGGGCGGCTGGGTTAATCCGCTCCTGGTGCTTCCTCCGCTCGCCGACGACAAGCCGCCGCTTATTCGTTCGCTCGCGCTTTCGCGCGGCGGAACGACCTATGTCCTCGGCGCCGCCTCGAGACTGTCTCAAGGAACCTATACCGTTTCCGTCGATGTCGCCGATCCTGCGGATTCATCATGGGTCGTCGGGCCGCTCGCTCCCTATATCATCCGGCTCGCTGTCGATGGTCTTGAAGTATCGCGGAAGGTCTTCGACGTGGCCCGGGGGGCCGACGGCGATCTTGTTTTCTTCTCGAGCGATGGCGGCGCGATGGCGGCGCTCAGGACCTCGGAGGGAAGATGGGTTCTTGCCGAGCGGCAGTTCGCGCGGGGCCGGATCACCCTGGAACTGCGAGTCGAGGACGCCGCTGGAAACAAGCGCGCCTCGACATGGACGATTTCAGTTGAGTAGAGCTTCGTCAAAAACATTCGCCACGCATCCGCGGGAAGAACCGTCGAAACCTGTCCCCTGCGCCTTGTGCGGCGGTCATGAAATGAAAAAACTTTGGAACTGCGGCGGTTTTTCCTTCGTTCGTTGCCGTCGCTGCGGCCTTATTCAGCAAAACCCACAAGCCCTGCCTGAAGCTGTACGCGTCCGCTATGACGAGTCATATCTAAAGTACGAAGAAGAGAACCAGGAAGCGTATCGCGACCTCGAACTGCGCGCCCTGGACGACCTTGCCCTGGATGACGCCGCCGCGCCGTTTTTCGTCCGCTCAGGGGCGCGGGGAGAACGCCCTCGGGTTCTCGACGTCGGCTGCGCGACCGGAGCACTGCTGTGCGCGTTGCGCGACCGGGGATGGGATTGTCTCGGCGTCGAGATTTCGGCAGCCCAGGCCGAATATGGAAGAAAACGTTACGGTCTTGAGATCATCGAGGGAACGCTCGAATCGGCCGCGCTTCCCGACCGCAGTTTCGAATTTATCCACGCCTCACATCTCATCGAGCACCTCAATGATCCCGTATCCTTCCTGGTGGAGGCCCGCCGCATCTTGAAATCCGATGGACTCTTGATCCTGACGACACCGAATGCCGACGGGCTGCAGGCCCGTCTTCTGGGACCGCGCTGGAGGAGCGCGATTTACGACCATCTCTACCTCTTCTCTCTGCGGACTCTCAGAGACATGCTTGTTTCGTGTGGCTTCGCCATTTCGCGGTGCATTACCTGGGGCGGGTGGGCCCGCGGTCTGCGCCCCGCGTGCATCAAGCCCGCCCTCGATCGTCTCGCAAAACAGTGGGGCGCGGGTGATGTCATGGCGATCCTGGCCCGCGGACGAGGCGGATGACGAGTTATAGCGACAGCGACGGGCGGAGTTGTATACTATCCCTCATGGCCTACGGTTTTGTCGCCGATTCTGTGACGCGGGTCCGGGAACGAATTGGAGCGGCGGCTCGAAGATCGGGCAGAGATCCCGGCTCGGTGGAGATTCTCGCCGTGACAAAAAACCATCCGATCGAAGCGGCCGAGGCCGCTTGGGCCGCGGGTATACGGGCCTTTGGGGAAAGCAGGGTTCAGGAAGCCCGCGCGAAATACACAACTTTTTTCACGGCTCATTCCGATGCCCGCTTCGATCTGATCGGAAGTCTTCAATCGAACAAGGTCAAGAAAGCTGTCGAGCTCTTCGACAGGATACAATCGGTCGATTCGCTCGATCTTCTCCTCGATATAGAGGCGAGGGCGCGGACCGCCGGCAGACGGGTCGAGGTGTTGCTCGAACTGCACACCGGCGAGGAATCGAAAGCGGGCTTCCGCTCTATCGATGATCTTTGCAGGGCCCTCGATGCCTATCTTCGGATCGACACTCCTTGCGTCGTGCCGCGCGGGCTCATGACTATGGCGCCGAATAGCGATGATCCCCGCCCTGTCAGAGCTTCGTTCCGTTCTCTTTTTTCAGCGCGCGATACCGTGCGTTCACGGTTCGACCTTCCCTCGTTCGATCAGCTTTCGATGGGTATGTCGGGGGATTTCGAGATAGCAGTCGAAGAAGGCTCAACCTCGGTGAGGCTGGGTACTATTTTATTTACAGAGGCGTGTGCATGAAGAAATACGTTTTGCCCGTCCTCCTCTTCATAGCCTTAAGGCTTGCGGCGCAGGACGGAGGCGGAAAGGAGGGAACGCCGATTCCGCAGCCTTCCATCGACCGGGAGAACGCTCTTGCCCGATTCGGAATCGTAACGCTCGGCTCCTTCCCCCTCATGCTGCTGTATTCCGACTTGTCGTTCGATATTGGAAGATACTTCGCGAACGGATGCGCCCCCGAGTATGCGCCCTGGCCTTTCAAATCGGAGTATTCAGCGGAGGTGTCGGAAGAGGAGAAACTGCTCAGGATCGGCGCGGCGGCCTGCGCTTCGATCGCCGTCGGAACGATCGACTTTCTCATCCGCCAAGCCAAAGCGAAAAAGGAGCGGTTGAGGCGTGAGGCGCTTCTCGAATACTCCGCCGAGCAGAAGGCGTCGAGGGAAGAAAACGAGGGAATGCAGTCCCGCAGAGAATTCGATCCGACGCCGTAATACCCAGGACGCCGTAGTGCCTGGTGATACGACTTCCGAACTTGACATCGTTCGCGGGCAAAGCATAGTATTTCCATGCGAAGAGCAGGCGATCCGGAAGATGAGGGGATAGATATGCCGGTCGGATTCAATCTTGACGACGCCATCCGTAGAGTACCGGATTTCCCAAAAAAAGGCATACTTTTCTACGATATCACCAGCGTACTGACCTCTCCGCGCGCCTTCGGTTACTGTCTGGACTCGATGGTCAAACTCTATCAGGGCGCGGGGATTGAAGCCGTCGCCGCGATCGAATCCCGCGGTTTTCTTTTCGCCGCTCCATTCTGCGATCGTCTCGATATTCCGCTCATCCTCGTACGCAAAAAAGGGAAGCTGCCCGGGAAGACACGCTCGAAAAAGTACGAGCTCGAGTATGGAGAGGCCGAGATCGAAATTCACGAGGCTGATATTCCCGTCGGCGGAAGGGTCCTCATCGTGGACGACCTCATCGCGACGGGCGGCACCATAAAGGCCGCATCTCAAATTCTGGAAGAAGGCGGAGCGAAGCCGATAGGCGCTTTCGCCGTTATCGGTCTGCCCTTCCTCGAATACGAACGGACCCTGGCGCCTCTGCCCGTCCGCACGCTCATCGAATACTTCGCAGAATGACGAACGGCCCCGGCTGGCCGGCTGTTCCACTGCATCTAGACCGCATCGCAAGGAGACCGTGATGGTGAACGCACTTAAAAAGAATCCTTCGTGGAAGGGCCGGCGCGGCCCCCTCGTTCTTGTGATTATGGATGGAGTAGGGTACGGAGCATACGTCGAAGGTGATGCGGTGGCCGATTCCAAGATGCTGGCCTTCAGGGCGATGGAAGCCTCGTGCCCTCACACGAAGCTTAAGGCTCACGGCACCGCGGTGGGCCTGCCTTCGGACGATGACATGGGCAACTCGGAGGTAGGGCACAACGCGATCGGATGCGGCCGGG
>CAZINN010000100.1:0-6396 GCA_964540615.1 uncultured Treponemataceae bacterium | reverse complement strand
AGTGAGGCGCCACAGGTACTGCCTCGCCGAGGCCCGCCGCGCCCGCCTCGCGGAGACTGCGCATGCGATCGGCTATCGCCCTGTGCGAAAGGCTGAGCCGGGCTGCCTCGGCCTCGTCCGCGGCCAGGATCTCGGACAGCGAGCGGCGGTCGGAGCCGAGAAAGCCGTCGAGGCTGATGACGCCCGGCGCCATCCTCGCCTCGATTTTTTTCATTTGAACACTCTCTTTCATGGACCCCTCTTCGCACGTTATGCGAACTTGTCGTAGAAGATGCGGTCCTCGCTCATGCCCTTCGCTCTTAGGACCTTGACCGAGGCGTCGATCATTCCGGGGCTGCCGCAGAGATAGGCCTCGTGGCCGCTCAGGTCGCCGAGTCTCCTGTCGAGGACCTCGGTTACGAGCCCGGTCTCGCCCGACCAGTTGTCCCCGGGATCCGGGCTCGAGAGGGCCGGAATGAAGCTGAAATTCGGCATGCGTTTTTCGAGATCGCGCATCTCGTCCACGAGAAACAGATCGCGGAGCGTACGCGCCCCGAAGAAGTATGTCGCCCTCCGGCTTAGGCCCTTTTCGGCCATGTCGAGGAGTATGCTCCGTATCGGGGCCATCCCCGAGCCGCCGGCGATGAAGATAATATCACGATCGCCGTCGCGCAGGTAAAAGTCCCCGAAGGGGCCGTTGATCGTCACAGAGTCGCCGACCTTGAGGCGCGTGAAGACGTAGGTGGTGCAGATTCCGTTCGGCACCTTGCGGATCTCGAGCTCGATCCGGCCTTTCTGCGAAGGGGGCGAAGCGATCGAGTACGCGCGATATACAGGCTCGGGCGAGCTCCCGTAGGCGGGCACGACGAATTGCACGAACTTGCCCGCGACCAGGGACATTTCGGGAGGATCGACGAGGCCGAGCGTCACTTCCTTGATATCGTAGGTGAGATCGCGGATCGACAGCACTTTGGTCCGGTATTGTCTGACCGAGAAGAGCGATTCCGGGATATACAGGGCCATGTCGCGCTTTACTTTGACTTGGCAGGAAAGTCGTATCCCTGATGCGCGTTCCTCGGGGCTGAGCCAGGGCGCCTCGGTCGGCGAAATCTCGCCGGCGCCGCTTTCGATTTTGACTTTGCATAGACCGCAGGACCCGCGCCCTCCGCAGGCCGAGGGAATGAAGATATTTTGACCTTTCAGGGTGGAAAGAAGGCTGTCGCCGCCGCGCACGATCAACGCGCGGCTGGAGCCGTTGATCGACAGCCTGAGGTCCCCGTAATCGCCGATGACCGCGTCCGCGGCCATCAGGACCGTCGCGAGGACGGCGGCTAGGGCGGCGGCGACGCCGACCGATACGGCTACAGCGCTGAACAGCGACAACATCGATTCTTCCTTGGTTTCTAGCTCGTTCTGATCATGCCCGAGAAGCCCATGAAGGCCAGGGCCATGATGCCCGCGGTGATCAAGGTGATGCCCGGCCCTTCCAATCCCTTGGGTATCGGGGCCTTGGCGATCTTCTGCCTGATGCCGGCCATCGCGAGTATGGCCAGGGCCCAGCCCGCCCCGCCGCCCAGCCCGAAGGCGAGCGAGGAGAAAAAGTCGTACTTTCGTATGAACATGAAGAGCACCGCGCCGAACACGGCGCAGTTGACCGTGATGAGCGGGAGGAATATGCCCAGAGCGTTGTACAGCCGCTCCGAGACGCGTTCGACGATCATCTCGACGAGCTGGACCGTGCCCGCGATGACGATGATGTAGACGATGAAGCCCAGGTACTCGAGGCCGAGAGGGACGAGAATGAAGTAGTGGATGGGCCAGTTGAGGGCGTTCGCGAGCGTCATCACAAAGACGACGGCGGCACCGAGGCCGGCGGCCGAATCGATCTCCCGCGAAACCGAGAGGAAGGAACACATCCCGAGGTAGTTCGAAAGCAGAATGTTGTTCGTGAAGACGGAGCCGAAAAAAACGGCGAAAGCTCCGATGGAATTGAAGTCGCTCATTTCCCATCCCCCCGTAGAATCGCCCCGCGCACGACCCAGATGAACACGGCGAGGAGAAAGAAGGCGCTCGGCGCCATGGTCATGATGGACCACTTCGTCCACCATGCGCCGAGAATGCTGATACCGAGCCATGTACCCGATCCCATGAGCTCGCGTATCGACGCGATGATAAGCAGGACGTAGGAATAGCCGAGGGCGCTCGAAACGCCGTCGAGGAAGGCGAAGTGCGGCGGGTTCGAGAGCGCGAAGGCCTCGGTCCTGCCCATGACGATGCAGTTGGTGATGATGAGGCCCACATAGGGGCCGAGCTGGCGCGATATGTCGGGCAGGTAGGCTTTGAGCGCGAGATCGACGATGATGACCCAGACCGCGATGACGAGGGTCTCGATGATCATTCTGACGCGCGAGGGGATTTTGACGCGGAGGATCGAGACCGAGAGATTCGACATCGAGCATGCCCATACGAGGCCGAGGCACATGACGATCGTGTTTCGGACCGAATTCGTCACGGCCAGCGTCGAGCAGATTCCCAGTATTTGTGCGAAGACGGGATTGTCCCTGCCCAGACCCGAGAGGAAAATGCCTGCCGCCCTGCTTCGCCGGGGCGCCGCCGCCTCGGAGCGCCGGGCCGCATCTGTTTCGGGCATCGCGTTTCCTCCTTTATTCGTCAAGCGCCGCCGCCTTTGCGGCCGCGGCGTTCAGTATGTCTTTGACCGCGTTGGATGAGAGCGTCGCCCCGCTTATCGCGTCGAACTGGTCGGCCGCCGCCATAGTCCCTTCGGGCACAGTCGTAAAGGGGCCGCGTTTGCCCCGGAACTGCGCCTTGAAGGCATTCTCGTCGATCCGCGCGCCCAGACCCGGGGTCTCGGTCTGCTCCAGAAAGGACAGGCCGGTCAGGGTTTTCCGGTCCGCCTCGAAGCCGACCAGGGCGACGATGCGGCCCCAGAGGCCCGAGCCGGCTTGGGCGATCACGTAGGCCGCTTCTCCCGAGCCGGGCTCGGAGGTGATGGCATAGACGGCGCCTCTCTCCGGCGCCAGGCCCTTGTCTTCGACGCGGGAATTAAAAAGCGCGACGACGTCGGCATAGGCCGCCGGAACTGAAAACCCCGCAGCCTCGAGAACGGCGCGTTGTAAGCGCGCTGCCTGGTTCTGTTCCACCCGGTCCTTTGTAAGCTCGTGAACGAGAGCGAGAGGCGCGACAAAGACCGCTGTCACCGCGGCCGTGAAGAGGACGGCCCTGACCCGCGCGTTCACGGCGTCCGCCTTTCGTCGCGCGCGGTCCCGCCGCTCGCGGCCGTTTCCGCTGACGCGCGCGCCTTGGCTCGATCCGCGGAACGGCGCACAAGGTAATCGACGAGCGGAGCGAAGGTATTGCCGAGGAGTATCGCGAACATAGTCCCCTCGGGCCAGACCGAGAAAACGCGGATGAGCGCGGTGAGCGAGCCGACCAGGGCTCCGTAGATCCAGCGGCCGCCCTGGGTCTGCGCCGCCGAAACAGGATCGGTCGCCATAAAAAAGAAGCCGAGGATGAGACCGCCCGAAAGCACTGCTGACAGAGGATCCGCCGCGCCTTTGACACCGGAAAGCCAGAAGGCGCTCTGAAAAACCAGAAAGGAAAGAAAGGCCGATAATACGATGCGCCAGCTGGCGGCTTTTTTCCATATAATGAATGCTCCGCCGAGAATGAGCAGAAACGCGCTTGTTTCGCCCATGCAGCCCGAGACATTCCCCCACAAGAGGCTCAAGACATCGACATCACCACCCGATGCGGATATGCCGAGCGGCGTCGGCGAACTCGTCGCGTCCGCGGCGTAGCGGGTGAAGCCGCCCGGACCGAATGGAAGCGAGAGTATGTCGGATGTGACGGTCAGGGGACTCGGCCATTTCGTCGTCATGGGCCCTGCGAAGCTGACATAGATGAAAATGCGCCCGACTAAGGCGGGGTTAAAAACGTTTCGTCCAAAGCCTCCGAAGACCATTTTGCCGAAAACGACACCGAAGACGACGCCGACAAGGGCGATCCACAAGGGAATCGTCGGCGGAAGCGAGAGAGCGAAGAGAAGGCATGTGACGAAGATCGAGGATGTCACCGTTTGTTTTGAAAAGCGGCTGAAAATATACTCTGTGAAAAAACCTGCGATGGATACGACGGAGATCAGGACAAACGATCTCCAGCCGAAGAACCAGACCGAGGCGAGAACCGCCGGCGCGAGGGCGACAAGAACTCGTTTCATCGGCGGCTGCCAGGTCACGATGGAGGACATACCGAGATTTTAGGAGGCGGAGGGGCCCGGCGTCAATGTCGAGGCCCCCGATAAAGTCGGCGTCGCCGGTACTTGCGTCTCAGCGTTTCGGAATGAGCTTCTTCACCGCTTTTGACGCGCTTTTCAGGATAACCTTGAGGCCGCGGCCACCGATCGTTTTCTTTGCGCCTTGTTTTTTAGAGACCGCTGCACCTGTACTCTTTTTTATCGACGCTTTCCGCGTGCTGCTGACTTTCGTCATGCTTGTTGTTCGTTTCGGTGTTTTTGGGCGCCTAGTGCTTTTCTTGACAGACGTCGTCTTCTTCATTGCGGCCGTTTTTTTCGCCGTAGTTTTTTTCACGGCGGGTTTTTTGGCGGCATGCGAGTTTTTCTTTGCGGCCTTCCTGTCCCGCGCTTTTTTCTTTGTAGCGACCTTTGCCGCGAGTGCCTTCAAACGCTTGTTGGCGCGCTCGATTTTGTTTTGAACGACCGTCAACGACTCGTCGGGCGTGACGTCGACCTTGATGGTGCCGGTGATTTTCTCGACACGCTCGGTTCTGATCGTGCCGTCGCGTCTGTGAATGAGGACGTATCCGCCCTGATTGGACGCGATCTTCTTCGCCGCCGCTATCGCCTCCGCCTGGGTGGCGAAGACGGCGCTCGCCCTTGACTTGCCTTCTCCCTTCACCGCCCAGAGTTCTCCGCGCGGCACGACATGATGTTTTCCCATACCAGCTCCTCAGATTGAGTGTTTGAAATTACGTAATCCTTCAATAATTCAAGTATATCACCGTATTTCAGATTTTGACGTATTCTTTTAGAGTGTCATGTTTCGTTGTGAGTCGAGTGTCTGTCTTTGCTGAAAGTTACATTTTTGTTGTTTTTCATATGTGCTGTGATGAAATAAATGCAAGGTCGAATCCGCCGACCTCTTGAATCAAACATGAATAATTGACTATTATGGAACAATTCAAAACACAAGCACCTCAGATTTTTCGAGGAGTCGTGCATGATCGTTAATAGTCTCATTATCACCGTCGTCGGTATGGCGGTTGTATTTGCTTTTTTGATTTTGCTCGTGGCGATCATGAAGGGTTTTTCGGCGCTTGTGGTCCGATTTTTCCCTGAGGAAGAATCAACCCCCGCGCCGGTACCCGCGGATGATCGTGGTTCTGCAGGCGCCGAGATAGCGGCGGCCATCGCTGCCGCGTACGATAGACAATCGTAGCATCGCATCGAGGGGGACCCGAGTATGAAGAAACGAATCAAATCGATGGTCACCGCCTTCCGGGACGGCTTTCAGTCTGTCTACGGGGCGCGGGTGTTCACAAAAGACTTTCTGCCCGCCGTCGAGGCGGCTGTCGAAGCCGGTATCACGCATTTCGAAGCCGGTGGAGGGGCGCGCTTCCAATCCCTGTATTTCTATTGCAACGAGGACGCCTTCGACATGATGGACGCATTCCGCAAGGCCGCTGGTCCGGACGCGAATCTCCAGACCCTGTCCAGGGGCGTCAACGTCGTCGGCCTCACCTCCCAGCCGCGGGATATCATCAAGTTGCATGCTATGCTTTTCAAGAAGCACGGTATGACTACGATCCGCAACTTCGACGCCCTGAACGATGTGGATAATCTCATTTATTCGGGGCAGTGCATTCACGACGCCGGGCTCAAGCACGAGGTTGCCGTCACCATGATGGAGCTTCCTCCCGGCTGCGAGGGCAGCCACACGCCCGAGTTCTACGTTGCGACGCTGAAGAAGATACTCGATGCGGGTATCCCCTTCGATTCCGTCTGCTTCAAAGACGCCTCGGGCACCTCGGTCCCGAGCAAGGTCTACGAGACCATAAAGCAGGCGCGCGCTCTGTTAGGCAAGGACGCGCACATCGTGTTCCACTCGCACGAAACCGCCGGCATCGGCGTGGCCCAGTACATGGCGGCGATCAACGCCGGAGCGGACCAGGTTGACCTTTCGCTCGCGCCCTGCTCGGGCGGCACCTGCCAGACCGATGTGCTGACAATGTGGCACGCGCTCCGCGGCACCGAGTACGATCTCGGCTACGATATCAACAAGATCATCAAGACCGAGGAAGTCTTCAAGGAGTGCATGGCCGATTATTTCCTTCCGCCCGAGGCGATCGCGGTCGAGCCCCTCATCCCCTTCAGCCCCATGC
>CAZINN010000099.1:0-6557 GCA_964540615.1 uncultured Treponemataceae bacterium | reverse complement strand
TCTTCATCACCGTCCAAAACATGCCGTGGAATCGAGAACGCTCTGCTCTTGGCTCAGCCTCGAGCCGTACAGCGCGCTATACAGAGCGGAACGCAAAGAATCGATTTTCGGGGAATCGTCGATTTTAGGTTTTTTGTTTTTTGACTGCCGTTCCCGCGCCGCCATTTCTTCGAGCGGGCTCATCAGTTCCTCGCCATTTGGTTTGTACATTGTTCCTCCCTGTGATTTTGATCTCCGGCGGCGACGACGATGGGGTAATCGGCCTCGCCGCGATCCGGTGCTTCGTGCGCGTGCACGACAGCACGGGCTCGATTCCCTCGACCCAGAAAAACGAGCTCCTCCGTCAGCTCGTGAACGATTATCAGCCCCCTCCTTGAAAGGGAGAACGGATAATCAGGAAGGCGGAGGTCGAGAGCCTCGTGCTCGAAGCCCTCGCCTTCGTCATCCACTTCGATTTTGAAGCGGTTGTCGGAAAAGGATACGACAAGCCGCACCATCTTGGTTCCGTCCGACTTGCTTCCATGAACGATCGCGTTCGTGAGCAGTTCTCTGACGACGATGAGCAGTTCATCTATCCGAGAGGCCGCGAAGCTCTGCGCGAAAGAGGCTACATGCCGGAGAATCACGGAAACGAGAGCCGTCTCCGCATTGAGGATGACTTCATATTTCCCATCAGTCTCTATTTCATGCATGCTGGACATAAAGCAAGCTCCATGCCAGATCGCTGTTTTTTGATAACTAACTGATTTATATGGAAATAGAGTGTTTCGATTCGTAGAAACTCTTTCTGGATATCAAATTAGGTTGAAGCGGGCATGCGTTCATCGGAGGCGTGAATATCAAATTTTACAATGAATAAACTGGTTTTACGTACATTTAACGTTTTTTTGGAGCTTTCAACCTAGGTTGTCATCCCGCTCGCGTCTGAGCTTTAGACGTTTGCTTACTGCTTGTGGAGAAACGCCTAAAAGCCGCGCTGCGACGCTTTGGTTGCCCTCCGCCCGCCTGAGCGCCTCGTCGAAGAGCATTTCCGTCAGTTCGCTCGCCGAGGGAAGCGGGTTCGGGAAAACGATGGAGGTGCTTCCTTTTTCCTGGGGTCGGATCGACGCATCTTCCCGTGCGCCGATGGCGGCTCTGAAGGGCGCGAGGGGCAGGGGGCCGAGCATGTGCTCGTTGACGGCCTCGAACACCATGGACTGCAGCTCGCGTACATTTCCTGGAAAATCGTAGCCGCGCAGCAGGGCGTAGAGCTCGTTCGGGACTTCCGGGGGCTCCTTGCCGAGTTCGGCCGCGCAGCGGGCCACAAAAAGCTCGACGAGGAGCGGCAGGTCGCCCATGCGCTCACGCAGGGGAGGAATCCTGATGAGGTGGGCGCGGAGCCGGTAATAGAGGTCTTTTCGAAAGGTGCCCGCGCGGACATCGGCTTCGAGATCGCGGTTCGTCGCGACGATGAAGCGGGCCCGGCCCCGCCGCATGAGTTCCGAGCCGAGCGGAAAGTATTCGCCGGTCTCGATGACCCTGAGGAGCTTGACCTGAGAGGCGAGGCTTAAGTCGCCGAGTTCGTCGAGGAAGAGCGTCCCGTCCCTGGCCTTGTCGATCAGGCCTTCCCGATCGGAATCGGCGCTCGTGTACGCGCCTTTGCGGTGGCCGAAGAGGAGGTCGGAAAAAAGGGCGTCGTCGAGGCCCGCGGCGTTGACCGCGACGAGCTGACCCTTGCGGCCCGAGAGCTCGTGGACGGCCCGCGAGAAGAGTTCTTTTCCGACGCCCGTCTCGCCGGTGATGAGCACGGGGTGGGAACTGCGCGCTATGGCCTCGGCATAGGCCATGAGCTGGAGCATCCGCGGATCGGCGGTCGCCACCGACGAAAAGGCCTCGCAGCGCCGCGGTGTGGTGGAGAGCAGGCGTTCCTTGATGGCTTGATTCTCCCTGAGAAGTTCCTGGTGCTCCACGAGACGTTTGACGGTCGCTCCGAGCCGCTCGCGTTCTACGGGTTTGAGCAGGTAATCCGATGCGCCGAGCCGCATGCACTCGACGGCCTTCTCGATGTTGCGGTTCCCGGTGATGACGACAGCCGAGACGCCGGGCTGCTCTTCGCGTATTTTCTCCAGGAGGGATTCTCCGTGCATCCCGGGCATCGCCAGGTCGAGGAGCACGAGGCCGACATCCTTTGCAGCGAATATCTCCATCGCTTCCTTCGAATTGCGGGCTGTGGCGATGTTGGTAAAGCCCTCTGCCTTGAGGGCCGTCTCGACGCTCGCAAGCACATACTCCTCGTCATCGACGATCAGGATCGTGAATACGGGATTGGCGCCCTGCGGCGAGGAATCGTTGCGTCCGTTCAAGGCTCCCCTCCTTCGGCGCGGGCGGCCGGCAGGGCGACGACGGCTCGTGTACCGGCCCCCGGCTCTGATTCATAATCGAGCCTTCCGCCGAACTCGGTGATGATCGAGTTTGAAATCGAGACGCCGAGACCGACGCCGCCCAGGTTCTGCTTGGTGGTGAAAAAAGGATCCTTGACGTGCGCCAGTTCTTCCGGTCCCATGCCCCGCCCCTCGTCCCTGACCTCGAGAATGACCATGGCGGCCGCGGGATCGTACATGGTCGAGATTTCGACCGCCTGATCGGGATCGCTCAGGGCCTGGCAGGCGTTCTGCACAAGATTCACGACGACCTGTTCGAGTCTTTGGAAATGGGCGCGCGCCGGTGGAAGGTCTTCGGCGAGATTCAGTTTCAGGCAACGCGTCGCTTTCTTGATGAAATTGGACAGAAGGGCGAGGGATGCTTTGACGACGAGGTTCACCGAGACTTCCTCGGGTTCTGGATTTTTTTCGGCTCGGGCGTAGTCCTTGAGTCCTTTGACGATCGCCTCGATGTCCCGCGAGGCCGCGGCTATGCCCGAGAGAAGAAGTGGAATCTGCGTCTTCGCCTCGTTCCATTCCATGCCGCCGACGAGGTCGGTCGGTCTCTGCGACAATTCGCGGTCGATGATCGGGGATACTGACTTCCATGCGTCGGCGAGAATATCGGCGTTGATCGCGATGGTGTAGTTGGGGTTGTTGATTTCATGCGCCACGCCCGCTACGAGTATGCCGAGCGAGGCGAGTTTCTCGGTCTGGACGAGAGTCTCCATTCTCTCGCGTTCTCGTTCCTCGGCGAGCACCCGATCGGTGACGTCGAGGAGGCTCAGCATCTCCATGTCGCCGGCCGCGGCCTCGACGATCTTCGCGATGGCCTCGACCCATCTCGGCGTATCCGCCTCGATCGCAAACGGTCCCGCCCGGCGCGCGCTTTCATAGAGCATCGGACGGAGAGCCTCTGCCGCCGCGGCGGGTATCGCGTCGAGCCATTCGGCGACTGAAAGCCCCGAAGAGAAACGGGGGGGCAGGCCGAGAAGACGTTCTGCGGCGCCGTTGCAGTAGAGAATCGAGCCCTCCCGGGCGATGACGATGCCGATAGGCGATACCTCCGCGAGCGCGCTGAAGCGGTCTGCGTTGTCCTGGCGGGCGCGCTCCGCCCTGCGCCGGGCGGTCGTGTCGACGGCGCACAGGATGGTGATCTTCCTTCCATCGGCGAGGGAGCCCACGCTCTGAGACGAGAATGACCAGCTGAGGCGGGTCCCCCAGCGGGTCCGGATTTCGCACTCGCCTCCACTAAACGATATTGGTTGTTCCGGATCGGCCAGGGCGTATTCAGCCCACTCGTCGAGCGTCGATGAGTCGCCGGCTTCGAATCCGGTCAATTCCTTCCATACGCGGTTGACCATCTCAATTCTGCCGGCCTCATCGTGGACCAGGATGGGGTAGGGTGCATTGTCGATGATCTTGTAAAGGAAAATGTCGCCGGCCTTCTTCTCGTCGGTCACGTCGCGGTTCACCCCGATGTACCCGATATGCCGTCCCTGCGCGTCGCGCATCGAGGTGATGCATGTCGCGATGCAGATCCTGGAACCATCCTCCCGCATGCGGAAGGCTTCGCCCCGCCACATCCCGGAGGTATGAAGACAGCGGAGTATTTCGTCCGTGTTTTGCGACACGCGGTGCTCGGTGAAAAGCGAAGGAAGTCCTCTGCCGACCGCCTCTTCGGCCTTCCATCCGAACAGCCGCTCGGCGGCGGCGTTCCAGTAGGTCGCGGTGAAGTCGAGGTCGCAGGCGATGACGGCGTCGTTCATCGCATCGAGGATGCAGAGTATGTCGCTGGGCAAGCTTTGTGTTCGTTGTCCGGCATCATCAGGCGCCACGGGATACTGCCTCCGGATACCGATTGTATCCATCGCGGCGGCCCGCGCAACTAGGTTCGAAAAAAAACGCCTTGCGGTTGACGCGTCAGCCGATATACTGTCAGTGTGTCCGCCGACAATCGCCCGGAGCCTAAGGGCTCCGCGTACTGCCAGCGCAGCCGCTACGCTTCGCCCGTCGTCGCGAGAATCGCCAGGAGACTCGACCGTATTTTTGATTCCCTCTCCTCCCTGCCGTATTTGGGCGAAGAAGTGCTGAGGGACTTCAGTTATTTCCGCGGACTATTCTTCGAATCACTCGAACACATCGACGGCAAAATCGCGACAGGAAGACTCAGGCCCCTCGACCTGCGCGGTTTCCCCAGGGAGATACACTATAATCTCCGCGACGCGCGGATCGGCGTTTTTATCGGTTCCTTCGATCCCTTTCAAATGACGCATCTCGCCACAGCCCTTCGTTTTTTGGGCTCCGACTCGAGCGAGGCCGATGTGGTCTTCGTAATTCCGGAAGGAGCTTTCGACAAACGCAAACCCGGAAAGACCGAGTATCGATTCCGCTTCGAGGTCTTGAAACGGCAGATCGCCGGCGTCCTCGATCCTTTGATCGTACCGCTCGATATAGGCGAGGGCGCCGATACGATCGAGATCGTAAAGCGACTCCTCGCTCTGCATCCCGGCTCTTCGCTCAAGCTTACGCATTTGATCGGATCGGATGTCCTGCCCATAGCGGCGCGGCTCCTCGCCGATGATCTTGCTGCCTGGCGGAAGGCGGCCGACGAAAACGGCATCGATTTCCATTTTTCTCTTCATGTGGCGCGGCGGACGAAGAAGGCCGTCACCTCTTCCCTGGCGCGCGTCGTCCGAGAACTCGGCGTGCGCCTGGTCGTGGACCGCAGTCTCATCGGCACCCCGTCGAGCACCGCCTTCCGCAGGGAGGGCGCGATCTCTCTTGTTTTGCCGACGGAGGATATTCTTTCCCGCCTCGAGCTGCTTTTCCGCTACGGGATGTACCGGCCCTGGAGCGCGGCGCCGGACAGCCGCGGGCGGGGGCGCCCCCTCGGCCCGGAGTATGAAATTTAAGCGCCGAAGAGGTTTTGTTGAGCATCTGTGAGCATCGAACGTGAGTATCTGATTTGGCCCGGCGAGACGGTTCAAAAACCTCATGCTTTAGGGTAGTGTGAGTGCAAGGAGCCTGGCATGAAACTTGTTTTTTTGGGACCTCCCGGCGCGGGGAAGGGTACGATAGCCGATCTCGCGGTCAAAGCTTTAGGACTCCCTCATATTTCAACGGGTGACTTGTTTCGAGCCGCGGTCAAGAACGGCACGCCGCTCGGTCTCGCGGTCAAGGACATAATGACCAAGGGCGGCCTTGTGCCCGACGAACTCACGATCGAACTGGTCAAGGAGCGGCTTGCACAGAGCGACGCCGCACAAGGGTGGATACTCGACGGATTTCCGCGGACAATCCCCCAGGCCGAGGCTCTCGAAGAAATAAGCGGCGTCGACAGGGTCGTGAATTTCGATGTGCCGGACGAGGTCGTCGTGAGCCGTCTTTCGGGGAGGCGCGTGTGCAGGACCTGCGGCAGAATCTATCATATCGAGAACATGCCGCCTGCACGGGATGGCGTCTGCGATCTCGACGGCGGGGAACTCTACATCCGCGACGACGACAAGGCGGAGGCGATCGCAATCCGTCTCGAGACCTACCGCAGGCAGACGGCCCCCCTCATCGAATGGTACCGGCGGCGAGGCTGTCTGTTGACGATCGACGGCGTCGGCGACCCGAAGGATGTGCTTTCGAGCTTTGAAAAAGCGATCGGAAAATAATCAACGAGGAACATTACAGAGATAATGCCGGCACTCGGTGCATATTCGTCGTCGGGGTCTCGCCCGCGGCGGATGAACGCGCCGCCATGACACAGTCGCGGCGGCGCCTCCGACCCGCGGACGGCTCAGGTTTTGCTTTTTTACCGCCGCCTGAGCGCTTCCAGGTTTTTTTTAGCCTCGGGAACGTTTTTCAGAAAATCTTGAAGCTGGGCGCAGCTCTCATACTCGTTGCAGGAGGCGCAGGTCGCGTGCCCTTTTTTCATCGCGCATAGGCGCATCCCGCATTCGGCGCAGTGCCCGATCTGCACCCCGTCGGTCGCCAGACAACCGTGGCAGTTGACCATCTCGGGCGTGCAGTTGAAGTTGTACATCTTGGACCATTCGGCGGCGGTCTTTTTGCGAAGCGCGTCGTCGTTGTTCATCGAGGCGATGTAGGCCGGGCACGCGGCGCAATCCAGCCCGCAGACGGCGATGATTTTGTTCATAAAACCTCCTT
>CAZINN010000098.1:0-6743 GCA_964540615.1 uncultured Treponemataceae bacterium | reverse complement strand
TGGAGCGACCAGCTCGCATACGGCCTGCGGATTCCCGGTACGCGGCACCTCGAGGCGCATGGGGTTCCGCGCTATGTGTTCAAGCACACGCAGGAATTCTTCCCCGGCGACCTCGAGGATCTCGAGCGCGTGCTCAGGCGCAACCGACTGCGCGGGGGGACGGCGGCGGTTCTGATCGAACCTGTCGGGCCCGAATCAGGGACACGGCCTCTAGCCCGGGATTTCAACGTAGGCGTCCGCGCGCTCTGCACGAAATACGGCGCTCTTCTTGTATTCGATGAAGTTGTCACCGGCTTCCGCCTGGGCATGTCGGGCGCCCAGGGATACTTCGGTATTGAGCCCGACCTGACCGTCTTCGGCAAGGTCGTGGCAGGAGGCTATCCATCGGCGGGAGGTTTGGGCGGTAAACGCGAGTACATGAAACTGCTCGCCGCGGGACTCGAAGCGGGACAGAAAAAGGCTCTTGTCGGCGGCACTATGGCGGCCAACCCGCTTTCCTCAGCTGCGGGCTACTTCACCCTGAAAGAGATGGAGAGGACCGGGGCGAGCGCGCGGGCCGGCGCCATGGGCGACCGCTTGATCGCCGGGGTCAGAGCTTCAATCAAAAAGAGGAACCTTCCGTTTGTCGCGTATAATTTCGGCTCGATCTGCCACATTCAGACCGTCGGTACCATGCACTTCGTCATCGACTTTTCCCGACCCTGGAAGATTCCGGCGATGATGAAAGAGATCAAGGCGAGGAAAACGGTCATGGAGGAGATGGGCGCCGCCTATATGGCCGAGGGAATCGTGACCCTGGCCGGATCGCGGCTGTATACCAGCGCCGCCTATACCGAGGATATGATCGACCGGGCGGTCGAAGCATTTGACCGCGTATTCTCTCATATCGAAGGAGCGGCGCAGTGAACATGACGGGAGCCACCATCACCGAATCGCGCAAACAACTCGTCGCAGCGGGAATGCGGCTCCTCGAAGAAGGGCTCGCCGCGCGCACCTGGGGCAATCTGAGCCTCCGCGTGTCAGAGTCGACAATGCTCATCACGCCGAGCGGTATTCCCTATCCCAGCATCCGCGAGAACATGCTCGCGCTTGTCGATATCTACAGCGGCGAATGGAGCGGTCCCCTGAAGCCTTCCGGGGAGCGGGGACTTCACCGCGCTATTTACGCGGCGCGGCCCGATGTCCACGCGATCGTCCACACACACCAATTCGCCGCCTCGGCCTGTGCGGCGGCGCGGCATTCACTGCCCTCATCCGACGGTGAAATTCCCTGTGCTGCCTACGCCCTGCCTGGTACGCAAAGACTGGCACAGGCGGTCTGTACGGTGCTGTCGACCGGCCGCGCCGCCCTCATCGCGAATCACGGCGCCGTTGCGGCGGGCGCGACACTCGAGGAAGCCTTCGATACGGTGCGGAATATCGAAACCGCAGCCGCGGATTTCTTCGTTCAGCAGTCTCACAACAAGCTCCCCGCGCGTCCCGACGCTCCGTGGAACCCGAGAGATATTGAACGAACGGCACTGAACGACGGCGCCCCTGTCCTCCTCAGTACCGCACCCTACACGCTCGCCTGGGCTTCCCGCGGCCGAAGGCTTCCGGCCGTCCTGGACGACCTCGCGCAGATCGTCGGTGTCAGGGTACCTGTCGTACGGCGGTGGCCCGAACGCAGCCCCGGAAGGGTCGTGCTCTTCGTTAAAGACCGCGGTCTACTCATACAGGATCCTGACGCCGAAGCGATCGCGATGGTCGTCGAGAAAGCCGCGCGCGCCGCGATCTGCGCCGAATCGATCGGCGGAGCGGTGAAGATTCCTCCACTAGAAGCAGCGCTTATGCGTCTTGTCTACAGGACTTCCTATGCTAAGAAAGCCGCCATAAAGACAGACTATCCCTCATAAAGCTGTTCTTGATACGATGGATATTGCATAATACCCTCACATGAGAGAAAAGACTAAGAAACTACAGGTGAGTGATGTCGACGTCATCCTCGATTTCCCCCTCCGAGGCGAGTGGCTCGCGCCCACAACACCGGCAAAAAGAATTCCAAGTCACGGTCTGGCCGCCTTCGGCGAAACATACGCCTACGACTTTGTAAAACCCGGCCCGACATCGGATACGTTTTACGATGCATCCCCCCTCAAGTATCTCCTCCATGGGGTTTCATTGCGTTCCTGTTACGGCTGGGGGGCGGATATTTTTGCTCCCTGTGACGCCCAGATCATCAGCGTCGAAGACGGTGTCGAGGAGAGAGAGCCTGTCAGTCTGCGGGGAGACCTCAAGTACATGGCTGAGGTGACAAAACGCTTTAAAGACGGTACGGCCTCATATCGGGATATCGCCGGCAACCACGTGATCATGAAATGCAAAGGCGGTTTTTTCGCTTTGTTCGCGCATCTGCGAACAAAATCGATCACGGTGCATGCGGGCCAACAGGTTGTATCAGGCGAACCGATAGGACAAGTCGGCCATTCAGGGAACTCGACCGCCCCGCATCTCCATTTCCAAATCATGGAAAGCGCCGAAATAGAAACGGCGATCGGCCTACCCTGTGCATTTCGGGACTATGAGGAACACCGAAAGGGGGAATGGCAGTACGTTCCCCAGGGAATTCCCACTTCACACAACAGGATCAGAAAACTTCCGTGAGCTGTTCATCATGGCCGGTGATTCTCTGAGCACAAAAGACAGGAATGCCATCGCGAGCGAGGCTGCGCCGAACACAATGAGCCATACACGTATTCCCGCGCTTCCACCTGTGGACATGAGTGCGGTAAAGATGAGGCCGGAAACCTGGCCGGCTAAGAGCAAGACCCCCTGGCTCGCCGACTCGGGCACCGGCGCAGCAACCTCGGCGGCATACTGAAATCCGATCGGCCCTGCGCTCATCAGCGCGAAACCGAGAAGCGTCATCGCTGCAATATCCAAGGTATACCAGCCCTGCGGCGCGAGGACAAAGGCCCAGAGCGCAGGTATCGTCAATGTCATGCACAGAACGATAAACGCCTTGCGCCTGCCGAAACGATCCGAAAGGAGCGGCAGGACGACCGCGCCGACGATGCCTCCCAGGATAAGCCCCAGCCCGAGCAGGCCGTTGGAATCCGTCACGCCCATCACGGCGGCGATGCTGTCCGTCAGCGCCGTCACCGTGTTCATGATGCCCAGACCCAGGAAAAACAGCACAAGCGTCCAGCGGAAATCGCGCTGCCTAAGGAGCTGTTTGAGCGAAATAGAGAAGGCTGGTTCATCCTGCAGCGATTGACGGTTCGGTCCCTTACGAACTACGAGCAGTGCGAATAGACCCGAAACAAGACTTATTCCCGCGAAAAAGGTAAGCGCGCTGTCGATACCCGAGCCGTAATCAGGCAGGGCTGGATCGACTTGCACGAAAACCGGAGCAAGCCCGAGCGCGACGACGAAACCGAGGTACTGCGCCAGACTGGCAAGTCCGCTCGCCGTCGCGCGTTCCCGTACAGGGAACCAATCGTGCGCCAAGGTAGTCGCGGCATTCGTGAGGAAAGGCTGGGCGACGGCCAAACACAGTTGAAATGCGATCTGAGCGGAAAAACTCCAGGCCCATAATGCTTTTCCGAGGGACCCGATAATGACGAGAACCGAGCCGATCCCGACGCCCACGCCGAGTCCGCGCTTGGCCAGAACCCAGCTCGCGGGGAAACACATAATGAGGAAAACCAGCATGTACGACATGCTCAGGAAATCGACCGTGAAGAGCGAAGCGGGATCGAACTGCCCCGCGTAATACGCAGAGGCGGGTCGGGCGATCGCGGCATGCGAAAGCCACTGAACCTCGCAGGCGAGTGTCACCGCCATGAGTGCCGAGAGGACAATCCAGCGCCGAGCCGGCAAAGCGTTTTTAAGCGTAGTGAGCCTCCGCTCACCAGCCTACCAGAGCCATTCCTATCTGTCAATTTTATTAGGAGACCTCGAAGAACTTCAGTTTTTCGAGGTCAGCCTTATATTCCCGTAAGGGAATTGCAAGGGAACCTTAGAAACCAACCGGGTTTTTAGAGGTTCCCATTACGCACTTCGCGCCCTCTCTATCCATGACGAAGACAGGCGGCGCCTGATATCATGATGTACCATGAGCAGCTTCGCAGTCGTTTCGGATATCCACGGCAACATCCTCGCCCTGCGCGCGGTTATAGAAGATCTCGCCCGTCGCCGCATTACGAAGGTCGTCGATCTCGGGGACGATGCCTCGGGGCCGCTGTGGCCGCTCGAGACAACACGGCTGCTGATGTCCCTTGTATGGAAACACGCCGCCGGAAATCACGACCGCCTCATCGCCGGCGCGCCTCCCGCCTCCCTCAAGCCTTCTGATGCCTTCGCCTTCAGCCGTTTAGGCAAGGCCGAGCGCGAATGGCTGGGGAGCCATCCCCGAATCGCGCGCATCGAAGAGGAAATCGTAGGTTTCCACGGAACCCCGGACGACGACGAGGGCTACCTGGTCGAGACAGCCGAGTCGGGCCGCGTCCGCATCGCCCATCCCGATATCGTGCTCGATCGACTCGGTTCCCTGCGCTCGCCCGTCATCCTTTGCGGCCACACCCACCTGCAGCGATGTCTCTCGCTCCCCGGCGGAGGACTCGTCATAAACCCGGGATCGGTCGGACTGCCCGCCTATGCCGAGACGGAAAACAATCCGCACCTCGTCGAATCCGGCTCGCCCCACGCGCGATATGCGATCGTGTCGGGCGATCACGGATCGTGGTCCGTCGAGTTCGTCCTTCTCGCGTACGAGTGGGGCCGAGCGGCCGACAAGGCAAGGACCGATGGCCGGAGTGACTGGGAACAGGCCCTGCGCACGGGATTCATGCGCTAGGACGCGGTCCGCACGATATAAGAAGCGAAGGAGAATAGGATGGCCGGAAGCAAGCTCGTCCCGATCGCTGTCTGCTACGACTTCGACGGCACCCTCGCGCCGGGGAATATGCAGGAATACGACTTTATCCCCGCGATCGGCGTCTCGCCCGAAGAATTTTGGGCCGAGGCATCCGAACTCGCCGTAAAAAGCGATGCCGATACTATTCTCGCCTATATGCGGCTCATGCTCAAAAAAGCGGCCGCCGCCGATGTCTGCGTGACACGACAGGCGTTTCGCAGCTTCGGCTCGACGGTCGAGCTTTTCGACGGCGTCGAGTCATGGTTCGGCCGAATCAACAGCTACGCGCATTCGCGGGCTATCCGTATCGAGCATTACATAATCTCGTCCGGTCTGCGCGAGATGATCGAGGGCACCTCGATCGCGAAAGAGTTCAAGAAGATCTACGCATCGGGCTTCATGTACGACGCGAACGGAGTTGCGGTCTGGCCTGCGCTCGCGATCAATTACACGACAAAAACTCAGTTCCTCTTCAGAATAAACAAGGGAAGTCTCGAGGTGTATGACAACTCTGTCATAAACAAATACATCCCCAGGGATCAACGTCCAATACCCTTCACGAACATCGTTTACATCGGAGACGGAGAGACCGACATTCCCTGCTTCAGGGTCGTCAAGGATGAAGGGGGCCTTGCTATAGCCGTGTATCAAGAGAAAAAGACAGGCTCTCGCGAGCTCGCCGAGCGAATCGTCGCCGAGGGACGGGCCACCGTCAGCGTACCGGCCGATTACTCAGAAAACTCCATACTTGAAACTACGGTCAAAGCATACATCGATCGTCTGGCGGAGTGTTAAACAGCTTGATGACAAGCATCGAGTTTGTCATCAAGCTTTTAATCGTCAAGGCCCTCGATCTTGAAATACACAGGCCGTGTCCCGTCCGTGCAACAGGCGATGATAGTCTTGCCTTCGTACCACATTCCGAATTTGCCGCCTGCGTAATATGCGACAATCACCTTGTATAGATCGTCCCAGGCCCAGGCACAGAATCCCGGCGGCGGACCGGACACTGCATCGACGATGAACTCCTGTCCTTCTTTGAATACCTCGCAAGGCCCCAAGTGTTTCCTGCGCTCAGACTCGACATATCGATCTACATAATCCTTGTTGAACGAAGTCTTGAGCACTGTGATCTTGCATCGTGCCATATAGGCTCACATCCCCCACATCACACTGTACGATTAAAGCCGGATAACCCGCTCGCTGAAGGATTTCCTTGGCCGCGGAGCAGGCGATTCCGCGGGATACCCGAGCGGTGTCAAGGCAAGAGCTTCCCATCCCGGTTCGAGCTTGAACACTTCCCGTGCGGCGATCGGGTCGAAATTGCCGATCCAGCAGGTGCCCAGACCGAGCGAGGCCGCGGCGAGAATCATGTGGTCGAACACAATCGCCGCATCGACATCGGCATAGGATTTTCCGTCGCGACGGCTCCACGCTTCGCCGGGGACAGAGCATACAGCCAGAACAAGAGGCGGGGCGACAAACCAGCTTTTGTCATAGACACGGCGCAACTCCGCTTTTCGGCCTTCGGTTGCGGCGACGATAATCCTGAAGGGTTGAAAATTAACCGCCGTCGGCGCAAGAAGCCCCGCTTCGAGGACAGCCTGAAGTTTGGCCTCTTCGACCGTATCCGGCTTATAGGCGCGGATACTGCGCCTCGATGCTATGACATCCCGAAATTCCATACCTACCCTCAGGACTACCTGGCATTAGGGACCTCGAAAAGCTGAAGTTTTTCGAAGTCCCCTATTATTCAAACAGAGCACTGATTCTCCCGCCCTTGGTCAAGTTCCTGTCATCGCAGATTTTCCTCGGTATAGAGGGTCAACTCTACCATGCGTTCTAA
>CAZINN010000097.1:0-6968 GCA_964540615.1 uncultured Treponemataceae bacterium | reverse complement strand
TTCCTTCGATCATCCCCGGCGACTTCGACGACGGGGAACTCGCCGCGCTTGCGCGCGCGCTTGCGTGAACACGCACGCAGACGCGCACGCAGACGCGCATAGTGACGGTGCAGAGTATTTTTTATTAACTACGAGCCGAACCTGATCTCGAAACCTCGCTTCGACGAACCGTCGAAACCGATCGCCTCGTAGAATCTATGAGCCTCGGTGCGCTTCGCGCTGCTCAAAAGCACCACTTTATAGCAGCCGCATGATTTAGCGTGCTCCACCGCCTCATGGACGACGCGCCCGCCGATTCCCTTCTTCCTGTGTCCCTCGTCCGTGATTACATTCTCGAGTATGGCATAGGGTCTTCCGCCCCGAGTCAGATTATGAACGACCGTGACGCAGCAGGCCGAAATGACAACATCGTCCTCGACAGCCACGAAATACTCCGTCATACCGCTTTCGGCCGATTTCCTCCAAATCGCGAGCGCCTTCTCATACTCGAGCTGAGGATCCTCAGGGTTGAGCTGGCGGTATAAGTCAAGAAGACTTCGAAGATCATCCTCACGCGCGGTCCGGTATTCCATCATAGTGTTTTACACACGCGAGTCCGAGTCGAAGCTCACGCCGCCCAGATCATAGTCGGCCGGGTTGATGCGCGAACGGATATTCTCGGCCTCGGCCTTGATGCGGGCGATCTCCGCGAAGGAGTAGGAACCGTCGGCGCGGGGTTCGCCGCCCGACCAGGCCGCGAGCTCGACAAGCGCCCGTTCGGCAGCCCGGCTGTCGCGGGGTCGTGCCGCGTCGTCGGCCACGATGATCGATTCGGGCCGCAGGGATTCGGGCGAATCGAGGGCCGCGCGGTACGCTATCCTGCGGAGGTTCTCGACTCGGGCGCGCTCGTTGCGGGCAGCGAGGCGCCGGGAGCGAAGCGCGGGTATGAGATAGAAGAGGAGCGAAAAGGCGAGCGGCACCGCGCCCAGGGCGATGCCGATCAAAGACGCGGGATCGGCGACCTCGCCCAACTTGCCCAAAAGCTGATGCACGAAGAGGTAGAAGCCGTCGAAGCCCGGAACCATCACCAGCCGGTCGGCGTAGCGTCCGTAGATGGCCGCCAGGTTCGCGTGAGGCGCGATCGACTGGAAAAGGAAGTAGGCGCCGAAAAGCACATTGACGCCGTTGATGACGCAGAAAGTCGCGTTCGCCTTCTTGGGATTGGACGAGAAGGGGGCGATGCGCCGCATGGGAATCGAAAACCCGAATGTCCTGTCCACGGTATCCTTGCGCCGCAGAAGTCCAGGGAAGAAAAAATATATAACGCCGCCCTCGGCGACCTCGGGACTGCCCTCGAACTCGTAGAGGTAGCGGTTGATCCTCTCCTCGGCTTCGAGGGGAGGAAGGCCGGTGAGCGCGAGGAACTCGGGCATGGTTATGACGCCGCGGTTCGCCTGCACGAAGGCGACGAAGGCCTTCTTCTCGACGCTCTCCCAGCCTGCGTCGGGATCGCCGTCGCCGAAAACGAAAGAGAATATGGCCTTGTGGAGCGGCCGCCGTTCGCGCCGCCTCGCCTCGCGCCGGGCCCTTTGCTCGGGCGTCATGAAGAGCTCGGAGTACAGCCAGATGTTGACGATCGAGTTTATGAGGCGGCCCGTCAGATAGGCTCCGGCGAAACCTCCGCCGCGCGAACCGCCAGAATCGCGCGAATTGCCCGAGGCCGAGACCGCGACCGAGGCGAGCATGGCCAGGAGGGCCAGGGCCAAGAAGAGGACGAAATAGCCGACGAGCATGAGGACGATCCAAATCTTGAAGAGGAAGGAGGCGACCGCAGCGGCGCCTTTTTTGAAGGCCTTCCAGGCGCGTTTGATCGCGGGTCCCAGGCCCCGGTAGCGGCTGTGCATGCCCCGCGGAAACGAATACAGAATCTCGCCCGAGTCGGTGACGCGGAGGCGCGCCCCGTATTCGTCCGAAACCGCCTTGACCTCGGCCTCGACCTGGGCCTTGGGCAGACCGGTCAGCGCGACGAGATCGGCCGCCGTCGCCTCGCCCTTGCGTTTGCGGAATATGTCGACTAACGCGTCCCTGACGCGGCCTTTGTCGTACTCGTACACTTTCCTGGTGTCAACGGCCATCACGCCCCCTCGACGGCCGCCTTCGTGCGGGCACGAGCGTAGAGCTTCTCGTACTCGCGTCCGGCCTCCGTCCATGTGAAGCGGCGCTCCATGGCGCGCCGCCTCATCAGATCGATATGCTCTTTTCGATTGTACCAGGCCCATACCGCCCAGCCCACCGTGTCGTACACGGCCCTCGGCGTGAGGTCGTCGAACATAAAGCCCGTGCCCTCGCCCCTGTCCTGGTTGTAGTTCTCGACCGTATCGGCGAGGCCTCCCGTCCTGTGAACGATGGGCAGAGTTCCGTAGCGGAGACTGTACATCTGGTTGAGGCCGCAGGGCTCGTACCTGCTGGGCATGAGGAAGAAGTCGGAACCCGCCTCGACGATGTGCGCGAGATTTTCGTCGAAGCCGATCTTCGCCTTGAAATTCGAGAGCTTCGACGAAAGAGCGCGCAGTTCGTTCTCGCACCATGTTTCCCCGGTGCCGACGACCGCGAATTGCACATTCATGTCGAGGCAGATGCGCAGGGCGCTGCCGTACTGCGGACCGAAGAGCTCCTTTGAGCCTTTTTGATCCGTCAGGCGCCCGACCATACCGATGAGCGGCACCACCGGATCGACGGGGAGGCCGAACTCTTTCTGCAGCGCCGCCTTGCAGAGCGCCTTGCCTTCCATCTTGTCGGCGCCGTAGCGGGCGGCGATGCGCAGATCGGTCTCGGGGTTCCACTCGTCGAGATCGACGCCGTTGAGGATGCCGACGAGATCGGCCGAGCGGTGGCGCAGAAGAGCGTCGAGGCCGAAGCCGAAATGAGGCGTCTGTATCTCGCGCGCGTATGTCGGCGAAACCGTGGTGAGGCAGTCGGCGCATTTGATGCCGGCCTGAAGAAGGTTGATCTTACCGTAGTATTCGAGGCCCGAACCGTGATATTCGTCCCAGGGCAAGCCGAGCGTCTCGAAGCTATCTTTTGGATAGACGCCCTGGTATCCGAGGTTGTGAATCGAGAGCACCGAGGCCGAGGAGGCGAATCTCCCCGCCCTCCGCTCGAGACCGAGCATGACGGGGACTAGAGAAGTCTGCCAGTCATGCGCGTGAAAAATGTCAGGAATCCAGCCGAGTTCGTCGCATAACGCGAAAGCGGCGCGGCACAAGAACGAAAAGCGCGCGGGATTGTCGGCGTAGTCGGGCTCGGCCTTGTCGCCGTACAGGCCCTGCCTGCCGTAGAATTGTTCGCAGTCGAGGAAAAACACCTCGGCCGTCGAGCCCGGTACGAAGGCGCGGTACAGGACAGCTTCCGTTGTTGTGCCCCGTCCATCGGGCAGCGTGAGGGTATGGCCCGTCGATTCAAGCCGCTTTTTGCTGACGCAGGAATAGCGCGGCACTAAAAGCCGCACATCGTGCCCCAGCCGCGAAAGAGCGGCGGAGAGGGCCGAGACGGCGTCGCCCAGCCCCCCCGACTTGGCGAAAGGCGTCGCCTCGCTCGAAATCATAAGTATCTTCATGCGGGGCCAGTATAGGGCCTAAGGCTCGGCCGAGGCAATGGATGCGCCCCTCCGAGCCCCAGGAACTACCTGCGGACGACGAGGACCTTGCGGATCTCGTCGATGCCGGGCGCCACGACCCTGACGAAGTACACCCCGCGCGCGACGGCGTCGCCCGCGAGATTGCGGCCGTCCCAGCTCGTCGCGTAATCGCCGGCCGTAAGCCGCTGGTTCACGAGTCTCCGCACCACGTCGCCGTCGAGCGTGAAGACCGTGATCGTCACCGCCCCCTCGCTTGCGAGCTGATAGGATATCCTGGCTGTGTCTCCCCTCGTGGGATCGATGACATTGTTGAGGATGCTCACCCCGCCCTTCTGGAGCGTGACATCGTGGATATCCAAGCTGAAGGGCCGCACGCGGCGGAACCAGTCCGCGGGGATGGCCGTCGCATCGGCTTCGATGGCGAGGCGGCCCGCGTAGAGGTCGGCGGGAGCGCCGGCGATGCGGAACCAGAAATCGAAGTGCGCCACGCTGAATACTTTTGGATCCGAGGCCGAGAAGTTCCACTCGTACAAGTTCGCACCGGCCGTCGTCCCCGCGGTCGGTCCAGAGGGATCGCCGCCGTAGGCCGGGGCGTTCGGGAAGCCGTCGATCCCCGAGAAATCCGTCTCCTCATGTTCCGGCAGCCAGAGGCCGCTCGCCGCCCCGACAAAGGCCGCCTCGACATTCGAGTCATAGATGATCGAGGGCGCGCCGACACCGGCGTTCGTCCTCGCCTGCATGCGCCAATCCTGGTCGCGCAGCCACTGCGTGCCGTCAAAGGCCCGTATAAGCCCGATACCCTGGGCAGCCGTCTGGGCCGGCGTGAGGTTTTCGATCTGGGCGTCGGTGAGCGTCGTCCTGACTTGGTCGATGGCGAAAATCGGCCAGACGAAATAGCTGTCGGGATTGGCCTGGCTCCACGAACCTACGACGCTGGAGGGCTGGACCGAGATGAGGACGTCGGAGACGCGGTGGGCGGTGGCGCCGGAGCCGCCGCGCTGGATCTCAAATGCCGGCCGCGTCCCCGAGGTAGCGTAGGCGTCGGGATCGGCACCGTATCCACTTGCGGGCGGATAGGATGGATTCGGAGGCGAGGGAGATTGCCCGGTGTACTCTGAATACCAAACGGGCGCCACACCCATATCCCTAAGCGTTGGAGTTATACTTATATTATTTATTCCGGAAAGCAGAGCGCCGGTTCCATATACTGTTCCCGGGCCGCAGGCTTCGGATACTCCATTACCATACGAAGTTACAAAAGTCGGAACTCCGGAAAGACCGAGATCAGGACCAGAAGGTGTAGCGCCCCCGGCGGTTACAACGTATTCAGAGAGGTGTATGAACTGCTGCCCGAGTTGCGGCAGGTTGAGCGTATAGCCGAAGCTCGGCCAAGCCGTATCGCCGGGGATCATATAGTCGCTCGTTCCGGTTTCGAGCGTCCCGAAGGGTCTGACTCCCGTAGACAGGTCCCTGAGACTTGTGTTTCTGGCGACATGCCACTGAGGCCGAACACCGGTATCGTTATAATTCTTTTCGACTAAATAGACGTAAAGCGTTCTATTCAGGCTTCCCGCGCGCTCGTAGCCGTTGGTCCCCCCTGTCCGATCGATCTCATATCCATCGACTTCGATTTCAAAATCGCTGAAGTCGTTGTTTATGCCGGACTCGGTTGTTATTCTCAATCTATCCAGCTTGCCATTGTAATCCGTATCCTCGGTATAGCTGTAAAGCGCGAAAAGTTTAAACAACCACTTGTAATCGTAGCGTGGGATGTCGAAAAGCGGCTCCTCGGGATCGACGAGGTAATTCGCGCGGACATTTGCAGGAACGTTGATCGGGCTTGCGCGCGCGTTCGAGTAAAAAACCTCGACCCAGTTCATGTTCAATGTTGCATTCGGTCGCAGGTCAAAGAACCAAAAAAGATTGTCCTCGGCGGGGGTCAATGGAGGATTCGATGGAGTCCCAGAATCATTTTCACGGTCCAGACGTATCCGATTGGCATCGGATGTTGCCCTGATCCAAAACACACCATACGGCAGAATCCTCTGCGTCCTTGCGTTCTCGAAATATATCCGCGCATTATCGATAGTGCAAAGAAAAATGTACCATTCGTTGTCGCCGGATATATGAACATCATTACCTAAAAACTCCACGGTCCCACTTCGTGGGATAAAATCAGTGAAACCGGCGATACTCGACCAATTCCGCCCTACACTGATGTCCCGGCTGTTCGCATCTGTGCCGTCAGTCGAAGCGTCGAGGGCGCCGCCGGTGATCGACAGATCGTTTGCAATATATACGTCGTCCTCGAGGAAGAAGGTCCCGGCTCCCGCGATCCTGAGATTGTAATAATTATATCCTGCCGACAGGAGCCCCGAAGCGAACACAGTTCCGCCGCCGGCTCCATAGTATTCAATGATTCCACTGTCAACGTCATGGTTTGCGATCGTATGTGTCGTCTGTTCTCCGGTAAGCCTGAGCACGGAGTTGTTGCTCAATGTATCGATATCAAACTGCGACGACACAAGGTCCAGTGTCAAGGTCGCGGGTATCGTCACGGTACCGGAAACGTCGAGCGTTCCGAGATCAGTATCGATAACCAGACCACCCGTTCCGACGTTCAGGTCGTCGAGGACGATATCCTGCGCCGCGCCCCCTCCGCTTGCGACCGTACCGGCGAAGGTATTGGTACCAGGGCCCGCCGAGGTCATACCTCCTGTAACAGTGAGGCCGTTCGTTATTGTCAGGTCCCCGGTATGCTGGAAAGTAATCGCGTTCGTCACCGTTCCGCCGCCGTTTATTGCGATATCGAAGGCTCCCGCTCCGACGACAAGGCCTGTCAGAGTCGTCGCCCCCAGAGCTCCGGCGAATGTGACGTCGCCGGTCGAAGAACCATCTTGAATCGTAAGGACCTGAGCGCCGTCAACGCTGGAAGAGAACAACAGCGCTCCCGCACCGGTGATTGTCGAAGAATCCGCGTCGAGCGTGACCGCCCCGGTATATGTCTGCGCACCTGATGTACGGATAATAGTGCCCATAGTCGTTGTACCATCGACCGACAGACTCGAGACGAGGTTGCCCGCTCCACCGACATCCCCGTCAAATTCGGCATTGGCATTGGTTATGACAACATCCCGAGCCGTCGCTCCACCCCCGAGCGTCGATCCAAAGTGTATCAGGGTTCCGGCATCCCCGGTAAAAATGACTGAAGCACCGAGGGACACCGCTCCGCTGTACATCTGCCCTCCGCTCGTCGTCGTCACCGACGTTGTGTTGATCGCGCTCGTCCCGCTCACCGTCAGCGACGTCAAACCCGTCACCGTGTCCGTTCCCTCGTTCCCGAACACCGCGT
>CAZINN010000096.1:0-6993 GCA_964540615.1 uncultured Treponemataceae bacterium | reverse complement strand
GGTAGCCCGCCCACTGGGGGGCCAGGAGATAAAAAAGATTACCGGTCTCGCCGGGGTGTGCGAGCATGTACGAGCCCTGGCCGAAATAATTCAAAAGCAGTGCAGGATAAACCAAGAAGTACCAGGCGCGGCGTATGGGTTTCTTCCCGAAATGGCCGAGGTCGGCGTAGAGGACCTCGGTGCCCGTCATCGCGAGGAAGAGCGAACCGATGACGCCGAAGCTCATCATGCCGTTGCGGGCGAAGAATCCGACCGCCTCGAGGGGATTGAGGGCCGCGAGAATACGGGGGTCTCCGATGATGGCGGACAGTCCGAGGGCGCCCATGGTCAAAAACCAGATTGAAATCACCGGCCCGAACACCCTGCCGACCTTCGCGGTCCCCCTCGACTGGGGGATGAACAGAGCGATGAGGATGACGAGGGTGAGGGGGACGATGTAGGGCTTGAAGGCCGGTGTTACGACCTCGAGTCCTTCGATCGCCGAGAGCACGGTTATCGAGGGCGTGATCATCCCGTCGCTCAGAAGAAGGGCCGCCCCGAGCACGCCCAGAACGGCGAAAAACGAACGGCGCCGCACCGAATCCTTCGGCAGATAGCGGGAGACGAGGCTGACGAGGGCGAGTATGCCTCCCTCTCCCTTGTTGTCCGCGCGGAGGACAATGCCCAGGTATTTCACGCAGACGATCAGGGTCAGGCACCAGAACAGGAGGGAGACGATGCCTACGATGTTGTCGCGCGACGACTCGATGCCGTGAAGCGGGGAAAAACACTCGCGGAGCGCGTAGAGAGGGGAGGTCCCGATATCTCCGAATACGACGCCGATCGCAGCGAGCGTCAGTGCGAAGCCTCGACCCCGCTTGACGCCTTCGTTGTTGTTCATCCACGGTACTGTAGACTCTTTGGGCTGTGTTGTTCAACGGGATGCGGGGGAGCCTCTATCCGCCTTGAAGAGGCGCTGTTCCGCCGCTGAGGTTTTAAAGAACTCACGATACGCCGGGAGGTGGCCCTTGCGGGACATCGTAGTCGTTTCTGACCGGCTTGACCCCTTCGAGAATTTCGCCTTCGAAGCGGCTTTGTTTGAAGGGCCGGTGAAGCCGCTCAACGCGATGCTGGTATATGTGTGCACGCCCTGTGCTGTCATCGGGAGAAATCAGAATCCCTGGGTCGAGGTTTCGGCTTCGGCGGGCGTCCCCGTCCTCCGGAGGATATCGGGCGGGGGCGCTGTATACATGGATGAGGGCAATCTGAATTGGGCCTTTCTGACATCGAAGGAGAGTCACGACCGCTGCGCCGAGCTTTCTATCGTGACATCCGCGCTCGCCGAGTTCGGCATCGAGTCCTCGGTCGATGAGCGCGGAGCCATACGTCTTGCCGCACCGCCGCACTCGCCGTCACGGCTTTTCGCAGGAGCGAAGATTTCCGGGAGCGCGCGTAGAGTTTTAGGCGATCGAGTCCTTCACCACGGCACACTGCTCGTCGATGCAGATCTTCAACGGATGGATGCTTCTCTCAAGGGTATAGCCGTGCTCTCAAGCGCCGCACCCCGCTCTTATCCCTCGCGGGTCGCGAATCTTTCGGAAATATTCCCCGGCCTCAGTATCGATGATCTTGTATCCGCTCTGTCGCGCTCCGCCGGAGGGCGCGGAAGAGTAGAAACTGATGATCTAGTCGATGCCGAGAAGCTGCTGCGTATAGAGCAGGATCTACGTTCCTGGGAATGGATATGGGGCGCGACGCCGCCCTTCGCACTTGAACTGTGTAATGGGCTTGCACAGATCAAGATCGAGAAAGGCCGCGTGGCATCGGTGAGCGGCACGGCCGCGGCCGCCCTCGAGGACAGCGTCGGCGTTGCATTTGATTATGAATTTGCCGCGCGCGCCGAGGCGCTGATTCAGAGGCATTGCACGAGCTAGGAACTGTGCGGGTCTATTTCCGCCTCGAACGCTCGGGACGCTTCAGTTTCGAGAGCGGTCCTGCGGCGGCGAGTGCGTCGAGGAGAGAGGCGGCGTCGTCTCCGACGACTAAGTCCTCGACCAATTCATGCGAAAGAAAGCCCTCGCTCGACATGTGCTCGATGAAGGAAAGCAGGGGCGCGAAAAAACCTTCGACCTCGAAGAGCCCCACGGGTTTGTCGTGATATCCGATCTGTCTCCAGGTCCAGACTTCAAAGAGTTCGTCGAGGGTGCCGATACCGCCGGGCATGGCGATAAAGGCGTCCGAAGCCTCGTACATCCGCGCCTTGCGCTCGTGCATGTCGGCGGCTATCACGAGTTCGGTCAGCTCGACATGATCGACGATTTCGTAGAGCCTCCGCGGGATGACGCCGGTGACCTCGCCGCCTGATTCGAGGACGGCCCTGGCGAGGACTCCCATGACGCCGACGTCGCCTCCGCCGTAGACGAGACGCTGTCCTCTCCGCGCGATTTCGCGGCCGAGTGATTCCGCCGCGTCGGCGTACTCCGCCCGTCGGCCGTTGCTCGAGCCGCAGAACACGCAGACCGAGCGGATGTTCCTGGCCGCCGGAAGAGTCTTGCCGTCCATGCATCGAGTATACCGATCCCGCGGGGCAATGAAAACGGCTCTTGTCTGCAGCCGCTGGATGGGGGACAATGGCCCTCATGTCTGGGGCGAAAGCGTGCATCGCCTGCCTCCTGCTCTCGGGACTTACCCTTTCCTGGGGTCTTCCGACCTCTATCACGGTTGTCTGCGACGACGATTACCCGCCCTACGCGATGCGCGACTCCCACGGTTCTCTGGAAGGCATCGTGCCGGATCTTTGGCGGGCCTGGGAGAAGCAGACGGGGATCCGCGTAAAACTTCGCGGCATGACCTGGTTCGAGGCGCTCGCAGCCGCCCAGCGCGGCGAAGCCGATGTCATCGATATGATCTTCGATACGCCTCAGCGCAGACTCGTTTTCGACTTTTCGCCCGCATACGCCGCGATTGCAGTGCCGGTCTTTATTCACAAGTCAATATCAGGCATCGCATCGCCCCGCGATCTTGTAGGATTCTCGGTGGCCGTCAAATCCGGCGACGCGGCGGCCGATGCGCTCAGGAGCAAGGGCGTGCACGACCTTTTGTTCTACAGCGGATATGAAGAAATCGTAGAGGCAGCTTCGAAGCTCGAGGTACGCATCTTCTGCGTTGACAAACCTCCCGCCTATTACTATTTATACAAGAAAAGAATAGATAACGAGTTCCGTATCGCCTTCGTGCTCTGCGAGGGAAGATTTCATCGAGCGGTTCTCAAGGGGCGCGGCGACATGCTCAAACTTGTTCAGGACGGTTTCGCCGCCGTACCGTCCTCTACATTCGCCGCGATCGACTGGAAATGGCTCGGTTCCGACATCGCGATGAACGCCGATCTGCGGGTGATCTCCATCGCCGCGGCGGTTATCCTGTGCATCGTCGCTTTTTTAGTGATGAACGCACGGGCGCTCAGGCGCCGTGTCCGCGCGGCGACCGCCGATCTTCAGCAGAAGATTGCAGAGCTTGAAGAGAGCGAGGGGAGGAACCAGGCCGCGCTCGCCGAGAAAGAAGTGCTTCTCAAAGAGATCCACCACCGCGTCAAGAACAATCTTCAGATCGTTTCCAGCCTCATTCAGCTCAAGTCCGACGAGCTGCATGACGAGGGCGACAGACTTCTTCTCGTCGATATCCGCCAACGTATACTCGTTCTCGCCCAGCTTCACGAGCTTCTTTATCAATCCAGGGATCTCGCATCGATCGACGCGGCCGAGTATCTCGACGCGATCGCGCGCGACACGGCCCGGGCCTATTCCTGGTCCGAGATGACATCGAACGTGGAACATGTGATTCTCAGCATCGACGAAGCCCTGCCTCTTGGACTCGTGGCTGATGAGCTTCTTGTCAATGCGATGAAGTACGCCTATCCCTTCGACACCAAAGGCCAAATTCGCTTGGTATTGTACCGGGACGATGACAGCCTCGTTTTGCGCGTCGAGGATGATGGTGTCGGCCTTCCGCCCGGACTCGATCCTTCGGAGTGCGATTCCATGGGATTCACCATTGTCCGCGGTCTCGCCGAACAGCTTTCTGGCGGACTTGCGTTTCTGGGGCCGCCGGGATTCGGCGTGGAACTGCGCATCCCGACGATAAAGCCCGCTCGTTCATAACCAGCCTTCTCTTCGTTTTTTTACAAAAGACAAGAAGAAAGTCAAATACGGAACAGTTTCCCCTTGTCTATGCTCGGCATGAGGAAAAGTCATGGGAACCGAATTGTATCTCGATCTCGCCGAGCGACGCGCCCGCATTCCGTTGGCCGCTCATCTTGTGCTTCACGAGCTTCCTGATCCCGAGGGCGCCCTCCTCGATGCTGCGCAACTTGCGGCCGTAGCGCTCGAAACAGCGCGACGGTATTCATGTCCGCTCGCCTTTCCGCTTATGGATTTGACGCTGGAAAAAGATTTCATGCTGCGCGTCATGGGGCTCGGCGGAGGCGACAGGGCCGCATTTCATTTCGAGTCGACACCGAGCGCCGAGACCCTTTCGGCGCTCGAGAACGTGGATATCCCGTCCAGTCCGCGCATGTCGGCGAACTGCGCCTCGATTCGGACGATTTCCAAGGCTCAGGGGCCACTGCCCGTGGGCATGGCGATAGGACCGTTTTCGCTTTTAACCAAACTTGTGTCTGATCCAATCATTCCGATATATCTAGCGGGATCCGGTGTCGGCGCCTCGGAATCCGATGAAGTCGGACTTGTTACAAGCCTCTTGCCCTGGTGCGAGCAGGTCGTTATGCGATACTGCGAGGCCCAGCTCGATGCGGGCGCCCGGGCGGTCTTCATCTGCGAGCCCGCCGCGAACGACGTGTTTTTTTCGCCCAACCAGCTCGAGGAGGGTTCATCGGTGTTTTCGGACTTTGTGATCGAGCCGAATCGAAGAATCAAGACTGCCATCGAATCTGCAGGTGCGGATTTTCTTTTTCATGACTGCGGATCGCTGTCGATGCGCATGGTCGAAGCCATCTCCGAGCTGCATCCCGCGCTGCTCAGTCTTGGCAGCGCGGTCAAGCTTTGGGAAATCGAGCCTCACGTCGATGATGATATCGTTCTATTCGGCAACCTGCCGACGAAAAAATTTTATTCGGATGACGAAGTCCCGTTAGAGAAAATTCCGTCTATGGTGAACGAAATCGAACGCAATCTGGAACCGAGCGGGCATCCGCATATCATTGCGAGCGAGTGCGACATTCTGAGCATGAACGGTTATGAATCGATCATCAAAAGGAAGGTCGAGGCATTTTGTTCATGCCGATAATTCGGCGGTCGGCATATAAACCAATCAGAACGAGAAAAGTTGGTATTATTAAAAAATAAGCATGATATTTTATTGATGGTAAAAAAGGCGCCGAGCCCAAGGTTCGGCGCCTTGATACTAACTATAGATTGCTACTTTTTCGCGGGCCAGGCAGGCTTTGGATACAGAACCTTGGCAGTAGCCTTGTCTTTCGGACCTATCACCTCGAATATCCCCTTCTGCCACTGGCCGAGCTGGCCGGTGTAGCACTCGACGGCCAGAAGATGTTTGGAATCGAACCAGGTCTTTCCCAGGATGGTGTCGAATTTCTGCGTGGCGAGGGCGTCGCGGATTTTCTTCTGGTCCAGGGACCCAACGCTTTCGATCGCTTTTTGCAGAGCCTGAAGGGCGGCGTAATACACATTGTGCCCCCACCAGTCATAGACCGCAGGGCCGTACTCCTTGCCCAGCTTCTCCGCGAATTCCTTGTTTGCCGGCGAGGATTTTACGTTCCAGGCGCCCCAACCCATGATCCCTTCGACTGCAGGGCCGAAAAGATCGGCGAAGAACTGGAAGTTCGCGCCGGGACCGCAGAGGAAGAGCTTGGGATTGAATCCTACTTCCATCGCTTGATTGACCGCGAGGATATTTTCGTCGGGATAGGCGTAGATGAGGAAGGCGTCGGGATTCGCCGCCTTGGCCTCTTTGAGAATGGGCGCGAGATCTTTGACGCCGACGGGTATGCTCTTCGAAAGGACGAGGTTGATCCCCTTCGCTTTGAGCAACGGCGTCGTGGTCGACGAGTATTCGATGCCGTGAAGGTCGTTCAGGTAGACCATCGCGACCGACTTGACCCCCTTCTCGACCATCGCATCGACAAGGACGGGCACCTGGTTGTGGTCGGAATAGTTCAAAACCGAGAAGAAGAAGGGGTAGTTCGCGCTGAGCTTGCTAAGGCGCGCGGCTCCCCCCTCGGCGCCGACAAGTACATAGCCGAGCTCGTTGGCCACCGGTGCGGCGGCGAACAGCATATCGGTTCCCGCAGGCGGAAGGATCAAGTCTACCTTGTCCACGGTGATGAGTTTCTGAAGATTCGCGACCATTTTGTTCGTATCGCTTTCGTCATCGTAGACCTTGATCTCGACGGGAAGCTTTTTGCCGTATTCTTTTACGTAGATGCCGCCCTGTTCATTGACCTGCTTGATCCAGAATTTGTAGATGGGGCCGAAGGCTGTCTGCTCGAAGATCGCCAGACCCCCGGTCAAGGACCGCGAAGCTCCGATCAGTATCTTGTCCTTTTTGGGCGCCGCGAAAACCGAGAACGCAAGCGCCGCCGAACACACGACGAGCAGCGCTTTCCGCCATGCCGTACCACCGTTCATCGTTGACCTCCTCCATGTCGCACTATGTGATTCGAGCAATTCCGCATCATTACGCTGATGCCTCGCTCGTTTTAAAGAACGCGATCCTCTGTTTCATCTCCTCGGTGGCGACCGACATCACCTTGGAATACTCGACGGTCTTTTCGGCGACTTGCGAGATTGAATGCGAGCTCGCCAGGATATCAGCCATACTCGATCGTACGAAATTCGATATCTCGATTTCGGCCTTCGATGCTTCGGAGCTTTCCCGCGAGCTTTCGGCGATCTCCCGCGAGGCTTCCTTGGCTTGAATCGAGATGTCACGGAGCCGCGTGACCGCCTCGTTGATCTGCATGCCGCCCGAGTTGATTTC
>CAZINN010000095.1:0-7210 GCA_964540615.1 uncultured Treponemataceae bacterium | reverse complement strand
TCAGCCAGGATCATGACTGTTCTTCCCAGGCGCAGCATGTTCGCGCGCAAATCCCCCGGGGATGTCGAACACGACCGCATAGACGCCCAAGTAATTGCGGCTAACGTGGATACTGTCTTCATAACCGCCGCCGCCGGCAGGGACTGGAAGGCCCGCCGCGTCGAGCGCTATCTCGCCCTTGCCTACGAATCCGGCGCTTCGCCCGTGCTCGTCGTCACCAAGATCGACCTGAGCGAAGACCAGGCTGCGCTCGAAGCGGAAGCCGAAGGAACAGCTCCGTGTATCCCGAAAGTATTCGTGTGCGCCCTCGACGGCCGCGGCATGGATCGTCTTCGAGAATATCTGCCGCCCCGGAGGACGGCCGTTCTTCTGGGTTCGTCGGGCGCAGGCAAATCGACACTGCTCAATGCGCTGGCGGGCAGGACTCTCGCGGCGACGGGCGAAATCCGGGCGGATGACCAGCGCGGACGGCATACGACGACGAGCCGCCAGCTCTATAGACTCGATTCGGGCGCCTTGATCATCGATACGCCGGGTCTGCGCGAGCTTCAGCTTCTTGTCGAGGCGGAGGCCATAGACGCGGCCTTCCCCGAGATCGAACGAGCGGCGGAAGACTGCCGCTTCAGGGACTGCAGTCACGAAACCGAGCCCGGCTGCGCGGTGCGCGCGGCGGTCGAGTCCGGCCTTATCGAGCGGAGCCGCTACGAAAGCTGGCGCAAACTCGTGAAAGAGTCTGCCTTTCTACGGACCAAGACCGATCACGCCGCGAAGGAGGCTGAGCGCCGCCGCTGGAAAAGCATCGAGATGAGCAAACGGGCGCTGCGGAATCGATCCTCGCGCGGATATTAGCGATGTGATGAATAAATCGCTTTGCATCACCGCTCGGCGGTCTTTCAGCACGTCAATCACGGATTGAGGGGACGACGCGGTTTCTGCCGCCTTCCTTAGCAGCATACAAGGCTCCGTCCGCGGCCGCGACGAGCGACTCGGGCGTATCGCCCTCGACGAGCGATGCGGCGCCGATGCTGACAGTCACGGCGGGGCCGGGCGAAGAGGCTGTCCCGGCTTCGATTCTCCCCCTGCAGTTCTCGGCGACCCTAACGGCGTCGGCGGCGGCCGTCTCGGGCAGGATGACGACGATCTCCTCGCCGCCGTAGCGGCAGACTACATCGGTGTTTCTCAGCGAGGAGCGGACGATGCGCGCGACTTCGGCGAGGACCTCGTCGCCGATTTGATGTCCATATCTGTCGTTGACCTGCTTGAAGTGATCGATGTCGATCATCAGTATCGAAAGCGCATGTTCGTAGCGGTGCGCCCGTGCGATCTCCTCGGCGAGCTTAAAATCAAAGCAGCCCCGATTATACAGCCCGGTCAAGGCGTCGCGCAGGGCGAGCTCGGTGAGCTTCTCGCGTTTTCGATTGTAAAGACGACGCAGGACGTCGATCTTTCCGATGAGGCCGGGATCATCCGTCCCCTCCATGATCGCCGCGAGCTGTTTTTCGAAAAGCATGGTATCGCCGGATTCGTCATGCTTCCGTTCAAGATTCTCACGGCTCGTCCGCACCGACAGGTTGCAGTCGGCGATCCGGAATGTCGAATTCGTCCTGAGCAGAACCCTGTCGATCCTTTTCCCCTCGTACCAGGTGCCGTTGCGGCTGCCCAGATCGACGAGGAGGGCGCCCCCCTCGACGCATTCCAGCGAAGCGTGCCGCCTGGAAACGTAGATATTCTCAAGAACGACATCGCAGGCGGGATCCCTTCCGATAATGTAGGTCCTGCCTGCGATGATGGGGATTTTTTTATTACTGAAATAGAGAAAGAGCTCGTCCACTACCTGTCGAACCAGAATCTGACGCCGAGGGCGATCTGAGCCTGAAAGGCGTCCCAGTCGGCTCCGGCGCTCTGCAGCGGAACCCAGGCCGGCGCGACCTCGAGAAACAGTTCCATACTCTCGTTGTTCAAGGGCCAGGTTTGAAGGCCGAGCGGAAGTCTGAGACCGGCCGCATACCAGGAGAGATCCGGCCGCATGGTTCCGCAGAGACCGAGACCGAAGTAGAAATTGATGGTTTTCTGGCTCGTATGGACGAGCCAGTAATCGATGCTCGTCGTCAGCTCGGGGCCGCCGCTCAGTTCGTTGTAGAAATTCCCGCCGATGCCGATGTACAGGGGGACTTTCGGCAGATGCGTGGTCAGCATGGCCCCGAATGTCTCGAGATTCACGCTGGTGAGTTCGGCGCCGATCGCGAAATCCCGCGTGGTCTTCAGGGCGAAGACCTGGGTGACAAGCGCGAAGCACAGGGCGACACACATGATTTTTGCCTTTCTCATGTTACAACCTCCGGTGAAACTTAAAAAACTGTTTATCGGCTTAAAAGCTTATGAATATTCATATCACACTGGTTCCGAAAGAACACTGTACGGGTCATTAAAGCCCGCCCATGCCGGACAAAAGGTGGTCCAATAACTCGTGCGGCTCGGCCTTCCGATCGAGTATCTGATATACGCCGTCCATGATCGGCAGTGTGAGCGCCCGCTCGGAGGCGATCTGACGGACATGCTTGCAGGCCACGGCGCCTTCGGGAAGGTATCCGATCTGGTGTATGCGGCTAAGAAGGTCGTCGATGTCGGCGAAGGGCTTAAGGACGGCTTTTTCGACGATCTCGCGGCCGAAACGGCGGTTGCGGCCGTGCTTGGAACGGCAGGTGACGTCGAGGTCTCCGACGCCCGCGATCGAGGTGAAGGTCTCGGGATGTGTCGCGCCGAGGGCGATACCTAGAGACTGCATCTCGTTGAGACCGGCCGCGAGGAGAAGCGACTCGGTGTTGTCGCCGAACTCCTCGGCCGAGGCGTCTGCTATCGCGTCGAGCATGCCGAAGGCGATGGCCACGACGTTCTTGGCCGCGGCGCAGACCTGGACGCCCACCACGTCGAGCGAGGGGAAGACGAGGACCTGGCTGCCGCGGAAGAGCTCGCGGGTCCTGATGGCGTTTCTGCCGTTCAAGCTCGCCGCGACGAGACCGGTGATGCGGCCGCGCGAGACTTCTTCGGCGTGGCTCGGGCCGGAGAGGTAGACGATGCTCCCGCGGTAGAGGCCGGGCAGGTAATCCTCGAGTGTCTCGACGATGAGTCTGGGTCCGCGCGGGCTCGGTACGAAGCCCTTGGTGACGACGACGATGAGGCACTCGCCGTCGAGGACGTTGGGCGAGGCCAAAAGCCGTCTCGCCACGCCCAGGAGATAGGGCGAAGGCACGGCGAGGATGAGGACGCTCATGCCCGAGGCGACCGCGACGGGATCGAGGCCGGCGCGTATGCCGGGCGGCAGCGCGACCCCCGGCAGAAAGCGCTGGTTGCGACGCGCGGTATTGATGTCCTCCGCCGTTTCCTCCTCGTTGCACCAAATCGAAACATCGTGCCCGCATTCGGCCAGGACCTTCGCAAGAGCGGTGCCCCAGGCTCCGGCCCCGATAACGCCGATTCTTTCTCCCATCGAAGTCTCCTCAGGCCACGACCGGCGGAACGCGGCCGGCCGCCGATGCCAATTCGTCGGTCAGGCGCGCGAACACGCCCAGACCCCTGAGCCAGAAATCAGGCTTCTCGATATCGAAGCCCGCCTTGGCGGCCAGTTCGACCGCGCTCATCCTGCCCGTATCCTCGAGAATGCCGCGGTAGGCCGCGGCGAATGCGGGGCCTTCCTCCTCGTACCGCGCGTAGAGGCCGGCCCCGAATAGAAGGCCGAAGGCATAGGGGAAATTGTAGAACGCGAGATCGGGCGAGTAGTAGTGCCCCTTGACGAGCCACATGTAGGGATGCAGGCGCTCGGGGTCGAGGCCATCGCCGTAGGTCCGCTTCTGAGCATCGAGCATGAGTTCCTTGAACTCCGCGGGCGGCAGCTCCGACTTCGCGCGGCGATCGAAGACCGCCTTCTCGAAATAGAAGCGCGAGAGAATATCGACGATCACCTGACAGGCGTCCTGAAGCCGTAGTTCGATGAGCGCCGTCCGCTCCACGCCTTCGGCCTCGGCGAGGGCCGATTCGAAAATCAGTGTCTCGGAGAAGATCGAAGCGGTCTCGGCGAGGGTCATGGGATACTGCGTGTACACATAGGGCAGGGATCGTACTCGTTCGGCGTGCCAGGCGTGGCCGAGCTCGTGGGCCACCGTCGAGACCGAGCCGAAGGAGCCGTCGAAGTTGCACATGACGCGCGAAACCGAAGCGTCCGGGAAATCGATGCAGTACGCGCCCCCGATCTTGCCCTCGCGCGGCTCGGCGTCGATCCAGCGCTCTTCGAAGGCGCGGCGCGCGAAATCGCCCATCTCGGGGTCGAAGGCCGAGAATTTCGAGGCGATGTACTCGCGGGCCTCGGGGAAAGTAAATTTTCTATCAACTCCGGAGAGGGGCGCGAAGATGTCATAGAAGGCGCATCTACTGATGCCGAGAAGCGCCGCCTTCGCCCTGAGGTAGCGCCTCCAGGAGGGGAGCGAGTCTTCCATCGCCGAGACGAGGGCGTCGAGGGTCGCGCGCGTTATGCGAGCCTGACGCAGGGACTTGTCCAGGACCGAATCCCAGCCGCGCCGCCCTGCGAGCGAGACGGTCCAGCCCTTGACGCCGTTCAAGGCCGCGGCCACCGGGATTTCGAGGGATTCGCAGAGTGCAAGCTCGAGGCGGTAGGCCTTCTCGCGCAGCGCGCGGTCGGGATCGTAGGCGAGGTTCCGCAGTTCGACGAGGGTCTTGCGCAGCGGCCCGACCGCAGCTGCGCCCGACGCGACCTGAGCGTCGGCGGTGGAATCCGACGGCCTCCGCTCGAGCCGCTCGTCCCAGACGATGCTGGCCGATGAGGTCGTCGACTCCTGGAGCCGTCCCCAGGCGTCGCCGCCGGATCTCTGAAGATCGGAGGCGAGGTCCTCGAGCTCGGGCGCCATCTGACGCGACTGCCAAAAGAGCTCCTCGCGGACATGAAAGGCGAACTCGGAAAGACGCGGATTCGATGCTGAAGAAATAAGCTCTTCGATTTCCGCCGCGCGTTCCGCGAGAGCGTTCCTGAACAGCACCAGCGCGCGCTTCAGAGACAGACCGAGTTCCTCTACGGCGTTCATCTCGGCCACGGCCGCCGCATCGCGGGTGTTTGTCGAGAAGCTCGCGTAGGTGAAGGCCGCGAGCGTCTCGTGCAGGGAGCGCGAGCGGCTTTCGAGATCGAGGGCGGCGGCGAGCCATTCGGCCAAAGCCGGCGATCCTGCCGCGGGCCGTGATTCGACATGGGCGATGAATGCCCGCGATAGATCGGCGAGGCGGGCCTTGGCCTCGGTGTAGCGGGGCGAGTCGATTCCGGGATAAATCGGGGAGAGGTCCCAGCGCGGGACCGCGGTCGGGGATACTTCAGTACCAGGCATTGTTACCGTCCTCCCAGGGACAGAGCTCGTCGTCCTTAAAGAACAGCTGTATCTCGCGCTGCGCGCTCTCAGGAGAATCCGAGGCGTGGATGATGTTCAGGCGGGTTTGCATGGCGAAATCGCCGCGTATCGTGCCCGGCTGCGCCTCCCGCGGATCGGTCGGCCCCGCGAGCGCCCGGAGATAGCCGATGGCGTTCTCGCCCTCGACGACCATGGCGATGACCGGCCCGGATACCATGTACTGCACAAGCTTCTCGTAAAAAACCTTGCCGAGGTGCTCGGCGTAATGCCGCTCGACGAGGTCCTTTTGAAGTCTCATCATCTTAAGAGCGATTATTTTCAATGTTTTCCGCTCGATCCTCGATATAACCTCTCCGACAAGGCGCCGATGCGTGACGCCCGGCTTGAGCATCGCGAAGCTGCGTTCAAGGGCCATCGTTCCTCCGTAATAGTCAACTGGAAACCGATACTAGCACGGCCGATATCGGCTCAGAAAGGGGAAGTGCGTCGATGGACAGAGCGCGTCGGCGCGTCGTATTCTCTCGTACCATGGATTCGCCGATCCGCCTGGGCATCGATATCGGCTCGACCACCGTAAAACTCGTCGCGATCGACGTGGACGGCCGCGAATTGTACGGCAATTACCTGCGGCACCTCTCGGACATACGGACAGTCCTGGCCTCGCTCCTCGATGAGGCCCGCAGCGCCCTGGGCGGGGCGGCGAAGCGGGTCTTCGCAGCGGTCACGGGCTCGGCGGGCATCGGCGAGGCCGAGCGGCTCGGTCTTCCCTTCGTGCAGGAGGTGATCGCCTGCACACGCGCGGTCGAAAGCCTCCTGCCCGAAACCGATGTCGCCATCGAACTCGGAGGCGAGGACGCCAAGATCACATACTTCCGCGGCCAGCTCGAGCAGCGCATGAACGGCAGCTGCGCCGGGGGAACGGGGGCCTTCATCGACCAGATGGCATCCCTCCTGGGCACCGACCCGGCCGGTCTCGACGAACTGGCCGCGCGGGCCGAAACGGTGTATCCGATCGCCGCGCGCTGCGGGGTCTTCGCCAAGGCCGATATCCAGCCCCTCGTGAACGAGGGAGCCCGGCGTGAGGACATCGCCGCCAGTATCCTCCAGGCAGTCGTCAATCAAACCATCTCCGGCCTGGCCTGCGGTCGTCCCATACGGGGCCGCGTCGCCTTCCTGGGCGGCCCCCTCCACTACCTGCGCCGACTCCGCGAGCGCTTCGCGCTCACACTCGGACTCGGCTCCGGAGATTCGCTCGTACCGAAGGACGGGCGCCTCTTCGTGGCGACCGGCGCGGCGATGCGCGCCGAGGAACTCGCGTCAGGGGACGGGGGCCTGCGCGACCTCGGAACACTCGCCCTCACTGCGCGCGATACAAGGCGGATCGCGGGATTCAGCGTCTCGGAACGTCGTAAGCCGCTGTTTCAAGACGCCGAGGAAAAAGCCGCTTTCGACGCGCGCCACAGCCGCAGCAAGCTCCCCCGTCTCGATCCGCGGCTCCTCGAGGGGCCGGCCTTTATCGGCATCGACGCAGGATCGACGACCACCAAGCTCGTCGCGATCGACCGCGAGGGACGAATCCTCAGCTCGTTCTACGAGCCGAACGGCGGCCACCCCCTCGCCGCCCTCGTCAAAGGATTGAGGACGCTCTACGATTCCCTGCCGCCGAGCGCGGTCATCGGCCGCTCCTGCGCGACCGGCTACGGCGAGGCCCTGGCCCAGGCCGCTCTGGGTGCGGACGAGGGCGAAGTCGAGACCGTCGCGCACTGCGCCGCGGCCTCGCGTCTTCTGCCCGGCGTCGAAGC
>CAZINN010000094.1:0-7358 GCA_964540615.1 uncultured Treponemataceae bacterium | reverse complement strand
TCACCGTCACAGGAGAGCCTCCGGCGACAGGATTACCCGCGTGGACCCCTCCCCCCCAGCCTCCTGTCGTGCACGACCTCTCGATGGCCTCTGTCATCGGGACGGACGGAACGCGCAGACCGCTTCCGGAACTTGTCGATTCCGACGCTCGGCAGACCCTCAAGGTCGCGCTCGACGCGTACGGCCCCTCGGCCGCCGGTATTGGATTCCGCGTCAGAGACACGGCTCATAAACTTGAGGTACTCGCCGTTCGTGTGTACGATCCCTCGGAGACCGGGGGCTTCCGTCCTGTAAAGCCCGTGTCGACCGCACAGGACGCGGTCGTGGCGGTCGACGGCATCGAGATCATCCGACCGAGCAACGCCATCACCGATGTCGTCCCCGGCGTAACCCTGAACATCAAGTCGGCCTCGGATAAGAATGTCAACCTGAAAATCGAACCCGACCGCGAAAAGGTACAGGAAGCGATAGTAAGCTTCGTCGGAAACTACAACAGGCTTATGGCCCAGATCAATATTCTGAGCCGCAAGGACGAGAAGGTCATCTCCGAGATCAGCTATTTCACGGAAGAAGAGATCAAAACCGCGAAGGAGCGGCTCGGCGTTCTGCAGGGCGACTCGACCCTCAATCTGCTTTCCTCTGCCCTCCAGAGGATTGTTCAGAGCAGCTACGAGACCAAGGACGGCCGCGACATGGCCCTGCTCGCCCAGCTCGGAATCGCGACAAACGCATCGAGACCCGGCACCGGCGGCGGCTACGACGCGTCAAGGATGCGCGGCTATCTCGAGATAGAGGACGAGACGCTGGGGAAAGTCTTGAACGAGCGCTTCGAAGCCGTTCGCCAGCTCTTCGGGAACGATACGAACGGCGACCTTGTCGTCGATTCGGGACTCGCGTATGCATTCGACACGCTGCTCAAGCCCTATGTCGAGACGGGCGGCATCATAGCGCTCAAAACCGGGACCATAGACCGCCAGCTCGGTTCGACATCGCAGCCCGGGACCCTGCGCGCAAAGCTCGCCGAGATGGACGCCCAGCTCGCGCGCAAGGAACAGGAGCTCAAGCAGAAATACGGCTCGATGGAAGCGAGCCTCAACCGAATGGAGAGCACGTCGAGCTCGATCGAAAGCTTCTCCAAGCAAAACTCGGGCGAATAGCCGGAGAGCGGAAGGACAACAAAGATGCGCATCACTGTGAACGGCAGGGCACTTGCTCTTGAAGAACGCGAAGGAAGCAGTCTTGGCGAGATTCTCGCCGGAGCCGACGATCTCATCGAAAAGTCGGGATCCGTGATCGTCGCGCTGAAAGTCGACGGGGAAGCCATCGACGCCGCGCGCTATGCGGAGATATCGTCGATGCCGGTTTCGTCGATCGACGAAATCGAGATCGCGGCCGAAAGCTCTTCGTCGGTGCGGATCAGAGCCCTCGAAACACTTCTCGATCTGGCGGTCTCGGTCGAGGCGGCGGCATCCGACGATGAGGGCGGATTTGAACGCGATTGGCCGAGTCTTCGAGCCGGGGCGGCGGACTTGTGCGAGGCCTTCGCAGGGCTCTTCGCCGCCGACGAGCTGTCCTTCGTGAAACTTTTTTCGGATCTGCTCGAAAAAGCGGGTGAGGATCCGGACCGCGCTTCGAGGATCGAGATATCCGCCCACGCCGAGCGGCTCCGCTCGATATTTTCCGAACGCCTCGCCGAACTCAAAAACCCTTCGGGGGAGATGCGCGCCGCCGCGGCGCTCTTCGACGAGAAATCGAGCGGTCTGGCGGATCTGCCCGTTCTTCTGCAGACAGGGCGCGAATCCGAAGCCATGAAGTCGGTGCTCTATTTCATCGAGATATTCAACAAAGTCATCCGAGTTCTCCCCGAACTCAGACGCTCCGGTATCGACACCTCAGCGATCAAAATCGAAGGGAAGCCCCTTCCTGAATTCTACGACTCCTTCAACGAGGTTCTTCGGGAGCTCATCGACGGCCTCGAGCACCATGACGCCGTACTGATCGGCGATCTCGCTGAATACGAGGTACTTCCGAGGATGAAGAGTTTCTTCTCTGTTATGAGGGAGGTACTGCCCGCATGATCGAGGGATTCGCCGCACTGGCGCAGATCTTTTGGAATAAACCCAGCTCGAGCCCCGTTCAAAACCAGACAGCGACCTCTTCGATCGGACTTGTCGTACTCGCCCTTGTTGTTGTCGGCATAATCATCTATGCGATTGTAAAGGCGGCGAATTCGGGGAGTCTCTCGGGCCGTTCCTCGGGCTTCAGCAAATACGCGTTCAGGCGTGCCGCACGGGAGTCGGGCCTGTCCGACGACGAGGTCCGCACCCTCGAGGAATACGCCCGCATCTTCCGCATGTCGAATCCGGACTTTGTTTTCAGAAACGCGCAAAAGCTCGACGCCTTCTTCAAGGAAGCCTACCGGCAGATCGATCGAATCGCAGAATCCGAAGCTGATGCGGAGGAACGCAAGGCCCGACTTTTCGCCGCGCGGGAACGACTGACACACATCCGGGCTCAGGGCGCGCCCATCCGCAGCACCCGGCAGCTCGGAAGAGGCACGCCCCTGACCTTCATCGCCCCGGGCGAGGAATCCTACCCTTCGATAATCGTAGCGGTCGAACCGGGGGGATTGGCGGTCGAACCGGTCTCGGATCCATACGGCGAAAATATGCGCTTCAAGCGTGGGACTAAGCTGACCTGTTATTTCTACGCGAAGGGACACAAGGGGTATCAATTTTCGACTCGTGTGTCCGGATGGGAACGGCTCGGCGGGAAAGAAGTCATGGTCCTCTCCCACAGCGAATCGATAACGGCGCTTCCGGCGCGCAAACAGGCGCGCCGCGAAATGCGCGCTCCCTGCACCTTCTATCGCGTGGCCGTCACGTCCTCGAAGATCAGGGGGAAGGTGCAGACCACGGCCAAAGTCGAGAATATCCCATTCACCGGCACAATTGTGGATATCTCAGCGGGCGGACTCGGCATCCAGAGCGCCAACGCCCTTCAGACCGGAGAATACCTCAAAATCACGTTCAACCCCGGCGGCGGCATTCAAGCCGCGTTTGGGAAGGTCATCCGCATGAATCGGGCCAAGCCTATCGGCGGCGTTATGCATATTCAGTTCGTGAAGATTTCACGCCGCTGCCTGAACGCGATCCTGTCGTTCGTATACGGTTACGGAGACTGAGAGGTCGCCGACAGCTCCGATACTGCATTCTATCCGGTCCTGAACCGCTTCTTGACTCTCGGCCTGCGCGAAACCTACAATAATACTATGAGAGTCGTGGAGCTCCGGGAACTGAACCGGAGAGATTCGGCCATTCACTACATCAAGGAGCTCACGGCGGTCGCTGTTCTGGAGTACGATCAGCGCAGAAGCGAAAGCGACATCGCTATCACCCTGGAGCACAAGCCGGTAGGACCGCCCGACGTTACCGTCCATCTTCTCGACGCCGTAGAGTGGCCCACCCTTCCGGTGATACACGCGATCCGCGACTATGTTACCGAGTTGGAACGGACGGGGAGACTGCCCTGACCGAATTTCTGCTCCGCGATTCTGAAGAGATGATGGCGCTGGGAGAACGCATCGGAAAAGTCGCGCCGGGAGGAATGGTTATTGCTTTGCGCGGGCCGCTGGGAGCCGGTAAAACCACCTTCGTCAAGGGAATCGCCCGGGGTCTCGGAATAGACGATGAGGTGACCAGTCCGACCTACACCATCATCTCGGAATACACAGGCCGTCTCAGACTCCATCACATGGACGCGTACCGTCTCGCAGGGCGCGAGGATTTTGCAGAATCGGGAGCGGAAGAGCTCTTCGCCGACGCGGAGGGTATCTGCATCATCGAATGGGCGGAGCGTATTTCATCCTCGCTTCCTCCCGGCGCAAATTCGATCGACATAGAAGTCAGGGCCGATGGATCCCGGCTCGTCCGCCTGGAAGCTCCGATTCTTGAGGGCCTCATGGCATGAACGTCCTCGCGATCGATTCCTCGACTGATCTTCTCTCGGTCGCCGTAACGACGAGCGCCGGACGCGCCGAAGCAGTCCTCGATTTAGGGCTCAGACACGCCGAACGGATCATCGGTCTTGTTGATTTCTGTCTTGAATGCTCAGGATTAAAACGATCCGATCTCGAGCTCGTCGCCTGCGCCAAAGGTCCCGGCTCATTCACGGGGCTGAGAATCGGCATGGCCGCTTCGAAAGGCATCGCGGCCGGGCTCGGCGTCCCCTGGGTCGCTGTCCCGACCCTCGATACCCTGGCCTGGGGATACGAGACCTACCCCGGAGCGGTCGTTCCGCTCATCGACGGGAAAAAAGGACGTTTTTTTTCCGCAGTCTATCTGCGGGGCAGCAGAATTTCGAACTGGCTCGACCTTGCTCTTGCGGAACTCGCGTCCCTGCTTGATACTTACCCGCGTGTACTCTTCACCGGACCCGACGCCGACTCGGCGGAAGAATTGGCGTGCGAGCGCAGCGGCTTCGAAATAGACCGGCGGTCACGATCGTCCGCCGCGCGCGCTCTGGCGCATCTCGCTGTAGAAGAGCACAAAAGAGCAGGTCCCAGTCCTCTTGAGGAGGGGCCGCTCTACCTGCGGGCCAGCGAGGCGGAGGAAGGGGAAAACCATGTCTCATAATTCGGAGGCGCGGAGGATCGGAGAGTGACAACTCGTACGGACAACGATGCGGAGCGGCGCTCCCGCGACGACGAAATCGAAGAGCTTGAACCTCTCGACGAATTTGCGGAAATAGAAACGGGAATCAACTCGAAACCCGCAGATTCGCCGCTCCTTGCAAAATCGACGACCCGCAGTGTCATCCGGAGCTATGAACAAATACCCGAGCCCCTGGCGATACTCGACGAATCCCTCAGTTTTGTATACCGGAACCGGACCTTCAAAGAGCTTCTCAGAGCGTTCGGCTACCCGGAAACGTCGTCCTTCCTCGGAACCCTATCCCGTTCCATCGACATCAAGACGGCGAAATCCATATTCGCCTCGCTCGGCAGCGAGGATGCGGGACACGCATGGAAGGGCACGATATCGCACAAATCGAAAAACGCGGCCGCCGTCATAACCAAGGTTCATATCCTCCCCCTCTGGGCGGAGGACGAAGGGGACGGGAAGGGGAAGCCCACCGCGTATTCGGTCTACCTCGACGATGTGACCGCCGAAAATCGTAAGTTTCTGAAAGATATGTTCTCGTCTCTGCTCGAGGCGTCAAAACTCAAGGACAACGACACGGGCAGGCACATTGAACGCGTGAACCACTATGCGATGACCCTGACAAAAATGCTGTACAACGATCCACGCTGGCCCGAGGTCGACAAGGATTTCGTCGATGACATCGGTTTTCTCGCCGCGATGCACGATGTCGGCAAGATCGGCACACCCGACGATATCCTGAACAAAGAAGGCCCGCTCAATGAATTCGAATGGAATATCATGAAAGAGCATACAAAAAACGGCGCCTTCATACTATCGAGCTATCCGAACAAAATGGCGAAGGACATCGCCCTATCCCACCACGAGTGGTGGAACGGATCAGGGTATCCTTACAATCTCGAGAAAAAGATGATCCCGCTCTCCGCGCGCATCGTCACCTTGGCCGACGTCTACGACGCCCTTCGCATGAAGCGGAGCTATAAGCCTGCATACAGCCACACGGTCGCCATCCAAAAGATCCGACAGGAACGGGAAATTCACTTCGACCCGGAACTCGTCGACGTGGTCGTGCACGTTCAGGACGAATTCGAACGAATATTCACAGAATACGCCGACTGACCATCCGCACTTCCCCTACAGCATCTTTATGAACGCCCGCCTGCGCTTGTGCTGCTCCTTGTCATAGTCCTTCCAGATGCCGTGCACCTGGACATTAGTCTCGAGCTCGGGATTCGTCTCGGCGCACTCGACCCCGGCCTTGATCGCGCTCTCGCTGAGCGCGTTCATGATCAGCGCTATAGCGCCCCGGGCCTGGTACTCGCGCTTGACCGCGACAAGATACATATCGATAACCTTGGGTCTTCTGAGCGCGGCGAGTATATAAAGCCAGCCGAAGGGGAAAAGCCTGCCGCGGGCCTTTCGCACAGCCTCGGACAGGCTCGGCATGGATATGCCGAAGCCGACCAGCTTGTCCGATTCGTCCACCAGTATCTTGGTGAATCGCGGATCAACAAAACCAAGATAGGTTTTGATGTAGTATTCGACCTGACGCTCGGTCAGGGGGACGGTTCCGTACAAGTGCTCGTAGGCGTCGTCGATGAGTGCGAAAATCTGGCTGCCGAACATGCGCTCGACCTGTTTCTTGTTTTTCCATTCGTAGATTCTGACGCCGGCCCGCTTAGCTATGAGTTCCTGAACGCGCTTCACTTTTTCGGGGATGTCCTTGGGCGTCCTCACCCTGAACTCTATCCAATCGATGTCCTTCACATATCCGAGGCGTTCGAGGAATTGAGGGTAGTACGGCTTGTTGTAATTCGTGGCATAGGTCGCCATCCTGCCGAAGCCTTCGACGAGCATGCCCTCGCGGTCGAGATCGGTGAAGCCCAGGGGCCCCACAACGCCCTCGAGTCCTTTAGCCTTCGCCCAGTCTTCCACGGTCTTCAAGAGAGCGGCGGCTACCTCGATATCCTCGATAAACTCGATCCATCCGAAGCGGGCGAGTTTTTTCCCCCACTTCTCGATATATCGGTGGTTGACGATTCCAGCGATCCGCCCGACAGCTCTGCCGTCTCGGAAGGCCATCCAATAGTCTGCCTCACAGTATTCGAAGGCCGGATTCTTGTCTCGACTCAGCGTCATCATGTCGTCGGCGTCCAGCGGCGGAACCCAGCAGGGATCATCCTTATACAGTGAATGGGGGAACCTGATAAAGGCTTTAAGTTCTCGTCGCGTCGTCACGGGTCGGATTTCAATGCTCATGCAAGGCTCCTTCAGAAGAACCGTTCTCGGCTTTCCACGAAGCTATGTAGTATTCATACGCGGCGATGGTTCCCGCAAGGACGGCGTCTTGCAGCATGCCGCGTCCGATCCAGTCATTCCCCTCCTGGACGTAAAGGGACTTCAATTGTGCTTCGGCGTCTTCGAGCGAAAACGAGGGGACTGCTTTTCTCCGAGCTTCGAGTCCCGTAATAGTCCGCTCATACGCCTCGGTATATGCTCTATCGCGCCACTCAAGGGATGCCAAACCAGCTGTCTCCTGACCCATCGGCAGTATACCTGGGCCGTATACGAGATAGCAATCATACACAGAACGAGCGATAAAAAAGACCGTCCGGGTCAAACCAGACGGTCATCAGCAAGCTTAGCGAGAGAGGGGATCGAACCCACGACCGAGCGGATATGAGCCGCTTGCTCTGC
>CAZINN010000093.1:0-7628 GCA_964540615.1 uncultured Treponemataceae bacterium | reverse complement strand
TCGTGGTCGCGGCGCTGGTGATCGTGATGCCGCGCTCCTGCTCCTGCTCCATCCAATCCATGGTCGCTTCGCCGTCGTCCACTTCGCCGATCTTGTAGGTCTTGCCCGAGTAGTAGAGTATGCGCTCGGTCGTCGTGGTCTTGCCGGCGTCGATGTGGGCCATGATGCCGATGTTGCGGATGGAACGGATGTTCATATGGGGACTGATGATATAGGGAAAGGCGCCGCAGAGGCAAGCCGAGGTCCACCTCGGCCCGCCTACTCCTTCGGGGTCAAACGGTACAGGACCGAGTCGTGCGCATCCAACTCGAGTTCGATTCCCGCGCGGGAGACGGGGCCCGGCTCGGGCAGGTCGGCGCGTCCCCATAGGTCGCGCGCTCGATAGCTGCGCTCCTCGAGCCCGAGGTCTCTCCAGGCGACGGCGGCGCGGGAGCGCGCCTCGCCCAGGTTGAAGGCGGCGAGATAGCGGCCGCCATCGCCCTGGGCCTCGGCCGTCCAGAACGCGAAGGCGCCGCATTCGAAGGCGAGCCGGTTGCCGCGGCTGCACTGGTTCACCTCGATGACCTCGGGATTCTCGAGAAGCGAAATCGCGTACTCGTCCGAGCGCGGGAGGTCGCCGCCCATCATAAGGGGCGAGCGCATGATCGACCATAGGTTCATGAGCGTGCGCTGCTCGGCGCGCGTGAGCCGGCTGTCCTCGCCCGCGCCGTCATTGGCCGCGAGCCTGAGCCGGCCTATCGGCAGCATGTCGGCGTCCGGCCAGGTGTCGCCTCGGCCGATCTCGGTCTGCCACTCGCGCGCGTAGTCGAATTGCCGGTAGAGGAGCTTCCAGTCGTCCCAGAAGTCGTCCGAGATGCGCCACATGGTCGCGTGCCTTTGGAAAAAGGCCGCCTCCTGGACCGAGGCTGGGCCTGGGGAGATGCTGAGGACCATGGGCCGGTCCACCTTGTCGATCGCGCGCCGAAGCGCGCGGATTTCCGCGGGCTGGTAGAGGTGGCTGCCCGTGTCGTCGGCCTTGATGAAGTCCACGCCCCATGAGTCGTACAGCTCGACGAGAGAGTCGTAGTACTCCTGCGAGCCGGGCCGCGTCGTGTCGACGCCCCACATGTCGGGATTCCATCGGCAGCCGTTCTCGATATCGGCGATGTCCGCGGCGCGATAGGAGCTTCCCTTGACGGGGAGGTTTCGCGCGACCGCCTGGCGCGGTATGCCCCGCATGATATGGATGCCGAACTTGAGCCCCTTGCCGTGGACATAGTCGGCGAGGGCCGCGAAACCCGAGGGGAAGCGGTTCGGGGCCGGCAGGAGACGGCCGTACTCGTCCATGACCAGCGGGGCCTCAGGCTCGTACTCGTGGCCTCGGGCGCTCGGCTGATACCACTGGATGTCGACGACGACGTAGGTCCACCCGTACCGGGACAGACGCTCGGCCATGAAGTCGGCGTTGGCCTTGATGTCTTCCTCGCGTACCGCCGTGCCGTACGCGTCCCAGCTGTTCCAGCCCATGGGCGGGGTCGATGCATAGCTGATCATGCGCTCGATTCTCGCGTATCAGCCCTCGTTGATCAACGAGGCGGGCGCTTTCCGCTTGAGGTCCTTCCGTGCTATGGTTCCCCGCCGGAGGGTACCGCCGTGCATCTCGTCTGCCTCGACCTCGAAGGAGTCCTTGTTCCTGAAATTTGGATAGCCTTCTCCGAAGCAACGGGCATTCCGGAACTCAAGATCACGACCCGGGACGAGCCTGACTACGACAAGCTCATGAAGTTCCGCATCGGCGTGCTCAAAGAGCACAAGCTCGGCCTCGCGGACATACAGCGGGTCATCGGCGGGATGAACGTCCTGCCCGGCGCCTACGAGTTCTCGCAGAGCATCAGGGCCAAGACGCAGATGATCATTCTTTCGGACACCTTCACGCAGTTCGCCCAGCCCCTCATGGCCAAGCTCGGCTATCCCTCCCTCTTCTGCAACACGCTGAAAGTGGACGCCGACGGGGCTATCGTGGGCTACGAACTCAGGCAGAAGGACGGCAAGCGCAAGTCGGTCGAGGCTTTGAAATCGCTTAACTTCCGAGTCTTCGCGGCGGGCGACTCCTTCAACGACCTGTCCATGATCCGCGCCGCCGACTCGGGCTGCCTTTTCAGGGCGCCGGCTTCGATTAAGGCACAGTGTCCGGATCTTCCGGCCGTCGATGATTACGAGGGCTTGAGCGCGAGGATCGACGAGTTCATCGGGCGCTAGGCGGATTGGGGAATGAAGGCGGCCACGGCTGCGCGGCATCGATCTTCGGGCGCTTTTCGCTCAGTGTATTGACAGGGGTAAACAAGACAGTAGAATGATGTCATAAATAAGTCATAGGGTGACTACATATGGTGGAAGACCAGTGTTGACGATTGACGAGGAGAAGAGTCGGCTCCTTCGCTCGTTTGTTCGGGATATCCATCACGTTTCATTCGAAGTCGGCGCTTTGCGGGAAATACTAAAAACCGCCTCTTCCCTTATGGACTCCCACTACAGCAGCTTCAATCTTTTTGTACCGGGCGCTCACACGAAGCCTAACTTCATCATCAGTCAAAACCCTCCTGATTTCCTTCCCGTTTATTTTTCGGTTTCTTCAGGCGACTATTTACTTCGTGCTATTGTTAACACTCGCAGAGAGTTCAGTGTCGGGCGCTCCTTAGATCATAATCTGCCTGAAAATAGAGAATTTGTTTCGACTGTGCAGGCATGCAGACCCATTGCGGACATCATATACCATCCGCTTTTCCTGGGAGACTGCCTGTGCGGTTTTTGGTCTATTGCCTCGGCCGGACTGAACGGCCCGTTATATACCGATAAGCAAATCGATCTGTTTCGGTTTCTGAAAAACTTGCTCCAAGATGCGCTCGAGCGGTTTATGATCAGAGACGCATCGATCGAGGAAACTGCGCTTCTTGATCGCAAAGGCCGGTTTATCTATATCGGGGACAAATTGAAGGAGCTGCTGAGGCGGATCTGCGGGAGCGGAGATTTTGACAGTGGGATCGTGCATAAAAAAGATCCTCGCTGTACCCTGCAGATGTTCTGTCGTCGGTTCGTCGCCGATCCCTATACTCCCGGCAACAGCAGGTTCGCGCTCGAGGCTCAGGGCTTCCGCCAAGAGTTCGATTGCCGATTGATCAATTACCCCAATCATGACTTTTCGAAATCGGATCTTCCTTTCGCGTCTCTGGCTCCTGTCGACGGTTATCGCCTTACGACTGAGTCTGTTCCCGAAAAGTACTGTCTTACCGATCGGGAGAAGGATATTGTCCTCGCGATTTTCAATGGCATGAGCAACAAGCAAATCGCCGGGATCTTATGCATTGAAGAGTCGACGGTGAAGCGTCATATCCATAATATCTACGAAAAAACAGGATTCCGCTCGAGAGTCGAACTGGTTACTCGGTTTTTCCAAGGGTAAAAAATACAACGAAAGTTGTACGCCTCATAATACCAAGAAACTTTACACTCGCTAAGTGCATCCCCATGGAGGTGCTTATGAAAAATGCGAGTGTTGTGGTCGCGCTGATTCTCCTCATTGTTATTTCAGTGATGACGGGTTGCTCACTCCTGGAATCGGAGTCTGATGATATACCCCCTTTTGAAAGGCTGGTAGGGACGATTTCTTTTGATGATTACTCGGCCGTAATCAGTTTGGATATCGGCCGAACGAAAGCGACGGTCTCGAGTTCATCATTTTCGGTGACCGGGTGGATTCGGTACAGAGAGCACGATTTTGTTCTTTCGGGTACCTTCAACTCGGCAGATGGAGCAGTGGAGGCCGCCAGCGATGAAGTCGATATCGGCGGCGTCGCCTATAGCTTCACGATTGTCGGCACTCTCGCCGGAACGACGCTGAACGGAACGGCGACGAGAATTCGCGATGGTCAGGCCGACGCGAACAGCGGCAGCGTCTCCGCCATAGGATCGTCTTCACAGGCCTCGGAAAACATCAAGCATTACCTTGGAACTTTCGGGGGACAGGCCTCGGGCACCTGGAACATGTCGATATCCCCTGATAATTCGATCGCAGGGTCGTATTCCGGCACAACCGCCGATGGTTCATATACATCAGGTACCTTTCTCGGCACAAGAAGCGGTACTGCGATCTCCGTCTACGAAGCGGACAATGTCTATGGTGGAATGCTTGCAACCGGGGTTATCAGCGATGAGGCTATAGCCGGAACCTGGCAAGTCGAGCAAGGATGGCAGGGCGTCTGGTCCGGTTACGAGTCAACTGCGAGCGGCGATCCTCATGTGAACGACGGCGGGGAGCCCGTTTTCTATCGGTATTTGATAACCGCCGGGTTGTTGTACGGGGCGCTGACCTCCGTTGATGTACCTGCATTAGGAACGTATTCCAATGACGACGAAAGCGTGACGGCGGTGGCCGAGATGACGGGCGAATTTACTTCGCACGTGGTATTTACGATCAATGGATATACGGATGGAGTCTCCGGGATCACGATCGCTTCGGGTACTATAACTTATGAGTATGACGCTTCTTCCGGTATTCCGGAGTGCACGGCTTGTTATACAGATGTTATAACGTTCAATCCTTCGACGGTGATGGGGACTTTGCAATTTACGATCGAAGGATCGGGGGACGAGCAAGTCTGTACCCTTTTACGTATTGATGGCGTCGATGTTGATACTTCGATAATGCAGATGTATTTCTATTAACAGGTTGATGATAAGCATCGAGTTTGTCATCAACCTGTTGATGCTCGTCGGGGCATCGGGAAGTTTTTATAACAAGGAGGCATTGGTTATGCGCGAAGCGGCAAAAGTAGGAGGAAATAGTTCGAGACTCAGTCTTGCCTTCATCGGCATACTCGTGCTGACTCTCGCGGACCTCGCCGCCTGCACCGCTGCAACGCAAGAACAGACGTTCAGTGTCTCGTATATGTCGAACGGCGCGACTGTCGGGAGCGTTCCAGTCGACTCGAACGAGTATAAGGCCGGCGCCACGGCGACGATCCTGGGAAATACGGGAGGGCTGTGGAAGCCCATATCATCCTTCCAGGGATGGAACACCGCGGCGAATGGAGCAGGTACGAGCTACCTTCCGGGCGCGACCGTGACCATGAACGGCGATCTGGTACTGTACGGCTACTGGCCAACGGCAAGTCTTTCTGCGGATGTCACGACCTTCGCGGGTTCGGGAACTAACACGACTGTAGATGGCACCGGAACGGCCGCCTCGTTCTCAGATCCGGTCGGTCTTGCCTCGGATGGGCAGAATCTTTATGTAACACAAAAAGACCACACGATTCGAAAAATCGTGATCAGCACGGGAGTGGTAAGCACTATCGCGGGAGCAAGCGGAGTCTCCGGATTCACGGACGGTATCGGAACCGCCGCCCGCTTCAACAATCCCATGGGCATAGCGACCGACGGCACGAGCCTCTTCATCGCCGACAGGGGCAACAATGTGATCCGTAGGATGAACCTGTCTACGGGGGAGGTCGGCACCTTGGCGGGATCGGGCAGCTCTGGTTCCACGGATGGAACGGGAAGCGCCGCGAGCTTCGCCGCTCCCGCCGGTGTCGCCACCGACGGACTGAATCTCTACGTCTGTGATACCTGGACGAACATCATCAGAAAAATCGCGATCAACAGCGCGGCGGTAACGACGATAGCCGGCTTGGCGGGCGAATCCGGTTCAATCGACGGTACCGATACGGCGGCGCGCTTCAACGGCCCCCGCGGCCTCGCGACGGACGGAGTGAACCTCTACGTCAACGATTCAAACAACGCCACAGTCCGAAAGATAGTCCTTTCGAACATGGTCGTGAGCACCCTGGCCGGGACCGCGGGAGTAAGCGGCAATACGGACGGCGTCGGCGAAGCCGCGTCATTCCGCTTCGCCATGGGCATCGCCACCGACGGAGCGAGCGTCTTCGTCGCCGACCAGTCGGGCGGTCTGATCAGGCAAATAAGCATAGCGACTCGAAACGTCACGACCCTGGCCGGCGGGGCGGATCAAGCGGGATATGTAGACGGTAACGGCACGGCCGCTCGATTCAGTAACGGGTTCTACGGCCTCGCCTTCGACGGCACATCACTCTTCGTCGCCGATACCAATAATCAGCGAATTCGAAGGATTGATTGATTGATAAAGGGGCTCGGTATGATCAGAAGGCCGCTGGCTGTGTTCTTTCTCAGTCACGACGAGTCTTGTTTGCAACTATTCGTGGATGCGTTCTGCCTGGCAAAACTGACGAGCAGAGCGCCATCGAGCTCGCGGACGGGGAACTCTTCGTCGCACGCGGCTGTCTCGCCAACGGCCAGATGAAGGAAGCCGCCATGCGCTGGACGCCCTCGTCATCAAGAGAAAGAATCGCAGTTACGAGACGGCAGCCGCCGAAAGGCAAAGGATCGATGCGGTCGGTTGAAGAAAGCGGTCTGCGGAACGCCACCGCGAAGGAACACCTTGCCGATTTCGTCAGGCGCCTGCCCTGTGTCTCGACGCTCTGCGATGGCCAGTATATTGACGCCCTGGTCGAGGCCCTCTACGACGATATTCGGCGCTTCTACTGGTTCGGTTCGCTCATGGACCAGAAGGAGCACGGCGAACGGATGATGCTCTTCATCGACGAGTCGAGGAGGCAGGCGCCGGCGATTCGCGCGACCATGAACGCCCTGTCGAGCGTGGTCGATGTCACGCGGAAGATGGCAACTGTCCCGAAAGCGGCCGCCTTCCTCCCTGTGCGGGTCCTGCATCCCGGTATTCGGCGGGCGGTCGATTTGATGCAAAAGAGCTACCGCGAGGACCTGTCCATCCGCGACCTCGCCGCCTCCGCTTCCCTGGGGAAATCCCAATTCATGGCGGCCTTCAAGCGGGAGACGGGCATGACGCCCCACGACTATATCCGCCGGATCCGCGTCAACGCCGCCATCAAGCTCCTGAGCGCCGGCGAGGACGTTACGCGAACCTGCTTCGAGGTCGGCTTCTCCTCTCTCAGCGGCTTTCGGAAGGCCTTCGTCGAACTGGCCGGCATGCTGCCGAGCGAATTCCGGGCTGGCGTCCGAACGAGGAACTAGAACCGGTTTGACCGGAATCCGGGCTCGAAAATACGGTATTTACTGTTAGCGGTTCTGTCGCGTTTCCATCAATGATACGGCTGATGGGGGGCGATCCTCGGGCGATCCTGGGGGCGGCATATTGTCGCCCGCAACACGTCTCCCTCAATGGAGGCTGCGATGAGGAAGACGAGAACGATTGCCGCTGTTACATTGTGCGCTTTTGCCTGCACGGCTCTTCTTCTGCCAAGTTCCTGCGCGTCGACGTCGAGAGTTCCGCTCGTGGCGGATGTTCCCGAAGGCGCACAGGATTCTGCTAAAGTAGGCTTGAGTAAGAGCAAGACGGGCGAGGTCTCAATCATAGCAAGTGAACCCATGGCGGAGATCAGCGTCAACGGCGAGTTAGTCGGCACCGGTATGGCGGTTGTCCTCCCGAAATCGGCGAGCCTGGAGATAGTCGCGACGCATCCCGACTACTATGACTTCACTAGAACTGTTTTCCCTTCACTTAGGGTCGCGGATATGAATGAACCCTAATGTTGCATAAAAATCATGCGGAACTGAGCAAAGACGCAAGATACTCC
>CAZINN010000092.1:0-7765 GCA_964540615.1 uncultured Treponemataceae bacterium | reverse complement strand
CTCTTCGTCCCCGGCCGCATCTGCCTCTTCGGCGAGCACTCGGACTGGGCCGGAGGCTACAGACGCATCAACAGCGCGATCATGCCCGGCCGCTGTATTATCGCTGGCACGAATCAAGGGCTCTATGCCAAGGTTCGCCCCCACAAAGACCGGCTGATATTCCGATCCAAAAAGCCCGACGGTACCGAGCTGATTTTCGACGAGCCCATGGACGCGGGCCGGCTCCTCGCGATAGCAAGGGAGGGCGGATACTGGAGCTATGTAGCAGGCGTCGCGTACCAGACCATGACGCATTACACCGTGGGCGGCGTCGAGATCGACAACTACCTGACCGACCTGCCGCTCAAAAAGGGATTGTCGTCGAGCGCCGCGACCTGCGTTCTGGTCGCGCGCTCTTTGAACCGCGTATACGACCTGCACATGACCGCCCGGGGGGAGATGGACCTCGCCTATCGCGGCGAAATAACGACGCCCTCGCGCTGCGGCCGCATGGATCAGGGTTGCGCCTACGGCGGCCGCCCCATTCTCATGGAGTTCGACGGCGACGCCCTCGATATCGATGAGCTTCGAGTGGGCGGCGAGTTTCATCTTGTCATCGTGGACCTTAAATCCCGCAAGGACACGGTCAAGATCCTCGCCTCGCTCAACAAGGCCTATCCCTTCGCGGATAGCGATCTGCACAGGGTGGCGCACGAGTATTTGGGGCCGAAGAATACGGCGATCGTCGAAAAGGCGGTAACGATTCTCAAAGAGGGCGACGCGAAGGCCCTGGGCGGACTCATGACCGAGGCGCAGCGCGAGTTCGACCGCGCATTGGCGCCGCTCTGTCCCGAGGAGCTGACCGCTCCGGTTCTGCACTCCCTGCTCGCAAACGAGGATCTTGCCCCGCTGATCTGGGGCGGCAAGGGCGTCGGATCGCAGGGGGATGGCACGGCGCAGTTGGTCGCCCGCGGTCCGGAAGAACAGGCGGCTCTTGTGGAAAAGCTTGTATCCATGGGCTACGGCGCACTCCCCCTGACGATCTCGAAATCGCGCAGAATAAAAAAGGCGGTCGTCACCGCCGCCGGCTTCGGCACCAGGCTCTTCCCCATGACCAAGATCGTTCGTAAGGAATTCTTGCCGATCGTCGACCGAGGGCTGCTGAAGCCGTTGATTTTGAAGCAGGTCGAGGACGCTGTGGACGCCGGCGCCGAAGAAGTGTACCTCATCATCCAGGAGGATGAAAAAGAATTTTTCCAAAAGTTATTTTATGATCACCTAAAACCAGAACATTACGCCAAGCTCGGCGTCGAGGCGCGAAAGGTCGCCGACGAGCTTTTATCGCTCGGGCAAAAGGTGAAGTTTATTGTTCAGAAGGAGCAGGGCGGGCTCGGACACGCGGTTCTTCAGGCTGCTGCCGCTCTGCGGGGCGAATCCTTCGTGCTCATTCTCGGGGACCATGTGTTCGCGAGCGCGGAAAGCCGATCCTGTCTGCAGCAGCTTCTCGATACCGCCGAAACCGAGGAAGGCAATCTGATAGGCCTCATTCCGACGCCCGAGACGGAAGTGAAGCGCTACGGCTGCGTCGGCGGCGAGTGGCTCGACAAGGACGACAGGCTTTTGTCGATCGACATGTTCGTCGAGAAGCCCGATGTCGAATATGCGCGCGAGTACCTCAAGATCGAGAATCTTGCCCGCGGCGAATACCTGTCCGTGGCCGGGCTGTATATAATCACACCCTCGATTGTCAAAGAGCTCGAGACGATGGACTCGACGCGCGACAAGCGCGTGCAAGAGCTCGAGTTGACGACCGCCCTCGAGCGTGTACGGAAGGCCGAGGGCTTCGTCGGCGTGGTGATTGCGGGTGAAAAAAACGATATCGGCGTCGTATCGGCCTGGGGAAGTCAGGATGGGGCTTCGTAAGTGCTAGATGCGCTTGAGCGTTTCCCGCTTCTTCGCGTCAAGAACAACAACGACCGGATGCTTTTTGATGTTGATGTGTGGAATAAGATCGCCGCGGCTAAAGGAATACCCTTGCCGGATCAATTTATTGTCGAAGCAGATGGCAACGGAAAATGAAACTATCATTGCTATTAAAAAATATCTCTTTCGAAATCGAAAGGGCTCTGTGTTCGAGAATCAACAAGGCCCTAGCCGGCGGCCAACCAGCGCTCCGTTTTTAAGCGGCGATACATATCGTGCATTGGCGAATGTCCTCCTTGACGAGACCGCAGATTGCGATCCCGTTTCGATTGTTGACGGCTCTATCGTCTTTGTCGGTGCAAGGCGTCTGCACGAGTTCGGCGAGCTTGTATGACCGAAGATCGCAGGGAGGTTCATTCTCATAAATCACCAGGGTGATGAAAATATAGATAGTCGCTATAGGCGCATCGCCGATCATCCCATGTTGATCGCATAGTTCGCTCAGAATTGTGTCTTGGAACATCTTAAAGTGCATCCCCTGCCCATAGACCTCGAGGATCGATAGCGGCACAATAACGGCGAACTGTCGGATTTCAAGCGAATGACGCGCTCCAATAGGCCGAGCGTTCCGCGAATCGCTTTCAGCTTTACCATAGGAACCAACCTGGAAAGGCGTCTCGCGTGTTATGCGGCGTTGAAGCGGTGCCCCGCCGCCGGGGAACGGGATCGATTGTCATAGGACCTGGGAGGCGATATACATGCATTCCGTCCCCTTGGTCGAAGATTCCTACATGAATCGCCGATTCAAGACCGAGGGGCTACCGATGATCCTCGTCAGGTCATGGGATGAAATCGCCGGTTGGGACGAGGTACGTGTTAGGACCGCCTACGAAGCTGCTATTGTCGCGTCGGATCCGAAGGCAGCGTTCCTCGAGCATTGGAAAAAAAGATGCTCTCCACTATGAATGCAGAGTTCTAAGATATGAATGCATCGATAGTCTTAGTCCATCTCGGACCTAAACCTTTCCCTGAGTACGGGTATGACTGCATCGAGCAGGTCAGGCTGTTCAATCCCCGAGAGCGTATCTATCTGATCGCCAGTGACGAATGTGGGGCGGTGGACGCCACGCGCCTCGAGTCTTCACACTGCGATCTAGTCCGGGTCGGCGGATTGAAGACAACCGCGAGACATCGGTTCTATCGTTCCACGAATCTTCTGAAAAGAAAAGGGCATGGAGGATTCTGGCTTTTCGCGACCGAACGGTTTTTCCTGATCGAGGAGTTGATGAGAACGCGCGGCCTCGAGGATGTCGTTCATCTCGAAAACGACGTTCTACTTTACTTGCCTCTAGCTGGCATTTTGGGGGCGCTCAGGACTTTATATCCCGCCATGGCTGTTACGAGAGATCACGATAGACGATGTATGGCGAGCTTCCTTTACATCAGGAATCCCGAGGCGATCTCCCGCTTCGACACATATATCTCATTCAATATCTTGGCGCGGATGAAGAACGACATGCAGCTTCTGTCGGGTTTTTCTCGGCAGCTGTCCGGGAGCCTGCTGCCACTCGTTCCGCCATGGTACGATAAGATCGTGGGGCTGACAAATACGAAGGGTGAACGACCGCGAGATCCGAACTCGTACTCCTGCAATTTTGAGGCTTTAGGATCGATTTTCGACGCTGCCTGTCTGGGACAGTATATAGGAGGCATTGATACAATACACTCAAAGCAAGACACACGAGGCTTTGTCAACGAGACATCGTATCTTAATCCCTCGAAGGGTGAAATCGCTTGGCGTACCGATGAACTAGGCAGGCGAAGACCATTTTTCACGATCGATGGGAAAGAGGCCGCGATCGCGAATCTGCATATTCATTCCAAGGAACTGGCGAAGTATCGGTCGGATAGGATCGGGTGATGGCTAAATACTTGATCACAGGGGTATCCGGATTCGTTGCGCGTCGCTTCATCTGGGTGAAGATCGTCCGCTCGCCCCCCCCCAGGGGATTGTTCGGAAGCTACGTGAGAACTTCGGCTGGAAACCGTCGATGGGCATGAATAGTAGCCTTGGGATAATAACCTGAAATTCAGCGCAAAGGGGGCTTCGTGAGTATATCGACTTTCATGAAACGTGTAGGCAAGTTGTTGCGCCTGGATTATGTGAAATCAGCGGTCGAAGCGACGAGCCGCCTTCGAGATTTCGCCGCGGTCTTCGATGTCGAACCGATTTATTTCCCGAAAAACTGTGTCGAAAGCGATCTGCCCATCGATGTTGTAATACCCGTTGTTGACAAGGATGCGGACACGCTGCCCTTCGTCGTTGATTCAGTCAGAGAGTACCTCTGCCACCCCATCCGGGACGTCTATTTCGTAAGCCCTGGCGACAGCGTCGTTGTGAGGAAGGTCGCCACCGAGAAAGGTTGTGTCTTCGTCGATGAACGAGAGTTGCTCCCGGTTTCCCCTAAAGATATTCGCTATGTCTGGCGAGGGCATGATCGCGGTAGTTGGGTATACCAGCAATTCCTGAAGTGGAGCGGAGGCGCTTTCTGCTCGCAGAGGTATTATCTGGTGGCTGATTCCGATACGGTCTTTGCCCGTCCTCAAACATTTGAAACAAGAGGGAAAATTATATTCGATTTTTGCGACGAGTATCATGAACCATATTTCCGTACCTTTGAGCGTCTTTTCGGGATAGTACCCAGGGCGAAAATAGCTTTCACAAGCCATCATGCGCTGATCGATACCGAACTCATATCCCGACTGGAGTCCGAGATCGAAGAGAGGCACGGCATGCCCTGGTTCCGCGCGATCATCGCCGCGATAGACGAGAACGAGATGTCTTGTGTTTCCGATTATGATAATTACGGACATTACTTCCTTGCGCGGACGCCTCAGCTGATGAGCGTCAGGTACTGGTACAACAAGAGCCTCCCGAGAAAGGAGATTCAGAATCTCGATTTCTGGAAGCAAAAGTACGGCTCTCTTTTTAGCACGATTTCGTTCCACTCATACAGATAACATATATGTGTAACAAAGACATCGCAAGAATCCTGCCTAATCAGGTTTTATAGGATGAGCAATGAGGGTTTTTGTAATTAACCTGAAACGTTCTGTAGAGCGACGGCAACGGATAAAGTCCACATTGTGTGAGCTAGGAGTGTCGTTTGAGTTTTTCGATGCTGTTGAAGGTCGCGCCCTGAGCCGGGAGGAAATAGAGTCTGAGTATGATGAGTCGGCAGTGAAGAGGAACATCGATCGGACATTGTCAGTCAGTGAAATAGGATGCGCGATCAGTCATCGTAGAATATATAGAAAGATGGTAGAAGATGATATTGAGCGAGCTTGTATTCTGGAAGACGACATACTGATCGATCATGACTTTCCAGAGATACTAGAATACCTCGACACCGCGGATATAACGAAGACAGTGGTAAAGCTTGATAATTACCAAGAGAAGACAACGCCTTGTAGCATCTGGGGACGACGGAAGATAACGAACAAATATAAATATAAAAAGCCTGTTACTACTGGATGGCTTGGGGTTATGTGCTCGATCTGTCGGCCGCTCAAGCTATACTGAGCGAGTGGCCTCGGATAGCATTCGCTGCGGACGACTGGAAGCGTATGAGCACCGTAGTTGATATACGATGTATTCAACCAGCGATCGTCCATCAGAATACTTCATTCGAATCAGTTATCGACGAGGATCGAATAGCGCATGTGGAAAAGGTGAAAGAACATCGTAAAAAGGCGTTTAGTTTCGGACGACTCGTGCATATTGTAAAAACCTTGGCAAAAATGGCGGTCTCCTGAGGATTCGGATGTTGATACACATTCAAGATCTATCGCAGAGAATAATCGGCAAAACAGTGCGAACTGCATATCGCGCTCTGCGGGCACATCCTGATAGCTCGCCCTATATCAGCGGCGATGCGTTCAGGGCCTTGGCGGATCATGTCCTCGATATGGATGGGGTGATCGATCCGAGGACGGTGCGGCGAGGTGATGTGGTTTTCGTGGCGACGCATGAGCTGCCTGTCTTCGAAGCCGAAATACTTTCACACATTAATGAAAGCTTTATTTTAATCACGCACAACAGCGATTGGAATATAGATGAGAACAGAGTAGGTCTTGCGGAAAACCCCCGCATCGCGAAATGGTTCGCGCAGAATGTGATGACGCATCATCCGAAGTTGGTTCATATTCCGATCGGACTGGAGAATCGGTGGCGCCACAATAATGGAATAGTGGCGGATTTTGACAGACTTGCCGTTCAAAAAATCAGTAAAAAACCTAGAATTCTTTATGCCTTTTCCGTCGGTACGAATAGAGAAGAGCGCGAACCCGCTCTTGCATCACTCCGACGGGCTAAAGCGGCAGATGAATATGAGTGGACGAACAGTCGGGCCTACAGAAGGGTTTTGCATAGGTATTGTTTCGTCGCCTCGCCGCCGGGGAACGGCGTAGACTGCCATAGAACCTGGGAAGCTTTGTATCTCGGCGTCATTCCGATTGTCAAGCGTTCGATTTTATACGAAGGCTTTCCCAATTTACCTGTATTTATGGTCGATGACTGGAGCGAGATTGAAGGACTGGGCGAGGTGGAACTCGCTCAAATTTATGAAAGAAAAATGGCCGCGAACAATAGCATGGAATGCTTATGGATGGATTACTGGAAGGCGCAGATAAAAAAAGATAGCCGCGACGTGGTTCACTTGCCCGCAGAGGTGTAATAATGCGCTTAGTCGATACAATCAAATCTTCTATTAAGTCTTCTTTCCCGTATTATGCCTTGATGACTGCGGCCGGCGCCGTCTGTCTTACTCGTTTTTCCCGCCGTTTTTCGGTTCCTGTCGTTTCGGTCGATCCTGACGAGTATAGTACGCTTCCTATCGATATCGTGATACCGGTCATCGACAAGGATTCGGAAACGCTTCCGTATGTTGTTGACTCGGTTCGTGAGAATGTCAAGCATCCGATCGGTGAAGTGTTCTTCGTTTGTCCCGGTGACAGTGTTCAGGTGCGCCGAGTAGCCAAGGAAAAAGGTTGCATCATCGTGGACGAGCGGGAACTGCTCCCTGTATCTCCGAAGGACATCAATTACGTCAGCCACGGCAAAAACCGCAGCGGATGGTTGTATCAGCAGTTTTTGAAATGGAGCGGCGCCAAGTTCTGTTCTCATCGCTATTATCTTGTCGCTGATTCAGATACAGTTTTCGCACGGCCGCAGGTATTCGAGATTGAAGGTAGAATCGTCTTTGATGTATGTGACGGTGTGCACAAGCCTTACTTCGACGCTTATGAGAAAATTTTCGGATCACGGCCTGAATCGGGTATTTCTTTCACCAGCCATCATGCCCTCATCGATGTGGAGATGATAAAAACGATGATTGCAGAAATCGAAAATATGCATGGAATGCCTTGGTATGATGCGATAATACGATCGATCGATATAAATGAGACATCGAGTGTTTCTGACTATGATAATTATGGACAATTTGTGTTATCGAAGACGCCCGAAAGGATGATTGTCAGGTATTGGCGTAATCTGAGTCTTTATAGGCGGGACCTCGACAAAGACCGTGCACATAGAGCTATCGCAACAAAGCGTTACCTGACTTTATCTTTCCATGCTTACAATACCTAATAAGCAGGTTGATAGTGTGAATAGGTACTTTATTACAGGGGCCGCCGGCTTTGTGGCAGGGCATTTCATCGAGCATATTCGATCGACCGAACCCGGAGCGATTATTCTGGGAACGGACAGATATGCCGCCGACCTGCCGGGAATCAATGATTTTTATGCACTTGAGCTGATGGACTATGCCGGCGTAGAGCGGCTTATCGTCGATTTTAAACC
>CAZINN010000091.1:0-7833 GCA_964540615.1 uncultured Treponemataceae bacterium | reverse complement strand
GGTTGCACGAATCGACGGACGACGCGCTGGATAAGCTCGCTGATGTCGTAAACACGACAGTCGCGCGCGGCGGCAGGATTATCATTCCGGCATTCGCGATCGAGCGGACGCAGGAACTCATTTTTTATTTTCATATTCTCACGGACAGCGGACGCATCCCCGAGGTCCCGATCTGGGTCGATTCGCCGATGGCGATCAATGCGACCTCGATCTTCCAGGTCCATCCCGAGTGCTACGACCGCGAGACGCACGAGGCCTTTATCAAGCACCATGAGAATCCCTTCGGCTTCAATTCGCTCCATTTCGCCTCGAGCGTCGATGATTCGAAGCGGCTCAACGATTACCGCGGACCCGTCGTCATCATCTCCGCGGACGGAATGTGCGAGGCGGGGAGAATTCAGCATCATCTCATCCATGGGATCTCCGATCCGGCGAATACTGTTCTCATCGTGGGCTATATGGCCGAGAACACTCTGGGGCGGCGCATCCGCGACCGCGAGCCTGAGGTGCGCATCCACGGGGATGTGTATAAAGTCAAGGCCGCGATCGAGGAGATCAACGCGTTCTCGGCCCATGCCGATTACCAAGAGGCCTGGGAGTGGCTTTCGAGGCAGGATATAAGCCGGCTCAAGACTGTTTTTCTGGTACATGGCGAAGGCGCGGCGCTTACGCATTTTCAGTCTTTCTTGAGGAGCAAGGGTGTCGCCGATGTGAGGATCGTCAAATACGGCGAACGCTACGACTTGTAGGCGAAGATGGAGCTTTCGGCTACACTGCGCGTATGAATCCCGATATGACGAGGGACAACGCTGCCGGCGGCGCCAATGGCGGCGCCGAAGTTCAGGGTTGGGTATACACGCTGCCCTACGAGGTTCGTGATTACGAGCTGGACCTTCAGGGCATCGTCAACAACTCGGTTTATTTGAATTACTTCGAGCACGCGCGGCATACATATCTTCGATCTTTAGGCATCGACTTCGCCCAGCTGCACGCGCAGGGCCTCGACGCGGTGGTCCATCGAATCGAGATCGACTATCTGAACAGCCTTTTGCCCGGTGAAAAATTCGTTGTTCGTCTCCGCGTCGAGATGAAGGGCCGGCTCCGCATCGTTTTCGCGCAGGAGGCTGTAAAAGAGAGCGGCGTCGCAGCGGCGCGCAGCCGCGTCGAGACGGTTATTACGAAAAACGGCAGACCTGTTCCGCCGGATCCCTGGATGATCGAGCGGCTCTTCCCCAAAGCCTGAGCGGAGTTCGAGGTGGATCCGCCGCTTCGCCCTCCGCTCGCGGCTTCATGCTCACTCCAGCGTGAACGAGGCGAGGCTGGCGTTCCCTTCGCCCGTAAAGACGAAGTAGAGGGCGTGAACGCCGTCGGGTATTGTTATGTCGGCGGCGTGCTCCTTCCAGATATTCGCGAAATCGGGCACCGTGATCCTCCCCAGGGCCGGCCCGTTCCAGGATGTCCTGATCTCGAAGTCGCCCCTGCAGTATCCACGAACCTTGATTTTGATTCTGCGAACGCCCTTGCACTCGAAGTATTTAAATCCGGCGGTCGCGCCGTTCATCATGTTGGCTATATACCCAGGTTCTTCGTCGCCGTCCCTGCCGTCCTGCGTGATCTTGGGGAAACGGTTGTCCATGTACGCGCCGGGAGCTGTATACATCGCTTCTTCTTTGCAGAACAGATTGCAGGCTATGTGGGCCGGGTACTCTCCCCGGCCGACGAGGGGGCCGCCGTTGAGTCCGCAGGAGGTCATTTCGACCTGGGCGATCGATCCGTCCTGCGCGAACTGAACAGGCTCGGCGCAGCCCTGTCTGCTGAAATTAGTCCCGTTGGTATGCCGGTGATAAAATATATACCATTGACCGTTCACATCGACCAGTCCGCCGTGATTGTTGCCGCCGTAGTACATGGGCTTGCCCGCCGGCTTATAAGAACCGATGCCGACATCGGCGTTGCTGACGATGACGCCTCGGTATTTGAATCCCTGCGTCGGGTGCTTGCTGGTCGCGTAGCACAGCTCATGGAACACGACCGATGAATAAACGAAGTAGTACGTGTCGCCGCGCTTTCGTATCGAGGAAGCCTCGAAAAACTCGTGACCCTCGAATCCGGTGCCGGCGCTGTAGGAACCGCTCGGGGCGATGAAGGCCGGCTTCTCGACGATGGTGAGCATGTCGGGGCCCAACACTGTGGCCATCGCTCCGTGGCGGGTCTTGTCATAGCTCCAGGAGAAGCCGGTGTACATGTACGTCCTATCACCTTCGGTGAGCACCCCCGGATCGAATTGAGGCTCGTCGCCGGGCTTCTCGCCGAGCCTCGTGCCGTCGGCGTAGTGGACATAGCCGTAAAACTTGTACTTGCCCGCCGGCTTGTCGCAGACCGCCACCGATACGACCGGAACCTTGTCGAGAACGTAATACAGATAGTAACGGCCGTCGGGGCCGCGCGTCACGTCCGGAGCGTAGAGGCACATGCTCCCGTCCGGATTAAGGGGATCGTCGGTCTTCGCGTAGATGAGACCTTCGTAGCGCCACTCTTTGAGGTTGTCGACCGCCGCCGACCAGCATACATAGTCGTTCAGGCAATACGCGTGGCCGTTGAAGCGGTCGTGCGAACCGTAGACGTAGACCCTGTCGTCGAAGACATGCGGCTCCCCGTCGGGGATGTACTCCCACGAGGGAAGATAGGGGTTGAAGCCCTGTCTGCTCATATACACCTCGCTTTGCTGCCAAAAAGATTACTCGATAAGGTGTTCTCGTTCTATCCCTGTTCCGAAAGGGTGTAGACCGTAGCCAGGAAGTCTTCTCTTCGCTATCCTATCCGCATGACGGTACGTGAACGCGCTGGTCTTGGTAAGAAAGCTGCGGAGGCTATGCTCGGGCTCGACGCTCGAACGCGCGACCGGGCCCTTGAAGCGATCGCCGAGGCGCTCAAAGCCGCGTCCGGCGAAATAGCGCAGGCTAATGCCGCCGATCTCGAGGCGGCGAAGATAGATGGTCTTCCGGGCCCCCTGCTCAAGCGCCTCGCATTCGACGAGCGCAAGCGCATGCTCGTGCTCGACGGTATCGCGGCGCTCAGGCGTATGTCCGATCCCCTGGGTCGAGTTCTTTCGGCACGGAAACTCGATGAAGGACTTATTCTCAGACAGATCACCTGTCCCATCGGTCTTATAGCAATGATTTTCGAATCGAGACCGGACGCCCTCGTGCAGATGGCGACGCTCTGCGCGAAAAGCGGCAACGCGGTGCTCTTAAAAGGCGGACGCGAGGCCGCACGGACGAACAGAGTTCTGTCCTCGGTGATCGCGAAAGCCGGCGAGGACGCCGGACTGCCCACCGGCTGGCTTTCGATCCTCGAGACCAGGGAAGAGATCGCCGAGCTCATCACGCTCGATGATCTCGTGGACCTTGTCGTGCCCCGCGGCTCGAAGGAGTTCGTCGCCTCGATTCAGCGTTCGAGCCGCATACCCGTGCTCGGCCACTCGGACGGCGTCTGCCACGTCTATCTGCACGAGGACGCCGATCCCGCGATGGCCGCCGCCGTCGTGGTCGACAGCAAGACTCAGTCGCCCGCGACCTGCAATGCGGCCGAGGTCCTTCTGGTTCATTCAGCCTTCGCCGCTAAGAATCTTGTCGATATCGCCCGCGCGCTCAGGAACGCGAAGGTGCGCCTGCACCCCTGCCCGCGGAGCGCCGCGATTTTCGAAAAGACAGGTTTCGCCCCCGGCGAGGGAGAAGGGGATGTATCCGATCATTCGCGATGGGCGATACAGGAAAACTGGTCGGTCGAGTACCTTGATTATGAAATGGCGGTCAAGATCGTCGATTCGCTCGATGAGGCGATAGGGCATATCAACAGTTTCGGGTCGGGGCACACGGATTCGATCGTGAGCGCCTCCGCCGATGCGGCGGCGCGCTTTATGGACCGCGTCGATTCAGCCTCGGTGTACCATAACGCGAGCACGCGCTTCGCCGACGGCTATGTCTACGGCCTCGGCGCGGAAATCGGCATTTCGACCGGCAAGCTGCACGCCCGAGGCCCGGTCGGCCTTGAGGGCCTGTGCACGTACAAATGGAAACTTTTCGGTTCGGGGCAGATTCTCGCCGATTACGCCACAGGTAAGAAACGATATCTTCATGAGGATCTTGTCGAGGGCGGAAAATGAGCGGAGATGAAAGTCTCGCCGGCCGCGCAGAGCGCGCGCGTTCCGAGCTTGTCCGTTCGGGACGCATTGTCGTCAAAATCGGTACAAATACAATTATGCGCGCCGGGGCTTCAAGAGTCTCTGACAACGGCGGAGCGGCCGGCGAACCGGGCGGCGTTGACACCGAATACCTTCACGATACGGCCGCCCAGATAGCGGAGCTGGTGAACACGGGTAAGCAGATAATCGTTGTAACCTCGGGCGCGATCGGCATGGGCGCGCTCGAACTGGGTATACCGCGTCGCGTAACCGAAGTCAGGATGCGCCAGGCCTGCGCCGCCGTGGGGCAGATCGCCCTCATGGGTGAATGGCGCCGCGCCTTCGCCGCCTTCGGCCTTGTACCCGCGCAGATACTCGTTACCCGCGAGAGCTGGGACGACAGGACCGCTTACCTCAATCTGCGCTCTTCGGTCGAGGCGCTTCTCGAGGCGAAGGTCGTTCCCGTCTTCAACGAGAACGATGTCGTATCCACGGCCGAGATCGGTAACGCCTTCGGCGACAATGACCAGTTGTCTGCCCTCATCGCCAGCAAGGCCGACGCCGAGCTCTTGATACTTTTGTCCGACGTCGACGCTCTGTACGACGCCGATCCGCGGGGAAACCCCGAGGCGCGGCCGATTCCCTATGTCGCCGAGCTCACCGACGAAATAGCGGCCGGGGCCGGCGGCAGGGGCAGCGAGTTTTCGACCGGCGGCATGGCGACGAAACTGAAGGCGGTGTCCATCGCGCGCGACGCGGGCTGCAAGGTCGTCATTGCGCATGGACGTGAACCGCGCGTGATTTCGCGTATTCTTTCCGGGGAGATGATCGGCACGCTTTTCGACGCCGAGGCCGGCCTCAAAAACCGCCAGAGGTGGATCAAGAACTCGAGCCCGCGCGGCTCGATCAGCATCGACGCCGGGGCCCTGGCCGCGATCCGAGCCAAGAAATCCCTGCTTCCGCGCGGTGTTGTATCCGTGGACGGCCGCTTCGACCGGGGCGATGTCGTACTGGTCAACGAGGTCGCGAAGGTGATAACAAGTCTTTCGTCGGAGGAATTGCAAAAGGTGCTCGGCAGGAAATCAGAAGAGATAGAAGCATTGCTCGGTTCCGGCGCGCCGAAACTGATCGCACGGCCCGAAGAGACGGTATTTCTAGATGAATGAGCTCGTGCGACGAGCCGCGTGCACGATTATTCCACGATGGAAGCGGCTGTAACCGGCGGGGCTTTCGAAAAGCGGGTATTTGAGAGCCCCTGAATTTCATCAGATTATATTTTCTTCAAGGGCAGCCAGTACTCGCACCAATAATCGGGCGAGTCGGGATCGCCGTCGGGATAATATTCGATCTCCGCAGTACCGGCATGCTCCCATTCCTTCGAGGCCGGCATCCATTCAGAAAATATGCGCTTGATCGTGTCTTGGAAGTTCGGATGCAGGGGCCCTCTGCTTGTGAACTTCGCCCAGGTCGAGGCCGGAACCGTGAATCGCTCGCTTCCTCGGGGCATGCCGGACATATCCGAGGGCGCGTTGATCGCGATACTGTAGGTCAGTTCTCCCGATGACATATCGAAGTCGCGGCAGACTGCGCAGAGACCCATGCGGCTGAAATCCGCCTTGGCGGCCAAGGCCTTATAGCGGCCGTCGCGCATCACCGTTTTCCAAAACTCGGGGACATCGACAAAGTTTTTGCCCTCCTTTGTGCATACCCTGACGTTGACTCCGGCCATCTCCATAGCCGGCATTTCTTCGATCCTGTATTCCATAGGCTTGTCTCCTCTGAGCGCGACTGTGAATGAAAGGCGTGGATAGCTGTGCAGGGCCGTACCGCGTTTTCTGGCTTCGGTGGGAAGACAGCCGAATTCGCGTCGGAAAGCCCTGCTGAAGGCGTCGGGCGAGTCGTAGCCGTATCGAAGCGCGAGGTCGATGATCTTCTCGTCTCCGCCAGCCGAGAGAATACGCGCCGCCTCGGAAAGTCTCCGCCTGCGCAGATACTCGCCCGGACCGATACCGGTGATGACCTCGAACATCCTGTAGAAGTGGAAGACCGAGCAATTGGCGGCCGCCGCCGCTTTCGCCAAGTCAACCTCTCCATAAAGATTACGTTCGAGGTAGTCTATGGCCGCCGTCATCCGCTCCTGCCAGTCCATCCCGCCTCTCTTTGCCGCGCGCTCAAAGGAGATCCTATTGTGATGTCACGGCGATAGTCCCGACAAGTACTGCTTCCTTCTGTCGGAAGAGACCGCAGATGCCTTGTGATGAGCCTCGGCATGCCGCCCTCAGTGCGGGGGTGCTGCCGGGACTCTGTGAAGTGGTATACTCTGATCTTCGGGATGCGATGCGTGTCCCGGAAGCATCGGAGGTGGGCATGATCGTGGGCATCGATATCGGAAGTACGACGACGAAGGCTGTCGCCATCGAGTCGCGGAATGTCGTGCGCAAGATGAAGACCAAGGCCGCGGACGCCGTGACCTCGGCGACAGGCGTTCTGGGAAAACTCACCATGGAGGGCGGACTTGGAATCGGCGAAATAGAGCGGATCGCCATAACAGGCGTCGGTGCGACGAAAATACGCGACAAAATTTTCGGGATACCGACCGAGGCGGTCGGAGAAATCACCGCCATAGGCCGCGGCGGCATGTTCCTATCGGGCAGGGACGAGGTCTTGATCGCGAACATCGGGACCGGCACGGCCATGATCGAAGCGCGCGGCGGCAGGATCGCCCACATCGGCGGCACCGGGGTCGGCGGGGGCACAATAGCCGGCCTCGCTAAAGAAATGCTGAACACTTCCAGTTTTTCGTCCATCATGGCCCTGGCCGAGAAAGGGGACCTGAGTCGCGTCGACCTGCTCATCGGCGATATCGCCGAGTCGGGACTTGGTTTTCTTGGCGGTGATGTGACGGCCGCCAATTTCGGGAAAATGGCCGACGGCGTCGGCCGGGAGGACATAGCGCTCGGCCTTATAAACCTGACCTATCAGGTCATCGGCATGCTGTCGGTCTTTGCGGCGAGAAGCGCGGGCCTCGATTCGGTCGTCGTGACGGGCAAGGGTTCGGGCAACGCTCTTGGGCAGAAAGTGCTTAAAGGAATCACGGCTCTTTACAAGACCGAGTTTTCATTTCCCGAGGACGCAGAGTTCGCCACGGCGATCGGCGCGGCAATAGGGACTTAAGCCGGGCCGGTGCGGCAATAGGGACTTGAGCCGCGCCGCCGGTGCGGCAATAGGGAATTAAGCGGCGCCGCCGGTGCGGCAATAGGGAATTAAGCGGCGCCGCCGGTGCGGCAATAGGGAATTAAGCGGCGCCGCCGGTTCCGCCGAGTAAAGTTATGTTTTTTTGGAGGGAGGCAGTCATGAAAAAAGCGACTCTTCTTAAAATCGTCAATGCACTCCTTTTCATTGATTTCATCGCCTTGGCGGGAAGCGGACTCTTTCATCTATCAATACCCTATGATGTATACAGCAAGGTTCATCCCGCCCTCGGTATCGCGCTCTGCGTGCTGCTTGTTCTGCATCTTGCGCTCAATTGGGCATGGATCAAGGGTGTATTCGGCAAGAAGGGCTGATGTGCAGTATCTGTGCGTTTCGATGTTCTTTAGGGAACCTCTAAAAACCCGCTTGGTTTTTAAGGTTCCCTTGCAATTCCCTCA
>CAZINN010000090.1:7205-7877 GCA_964540615.1 uncultured Treponemataceae bacterium | reverse complement strand
GCACGCATCACGAGACGGCCGCGGCAGGTGGGAGCTCGTGTTCGAGAGGATTTGAAAAACGATCTTCGGATTCGCAGTATTCTGCTTGTTTTTCATTTGCCCCTTCGAGCAAAAGCGCCAACACGCAAATCGATTTTATTGCGGGTCCCGCCTAAAAGGCGATGATGGGGTCCACTATAGCTGGTTTTCCATTCGACGTCACGGTACACATGACACACGGCACGATCGTAGGCGCAAAAAATAGAATGTATTCGTCATTTGAGTCTGTCGTTTTAGCAACTTTTGTGCCATCTGTTGTAGTATCTTTTTATTTATGATGATGTCGTTTGTGTTTTCAAAACAAGCTTGAAATTTAGCCTAAGCATGGTATTATCGTCAAATAATGACTGAGGATGAATAAAACAAGTTCATATCACTAACATAAGGAGTCTGACATGAACCGTTCTCGCATCGTGGCACTCTGTGTTGTACTTTGTTTACTACCGTTTTTCTTTGCATGTCCCCCTGTTTCACCTCCTTCAGTGCCGGAATATTCGCTGAACGTAACGGTTGTAGGCTCCGGTACTGTTACGAAGAATCCAAACGCGAGCACCTACGATGAAGGCACGCAGGTAACGCTGACGGCCACGCCCGCCGATGGCTATTACTTCGCCGGCTGGTCGGGCGGCTATG
>CAZINN010000090.1:0-7105 GCA_964540615.1 uncultured Treponemataceae bacterium | reverse complement strand
ATCCGCTCACCATAACCGTAAAAAACGATATTTCGATTACCGCGACCTTTGAAGCGCTGCCGCCTGAACAGCATTCTGTCAATGTAACCATATCCGGTTCCGGTACCGTTACAAAAAACCCTGATGCGCTCACCTACGATGAAGGCTCGCAGGTCACCCTGACGGCCACGCCCGCCGATGGCTATTACTTCGCCGGCTGGTCGGGCGGCTATGGAACGACGAATCCGCTCACCATAACCGTAAAAAACGATATTTCGATTACCGCGACCTTTGAAGCACGACTTACTTTGACGCTCGCGGCGAGCGGTACCTCGTCCTCTGTCAGCTTTACGGTCTCGCCGGACGAACCTACATACATGCCTGGAACCTCCGTCACCATCACCGCCCCCGACGTTTCCGGCTATGTCTTCGACGGCTGGAAGGAAAACGGCTCCTGGGTCACGACGGCGCAAAGCAACAGCTGTACCATCACCATGAACTCGGACCACAGTCTGACCGCCCAGTACACTGCGAATACGACGACCATCCTCGTCTACCTTGACGGTGACAACAGCCTCTCGTCGGACGCTCTCTACGATATTAACGAGATGGAGGCAGCCGACCTGCGAGAAACCGGAATCACGGTCGCGGTACTCTACGACACCCTCTCCGGTTATACTTACACTCACAAAATACAGTACAGCGGCAGCACGACGCCGGATACTTCCATCACCTCCAAGCGCGTGGCCTGCTCCCCGCTCGGCATTACGACAACCAATACTGTCGAGATCGATATGGGCGATCCCGACACACTCGATGATTTCATCGACTGGGGTTTGAGCGCCTATCCCGCTGCACAAAACATGCTGGTCCTGTGGAACCATGGTTCGGGGTGGCGGAGCATGCCGGCTGTCAAGAGCGACTCGATGATGAGCGCGGCCGGCGCCTCGATAAACGCAACAGCCTCATTCGCTAAAAAACCCGCAATAAACCGAGGGCTCACCAAGGCACTCTGCGAGGACGAAACAAGCGGTACTATTCTCTTCACGAGCGACCTGGGTGATGTCATCGAGGACGCTTCCTTCGATGTCATCGGCTTCGATCTCTGCCTGGGCGGCATGATCGAGGTCGCCTACGAAATCCGCAATAAGGCCGACTACATGATCGCCTCCGAGGAGACCACCCCGGGCGACGGCTGGGAGTACAATCTCTGGCTGGCGGACTTCGCGGGAAAGACGAGCAAGACCGCCTACGAGATCGTGGACTCGGTGGTCGACACCTTCGCGACACGCTATGCGAGCACGACAGGCACGACCATGGCGGGCTATGATCTTCAGGAGATCGACGATCTGTATACCGAGCTCATGAGCTTCTCGACCGCCCTCTCGAACTATATTGTGGATGCAACCACGCAAGATGCTGTAGGCACTATCCTCTATAATTATGTAGAAGATTTCTATTCAATACCCGGCGACCTCAATATCGACATCTGGGACATGGCCGAACAAATCGATACCGGAATTTCCGGCGAGTTCACGACCGAGGCGGCAGCCCTCCAGAGCGCGGTCGAATCAGTGGTTATAAAAGAGTGGCACAACACAACGACAGGATCGTCCGGAAACCCGCGGGCCCACGGCATCGCGATACACTTCATAGCCTTGGATGACTACGGCGATCCGGCAGGCCACGATTACGCCTATTTCGCCGACCACGCGACATTGAGCCCGACAACCGGGTATATCCCGAGCTTCATCGACGCAGGCGGCAACAGCTGGGTACCGAACTACACAGCGGAAACGGGGCTTCTGTACGAGATCTGGTACGAAGTATTCTAGGTGCTATCGTCGTGCGATTCAGCGGGCCCGGCTCTGCGCCGGGCCTTTTTTTGCCGCGCCTACTCGAAGAAGGAACTCAGTTTCCGGTACAGGGCGCCGACTCTTTCCCTGTCTTCGGGATTCGTGCCCTCGTCCAGATCGTCGGCAAGGCACTCGAGGCTGGCGATGCTCTCGTTGATCGCCGTGTTGAAGCCGCGGGAACAGCGGAACCAGTAGGTCCCCTCCCGGTCGGTGAAGAGGGCGACGAAGCCGAGTTCTCCGGTTTTGTCCTTCGCGCGCGACACCTGCAGCACATGGTCCAGGGCTGCGAGAAGCTCATCCTGCTCTTCATGGACGTCGAAGTTGCGCCTGCGCGGCCAGTCTCGGCCTATATCGGCGTCGAGGTCGAGCCAGGGCGCGACGCGCAGTATGATTTCCAATCGCTCGCCGTCCATGAGCCTGTACCGCCCTTCGGTGATCAGGCCCTTCATGCCTTTATAGAGCGAGAGCGATTCGAGGTCGATCTCCGATCGGATGAGTTTCAGTTTCTTCCATTCGAGCTTGGCGCATTTATGCTTTTTCTTGTCGAGGAAGAGATCGAATATCTGAGAGCCTATTTTTATCTTGTTCGTGAAGTCCCGCTCGCGGCGCCGGCCGGCCGATGCGGCCGCATCTTCGTCCAGGCCGGTACGAGGACCCCGCAGGGGGACTCTCGGCTCGCCTCCGAATCGGTCGCGCGCCGCCGGAAAGTGCGCGGCGAGAGATTCGAGCCGGGGCGAAATCCGAGCGAGCAGATCGCGGCGCAGGGGGGAGACCGACATCGCGTACATGCGGGTCGTGCGCACAACCTCTCCGGCGACGATGAACTGCGGGTTCTCCTTGTACATGACCGAGCCGGGATGGATCTGTATCTTCTCGGCGGTCAGCGAGCGGAAGAGGCCGCGCTCCTGCCGGGCGCAGACGAACTGAATGAGGCCCCGCGAGACTGCGCAGAGGTAATCGTCGACACTTCCGCCGCCCACGACGGGAACGCCCAGACCCGAGACGATGAGCTCGAGCTGCTCCTTGATGCGGACGATCTCCAGCATCGTGCGCTCGTCGAGGTAATTCCGCTCGCACCAGCGCGTCCTGTCGCGCGCTGCGTTGAAGCCCGAAAAGATTTTGAGGTACGAGAGGAAGTCTCCCGCCGGATCGCGGAAGGCGTGGTGAGCCCGGCGGGCCTCGATCTCCTCGCCGGGGGGGAGGAGGTAGGGGCTCATGGTCGAAAGAAAGCTCGCCGCGATGAGGGTCTCTTCGACGACGTCGGGATAGGACATGATCGCCTCGACGATCATGCGCGAGTGCCTCGGCAGGAGGGGGAAGGCGCACATCATCTCGCCGACCTTGGTCAAGCTGCGGTCGGACTCCAGGGCGCCGAGGAGGTTGAGCGCGTCCACCGCCCCGGCTATGCCCGACTTCGAAGGCTGCGAAATGAACTCGAAGCGCTCGAACTCGGTTATGCCGAGCTCGGCCATGCGCAGAACGACCTCGGTGAGGTCGGTTCGATAAATTTCCTCGGTCGTGAAGAGGGGTCGATTCTCGAAGTCAGAGCGCGAATACAATCGGTAGCAGAATCCGGGGCGGGTCCGCCCGGCCCTGCCCTTCCGCTGATTCGCCGAGGCCTTGGAAATCGGCGTTTCGATGAGGCTCGAGGTGAAGGTCTTCGGGTTGTAGTAATTGAGCTTCGCAAGACCCGAGTCGATGACGCTGGTCACGCCGTCGATCGTCACGCTCGTCTCGGCGATATTCGTCGAAATGACAACCTTCGTCTTGAAAAGCGGGGCTTTTTCGAAGACCCGCTCCTGCTCGTCCTTTCCCAGGCGGGAATACAGTGGAATGATGTGCAGCCTCCCGCCTACAGGGCCGAAGGCGAGGCGCTTCATACATTCCTTGATCGATTTTTCGCCCGGCAGGAAGATGAGGATGTCGCCCTCGCGGCGCTCGGCGAGTATCCGCGCGACGATCTGTTCGATCTTCGCCTGCACGGCCTCGTCCATACCTCCCCGGCTGTACGCTGAACGGTAATCGGGCTGATCCTGCTCGCCCAGGGGCGGGTCGTACAGAAGGGTGACCGGATACATCGGCGTTTCGATCTTGACGATCGGACTCTGCCCGAAATACTCCGAAAACACTTCCGCGTTGATCGTGGCGGAGGAGACGATGACTTTGAACTCGGGTCGGGCTTCGAGGACGCGCTTCAAAAGTCCGAGGATAAAGTCGATGTTGAGACTCCGTTCGTGCGCCTCGTCCACCATGATGACGCCGTATTTCGACAATGCAGGATCGAGTTTCATCTCCTGAAGAAGAATCCCGTCGGTCATGATCTTGATCTCGGTCTCGGCGCTCGTCTTGTCTTCGAAGCGCATTTTGTAGCCGACGAGACCGGAGACTTTGACGCCGAGCTGGCGCGCGATGAAATCGGATACCGACAGCGCCGCGATCCGCCTCGGCTGCGTCACGCCGATGATCCCGTTCTTCGAGTATCCCGCCTCGTAGAGGATGATGGGAAGCTGGGTGGTCTTCCCCGATCCGGTAGGGCTTTCGACGACGATAACCTGATGATCGGCAAGGGCCGAAAGTATTCGTTCTTTTTGTTGGTAGACGGGAAGTTCGCGGGGATCCATGCTCCGATTCTATCCTCGAGCGTGGATTAGATTCCAGATGTCGGGCTCTGTCGCCCAGGCCGCCCCACTTGCACGAGTCAGGCCCTTCGGACATATAGTCTTCGCGTGAATCTGCGGGAAATTGTCGAATACGCCCTCATCGCCGCCTCGCTTGTCGGCATCGCCCTCGGCGCCCTGCCCGGACTGCGCATGAACCGCGCCGGTATGGCCCTCGCCTCAGCGGCGCTGCTCCTCGCGATCGGAGCGATCTCGCCCGTCGAAGCGGCATCCTCCATCGATATCTCCACCATCGCCCTTTTATTGGCGATGATGCTGATCGTCGCGAATCTCCGCCTCGCCGGTTTTTTCACCGCGGCCGGGGCGAAAATACTTGCAATCGCCCGCACACCGCGGCAGCTGCTCGCCTTGATAATAATCGCATCAGGCGTTCTTTCGGCTGTCTTCTTGAACGACACGATATGCCTCATGCTGACGCCCCTGGTCGCCGAAGTGACACGTCGCTCGAAGCGCGACCCTGTGCCCTACCTCATCGGTCTCGCCGTCTCGGCGAATATCGGCTCCTGCGCCACCATCGTGGGCAATCCGCAGAACATGCTCATCGGCGCTCAGAGCGGCATCTCGTTTATGAGTTTTTTCGCGAGCCTGGGGCCGCCCGCTCTCGTCTGCCTCGCGATCGCCTGGCTCGTCGTCGTACTCGCCTTCCCCCGCGAATTTTCCTCAAGCGGCCTTTTGTCCGCCTCGCCGACAGGGCCCCGTGAACCTGCCGCATATAAACCGCTCATGTACAAGAGCTTCGCCGCATCGCTGCTCATGGTCGTCCTTCTGGTGACGGGGATCGAGCCAGCCGTCGCCGCCCTCGCCGCGGCCGCTGTTCTTCTGGTCACGCGCCGCGTCAATCCCGAGCGCGTCTTTTCCGAAGTCGACTTTTCGCTCCTCGTGTTCTTTTCGGGGCTCTTCGTATTGACCAAGGCGGTCGAGGGTACTTCGGTCTTCACCTCTGTCTTCAACGCAGCAACGCCCCTCCTGGGCGGGACAGGTTCCGCTCCGATCTGGTCATTGTCCGGCCTCTCCGCTCTCTTCTCGAATCTCATTTCGAACGTTCCGGCGGTCATGCTCGAGCGTCCCTTGATACCCTTGTTCGGCGATCAGGTCCTCGCCTGGAAAACCTTGGCGCTTTCGAGCACCTTCGCCGGAAATCTGACCCTCATGGGTTCGGTCGCCAATCTCATCGTCGCCGAGGGGGCGCGGAAAGCGGGAATCAAACTCGGCTTCGGCGCATACCTGCGCGTCGGACTGCCGCTCACGGTGATCACCCTGGCTGTCGGAACGGCCTGGCTTGTCTTTCTCGGCTGATTTCTGCGGACTGCGGCGAACTCGAATCCTGTCGCAGTCCCTTGTGCGATTGCCATCCCGGGCGCTTTGTCCTATTGTGTCGAGGTAATGGATCTCCACAGCCGCCCGCTCAGCGTCTCGGAGCTGACAAGCTTAGTCAAAGAACTGCTTGAAGGCTCGCTTCCGCCTGTCACCGTCGAGGGCGAGATATCGAACTGCCGGCCCGCGAGCTCGGGCCATCTGTACTTTACGCTCAAGGACCGAGGCGCGATGCTCCAGGCCGTCATGTTCCGCTACCGCACGCGCGGCCTCGGCTTCGAGCCGGCCGACGGCATGCTCGTGCGCGCCCGAGGTTCGGTCACCGTATACGCGGCGCGGGGCCAGTATCAACTCCTCGTCGAAGGCATGGAGCGGGCCGGGACCGGCGACATCCTCGCCATGCTCGAGGAACGGAAACGCGCTCTCGCGGCCGAAGGGCTCTTCGACGAGGAACGGAAAAAAGCTCTGCCCCGTTTCCCTTCGCGGATAGCCGTCGTCACCTCGCCCACGGGCGCCGCGATACGCGACATTCTGAACATTCTGCGGCGCCGCAACGCCGGATTGGATGTCGTTATTCTGCCGGCCGCGGTCCAGGGCGAGGAGGCGGCCGCCCAGATCGCCCGTCAGATTCAAACGGCCAACCGCCTCAAACTCGGCGATGTCATCATCGTCGGCCGCGGCGGCGGTTCGATCGAGGATCTCCTGCCCTTCTCGGACGAGCTCGTGGTACGCGCGATAGCCGAATCCGCGATACCGGTCATCAGCGCGGTCGGCCATGAAATCGATTGGGCGCTCTCGGATTTCGCCGCCGACCTTCGGGCTCCGACGCCGAGCGCCGCCGCGGAGCTCGTATCCGAGAGCCGCGTCGCGCTGCTACGCGAGATATCGCAGTTCAAGACCGAGCTCGAAACAGCCATGCGTTCGCGGCTCGACCGCGCGCGACTGCTCGTGCAGCGCTTCGAACCGAGCGCCGTCGAAGCGCGACTGCAGCGCCTGATCATGCCTTTCGCGCGGCGGCTCGATGATGCGCGCGACGAGTTGGTCTCGGGGATCAAGGCCCTGCTCGAAGATCGTTCGCGCCGGGTGGAACTCGCCTCACGGGAACTTCTGGCGGCGAGTCCCGAAGCGGTGCTCGCCAGGGGATTTTCGGTCGTCCGCTCCGCGGAGGGCCGTGCTCTGCGCGATTCATCCTCGCTGCGTCCCGGCGACAGACTTGAAATAAGCTTCTCGCGCGGCTCGGCCGCCGCCGAGGTGCTGGAGGTGACAAAATGAAGAAAT
>CAZINN010000089.1:0-8090 GCA_964540615.1 uncultured Treponemataceae bacterium | reverse complement strand
TATACTTCTGTTCTACGTCGTCCCAGGGGATGATGTCCGTTAACTTCACCCATCGATTGTTCCCGCTCAGATGTCCGCCAAAGGGTAAATAAAACTTCTCAAATGCCGGTGTTGTATCGTGTTCAGTATACATCCTGCCTTTTTCAAGTGCACGGTTTTTTGCAGTTTCTTCGTTATTTCGTGCACTTCCTCCGATTGTAGTATATCATAATTTCTTTGTAGATATGTTGTTATGTGTTTTTTCAGGAAGCCCGACGTCCTCTTTGACGGTCTGCCCAGGCGCAATCGGAGAGTTCGGCGACTCTAGATCGATCTTCGCACCCCCCGGTTCGACCGCGGGGAAAAGCCCACGAAGTCAGGCATGTTTGCCATCTTGCTGCTAAGCCTCGAACCAGGTGCCGCTCTCTCCGCGGAGCGCCTTGCCGATGCTCTCGGGATTCGTAATCAAGGCGCGGGCGCCGCCCGATTCCAAAAACCGAACGACGGCCCGTATTTTGGGCGCCATCGAGCCCTCGGCGAAATGTCTCCCCTCTTCGAGCGCCCGCCGCGCCTCGGCAAGGCTCATGCGGTCGACCCAGCGCTGCGACGGCGTCCCAAAGTCCAGCGCGACCTTGTCCACCGCGGTCGCGATCAAGAAAAGATCGGCCCCGATCTCGTTCGCCAAAAGGCTGCAGGCGTAATCCTTGTCGACGACGGCGGCGACGCCTCGGTACTCGCCGCCGCCTGTATCGACGACGGGAATGCCTCCGCCGCCGACCGTGATGACCTGGATGCCCTCGCGGAGAATCGCCTTGATTGAATCGATCTCGACGATCTCCTTCGGCAGAGGCGAGGGGACCACTCGCCGCCAGCCGCGGCCGGCGTCCTCGCGCACGGTCCAGCCGAACTCTCTCCGCCGGCGATCAGCCTCCTCGGCGCCCATAAAACCGCCGATAGGCTTGGTCGGCGTATCGAAGGCGGGATCATCGCGGTCGACAAGCACCTGGGTGACGATGGTCGCCACGTTCTTTGCGATGCCCCGATGGTACAGCTCGTTCTGCAGGGCCTGCTGCAATTCGTAGCCGATCGCGCCCTGGGTGTCGGCCACGCAGACGTCGAGCGGCACTTCGTGCATGCCCTCCACCCGGGCGGCGATTTCCGAACGGCGTAAAATAAAACCCACCTGGGGGCCGTTCCCGTGCCCGATCGCAAGATTCCAGCCCTCACCGATCATGCCGGCCAGATGACGGGCGGTCTCTCGAAGGGCGTCCTCCTGGTCCTCGACGGTCTGATGCCGGGCATCGCGGATCAGCGAGTTCCCGCCTATCGCGACGACCGCTGATCGTTCCAGTCGGTTCATAATTATGTGAACCTCCCCCACAGCATTATTGTATATCTCGAGCCGCTATCTGCCGTCCTTCTCTCTGATCTCGACCCGCCGTATCTTGCCCGATATTGTCTTGGGCAGCTCGGGAACGAACTCGATGATGCGCGGGTACTTATACGGCGCGGTGACCTTTTTCACATGCTCCTGAAGCTCAGTGACAAGAGTATCGCTCGCCTCGTAGCCCTTGGCGAGGACGACGGTCGCTTTGACAACAGCGCCACGGTCGGGATCGGGCACTCCGGTGACCGCGCACTCGAGGACCGCGGGATGCTCGAGGAGTGCGCTCTCGACCTCGAAGGGACCGATGCGGTAGCCCGAGCTTTTTATGAGATCGTCCGCGCGTCCGACGAACCAGTAGTATCCGTCCTCATCCCGCCAGGCCATGTCGCCTGTGTAATACAGACCGTCGTGCCATGCTTTCGAAGTGAGTTCTTCGTCGCGATAGTATCCTTGAAAAATGCCCCAGGGCCTGCGCTTGTCCGTTCTCAGCACAATCTGCCCTTCCTCGCCGGCTTCGCAGGAACGGCCGCCCTCATCGACAAGATCGACGTCGTAGCCGGGGCTCGGCTTCCCCATCGATCCGGGCTTTGGTTCGATCCATTCCCAATTGGCGAGGCTGATGACAAGCTCGGTCTGGCCGTAGCCCTCCCTGAGTTTATGCCCCGTCCCCTCGAGCCACTTCTCGTAAACCTCGGGATTGAGAGGCTCACCCGCTACGCTGCAGTGTTCGAGTGAGGACAAGTCGAATTTCGAGAGATCCTCCTTGATGAGATAGCGGAAGATGGTCGGAGGAGCGCAGAACGACGTTATGCGATACTTAACGATCATCTCCAGAAGGTCGCGCGGTTTGAACTTGGTTCCGTAATCGTACACGAAAACCGTGCTCCCGCAGATCATCTGGCCGTAGAGCTTGCCCCATGCGGACTTCGCCCAGCCCGTTTCCGACACGGTCAAATGCAGTCCGCCCGGACGGCACCTGAGCCAGTAGGCCGCGGTGAGAATATGGGCGAGCGGATAGGTAAAGTTGTGCGACACCATTTTCGGCATGCCGGTCGTGCCCGAGGTGAAGTACAAAAGCATCCGGTCGTCGTTCTTCGTCGAGGCTGACCCGCTCGGCCTCTTGAAAACCGGCGAGGCCTTGTCGAGCGAGGCGTTGAAGTCGAGCCAGCCTTCGCGCGACGGGCAATTCAGGGAGCCGAAACTCACAAAGGCTTTTTTGACGAGGCTGGGCGACTTCGACTGGGCCTCGTCGATCCTGTTCATTATCTCGGGGTCGGCGATGGCGACGATCATGCGGATATCGGCCGCGTTGTTGCGGTAAATGATATCCTTGACAGTCAGAAGATGCGTCGCGGGGATGGCGACCGCGCCGATCTTGTGGAGGGCGATGATCGCAGTCCAGAACTCATGACGCCGCCGCAGAATGAGCATGACGGGATCGCCCTTGCCGATACCCGCTTCGCTGAAAAAATTGGCCGCGCGGTCCGACCGCTCCTTGAGTTCGCCGAACGTTATCATGCGCTCGTCGCCCTCGTCGTTACACCACATAAGCGCGGGCCGCTCGGGCTCAAGTTTGGCCCATTCATCTACAACGTCAAACGCGAAGTTGAAATTTCCCGGTATCGTGATGGTGAAATTATCTCGGAAATCCTCGTATGAAGAAAAATCGCTTCGTGGTAGAAATCGTTCGAGCACATCGGTCTCCTTATGCCTTTATGGTTATCGCCAAGAACGTCGCCGGTCCGTCACCTACGGCGGCCATCGCGTGTTCTTTCCCGGAATCGAAATACAGTGCGTCGCCCTCTTCCATGACAAGCTCGTGTCCGTCGACGACGACCTTCATCCTCCCGGAAAGCAGGTAATTGAATTCCTGGCCTTCGTGCGAGTAGCAGCGTCCGAGTTCCCGAGGATCGACGGTGACCAGGAATGCCTCGGCCTTCCTGCCGGCGAAATTGTAGGCGAGGTCGCGGTAGCGGTACTCTTTTCGCCGTTCCACTTCGAGACCGCGGCCGGCACGCACCAGACTATAGACCCGCATGCGCGGCTCCTCACCGGCGATGAACGCGGTGACATCGACATCGAGCCTGGCAGCAGCGGCCAACAACACACCGACGGGGATGTCTTCTTCTCCCTCCTCGTACCTGCGATACAGCTCGGGATCGACCTTGATCTCCTTCGCAAAACTCTCGCGCGAAATACCCGAGATCTCACGCAGACCTTTAACCCGTTTGGCAATCTCGCTGACAGTTTGTTTCATGCCCAGCCTCCGCGGCGCAGTATATACGGCTTTCGAAGTTCCTCGAAGCCTGTTGCATCCTTTTCCGGCCGGAAGAAGCGGCGGGGATTCCCTGTCCGACGGCCTTTCGCCTCTCCTGGTTGAGGCGCAACAAGCTTCGAGGGACTCCCCCAAGAAATGAGCTTGATTTTTGTTTAAGTCTTCTTTATATTTCAAACATCTTAATCTTTAAGAGATCAAGGGAATGTCTACAAAACCAGAGTTTCTATCGGCCATCTCCGAATGGACAACCCTGTCCATGCACAGCTCGATGGGAGGCTTTTTCCACCACGCCAGGCGGATGGGTCTGTCACCCATGCATCTCGGGGCGCTCCTCAGAATGGGGAATGAGGGCGTGAACCGGGTCGCCGATCTCGGGGGTGATTTCGGTGTCACGCGGCCGGCGGTCAGCCAGATGCTGGACCGCTTGGTCGCCTTGGGTTTGGTCACGAGAACCGAGGGCTCGTCCGACCGCCGCGCAAAACGCATCGAGCTCACAGAACTCGGGAGACAAACCGTTTCCAGGATCATGCTGTCGCGTCACGAATGGATCGAGCGGATCGCCGAACTGATGAGTGAAGAAGAAATCACAATTTGCACAAAGGCGTTCAGGATTCTCGTCGACAAGGCCCGAGGCATCGAGGAGGGGAGGAGATGAAATCAGTCTTGAAATACCTTCTGCCCTATTGGGCGCCGCTGGTCCTCGCCGTGGGGATGCTCTTCATCCAGGCGAACTGCGACCTCGCCCTCCCCGATTACATGTCGAGAATCGTCGATATCGGCATACTCCGGGGCGGTGTCGACAGCCCCGAGCGGGCGGCTCAGGCCGCTTTGGACCCAGCCGGCGCGCAGATGAGCTACCTCGTGCGGGTCGGCGGTCTCATGCTCCTTATAACCCTCGCGGGAGCCGCGGCCACAATCATCGTCGGATTGGCGTCGGCAAGAGTCGGGGCGGGGTTCGCGCGCGACCTTCGCGCGGCCGTCTTTAAGCGTGTCGAAAGTTTTTCGAATCGCGAACTGGACAAGTTCTCGACCGCTTCGCTCATCACCAGGACGACGAACGACATCATGCAATTACAGATGCTCGTGACCATGGGGCTCCGCATGATCGCCTACGCGCCGATCGTCGGAGTCGGCGGCATAATCCGAGCTGTAGGCAAGAGCTCGTCGATGTGGTGGGTCATAGCGCTGGCGGTCGGCATTCTCATTGTCATCATCGTCATCGTCTTCAACATAGCGATACCGAAGTTCAAGATCATGCAGAAGCTCGTCGACCGTCTCAATCTTGTCAGCCGCGAACGGCTTTCGGGCGTGATGGTTATCCGGGCCTTCTGTAGACAGAACCGCGAACAGGAACGATTCGACGACGCGAACCGCAAGCTCGCGGCGAATCTCCTTTTCGTCAACCGGGTCATGGTTCTGCTTATGCCGATCATGACGCTGATCATGAGCGGGGTTTCTCTTCTGATCACCTGGATCGGGTCGCACCATGTGGCATCGGGATCGCTGCAAGTCGGCGACATGATGGCCTTCATGCAGTACGCGATTCAGATCGTCTTCTCCTTTCTCATGCTCTCCTTCGTGTTCATCATGCTGCCCCGCGCCGCGGTTTCCGCCGACCGTGTCGCTGAAATACTCGCGACCCACAGCTCGGTGACCGATCCCGATCTACCCGAATCCTTCGGCGGCGCATTTGCGGGCGGCGTCGAATTCCGTTCGGTCAGTTTCCGCTATCCCGGAGCGGAGGAAGACGTCCTCAAAAATGTGAGTTTTACCGCGCTGCCCGGGCAGACGACCGCCATCATCGGCGCGACAGGATCAGGCAAGTCGAGTCTCGTCAATCTTGTACCGAGGCTCTACGACGCGACATCGGGCTCGGTGCTCGTCGGCGGCGTCGACGTCAGGAGACTCTCCCAGGCGGCCCTCCGCGACAAGATCGGGTTCGTTCCGCAGAAGGCGGTTCTGTTTTCGGGCACCGTTGAAAGCAATCTCCGCTACGCCGATGAAACTGCATCGACCGAGGCGATCGACTCCGCCCTCAGGATCTCGCAGGCCGCCGAATTCGTCTTCACCGCTCCTGAAGGGAAAGACGCATTGATCTCGCAGGGCGGCGCGAATGTTTCGGGCGGTCAGCGACAGCGGCTCGCCATCGCGCGGGCCTTGGTTAAAAAGCCTCCGATCTACATATTCGACGATAGCTTCTCGGCGCTCGATCTGAAAACGGACCGCGCCCTCCGCAGGGCGCTCAAGGAAGAAACCGCGGGAGCGACGGTGATCATGGTCACACAACGCGTCGCGACTATCAAAAACGCGGAGAAAATAATCGTCCTGGAGGAAGGGCGGGTCGTCGGCATAGGCCGCCACGCAGAGCTCATGGAGAAATGCGAGGCATACCGCGAAATTGCGACATCTCAGCTGACGGAAGAGGAACTGCGATGAGCGACACCGGAACTCGAAACCAAGGAGCTGTCGCCGGACCGAGGATGCCGAGATTCGGCGGGCCTGGCTTCGGCGGACCGCGGGGCGGTCCTGGAGGGGGACCTGTCCACGCGATGATACCCGGCGCCAAGGCCCGCGATTTTGCGGGCACAATGAGGAAACTCCTCGCCTATCTCGGCGTCTATCGAGCCGCGATCGTATCGATGTCGCTCATCGCGCTTCTTTCGACCGCGTTTTCGATCATCGCTCCCAAGGTGCTCGGCGAGGCGACGACGACGCTCGCCGCAGGATTCACGGCGATGGCGAAGGGGGCGGGCGGCATCGATTTCGACAGGATCGGGGGGATAATCCTCTTCACGGCCGGCCTCTATCTTTTTTCGTCGCTCTGCGGCTATGTCCAGGGCTGGATCATGTCGGGAGTGTCGGCGAAGATCACGTACCGCTTCCGAAAAGACATCTCGGAGAAGCTGGATCGGATGCCGCTTAGGTATTTCGACGGCACGAGCCACGGCGACATTCTCTCGCGGATAAGCAACGACGTCGATGTCGTCAGCCAGACGCTCAATCAGGGGCTCATTCAGATAATCACCTCCGCCGCGACCGTCATCGGCGTCATCATTATGATGCTGTCGATCAGCTGGATCATGACCCTGGTCGCGCTCGGCATCGTCCCGCTCTCGCTGGCCTTCGTGAACTTCGTCGTAAAGCGTTCGCAGAAGCTGTTCAAGAGCCAGCAGGAGAGCCTTGGAGAGCTGAACGGCCACGTCGAGGAGATGTACGGCGCCCACGTGGTCATGAAGGTCTTCAACGGCGAGGAAAGAAGCGTCCGCAAGTTCGACGAGCTGAATAAGAGGCTCTACGACTCGGCATGGAAAGCGAACTTTCTTTCCGGCCTCATGATGCCGGTTATGCAGATCATCGGCAACATCGGCTACGTCGCCGTCACGATACTGGGCGGAGCGCTCGCGTTCAGGAATGCGATAACGATAGGCGACATTCAGGCTTTTCTCCAGTACATGCGGAACTTCACCCAACCTCTGACTCAGCTCGCCAACATCTCCAACGTCCTCCAGCAGACCGCAGCGGCTGCCGAGCGAGTCTTCGAGTTTTTGTCGGAGAGCGAAGAAGGCGCCGATCCCGAAAGTCCCGCCGACGCATCGGTCGTGCGAGGACACGTGGAATTCAAGAATATCTCCTTCGGCTATCTGCCTGAGAAAAAAGTAATAGAAAACTTTTCCGCCTACGCGGAACGCGGGCACAAGATCGCCATCGTCGGTCCGACCGGCGCGGGGAAAACGACGCTTGTCAAACTGCTCATGCGCTTCTACGAGGTCGATTCTGGATCGATCTTGATCGACGGTATCGACATCCGCAGCTTCGCGCGCGGAGATCTCCGCCGCTCCTTCGGCATGGTGCTTCAGGACACCTGGCTCTTCAACGGTACAATAATGGAGAACATCCGCTACGGCAGACTCGACGCCAAGGACGAGGAAGTGTACGAGGCCGCGAGGACGGCGCATGCGGATCATTTCATACGGGCCCAACCCGAAGGCTATTCGACAGTCATAAACGAGGAGGGCGACAACATCTCGCAAGGGCAGAAACAGCTCTTGACGATCGCGCGCGCCATCCTCGCCGACCCCCGGATGCTCATTCTGGACGAGGCGACGAGCTCGGTCGACACCCGCACCGAAGTCCTCATTCAGAAAGCGATGGACGAACTCATGCGGAACCGAACGAGCTTCATCATCGCCCACAGGCTTTCGACGGTGAAAAACGCCGATCTCATTTTGGTCATGAAAGACGGCAACATCGTCGAGCAGGGAACGCACGAGTCGCTCCTCGAGGCGGGGGGAGCCTACGCGGAGATTTATCGTAGCCAATTCGACAGGGTTGAGGTATGATGATATGCCAGACTTGCTTGCTTTCGCTCGCATCAAAGATAAGGAATAGAATGAACCCTATAGTTGCATAAAACCTGGAGTGGAAAAAGAAAAATAATAGAAAAAG
>CAZINN010000088.1:0-8099 GCA_964540615.1 uncultured Treponemataceae bacterium | reverse complement strand
TCGGCGGCCGCGAGATCGGCTACATGTTCGGCCAGTACAAGCGCATCCGCAACGAGTTCACCGGCGTCTTGACCGGCAAGGGCATCAAGTGGGGCGGCTCGCTCATCCGTCCCGAGGCCACCGGCTACGGCTGCGTGTATTTCGCCCAGGAGATGCTCGCGACCAAGGGCCAGGACCTCAAGGGCAAGACCTGCCTCGTCTCGGGCTCGGGCAATGTCGCCCAGTATACGATCCAGAAGCTCATGCAGCTCGGGGCCAAGGTCGTCACGATCTCCGACTCGGACGGCTGCATCTACGACGAGGAGGGCTTCAACGAGGAGAAGCTCGCCTTCCTCCTCGAACTCAAAAACGTCCGGCGCGGCCGCGTATCCGAATTCGCGCAGAGGTTCAAGAGCGCCGTGTACACGAAGCGCGACAAGAGCCTCGGCTATGATCCTCTGTGGAACTACAAGGCCGACTGCGCCTTCCCCAGCGCCACGCAGAACGAGATCAACGGCAAGGACGCCGAGCATCTTCTCAAGAACGGCTGCAAGCTCGTCGCCGAGGGCTCGAACATGTCCACCACGATCGAAGGCGTCGACGCCTTCATCGACGCAGGCATTCTCTACGCGCCCGGCAAGGCGGCGAACGCCGGCGGCGTCGCGACCTCGGGACTCGAGATGACCCAGAACAGCATGCGCCTCTCCTGGACCCGCGAGGAAGTCGACAAGCAGCTGCACAGCATCATGAAGAACATCCACTCGGCCTGCGTGAAGGCGGCCGAGGCCTACGGCAAGCCGGGCAACTATGTGGTCGGCGCGAACGTTGCGGGCTTCCTCAAGGTCGCCGACGCGATGATGGATCAGGGAATCGTTTGAGCGATCTTTCTCCCGAAGGGCGGCCACCTGCAAAGGCGGCCCCCTCCTTCGAAGCCGCCCCTTTCACCGGGGGCGGCTTCATGCTTACCGGCGGCGGAGGCTTGGGCGGCAAGGGCGACGGCCTCGCCCTGATCGGCGTACTTCTCGCGGACGGCCTAGTCAAGGCGGTTCCCGGCCTCGCGATCTCCATGCCGCGCACGCTCGTCGTCTGCGTGGACGCCTTCCGCCGCTTTCTAGACACGCCGCCGCCCGGCTACGCGGGACCGACGCCCCGCGAGGTCGCGGCATCGGCAGCGAGCTACAATGAGCTGCGCGAGCGCTTCCTCCTGAGCCCCCTGCCTGACCCCGTCATGGACGCGCTGCGCGGCTTTTTGCCCACGCGCGGCCGCCCGGTCATTGCGCGCTCGTCGAGCCTGTACGAGGACTCCTCGGGCGAGCCCTTCTCGGGAATTTACGAGTCCTACGCCATACCCAACGACCACCCCGACGACGAGGTGAGGTTCGCCCAGTTGGTCGACGCCGTCAGGCTCGTCTACGCGAGCATGTACTCGCCGGACGCGCGCGCCTACCGCAGCGCCGCCTGTTGCCGCGAGGAGGACGAGGCCATGGCCGTCGCCGTGCAGGAACTCGTCGGCTCGCGCCGGGGCAGATGGTTCTATCCGATACTCTCGGGCACGGCGCAATCGTACAACTTCTATCCGCTTTCGTACGCCGCGCCCGAGGACGGGCTCTGCGTCGTCGCCCTGGGCCTCGGCGCGTACGTCGTGGGAGGCGGCGCGGCGCACCGCTTCTGCCCGCGCTACCCGGCGCTCAACGCGGTCCCGCCCGAGTTCGCGGGGAAGGGATCGCAGCGGCGGTTCTGCGCCATCGACATGGAGAGGCCCGAGCCGGCCCTCCTGTACGGCGAGTCGGCGGCCCTCGAGGAGATCGACCTATCCGAGGCCGAGGGCACGGGAGTCCTCGACCTCGTCGCCTCGACCTGGGACCGGGACGACGCCCGCCTCGTACCGGGCACGGCGCGCGAGGGAACGCGCATCCTGGATTTCGCGCCCCTCCTGAAATACGACGCCCTCCCCTTCGCCGCGGCAATCTCCGAATCGCTCCGCGCCTTCCAGGAAGCGACCGAGGGCCCGGTCGAGCTCGAGTACGCCCTCGACCGCGATCCGGACTCGGGCGAGGAGACGCTCTACCTCCTCCAGGTGAAGCGCCTGGCGCGCAGGGGCTGGGGGGGTGTCGACCTCGAGGTCCTCGAGAGCGCCGGCTGTCTCGTAGTTTCCGAGCGCGCGATGGGCGACGGTATCATCCCGGGCCTGGAGTATGTCCTTTGGATCGATCCCGAGCGTTTCGACCGTTCGCGCAGCCGCGAGGCGGCAGATCAGGTCGCAGCCCTCGACCGGGAACTCGGTTCCGAGGGCAGATCCTATATCCTCATAGGGCCGGGCAGGTGGGGCACGCGCGACCCCTGGCTCGGCATTCCCGTCGTGTATCCACAAATAGCCCATGCAAAAGCCATCGTCGAGACCGAAATGCCGGGCATCTCGATCGACTTTTCCTTCGGAAGCCACTTTTTACGCAATGTCGCCGAACGGGGTGTCGGCTATCTGGCGGTTCCCGAACGGGGCGCAAGTCGGGTAGACTGGGACTGGCTCAGATCACGGCCGGCCGAGCGCGAGCTCGGGGTCTGCACCGTCACGAGGCTCTCCGAGGCGCTGGAAGTGCTCATGGACGGACGCCGCGGCCGCGCTCTGATCAGGAAGGAAACGAGATCATGAGTACAGGAACATCGAAGCTGGGCATCTTCAGACGACAACTCCCCGCCGCCGCGATCGCGGTCGAGCGGACCGACGAGCATGCGCTCGAGCGGCGCGAGGCATTCCGCGCCCGCAAGGCCTCCGGTCCAATCGGCCTTCTTTTTATAGGAGATTCGATCACGCGACGCTGGGTCGAGGCTCCGGACATCTGGGAAAAATACTTCGGACGCTACAATCCGGCGAACTTCGGCGTCGGCGGCGAGGCGACCCAGAATCTTCTGTGGCGCTTAGAAAATGGCGAACTCGATGGGATTTCCCCCCGCGTCGTGGTGCTTCTCATCGGCACCAACAACGCGCCCGAGGGCGGCAGGGCCCGCGATATCGCGATCGCCGTCGAACGCATCGTAAAAATCATCAGAGAGAAGCTTCCCCGTACGCGGATACTCATCCAGGGGATATACCCCCGCGGACTCAGACGCGGCGAAGAAGGCTACAACCGCGAGGCGGCCCGCATAACGCGCGTCATCAAGGCCGCGAACCGCCGCATCAAAAAACTCGCCGACGGCGACATCGTCCGCTACGCGTACTTCGGCGATCTTTTCCTCGACGACAAGGGACGGGTCCGCGCCGACATCCTGCCCGACCGGCTCCACCTGAACGCCGCGGGCTACGCGGTTCTCGCGCCGGCCCTGGCTCCGATCGTCGACGAGATGATGGCGGCGCCTCCGATCGCATAACGACTGTCGGCCGTATCGGGCATCAATTTTTTTTCACCACCGCATCAATCGAGCCGGTCAAAACGCAGGACGCTCGCTTTTTTTCCTGAAATGAGGACCGGGAACTCTTCCCGAAGGACAAACGCGCCTCCGGCGGCGGCCTCGATCTTCGGGCACAGAGAGCGCGCGACGAGGAGGACGAGGCGGCCTCCGACGCCGAGGAGAATCGAGGCTCTTTGGATAAAAGAGCGAAGAAGAGCCTCGGCCTCGGCGGATTCGGGGCCGGCCTCGTACTCGCCCCAGGGCGGATCGGTCGCGATCGCGTCGATAAAACCCTCAGAGAAAGCCTCGAGGTCGAGAGCATCTCTCACTTTTGGAAAGAAGGTTTTACGCCGCTTCTCGAAGGCACGATCGCGCAAGCACTCCTTCACCGCTGCGATTTTCGCCGGATCTCTGTCCTGGGCGAACACGAAGCGGTAGGGCGCGGCTAAAGCCCTCTCGAGCGCGATGCCGCCGTAGCCGCAGAAGGGATCGAGGAAGACATCCTCGGGACGCGGCTCCGTAAGCTCGACAAGAAGGCGGCAGGTCGTCCGCGGAAGCTCCCCGCGCCGAAGATCCGGCTCGCGCCCTCTTCGGCCGGGCGGGAAGAGGCGTTCGAGGAAGAGGGCCGAGCCGTCTGCGCGCGCCTGGAGGCGGAACTCGCGCGCGCCGGGACCGCCGCGCGGATCGGCGCGTCCTCCGACTGCGCGGGCGATCGCGTCCTCGAGAAGAGCGCGCGGGGAGTCGAGCAGTGATTCCGGATCATCGGGGCCGAAGACACGCAGGACGAATGTTTTGTTCCGAGCGGACCTCGCCCGGCCGATCTTGGACAAGAGCCTGCGGTCACGCGCGAAGGCCTGGGCGGCGCCGGCGAGACGTGAAGGCAGTTGTACCGACGAGCCTCGAACTGCGTCGGGCTTGTATTCGCCTAGTAGTCGAAAAAGCGAACGACAATAGGCGAAAAGCGCCGTGGGTTCGGAATCGTATTCGAATCGAAGGGCGTTGTCCTCGAGCGAGAGGATGCGGGAGCCGGGCGCGTCGCGTTCTATGAGCCTGCGCACGAGTCCGCCGAAACCCGGGACAAAGCTCGCGAAATACAAGGCCTTCATCGCTCTTCCCCCGTCCTGTGCATCGACAGCTTGCATATCATGGTCCATCGCCGCCTCAGGACAGAAAAAGTATCAGGGCCGAGATCGTCAACGGGCTCAAGGCGGTGGAAACTAGCACGATGTGAGCGGCGTAATCAGGCTCGTTATTCATCTCGCGGGCGATGATCGCGGTGTTGACCGCCGCGGGCGTCGCGACGCCCAGTACCAAAGACTGCGCGAGGACACCCTGAAACCCGAAGACTGTAACAAAAAACAAACCAAAAAGAGGCGCTACCACGAGCTTCAAGACACTTGAAGCGAAGGCGTCGCGCAGCCCGAACTTGGAGCCGATTCCGGCGAGGGAGGCTCCGAGCGTGAAGAGAGCGAATCCGATGAATCCGTCAGCCAGGTATCGAAAAGGCAGGAGTACCTGATCAGGAAGAACTACGCCAAAGGCCTTTATGCCGAAGACAAGCCCCATGACCCACAGTGTCGGCAGCGTCAGCGTTCGCTTGAGCGCCTGCCGCGCCCCCGCCCCGCCCCTTCCAGCCTGGAAAACCCCGAGCGAGTTGCCGACAATGTTCTGTAATAAAACAATCATGAGCTGTCCGGTCACCGCGACTGGATCGCCGCGGAAGGCGAGATCGATCAGGGGGAGCCCGTAATTGCCGCTGTTGAAGAACATGAGCGAATTGCAGAAGGCGAAGCGCCGCGGTCGTGTAAGCTTTAAGAGAAGCGAGGCGCCCAGACCGAGCGCATAGAGCAGCGCCATGACCGAGAGGGCGTATAGAAAAACGCGGGACAGCTCGGTCCATTCGAACTCGGCCTCGTAGACCCGGACGAAGACGAGGCTCGGGATGAGGGCGTACATCGAAAAGCGCGTCAGCGTCCGCAGATCGAGCGAAAGAGCCTTTTGCAGCCCGAATCCCAGGCCGACTATCGCAGCCATCGGAAGCAGTATCGAGACGAGTATGAAGCCGAGACCGGTGCTCATGCGGTAATTGTAGCCTCGGCTCCGCGACCCTGTCGACAACAAAAGAGGCTCTTGACGAACGAGGGAGGCTGTCTTAAACTATACTACAGGCACTTAAGTATGACGAAAGACAACGCGGCCGTCTCGATCGGCGACAAGATCCGCGAGGTGCGCGAAAAGCGCGGGGTGACGCTCAGAGCCCTCGCCGAAGAGGCCGGCGTGTCGGAAAGCCTCGTTTCGCAGATCGAACGGGGCAGGGTCGCGCCCTCGCTCGACACCCTCATGGCCATCGTCGGGGCCCTGGACATCGATCTCGAGTGGCTTTTCCGGGACTTCAAGCGCCAGAAGGCCGCGACGATCACGAAGAAATCGGAGCGCCGCATCACGCGCACAAACGGCATCGAATACGAGCAGGTCTCGGTTCTTCGGGGCGGTCCATCCGAGCACGCCGTCGAGGTTCGTTGGATTACAATGGAAAGCGGAGCGAAGACCGGCGACACCGAATACGGCCATGTCGGCAGCGAGACGGGAATCATTCTCAAGGGCCGTGCCCGGCTCAACTATGGAGCGAGGACCTACGAACTCGAGGAGGGGGACGCGGCGACCTTCTCCTCGGATATTCCACATACGCTTTCGAACGCCGGCAAGGGCAAGCTCGTCGCGCTGTGGATCACGACCCCGCCGCGGCGCCAGTGAGGAGGAAAACCATGGGCAGCACCGCAGTCAAAAAAATCTTCGACGCGCACACCCGCGACAGGCTCGAGGGAGGCGTCCGCGTACTCTCCTTGGACGCGGTATTTTGCCACGAGATCACCACGCCGATCGGCATCGACGACCTTGCATCCCGCGGGCTCGACCGGGTCTTCGATCCTGCGCGCATCAAGGCGGTGATCGATCACGTCACGCCGGCCAAGGATTCGCTGACGGCCGAGCAGGGCAAGGCGCTCCGCCTCTGGTGCCGCCGCCACGGCATAAAAGATTTCTTCGATATCGGCCGCAACGGCGTCTGTCACGCCATATTCCCCGAAAAAGGATTCGTCCGGCCAGGCTACACCATCATCATGGGCGATTCGCATACCTGCACCCACGGCGCCTTCGGGGCCTTCGCCGCCGGCGTCGGCACCACCGATCTCGAAGTGGGCATCCTCAAAGGGGTCTGCGCCTTCCGCGAGACCGAAACCATCCGTGTTCAGGTCGAGGGCGCGCTCCGCCCCGGTGTCTTCGCGAAGGACCTCATCCTCGCCCTCATCGCCGAGCTCGGCGTCGACGGTGCGACCGACCGCGTCCTCGAGTTCGGCGGCCCCGTTGTCGACGCGCTTTCCATGGAAGGCCGCATGACGCTCTGCAACATGGCGGTCGAGGCGGGGGCGACCTCGGGCATGTGCGCCCCGGACATGACGACGGTCGAGTACCTCTGGCCCTTCATTAAAGACGAGTTCGCCTCGAAAGAAGCGGCCCTCACCGAGTATTCGCGCTGGAAAAGCGATCCCGATGCGACATACGAACGCACGCTCCGCATCGACGCATCGAAACTCGAGCCGCTCGCGACCGTCGGCTACAAGCCCGACCAGGTCAAGCCGATCCGCGAGCTCGCGGGGACCAGGGTCGATCAAGTGTATATCGGGAGCTGCACCAACGGACGAATCGAAGACCTGCGGGCCGCTGCGGCGGTCTTAAAGGGGAAACGGATCGCCGACAGCGTCCGCGGCATCGTCAGCCCGGCGACGCCGGCCGTCTACGACCAGGCGCTCAAGGAAGGAATCATCCAGGTATTCATGGACTCGGGCTTCTGCGTGACCAATCCGACCTGCGGCGCCTGCCTGGGCATGTCCAACGGCGTCCTGGCCGCGGGCGAAGTCTGCGCCTCCACCACCAACCGCAACTTCAACGGCCGCATGGGCAGGGGCGGCATGGTCCACCTCATGAGCCCCGCATCGGCGGCCGCGGCGGCGATTGCGGGCTGCATCGCCCAGTCCCCCCTGTACCGAGGATAAGGAGGATCATGTGAAAGCATTCGGCGGAAAGGTTCTTTTTCTGGACCGTGACGATATCAATACGGACGAGATAATCCCGGCGAAGTATCTTACCGTTTCGAGTAAACGCGATCTCGGACCTCACCTCCTCGAAGACCTCAAGCTCGAGGGCTTCGACAGTTCGCGCGCTATCGCAGGCGTCAAAGCCATCGTGACGCGATCGAATTTCGGCTGCGGTTCGAGCCGCGAGCACGCACCCTGGGCGCTCGAAGTCAACGGCATCACCCTCGTCGTCGCCTCGGGCTTCGCGCGGATATTCCGGCAGAATATGTTCAACTGCGGTCTCATCGCGGCGCAGCTTCCCGAGGAAACGATCGATGTGCTCTTCACGCGTTTCGCGGCATCGGGTGCCGTCGTCGATCTCGATTGGGACAGGAAAGAACTCACCTTCACAGGCGAATCGGGGAGAGGCGAACTCAAGGCGTCGCTCGAACTGGGGCGATTCGACCGCGACCTTGTAGAAGCGGGCGGCTGGATCGACTACGCAAACACAAAGTACTGAGGGGATCGAAACCGCGTGAAGCGCGGCCTGCAAAGGCCGCTTCGCGGCCCATGTCCCCGCTTACACGAACTTGCCGTAGCTCTTCAGCATGATAAAGCTCTCCGAGGCGAGGATGCCCTCGACCCTCGGAAGCTCCTCGG
>CAZINN010000087.1:0-8162 GCA_964540615.1 uncultured Treponemataceae bacterium | reverse complement strand
TTTTTTCGTTCGGTGTCTGTACGGGCGTATTTTCATATGGTAAACTGTGAATGCATATAGAGGACCCCGGAGTTCCGGATTTTCGAAATTCGTTTGCAGGGGCAAAAAGTGATCGAACACTCACGAACGAGGATGTTGTGCGTTCAATCCGGTTCATGATCGCGGCGGCGTGCGCGGCCGTCCTATCCTGCGCCTCGATCCCAGCCTTCAATGAAGCGCCTGTATACTCCTCGTACATCGAATCCCGAAAAGACGGTGCCGGAGGGAAGGGCGTCGAAGTCTTTGTGCTTTACAGGACGCGAGGGTTTGCGAGCGACGATCTGCACGAGCTCTTCATCGAACGATGGATCGACGCATCCGGGGACATCGCTTACGCCCTTGTTCTGCGGTATCGAGGGTTCACCGCCGAGAACATATCGCGTATATCGCTGGAGGTCGGCGGCGGCGAGATCGAGTTGGGAGGATGCTCGATCGATATGGGATATTCGGGACGATATATCGTGGAGCGCGTCTCTGCGGCCCTGACCGAGAGGGCGGTCTCGGCGCTGAAGGGGAAACCGACGGCGGTCTCGATCCGGTATTATTGCGACTATCGCGCGTCGCCGATCGAAGTCCCCGGCCCCGGGCTTGAAGCGCTGACATCGTTTTTTAACTCGCCGATCCACGCGTTCGATCAATAAATTATGATGCAATGAATGTCCTGCCAAAAACCGCCGCGGCCCTCGTTCTTTGTTCCGTCATCATCGCCTGCACGACGAATGATCGAACTCCGGCGGCTGTCGATGGAGAAATAATCATGCGATCATGGACAGACGAGGAACGGCAGACGATCGAGCTTTCCTTTCTCGCTTACGCCGGCTTCTGGCTCACAGAGCGTGAAGAGGTCGAGCGGGCGGTCGCCGAGATCATCGGACGGCTTCTGCCTCGGCAGGAACTGGTGTGGGGGCCGGTCGCGCATCAGCCTGAAACGATACTCATGGGCGGCACCACCGACGCCCTTCTTTTCATCTGCCGGGACAGTGACACAGGTGCGACCACGGTGGTCCTGCGGGGAACGAACCCCGTTTCGATCATGGAGTGGGCGGTCCAGGATTTCCAGGTCAGGGATTGCGTCCCCTGGAGCGAGCTGAGCGGGACGACCGCGCCCTCGGATGCCGTGGTGACCGAGGGGACAGCCGATGCGCTCAGGATGCGGCTCGCTCTTCGCCCCGGCGAGGGCTCGAAGGGCTGCGGTTTGAGTTTCGCCGAAGCGATGATCGACATTCTTGCTCGGTCCGGAGGGCCGTGCGTGCTGCGGTTCACGGGCCAGAGTCTTGGGGGACTCCTCGCTCTGGTCACTCCGCTGTGGCTTGTCGACCGCCTCGAAGCCGAAGGCAGAAGCGACCTTCTCGAGAAGCTCAGGCTTGAAGTCTACGCGTATGCCGGGCCTACTCCGGGGAACAAGGTCTTCGCCGAGCATCTTATGTCGCGACTGCAGGGCAAGATCGCGCGGTATGCGAACGATCTCGATATCGCCACCCTCGTATGGGATGAAGCGATGATGGAGACCATGCCCTCGCTCTATCTTCCGCATATCAAGCTGAAGGGGCTTACTTCGTCGTTGTTCAAGCTCAGCATTGCGGCCGTGCGGGGGAAAAATTACGCACAGCCCTACGAGCGCATTCTTGTGCCTTCGACGGTGGTGCCTGTAAAGGGCCGCCTCTACCTTCTCGAAGCGGGATATCAGCATTTCATACCCTATCTCGATATGCTTCCGGAGGACCGCGAGAACGCAATACTGAACGAAATAATCTATCCGCTCGTTTCCAAGGTGGGGATGAAGGGATTCACGGCGGACGATTTGCGCGCGCTCATAGAGGAACGCCGGCGCACCGAGCCGCCGCCTGTGGATTAACTTGCTATAGATCCGGGCGCCACGATCAGAAACGAGGTTCCGCCTTCCGGTCTTTTTCGGAGTTCATAGACGGCCTGTATCTGCAGCGCCAGGGTCTCGACGAGACTGAGTCCGAGCCCCTTACCATGATCTTCTTTGATGCCTATTCCATCGTCATCGATCGAAAGGCGAAGCGAATTTTCTATATCTAGGCGGGCCGATATCCGCAGGACTCCGGATTCATCGTTCGGATACGCATGACAGAACGAGTTCGCCGCAATTTCCGAAACTATAAGCCCTATCGGGACCGCCTGTTCGAGGTTGAGGTAGAGTTTTTCGCATTCGACCTCGATGCGTATGCGCGCTCCGGTGTCATAGGTGTCGGAAACCATCGATGCGAGCCGGCTTATGAGGCGTTCCGCGTCCACGCGTTCTATTTCCCGATCGAGGTAAAGTTCTTCGTGCACGAATGAGATGGCGAGGACTCTACGCCGTATGTCGAACAGGGAGGAACTCTCTTTCGATCCCGCCTTACCCGCCTGGAGACTGACAAGGCTCGAGATTATCTGGAGATTGTTTTTGACACGATGATGTATCTCGCGGATCGCCGCGTCGCGCTCGTCGAGGAGATTCGAGAATCGGTCAAGGGTCGCGTTGACCGTCCGCCCCAGGATGGCGAGTTCGTCGTTGCCTTTCTCGGATAGACGAAGGCCGGTATCGCCTTCTACGGTTATGCGCTCAAGTTTTGCGACCATGATTCGCATGCGGCCCAGAACAGCGGTCTCGAACAGAAAAATCGATCCCATCCCGATGAGCGCGGAAAGGAGAATGATGGCGGTTAGGAACATTATCGGCCCAAGTCCGCCGAAGCGATCGAGGTTCCGCGGAAGAGAAACTCTTATCTCGGCTTGATCGTGTGAGGCCGGTAACGGGACCCTCATGTCGGCGTTTATTACCCCGCGGTCGATGGAGATTTTGATCCGGCCGGGAGGAGGTCCCTGGAAATTCGGTTCGAACAGCACAGGCGGCATTGCCGTTCCGGGGGGCGGCGGTATCATATCCGCAGGCGCTTGTGCCATATCCGCCGCCCGCGCGAGGCGTATATCGACCGGAACGCCGATGATTCTGGAGTAACGTTCAAGAAGGGCCTTGTCTATGATCCGCGCCAGTATGAAGGTGCCGCGCTGTTCTCCTGTTCCATCGCTTTTCACGATGGGTCGGGCTGCTGCAATATGAAGGCTTCCGTTCGCCTCTGAAAGGTGGAGCCAGTTTGTTGTGTTTGAGGACCGCATCGTTGAGATACACTGTCGCAGCCCGGGCAGCCAAGTCGGATTGAGCGCGGTCTCGTAGACGACGCCTCCCCTCGCATCGACGATTATCAAAGCCGATGACTTGAGCGTCTGGAGCACATTGCCTGATCGGAAGTTGCTCTGTTCAAATCCGGGTTTTTTTGTTTTTACATAGTCCCACATGTCATCCCGTGCCGCCCAATCGCCGGCTATGGTGTCGAGCTGTTCCAGATCATCGAGGATATGTGCCCACACGCGGCCGAGCGCCTGTTCGGCTTCTCGTATCTCTATCCGGTCGATGCTTCCCTCGAAATAGTAGCGGGCGGCAAGAACAGTTCCGACTGTCGCGATCATAATGGTCGCCGCAAGTATGATGATCGTCTTGCAGCGGAGGCCGAGACAGAACCGACCGAGCCGTCGCCCTTCCGGTTTTTTTTCGGATTTCACAATGAACTCAATATAATCCCCGACGGCGTGTAATTCGAGGCATTGCGAAGAAAATCGGACATTTTCCGGAATCGATTCGGTGTACCGTGGCTGATGCGCCGCGGGCGGTTTCAGTCAGCGCAGACCGAGCATTCGCGCGAGCTTCGCGATGGTGAAACGCTCCCGCAGATAATGGGCGTCGCGGAAAGCCAATCCAGTTTCATCGGGATTGAGACCGAGATCGGCCGCGTCGGCGGGGCAGCCGGCCCGGACGAGAAGCTTCCGAATCTCTTCCGGGGCGGGGACGTCGTGGGCGATCGCTCGGACCTTGTCCCATGCGTCGACGAGCTTCCGCGTTATGCGATCGAGTTCTTCGCGGCTCATGGACAGAAAACGCTCGTGGGCGGCGATAATTCCGTCTGATTCAGGCCCGAAGGATTCGCGGATACGCGTTTCTTCCTCGGAACGGGACGGCGGCGTCCAGGAAGCGAGCCGTTTTTCGGCCTCGCCGGGGTCGATTGCGCGCATCTGCTCCCACAGGCGCGCGGCCTCGATCGTCCCGAATCCCGCCTTGAGCCCGTGCAGGATCGGAGGCCGGCCTTCGCGATACAGCTTCATTTCCCAGAAGTGCGCGTAGAGGTGCTCCGCGCCCGACGCCGGTCGCGAGTTGCCGGCCAGAGCCATGCAGGTCCCCGATTCGATGAGCGCGCCGATGAGCGTTCGGACGCCCGCCCTCTCGGCCGCGCCGATGGACGGTGCCGCATCAACGCAGGCACGGGCCGCGGCGACCGACCGGGCGGCGATTTCGGCGTCGTAATCCTCATTCCAGATCAGAGCGCCGAGCCTCCAATCGGCGTCGGCCGTAAGCTTAGCCAGCATGTCGCCGAAGCCGGAAGCGATCATCGGGCGGGGCGCGGCGGCAAGCACCGCCGGGTCGGCGAATATCGCGATCGGCGCGCTCGCGGAAACACTGCGCTTTACGCCGTCGATGAGCATCGGCGCCACGACCGACGAGTAGGCGTCCACCGAAGGAGCCGTAGGGAGCGAGACGAACTCGCGTCCGGTTCTGTGGCAGACGAATCGAACAATATCGGTGATCGTGCCGGAGCCGACGGCTGCGTAGAGACGCTCGTTTGGATCATCGTCGACGAGGAGCCTGAAGACTGATTTCGCGTCAGGCGCGAGATCTGCGTACTCGAGGATAGTGGAGCGGGCAGCTATTCCGGCTCGGGCTAGTTCATTCTCGACCGAAGCGCCCAGGGCGGCGAAGGTCGCCGGATCGGCGACGATGCGGATCTTTGTCGCTGCATTTTTCACACAGAAATCGGCGAATCGGCGAGCGGCACCTTCTTCGATATCGATTGTCATCGGCCCTTCCCCTCGGTTTCGAGAACCTCTATAGACTCGGTGGTTTTTCCAGTTCCCTTCCATGATATTCTCCATTGACCGGAACGTGAAGGGATGGTAAAACGCTATGAGCGTGTACGTACACGCTCATAGTCGGAGGGGGGATAAACGAAAACGAAACGTCCGACGGTGAAAGAGATCGCCCGCCTCGCGGGCGTCTCGATTGGTACGGTGGATAGAGCGCTTCACGACCGGGGGAGCGTCGCCCCTGAGACGAAAAAGAAAATCGACGACATTGTCGCATCGCTCGAGTATCGACCGAATATCATGGCCCGTCAGCTCTCGCTGGGCAAGGTGTTTCGGCTCAGGGTCCTTCTGCCCCGAGCCGAGCAGGATTCGGGCTATTGGGCGCTCTGTCGTTCCGGCATCGAACGGGCGGCGCGAGACCTTTCTCCTTACGGTGTGAGGATCGAGATCGACGAGTTCGACCGCTACGCCGCCGCCGCATATCGTACCCTCCTTGCCGATGTCGCTTCGGATCCGGGGGACGGTATTCTCGCGGCGCCGGTGCTGCCGCATGAATTGTCGTCATTACTAAAACGTATCGAGCGCAAGGGCGGGGATGCGCCCTTCCCCTATGCCTTCTTCGACGACGAAATCGAAGGTCTGCGTCCCGTCGCCGCAGTCTGTCAGGATGCCGAGGGCGGCGGTTATCTCGCGGGCCGCATCATGTCCATGCTTGCGCCCCGGGGCGAGGTTTTCGCGGCCGTCAACGCGCACTCGGGCGATCGGCATATCGGGCTTCGCATAGAAGGCTTTTCGCGGTACTTCCGGGAACGCGGAAGGGGCGAGGTTGTTACGATTGACTGTCCTGGACTCGATACTTCCGCGCAGGCTGAAACGGCGCTCGCCGCGCTTCGTCGTGATGAGCGGGAGATAGATGGGATTCTCGTCGCCAACGCCTCGGGTCATGTTATCGGCGAAAAACTCGCTGCCGAGGATTCATCGAGGCCCGCTCTGATTTCGTGGGACTTGGTTCCGGCTAACGCGCGCGCCCTGCGTGAAGGAATGCTCGACTGTGTCATATCCCAGCGGCCGGCCGAGCAGGCCCGGGAAGCCCTCGAGCGGCTCTTCCGCGCGGTCGCGCACGGCGATGCGCCGGCCGAGCCGGCAGTCGTCCCTATTGAAATCTACTTCAAAGAAAATCTACCGCCCGAAACGGCGCCGTATGAGGAGGATTCATGAGTCGCGAAAAAGGCCGCGATTATACGATCGGGATCGATTTTGGTACGGATTCGGTCCGCGCCATGGTCGTGGACGCAGCCGACGGGGAGGCCGTGGGCTCGGCGGTCAGCGCATATTCGCGCTGGTCGAGGGGCGAGTACTGCGATCCCCGCGGGAACCGTTTCCGCCAGCATCCTCGTGACTATATTGAAGGAATCGAGGATGCGGTTAAGCAGGCGGTGGCGGCTGCGGGAAAAACGGTCGCTGAGCGGATACGCGGGATCACGATCGACACGACGGGATCGACCCCCTGTCTCGCGGATGAGAGCGGAACGCCGCTTGCGCTCAAGAGCGGGTTCGAGTCAGAGCCGGACGCCATGTTCGTCTTGTGGAAGGACCACACTGCCGTCGCTCAGGCCGAGCGTATCAACAACCTCGCCCGTACATGGGGCGGCGAGAATTTCACAAAATACGAGGGCGGCGTTTATTCCTCCGAGTGGTTCTGGGCCAAGCTGCTTAAGTTGATCGAGAACGACTCTGCGGCCGTTCAGGCGGCCTATACTGTCGTCGAACACTGCGATTGGATGCCGGCCCTCCTCACGGGTGCGAAAAACGCGGCGGCGATCAAACGCAGCCGCTGCGCCGCGGGCCATAAGGCGATGTGGCATCCCTCCTGGGGCGGATATCCTCCGGAAGCTTTTCTTAACAAGCTGCATCCACGGCTTTCTGAGTTCGCCCGGACTCTGGGCGCCGAGACCTATACGACGGAGACTGTGTTCGGGAGGCTCTGTCCGGAGTGGGCTTCGCGTTTCGGCGTGTCGACGGATGTCGTTGTGTCGGTCGGGGCCTTCGACGCCCATATCGGAGCGGTGGGCGGCGACATCGCCCCGGGGACGCTGCTCAAGATCATGGGGACAAGCACCTGCGATATTTTAATCGCGCCGCGCCCCGAAGGCCCCGAAAAGCTTGTGCGCGGAATCTGTGGGCAGGTCGACGGCTCGGTTGTCTCCGGCATGATCGGCTACGAGGCGGGGCAGTCGGCCTTCGGAGACATATTCGCGTGGTTCCGCCGTCTCCTCGCCTGGCCAGCCCGGGCCGGACTCGTCTCGGGAGAGCTTCGCGAGGCCGAGATACTTCGGATCCTCGATGATGAGGCCGCGAAGCTCGAGCCGGGGGCGGGAGGGCTCACCGCGCTCGACTGGCTCAACGGAAGACGGACGCCGGATGCGGATCAAGGTTTGACGGGCGCGCTAGTCGGTATAAGTCTGGGAACGGAGGCCCCGGCCGTTTACCGGGCCTTGGTCGAGGCTGCGGCCTTCGGTTCGAGGGCCATCGTCGACCGGCTGAGATCGGAGGGCCTTAAGGTCGAGCGTGTCGCCGCCGTCGGCGGAGTCGCCCGGAAAAGCCCCTTTGTCATGCAAGTGTCCGCAGACATCCTCGGGATGGAGATATCGGTATCCTCCTGCGATCAAGCCTGCGCGCTCGGCGGCGCCATGTTCGCCGCGACAGCAGCAGGACTCTATCCTGATGTGCTCGCGGCCCAGGCTGCCATGCGCGCTCCGGTCGAGCGGGTCTACAAACCCGATCCGGCGCGCGTCTCAGTTTTTGATCGAATCTACGAAAGGTATATGAAGCTCGGCGCTTTTGTCGAAAAGGAGATACGGTGATGATCGATTTGAAACAATTCGAGTTTTGGTTTGTCGCGGGGAGCCAGGACCTCTACGGCCCGCAGGTGCTCAAGACGGTCGACGAGCATGCCAAAAAAATGGTCGAATCCCTTGGCGCATATTCTATAGAAGACGGCGGCCTTCCCTGCAAACTTATATGGAAGCCGGTCGTCAAGAGTCCCGACGCCATCCTCGCGCTCGTCCGCGAGGCGAACGCGAGCCCTTCCTGTGCGGGAATTATCACGTGGATGCATACCTTCAGCCCGTCGAAGATGTGGATCGCGGGCCTGACGGAACTGCGCAAGCCGCTGTGCCATCTCCATACGCAGTTCAACC
>CAZINN010000086.1:0-8423 GCA_964540615.1 uncultured Treponemataceae bacterium | reverse complement strand
GGCGACAGTCAGGACAAGGCCGGCATTATCGCCCTCGCCGCCATAACCGCGAGCGACGAGGGGGACGCCGCGCGTTCGGAAGCCTACCTCGCCGACTCGGACAAGTCTTTCGCCGGCACCTCGCTCGCGGGGCTGCTCAGGCATTACGTCGCGGTCAATGTCGGCGACTTCGAACTCGCCGCGTCTACGGCGGGCAAGCTCATCGACGAGTACGGCGCCGATCTCAATGTCGCCCGGGATGTCGTCGTCATCTGGTACCAGGCCGGCGACCCCGAAGGGCTTCGAGCCTTCATGGAGCGGCGCATCGCCGCCGGCGGAGAGAGCTTGACCGTGGCCAATCTCGAATTTCTTCTCGCTGTGCTTATCATGCAGGATGATATGTCTGAGGAGGACAGATCCGCGGCGAACGCCGCGCTCGACGACGCGGAGAAGCGGATGGCCGCGGAACTTCCTCCCGACGATGACGTTTTTACATCTATAAAGAGCGTGCGAGAGTCGCTGGCTCCGCCCGCGTCGGACGAGGATGCGGCGGAGGCCGAGTGATCAAAGGACGTGTGGACGATGCTGGCATTATGCACCGCTTCGGTGTTTCGAGTATCCACGTATGAAGACCAAGGCAGCCGGGCCTGACGAGCTGATAACTTTGGAAGCGGGGGCCGATCCGGCCCTCGTTTCCTACTTCAGGCTTATGCGTTTGAAGCGCCTGTACCGTCAGGGCTGGCTCAAGCGGGGGCTTCCGGAGAGCTTGTGTGAATCGGTGGCCGAACACGCCTTCGGGACCGCCCTTCTCGTTCTGTTGATCGCAGGCCCTTCGGGATCGGCGGGGGGATTGGGACGGATCGACACGGGCAGGGCCGCACTCCTGGCGCTCGCGCACGAGCTGGGCGAATCCTACGCCGGCGATATCACGCCCGTCGACGGCATAAGCCGCGAGGAAAAACGCAGGGTGGAGCGGCAGGCGATCGACCGCGCCCTCGAGGGCCATCCCGACCGCGAGTGGTTCGTCTCGCTTTGGGAGGAGTTCGAGGACTGCGCCACGCCCGAGGCCCGCTTCGTCCGGCAGCTGGACAGGCTCGAGATGGGCCTGCAGGCCGCGCTCCAGGACGCCGAGGGCCATGGCGGCATGGACGAGTTCTTCGAGAGCGCCCGCAGGACAGTCAGCGAGCCCCGTCTGCGGGCCATGCTCGAGGAAGCCATCGCGGCGGCGAAGGCGGAGAGGGGCTGAAGGCCGCGGTCCCGCCGTCGCCCGCTAAGAATCGGCGGTCACCTTGATAAAGCGGCGCTTGCCCGCCTTCAGCCGCAACTCGGCCCCGGGCCTGAGTTCGATCCTCTGCTCGGGACCAGCGACGACGGATCCCTCCACGCTGAAGGCTCCCGCGGCGATGAGCCGCCTCAGCTCGGAACGGGATTGCCCCGGGACGGCGAGGGCCAGGAGCTCGAGGGCGCGCCATTCGCCCGGCGCCGCGCGGACCAGCGGCGCGTCCTCGGGAAATTCGCGGCGCGAGAAGGTCGCCTCGAACCAGGCCTGCTCGCTCGCCGCGGATTCGGCGCCGTGCCACCTATCGACGATGGCGCGGGCGAGCGCGAGCTTGGCCGCGCGCGGATCGGCTCCCCGCGCGCAGAGCGATTCGATCTCCTCGATCGGCATGGTCGTGTAGACCTCGAGCCAATCGCGGATCAAGGCGTCGGGCAGGCTCATGACCTTGCCGAACATGGTCCTCGCGTCGTCGTCGATCGCGACGAAGTTGCCGAGAGTCTTCGACTGCTTATGGACGCCGTCGAGCCCGGGCGTGATCCTCGTCGTGATGATGACCTGGGGACGCCGGCCGGCGCGCTCCTGAAAAAGCCTGCCCATCGACTCGTTGAAGAGTTGGTCCGAACCGACGATCGTCAGATCAGAGTCCAAAACAACCGAGTCCCAACCCTGAAGAAGCGGGTAGAGCATTTCGTCCATGCGAATCTCGCCGCCGGTTTCCGTGCGGGCGCGGAACATGTCACGGGACAGGAGCCTGCCCGCGGTGATCCCTCCCGCCAGCCCGAGGAAATCGCCTAACGCGAAAGACTCCCACCATTCCGAGTTGCGGCGGACCTCGAAGCGTTCCGGGTCGTCGGTTATGAGGACCCGGCCGACCTGGCGGATAAAGGACTCGGCGTCGCGCTCGACGGCCTCGCGGCTCGGAGGGACGCGGGCGCCCATCCTTCCCGTCGGATCACCCAACCTCGTCGTGAAGTCCCCGATGAGGAACTGCACGAGGTGACCCCGCTCCTGCATTTCCCGCATCATCCACAAATTCACGGCGTGCCCGATGTGAAGGAAGGGCGCGGTCACGTCCGCGCCGAACTTGATCTTGAGCTTCCTTCCCGAAGCGAGCAGTTCGCGGAATTCCGCGAGGCTCAGGATCTCGTCGGTTGTCCTCGCGAAGGCCTCGATCAGTCCTTCGTTGTGTACCCCATCTGATACCTCCTGGATGCGCTTCCCGCCCGGCGATCGCCGGCCGAGCCGCGCAAAAAAATAAGAGCCCCCGTTCCGGGGGCTCTTGATTGCGGCGGCTGAGCGCCTATGCCCGGTCCGGGGTCGGAGGAGAGGAAGGATAATAGTATCCCGTCAGGCGGCGCATAGCCCTAGGTTATCTCGAACGCGAAATTTCATCAAGCCGGTGCAAGGTTCGTGGGACGAGTGCATGCGCTCGTCCCAGCCGCAATCGAGACTGACAGCCGGTCCAGCGGCGGCCGGGGCTCGCGCCGCTACACGCGTTTTTTCTTCCATTCGCCCTTGCGGTAGAAGCCCAGGATGATCGATGCCTCGACGATATCGGAAACGAGGAAGCTGAACCAGACACCGAGGATGCCCATTTCCAATCCGATCAAGGGGAGTACATAGGTCGCCAGGAGCAGGAAGGGCAGCTGCGCTCCCCATCGCGCCGCGAGCGAGGAGACGAGGAGGGGGATGTTGTAGCCCGAGCCGAAGAAGGCGCAGCCGAGCGCGAGGGCGAAGCTCGCGATGATGAAGGACGAGCCCATGATGCGGACCATGGGAATGCCCGCGGCGATGGTTTCGGGCGAGTCCACGAAGATTCGGAGCAAGGTTTCGGGAAAGACCATGCCCAGACCCATAACGAGCGCCACCGATCCTCCGCCGAAGAGCGAGGCGGCCCGCGCGGTTTTTTCCGCCCGTTCAACGTTCTCTGCGCCGAGGTTCTGCCCGACGATGGTGCCGCCTCCTGACATGAAGCCGAAGAGAGGCATGAAAACCAGGCCGCCCAGTCTATTGCCGATGCCGAGCGCGGCGATGGCGGCGGTCCCGTAGAGCGCGACGAATTTGGTGGTTACGAGTCCCGCCAGCTGGCGCGCGAGCATCTCGGCGCCTGAAGGCAGGCCGATCGTGAGGAGTTTCCGGTCGATAACCGGGTCGAGCCTGAACAGCCCCCTGACGGTCACTCGCAATCCGCGCGCGCCGCTTGCGATGAGTCCGAAGCCGACAGCGAACGAGAGGCAGATACAGATGACGGTCGCGAGCGCGGCTCCGTAGACTCCGAGGTTCATGCCGCGCCACCCGAGGAAGGGCACGGTCTCGAACATCATGATCGGCGTCAGGACCGCGTTGACGAGCGACGAGACGAGCATGATCCACATTTGACTCGCCGGGCGGCCCGAACAACGGAGCGCGGTGAAACAGCTGTAGGTCATAAAAAAGATCGGAATGAAGAAGGTCCGAATCCGGCCGTACTCGAGGCCGTAGGCGACGACCTCCGGATCCTTCGAGAAAAGGCCCAGGGCCGGCTCGAGGCCGATGTACAGGAGTACCGCCGCGATCGAGGCCATGAAGGCCTTGAAGACGATCGTCTGCTCGATTACGCGGTTTGTCCGTTCCCTGTCTCCGGCGCCGACACTCTGGGTGATGAGCGCGACTGACGAGGTGCCGATCACCTCGTTCAGAACCTCGACGAGCCAGAAAATCGACGAAAAAAGCGTGACCCCTGCGACAGCCGTGCCCGAGATGCGGCCGATCCAGATCAGGTCGACGACGTCGTAGAGCGTCTGGCCGAGCATGCCGAGCATGCTGGGAACGGACATCGCCAGGAGGTTGGCTGAAATACTCCCCTTTGTCAGGTCGCGCGGCATTCGGTTGGTATAAGACGGAGCGACGAGGAAGGTCAACACGGCGGAATCTTAGGTTCCTGCTGCGACAAGGCCGCTCCTCGGTATGGTCTCGACCGCCGGACGGTGCTACGATAGGGGCGACGGGGAGGATGGATATGAAAGACACTCTGCTCATGTACGCCCGCTATACTCAGCGCGCCGACGCTTCTGTCTTCTCGCTCTTGAACGGACTTTCGATCCAGGACCTGAACGAGGACCGCGGCAGTTATTATAAAAGTCTGTCCGGTCTCGCCGGGCACATTGTCGGAGCAACGTTCTACTTTCATGGACTTTTCAGGCAGCCTCTCAAGAAATCTTCGACAGCATACGAAGCGCTCAAGGCGACCGAGGGGCTTGGGTGCCCGGATGGACCTGAGTTGTCGGAAGAATCATGGGACGAGCTTAAAGGTCTCGCCGCGATCGCCGACCAGACCACGATCGATTTTGTCCGTGTGGCGACTGTCGCCGAGTTGTCGGCCCAGGTCAAGATCGACTGGTACGGCGGAAAACCCGAGGCTGTACCCCTGCACTTTCTTCTCCACCAAGCCTTTGTCCACGGAATCCATCACCGCGGACAAATATCGCAGATCCTGGATTCGATGGGGGTCGAGCACGACTTCTCGGGTATCGATGTGGCCTTCCTTCCGGCCTCATGATTGAGGTGCAGACACTCGATTTCTCTTTCGATGTAGGCAGTTGTTTACCGTCGGACCCGAACGCTGTATTCTATCAGCCATGAGTGATTGCATATTCTGTAAGATAATCGAAGGCTCTATTCCTTCGAAGAAGCTGTTCGAGGACGCCGAAGCCCTCGCCTTCTGGGATATCGATCCCAAGGCGCCGGTGCATTTCCTTGTCATTCCCAAGCGGCACATCGCGAATGTCATGGAGCTTGGGCCCGACGACGATGCGCTGATGGGCAGGCTTATGCGCCGCGCTCAGGAACTTGCACGCGCGCAGGGGCTCGGCGAAAAGGGGGCGCGCTTCGTCGTCAATTGCAAGTCGGACGGCGGTCAGACCGTCGATCATCTGCACATCCACGTGCTCGGCGGCCGCGCGATGCGCTGGCCGCCGGGCTGATGAACAAGCGTTTTATTTGGCGGGTTCGGTTTCGAAGGCCTTCGCAAAGAACGGAACAAAACTTTTTCTGAAATGCTCAGAGCTGATATTGTGTCCGTTTCTCCATGTCGCGTCGATGCTTACGTTAACACCGGCCTCCTGCATGGCTCTGGCGGTATGCTTGGTTCCTTCGGGTATCCAGCCGTAGTAGTCATTATCCGCGCAATCAAAATGTATTGCGCGCAGACGCGCCGGTTTCGATAGATAGGCTCTTAGTTTGCCTTCGATATCACCGAATCCTGCGGACCACAGTTTCGCCGTCTCGTCGGCGGCGACGCTTCCATCTTTATACGTTGGTCTGCGGTCATAGGGATACTCGCGGCTCAGGTCGGGGGCGAATACGGCGCCGTATGCGCGCATAAACCCTCCGTCCCACGTCGGTATCGCCTTCTCCAGTCCCCCCGGCGCAAGCGCTCCGGGGCAGCACGACCACACCCAAGAGAACAGATCAGGGTTGTTAAGTCCGATGTTCCACGCAGCGAAACCTCCCATAGAAAAGCCCGCCAAGCCTCGCGCCTCCGGCGAGGCCAAGGTCCTGTATTTCGCATCGATACAGGGGAGGACTTCTTTCGTCACCATGCTTTCCCAGTTTCCCGTCGCCGGAGAATCGGCGTAGAAACTCCCGCCGAGAGTGTTTGTCCCATCGACGCCGACCATGAGAAATTCGGGACAGACCCCGGTCTTCATCGCTCCGGCCACGACAAGCCTGCCTATGTCGATCAGTTGACTGCCCGAGCATCCGTAGCCGTGGAAGCAGTAGACGACGGGATAGCGGCGTTCGGGTGAAGATGCGTATGAAGGCGGAAGCAGCACATAGAGGTGAAGGTCGCCGCTTTCCTCAATCTTCCCTTTCCTGACTTCTTCGGAATGGAAACGAAGGACCTCGTAGTTCGACGCCTTCGCCATGGGTTGAGCCCACAAGGGCGGAACCAGGAGCAGGAGCGCAAGAGTCACAGCCATGATCGTCAAAGCGGAATGCAATCCGGTTGAGTGGTGTGAGTAGTTCATGCTCCGAATATAGATGCTTCGTTTCCGCCCCGCTTAACCGATCTTGCTGTTTTTGCAGAACATGGTATAGTCACACTGCTATTTGAATGGCCGAGACCTATGGAGACCTGATCGACAAACTCTTCGTTCTTCTCGAGCAGTATCTTCATGCGCCCTGCATGCTCAATGACATCGCCGAGAAAATCGGTCTGTCGCCGTATCACCTCCACCGGGTCGTGCGGGCGCTGACCGGTCATTCGCTCATGGGCTATCTTCGTCGCCGACGTCTTTCCGCCAGTCTTCGGGATCTGCTCGATTCAGAAAGGCGGGTGATCGATATCGCCCAGGATTACTGCTTCGAGTACGAGCAGAGCTTTATCAGGGCTTTCAAACGACAGTTTTCAATGAGCCCCGGCGAGTATCGACGCCTCCGCCCGGAGATACCGCTTGTCGAAGCTCTCAGCACCGCCCCGTCGTATGAGTTTTTGGGCGAGAACGGCATCGTCGTCCGGCCCCATCCGGTCATGAGACCCTCATGTATGGTCATCGGCATACGCAGAGCCATCGACCTCGAAGAGAACGCAGCCTTTTCTCTCGTCAGCAGACTGGCCAATGAGGTCTTCGATCTGCACTCTTCCGGGGCCGGTGTCCCGGTGTGGAGCCGTGTTTATACCGGTATTGTCCAATATTCGGGTGACTCGCGGTTTAATTGGTATGTCGCGGGCTTTGCAGCTTCGAAAGCTCCGACCGAGTCGCCTCGTCCCCCTTTTGTTTCTGTCACCGTCCCCTCCTGCGCATGTGTCTCATTCTCATGGATATCCCGGATGCATCCCAGTCGGCTTCACTGGCCCGATATCGCCGAGTTTTACCGCCGCATCTTTGAGGAATACATGCCGACATGCTCATACATATTCCCCTATCCCTGGCATCTTGAAGTTGTAGACTTGGACGCCTGCAGGGACGATTATGGGGAGTTCCGCGTTCTTCTGCCGGTGACGATGCCCGCGAATTCCGCAGAAGGCTCTGACGGCGCCGGCATCGGCGGCTGACATCGTCCGCCGCAATATCCCTGCGCTGTACGGCTACACGTTCCTGCTGTTTTCTTGTTATGATCGTCCACATGGCAAGCACCGTCGACGACAAGAAAATAATTTATACGATGTACAGGGTGTCCAAGAAGCACGGGACCAAGCAGGTGCTCAAGGACATAAGCCTCTCATACTATTACGGCGCGAAAATCGGTGTCATCGGTTTGAACGGTTCGGGGAAGTCGAGCCTCCTCAAAATACTTGCGGGAGTTGATACAGAGTTTTTAGGCGAAACGTCGATATCCCCCGGATATACGATCGGGCTTCTCGAGCAGGAGCCCTATCTCGAGCCGGGCAAGACCGTGAAAGAGATTGTGAGCGAGGGCGTGCAGGAGATCGTGGATCTTCTGGCGGAGTTCGACAAGGTGAACGAGGCCTTCGGCGATCCTGACGCGGATTTTGAAAAACTTGCGGCGAAGCAGGCGAAGCTGCAAGAGAAAATAGACGAACTCGACGCGTGGAATCTGGACGCGCGGCTTGATCTGGCTATGGACGCTCTGCGCTGTCCGCCCGCCGACAGAGTCGTGGACAATCTGTCGGGGGGCGAGCGGCGCCGCGTTGCCTTGTGCCGCCTTCTTTTGAAAAAGCCCGATATTCTCCTGCTCGACGAGCCTACGAACCACCTCGACGCGGAGACGGTCGCCTGGCTCGAGAAGCATCTTCAGCAGTACGCGGGAACGGTCATCGCGGTCACGCACGACCGCTATTTCCTGGATAATGTCGCGGGCTGGATTCTTGAACTGGACCGCGGCGAAGGCATCCCCTGGAAGGGCAATTACTCGAGTTGGCTCGATCAAAAAGCAAAGCAGCTCGAGATGGAGGAAAAAGGCGAATCCGCCCGCGCGAAGCAGCTCGAGCGCGAGCTCGAATGGGTGTCGATGAGCCCGAAGGGCCGGCATGCGAAATCGAAGGCGCGCATCGAGCGTTACGAAAAACTCGCAAACGAGGAAGGCAAAGAGAAAATAAAGGAATCCCGGCTCTTTTTCCCCGTAGGCCCTCGGCTTGGCAATGTGGTTATCAAGGCCGAGGGTGTAGCCAAGGCCTACGACGACAAACTTTTATATGAGAATCTCTCCTTCGAGGTGCCGC
>CAZINN010000085.1:0-8632 GCA_964540615.1 uncultured Treponemataceae bacterium | reverse complement strand
TGACGACGGAGTAGGCGTTCTCGCCGCGGATGAAGGCGCCGACGTCGGTCTTCTGGCGGAGCAGGGCGTTGGTCAGGTTCTCCAGCTCGTTGACTCCGCGCTGGATATGGCCCTGCAAGTGGCCGAACATGTTGACCATGGACTTCTCGACTTCGCCGGTGTTGAACTTGTCCGCGCCGCCGACCTGGTCGAGGAGCTCGCTGATCTCCTTCGGGGTGTAGCGGGCCAGCGTCTTCATCTCCTCCTTGTCGATGAAGTTGCGGACCTTCTTCACCATCTCGTCCTCGGTCGTGACGATGTAGCGGTTGAACATGTTCTGGTAGTTCTGGTTGAAGTAGTTGTAGAGCTTCTCCTTCAACCCGCCCATGATGTCGATGCGGTCGAGAACTTCCTTAGGCAGCCGGGAGGTGATGTGATGGAGAACCTTGTTGGTTTCTTCCTCGAGCAGCTGATTGACCTCGCGCTGCTGATCACGGCCTTCCTGTGCGAGAGAGTTTCGAGAACCGACGGCGGACGGCTTCTCGGGATGGAAAACATTGGGACTCTTGGGAAGATCTATAGCGCCCATACGAACTCCTTTGCCGAATATGTGATTCGTGGGTTATAGTAGCGTGACATATAGGCGATGTAAAGCAAAAGGGGAAAAAAGAGAATATCGTTTTCCCCTTAATATGGTAGAATAAAGTTAATTGAAGGATGGGCGGAGTACTGTGCTTCTTCCCAATCCTTCGAAAGGTGGCAGCCGTGGTTCCTTTCCCGCGCCTCGTACCCCTCGCTGGTCTCGTTTCGGTATTTATTGTATTGCAAGGCGTTGCCGGCCATGAGGCCTCGGCTCAGACCGCTGCACCCCCTGCTCAAGCATCGAGCCAGGAAGCGCGGCCCGGATCTTTGGATGTCATTCTGCTCCTCGACAAATCCTTGTCAATGGAAGGATATTTCCATAAAGCAAAAGAATTTGCAGCAGGACAGGTTATCGGGCCTATCTTGATACCGGGCGATCGGCTCATCGTCGAACTGGTGTACGGCAAGGTGGAGCGACTCATTCGACTCGATATCTCCTCAGAGGCTGATAAAGCGAAGGTCATACGGGCAATAAGAGAGGTTAAAGCCGATGGCCGCTTCACCGATCTCGGCAAAGCTCTTGACGCCGCACAACGCGATTTGGAGGAACTCGGGCAGCCGGAACGGCCGAAATACGTCCTCATGATCACCGACGAGCGGCAGGAGGCGCCGCCCGGCAGCCCCTACCAGTCCACCGACTACACCCTGCGGCATCCTTCGCTCGAATACGTCAAGAAAGTCGATCTGGGGGAGTTCCGCGCGATCACCGTCGGACTCCAGGTCAGGGATAAAGTCTCTCAAACCGCAGCCGAAGTGATGAAGCTTCTCTTGGAACCGCCCGCGAATAGAGGCTTCACACAGACTGCTTCGCCGGCCGCTGATATGCCAGGTTCTTCGGCGGCTGCAAAAGCTGCACTATCAGCGGCGCCGTCCTGGGCTTTGTGGGGCGCGGGCGGTCTTTTGATTCTCGGCATCGCCGGCTTGACCGCGGCCGTGCTGCTGACTCGAAAACACAAGAAAGACAAACAAGCCGCCTGAGGGAGAGGATCGAGCATGACCATCGGCGAGATGGCATCCTACCTCAGGGAGGGTGACCGCTATGTAATCATGTCGCACGACGGACCGGACGCCGACGGCCTGGGCGCGGCCTACGCCCTGGCCCTGGCCCTCACCGCGATCGGCAAAAAAGCCATACCGGTCGTCGCGGACAGACTCCCCGTCAAATTCCGGTTCATCGATCAGCGAGGGATCTTCCGCTCTCTCAAAGATCCGACCCCCCTGCCCTTCGAGGCAAAGGACTCCTCGCCCATTGTCGTGGATACGCACGATCTGGATTATTTGGGGACCTCGGCCGAGACATATCTCGCGGCCGCCGGCACGGCGCTGATCATCGATCACCACGAACGGCCGGCTTCGGCGACGGACAGTATCCTCTATGAAGCCTTAGGCGCTGAAGCTGTCCCCGCTCTTATTGAAGAAAACGCCTCTTCAACCTGCGAGCTTGTCTATCTCGTTGCAAAAGAACTGGGTTCTCCATTGGCGCTCGACGCAGCGGAAGCGATCTTCGCAGGCATCGTCTATGACACGGGCTCCTTTTCCTATCCGAAGACCGCCGAGCGCACCTTCTCATGCGCGCTCGAACTGATACGCTTAGGCGTCGTCCCCTACACAATCCACCGCCGCATGTACGAGTCTTCCAGCTCGGGCGCGCTCCTTCTGCAGAAGCACGTCATCTCCAGCCTCGAACTGCACGCCGACGGCCGGATCGCCGTCCAGACACTGACCCGTGGCGAGCTTGCGGCATCGGGAGCTTCGTACGAGGACGCCGAGGACCTCGTCAACATTCCGCTTCAGGACGACAGGGTTGAGGTGTCCGTGTTTTTCAAAGAGAACGCCGAGGGCAGGCTGCGGTGTTCGCTCAGATCGAAGGGCGGCGTCAATGTCGCGCATATCGCGCAGACCTTCGGCGGAGGCGGTCATAAAACCGCCGCGGGATTCACCTGCAGGTCGGGGCTTGATGCCGCGAAGGCCGATGTGCTAGAAAGCCTTTCCGCTGCAGTGACGCAGTAATATGGGCGGACCGTCGCAATGAGGAAATTCGCGCACATCGCTTTCATCGCCGTCTGCGGAATCGTGCTCTTCGCCGCGGGTTATCTCATCCTCCGTCAAAAAAACGCGAGCGCGGTTTCGGCTCGTCCCGTAGCGGCGCTCCAGATCGAGCCGGGGGCGGCCGGCGCATCTTCGTCGGGCTCTGCGTCGGGTTCTGCGGCGCGCGCTCAACGCGAGGCCGCAATCAACCGGATTGCGGCCCTGCCGAACGAACTCATTCTCAATATCACAAATCTGAATCTCGATGAAGACGAGGGCGACGAGCAGATACTCACTGTGCGCAAAACAGACCGCGAAGGAGGCGCCTTATCGATCGTGGTCGCGGACTACGTCCCTCAGCGGCGTTCCTGGCTCCGCTCCTGGGAGGCGGACACGCTGTGCACGAAAATCAGCACCTTTTCGATACAGCTCAAGGATCTCGTCGGGGATCATGACAACGTCATCGTCTGCACGGGAATGGGGGAATCCGGGACACAGACCATCAATGTATTCCGCCGATCTCCTGGAAGCGGTCTTTCGTTCGAATCGATTCTCGCCCTGTCGGCCGACTCCATCGCGATAGGCGAAACCGGGCGCAGTGAAAGCTATCTGCTGGGCCAGACCTCGGGCGAAAGTTGGCCCGTCTTCGCCTACCGCTCCGATCCAGGATCGGCCAATGTCTTCGATCAGATCAAGGAACGCTATGTCTGGAACGCGAAGACGAAGACGTACTCAAAAGCCGGCGAGGAGCGGGTCACCGGAGCGCAGATGGAGCGCGACGCCGTCGCGCGCATACTTACGGGCTCTTCCGCCGATTTCGAGTCCTTCCTCATGGGCATCTGGTATGAGTCGACCAACGGCCCCTCGGGTCCCTCGTCGCGGCTCATCGTATTCGACAAAGGTTCGTCGAGTATCACGTTCTACACCGCCGCGTCGCAGGAAGTCTTCCGATGGACCGAATCTCACGCGACGCGATACGGCCTGTACATCCGCTGTCAGAATGAGTCTATCGAGGATCTTTACCGCTTGATGGACGTGGAACTCCGCGGCTCGAATCTTGTTTCCCTGCGAGTTTTCGAAGACGTGCAGATGAAACTCGACGAACAGGACCGCTGGGACGGCATATACACGAAGCTCCCGCAGGGCAGTACGGCGGCCACCGCGGGGAGAACGACGACGCCCCGGACCCTTCCTTCGTTCAAGCTCGAAGGGCCGTACCGCTCCGCATCGGGAGAGATCGAACTGGCGTTCTCGCTGCCGCGCTACAGCTACAAGACAGGGCAAGCCCAGGAGACCGGGGGATACGACCTGTATCTGCTCGGCGGCGTCCCCGTGCTCGAGCTCAGGCCCATCAGGGATGACGGAATCCGCGCGGGCCGGAAGGTCTACAAGGCCGCATTCACTGAAACGACGTCGGGCAAGGATATAATCCGCCGTCTCGTGCTGTCGCCGGCCAAGGCGGCGATCGACGGCCTCGAACTTCTGCAGGAAGACGATCTGATACTTGAACAGCGCGTCCGCGGTTGACTCGGGGAAAGCCGGTATCCCCGGGATTATCCATACGACCTCCCCGGGTAAACCGCCGGCGCGGGAAATTACAACGCCTTGTCCTTAAGGAAGGGCACATAGGCCATATCCTCGTTCATGATATGGTTCTTGACCCATTCCGTCAGGAAATTGAGCACCTTCACCGAGAGGCCGATGGAACCGTTTTGGTGTTGTTCGATCAGCTCGTCGACCCTGCCGACAAACGATTCGTGCGATTTCACATGCTCGGCCGCCTTCGGGTATCCATACCTTTCGAAGGCGCTCTCTTCAAACCCGAAATGGCTCTTTGTATACTCACGCAGTCCCTCAAGGACCTTCGTGATCACGTCCTTGCTCCTGCCTCCGCGCATCGCCTCCGCAAGACTGTTGACCAGGTCGATCAGTCGCTTGTGCTGATCATCGATCGAAGTGATACCAGTCGCCAATCGATCGTTCCACTCGAAGACCTGCATAGTTCCCCCCTGCTCGACAATCATTCCACACCGTACGACTCGTAGCCGGCGTCCTTGAGTTTCTTCATGGTCGCGGATGGATCAGGACCGGCTTCGACCAGCACGATCCAGCGGCGATCCGCCTCGGCCGCCGCGCGGCCGGCGGCCTCGGAAGGTCCCGTCGATCGAGAGCGCGCCTCGACCTGCACAGCGAATCCTTTCGCCGCGAGTTCCGTTGCAAGCTTCCGCGCATTGGCCTCGACGGCGAAATACCCCACCTGGAGGCGGCCGATACGCTCGGACGCCGCTCCGGCGGGCTGAGAGGCGGCGGCTTGAGATCTGATCTGATCCGGCGAAGCTGTGGAAGACGGCTTCGCCGCTGCCGCCGCGGGAACCTGCGCCGCGGACGCGGCCGCAGGAGAAAGGGAGGCTGCGGACGCAGGCCCTTTCAATGCAGTCAACTCGCCGAGATACCAGTGCGGAAGGGGCGGCGTCGACGCCGCGCCGGATGCCACGAGAGATTCGATACTTGAAGGAAAGGCCGCGGCGAGGTCGGCCGCCGCCTTCGCCTTGTCCTTCTGCTCGGAACAGAGCCACACGAGGAAGAGGGCCTCGCGCTCGGCATCCCTCAGCCTCGCTCGGCTCGAGGCCGCCACCCCCGAGGCTATGGCGAGCGCCTCAGACCGCTTTCCTTTGAACGCGAGCGCCCAGGCGCTGAGAAGACGGGCTCCGGCCGCGGCGGCTTGGTCCGCGCTCGATGCAAGCACCAGAGCCGCAAGCTCAAGCGCTTTTTCGGCGTCTCCGGCGGCGAGCGCGCAGCGTCCGGCCTTTAAAAGAAGTGCGGCGTCCCTCCCGCCCGGCACCAAAGACGATGCGGATTCATAGCGCAGGGACGCTTCCGAAAACGCACCTGAGAGAAGCGCCATGCCGGCGGTCTTTTCGAGAAAGAGCGCCTTGTCTTTGTCGTCGAGTTTCGGCAGATACTCATCGACGAGCGCCAGTGCATCTTCGATCGTAAGCGAAGCGATCGTGCGGTCGAGCGCTTCTGTGAGCGCCGCCGGAGACAGCCCGGCGAGTTCCGAACGCGCGCGGGACAGGGGCGAAGCGTTATCCGCCTGCGGCGGGGCGGCCTTTGTCGCGGCGCTCTGCGCGCTCACCGACCCGATATGCATAAGAACTGCAGCCGCAACAACGAAAGCCGTGGACAATCTAGGCTTCATCGCGCATCTCCTCGGCTCGGAATGTATTGCCGGAAAGACCGAGAAGCCTCACCCGGGCGAAGCTCCCGACGCGGGACGCGTCCGCGGGGAAAACAACCATCTCGTCGCGGGCCGTCCTCGCAAGCACTTCGTCGCCGCTCCTCCGTGAGACCGACTCGATCAGGACTTCATCGACGCTTCCGGTCCTCGCGTGCATCAGCTTCCGCGTTATGCGCTTCTGCAATTCGATGACGCGCGAAAGACGGTCCATCTTCACCTTGTCCGGCAGCCTGCCGGGCAGGGACGCGGCCGTGGTCCCCTCCCTCGGGTTGAAATGGTACATGAACGAGTACGAGAAGTCAGCCCGCCGCATAAGGTCCAGCGTCTGTTCAAAATCCTCTTCGGTCTCGCCCGGGAAGCCCACCAGAATATCGGTCGAGAGCGAGAGGCCGGGAATCGAGGCGCGCATTTTCTCGACTAAGCCGAGGAAGTGCTCGCGCGTGTACTTTCGGTTCATCGCGGCGAGGACGGCGTTCGATCCGGATTGAGCGCAGAGGTGAATGTGCGTGCAGAAAAGCCTATCCTCCGCGATGACGCGGATGAGTTCGTCGGAAAGGTCCTTGGGGTGGCTCGTGAGGAAGCGAAGCCAGCGGATTCCGGATCGTCCACGGGCTCGAAGACGCGCAGAAACAAACCTAAGCAGGGAAGGAAAATCGAGTTCGTTCCGGTCGATTTCTGTCCGCCCGCCGCCGGGCCAGCGATATGAATTGACGTTCTGGCCGAGCAGCGTTATCTCGCGAACGCCCGAATCATCCAGCGACTCGATCTCGGCCATGATGGACGAAGGGCTCCGCGAGATTTCGCGGCCCCGGACATAGGGGACGATGCAGTATGAACAGAAATTGTTGCAGCCGTGCATGATCGGCACAAAGGCGCGGAATGCTCCGGGCTCGTGATGCGACTCGGAGAAGACATAGGAGGGCGTCTCCTCGATTTCCTCGAGCTCTATCCCTTGTTCGACTGCATCGAGAATGAGGCCGAGCGCCTGTTTCCGAAACGTGCCGAGGACCCAATCGACGGCGGGCTGACGCTCCTTGATCCGATCCTTGAGACGCTCTGCCATGCAGCCGAAGACGATGATGCGCAGAGGTCCGGCTCCCGACGCGGCGCGGGCGCGCTTGGCGGCCGCGAAGAGGTCTATCCGGCCCCAGGCACGCGTCTCGGCTGTTTCACGGACCGAGCAGGTGTTGATGATCGCTAGATCGACACCGGCGAGCATCTCGATGGATGCCGAAAGACTTGCGCGCCCTGGTTCATCGGAATCTATGTGCGCAGGCCGCCAGCCGCGCTCGCGGAACAAGGCCTCAAGGGCGGCCGACTCGGCCTTGTTCATCTCGCAGCCGTAGGTTTCAAGAAGGTAGGTCACGCTCGACTTTTGAGCCCCTTCACGAACTTGAAGATGTTCCAGGCGCCGTAGGCGACGAGGGCGAGGCCGCCCGCGCCGAGGAGGAAGTGCGTCAGTCCAGGCAGAAGAAGAGCCGCAAGACCGGCGGCGCCCGCGGCCATCATGAGGCCGCCCGTCGTCTTGTCGGTCTTGGTTTTTCCGACGAGCCCGGTAACGCCGAGGACTACAAGTCCGCCTGCGATAATCCAGCCGAGAACGGGGATATTGAGAAGACCGCCGACAAGCCACAGGCCGACACCGCCGGCAGCGGCCATAACTCCTTTGGTCCCTTGCTTTCTCAAATCGTTGGGATCAGCGGGATAATAATCGCTCATGTCAATCCTCCATTTCGCCGCTCTTATGCAGCCACTCTTCCCCGCTTTCGGGCGAAGATGGCTTTCGTTCTTCGCTCTTTTTTCTGAGCGTCTGACTCCGAGCGCTACTTGTACCTAAAGTATACGGATTTTGAGGGCCGACGCATAGGGCCGAGGATTTGTTGCTGGGTCCACCATCTTACTCGACACGGATCAGACCGGGCACAAGGTCGAAGTGCCGGTCGCTGGACAGAAGCCGGGCCTCCGCAACGAGAGTCTGGGCGGCTATCCAGATATCGTTCGTGGGGATCGGCGTACCCCGTTCCCGCAAGGCTTTGACGAGGGTTCCATACCGCTCGGCCTCGCGGCGTCCGAGCGTCAAGACCTCGACACCGGCTTCTTTGATGAAAGAATCAAGAAGCGAAAGATTCCATACCGCCTTGCTTCCGGCGAGAAATCCCGCCGTGAGTTCGCCTATGACGAGCGAGGGTATGCCGAGCCACTCTGCGGCTTCTAGAATTTCACATGCACGCCTATCGCCCTTCATGAGAGAAGAATAGGCATTCGTATCGAGAACGAGCCTCACGCCCAGACATCCTTATCCACTACCTCGAAAAGCTCCGTCGTACGATCGAATGCAGCGGCCTCCGCCTCGTTCCATAGACCGGCGAAACGACCGAGGTTTCGGCGCTTTTCCTCGAGCCCCAGCGATTCGGCGAGAATATCAGATGCCACCTTCGAGAGCGAGCGTCCTTCAAGTCGCGCCCTCTCCCGGAGATAGGCCTCTACTGGAGCGGGAAGATCCCGGAGCGTCACTTGTGACATACTCACCCCCTGACTCATAATAATGATTCTTGAGTCAGAAAAGCAAGGCATCGGGAGCGAGGGCTCGGTAGTAGTCTATACGCTACAATACCTGAAGCGTTTTTTTCACGGATTGTGCTCCTAGTGTCTGAAACAGCGCTGGCCGGTGAACTTCATCGCGGCCCCGAACTCGTTGCAGGCGGTGATCGACTCGAAATCGCGGATGCCGCCGCCGGGTTGGAC
>CAZINN010000084.1:0-8671 GCA_964540615.1 uncultured Treponemataceae bacterium | reverse complement strand
CCGACTGACAGCGCATACGTCATCGACAAAGCCCGGTCGTGCGGCCGGGCTTTTTTTGCGTTTCTTACGCGTTCAAGAACCGATCAGAAAAAGGTTTAGGCTGACGACTCAACACATGTACATAACAATACTGGGCGGGCTTATTCGTTGGTACGACGATTGGAATATCCGTTATAGCGGGCGGCGCGTCGGTGGAAAAAGCCGCCGACTTTGACTGGTTCGAGTATCAAGGGCTGTAATCGCCAAACGAATCCATGTAGGGAAATTTCCTTATTTGTTATGTTACTGGATCACCTATTCCCCGATCTGGGAACGGGTCGTAGCATACTTTGTCGGTATTGATTTTTACCACAAAGACCAAAGGAGGAGTCTGTGAGGAAAGTTTTATTAGTACTTACGGCACTTATGGCTGTGGCTACACTCGTCGCCCAACCGGTCGACAAGTTGCCGACCACAAAGCTGCCACCGATCGAAATCTCTGTTTTCACCGTCAACACAAATTACCCCATCCCACCTGCGACCAATCGCGCCTACAAGCTGATCAAAGAGAAGCTCGGCGTCACCTTCAAGTGGGACATTGTCGTCGGCGAAGCGGATCAAAAGATCGGTGTCATGATCGCCAGTCAGGATTATCCCGATCTTCTTCACATCAATTCGCCCAAGTTCATCGATGCAGGCGCCTGCATCCCGCTCGAAGACCTGATCGAGAAGTATGCTCCCCGCCTCAAGGCCCACTACCAGTCCAACCCCGTCACCTGGGCCAAGATGCATGAAGCGGATGGTCACGTATACTGCCTGATCGACTACGGTGTTCCCGAAAACGGCGAAGTCGCCACGGAGTACTACGGCCCCGCGATGTTCATCCAGAAAGCGGTCATGAAGGAGTTCGGGTATCCAAAGATCAAGACCATAGATGAGTACTTCGACCTCATCGCAAAGTACAAGGCGAAGCACCCGACCACCAAGGACGGCAAGCCGACGATCGGGTTCTCGATCCTCACTTATGACTGGCACAAGTTTAACCTGTGCAATCCGCCGCCCTTCCTCGCCGGCTATCCGAACGACGGCGACGGTATCGTCGATCCCAAGACCGGAAAGTATCGCGTCCAGTACTATGGCCCCGAGGCCAAGCGCTGGTACAAGCTGCTCAACGAAATGAACGCCAAGGGATTGGTCGACCGCGAGTCTTTCACCGACAACTATGACCAGTACATGGCTAAGCTTTCCAACGGCCAGGTACTCGGCGTTCACGATCAGTTCTGGCAGTTCCAGGACGCATCGCGGGCCCTCTACGCCCAGAACCGCGTCTGGGAAACGATGATGCCCTTGCCCATCGTCTTCGACAAGTCGATAAAGCCGCACTGGCGCGATCAGACCCTGCCCAACCTCCAGCGCGGTTACGGCATCAGCATCAAGGCCAAGGATCCTGTACGCATCATCAAGTTCCTCGATGAGCAGCTCGATCCCGCCTGGCAGAAGATCTTTACCTGGGGAGTCGAGGGAGAGGATTACGGCTTTGACAAGTCCGGCCAGCCCACTCAAACAAAGGAGCAGGCGGCCCGCTGGGATGATCCGACGTGGAGGCTCAACAATCTCGCCGAACTGTGGTGGGCCGAGGCTCCGAAACTGGAAGGCCGCTTCAGCAAAGGCGGGCTTGCATGCGCCCTCAGGCAGAACGCCAATCTGTACCTTGCGACCTTGCGACCTGAGGATCAAGAAATCCTCAAGGCCTACGGCGCCTTCAGCTGGTCTGACCTGATGGACAAGGATCCGCCGCAGAATCCGGCGTGGTACCCCGCCTGGCAGCTTGTTCCGCCCGACGGCTCTCCCGAGAAGCTTGCGTTCACCAAGGCGCAGGATACCTATGCGAAGGACCTACCCAAGGTAATTCTTGCCAAACCTGCTGATTTCGAGAAAGAATGGGCGAATTACCTCGCCGATCTCAAGAAGTGTAATCTTGAGATTTTCGAGAAATGGATGCAGGAAAAGCTCGATGAGCGCATAGCCAAGTACGGTAAGAAGAAATAATAAAAGCCTTTTTTCGCCGGCGGGGTTATAATAACCCCGCCGGTATTCCATCAAACCGAAGGCCATGGAGTAATTGATGCTCAGTCCCGTACAAAACAAGCCGAAAAGCTTTTGGAGGACGCTTGGTACACAACGACAGTTAGTCTGGATGTCGCTTCCCATAGTTCTCTACGTTATTCTATTCACCTATGTTCCGCTTACCGGTTGGACCATGGCCTTTCAAGACTTCAAGCCGTCGAAAGGCTTCAACTCGCCCTGGGTGGGCCTTAAGTGGTTCAAATTCCTTTTTTCCGACGAGAATTTTCTTTTGGTCATGCGCAATACACTTGCCATGTCCTTTATCAACCTCATATTGGGCTTTACCTTTGCAATCGGACTTGCCCTTACGCTGAACGAAGTAAAAGCGAAAAAACTCAAGCGACTGACTCAGACAATTTCATATCTTCCTCACTTTCTTTCCTGGGTCGTCGTCGCAGGAATCGTCTCGACCGTTCTCGCCTCAGACGGTGTCTTCAATATAGTCCTTAAATGGTTCGGTCTTATAAATGAGCCCAAGGTATGGCTCGGAGAGCCCAAGGCCTTCTGGTGGATCGTCGGATTCACCAATGTCTGGAAGGAAGTCGGCTGGAACACGATTATTTACCTTGCCGCCATGTCCGCGATCGATCCAGCGCTCTACGAAGCCGCAGAGATCGACGGCTGCGGAAGGTTGTCAAGGATTCGTCATATAACATTACCGGGGATCAAGTCGACTATCGTCGTTCTCTTGATAATGAACCTCGGCTGGATAATGGAATCCGGCTTTGAAATCCAATACCTCCTGCGCAACGGCATGAACGCCGACTACTCGCAGAGTATCGATATTTATGTCGTCAACTACGGCCTACGACAAGGAAACTTCTCGCTCGCAACCGCAGGCGGCATGTTCAAGAGTGTCGTCAACATCATTCTTCTTATGACCGCCAACTGGATCTCGGGCAAGCTTGGAGAGGAGAAACTTGTATGACCCTGAGATACGGCGGAAAGTTATACCTCAATTCGAAAAGCTTTATGGCTGAGTTACTATTCAGCATTTACAAAGCTGTAGCGCTTACCGCGATTGTCGTGATCACCTTGTATCCATTTTGGAACACCTTGGTAATATCGTTCAATCAGGCGATCGACACCATTCGCGGCGGCGTGTATTTATGGCCGCGCGCATGGACCTTCCATAATTACAAATCCATATGGATAAGCGCGAACATTCCCAACGCTTTGTTCATTTCGGTTTCGAGGGCCGTATGCTCCACATTCCTCAACCTTTTTCTGACCACAATGCTGGCCTATGCCCTCAGCCGCAAAGAGTTTGTTTTACGGCGCCCCTTTACACTGATCATTCTCTTGTCCATGTACGTCAATGCAGGACTTTTCCCCAATTATTTCCTTATCCGAAACTTGCATCTCAATGGAACATTCTGGGTTTACGTCATACCGACCATGATCAGCGCTTTCAATTTCATCGTTATAAGAACATTCATAAAAACCATCCCCGAAAGTCTTTTTGAATCTGCGCGTATCGATGGAACGAGCGAGTTCAGGATTTTCTTCAGCTTCGTCATTCCTCTTTCGAAGCCTGTTCTCGCGACAGTGGCGCTTTTCGTCTCGGTCGGCGCGTGGAACGCATGGTTCGATACATTACTCTATAACTCCGCAAAGCCCGAACTCTTCACCTTGCAGTACCAGCTCATGGCTCTGCTTCAGCAATCGATGAATCAGTCGAGAAGCACCGCGGATATCAACGCGCTTGGTATGGCCGCGAATATAGCATCGACAACAGTTACGCCCATGTCCATACGAGCGGCCGGTACCATCATCGCAACTGTTCCTATCCTCGTGGTATATCCTTTCCTTCAGAAGTACTTTGTGGTCGGCCTCAACGTCGGATCGATCAAAGAATAACGTGCCTATGAGGCGGCGGGTGCGGTTAACGCGTTCGCCGTCTCATAGGTAAAATGTCCGATATTTGAATGGGCCTCTCTCCCTATGAGCAATCACCTGCCGAAATGTTATGGTTCTCGATACTAAGGACGTTGTATGGCTGTACGCGCAGTGGAAAACGACTTTTACTCGCTCCACGGCATGTGGGGGGCCTATGCCTCGCTTGCTCTGGGCCGTTTCGGAAAAGGGGCCGGTGTTGTGATCGGCGACGTACGGCCTCCGCAGTCGGGGCTGCTTATCGGCTATCGCGTGGGGCGCAAGGAACCGCGCATTCTTCCATTTTCGACGGGTCATGTTTTCGGACCCGGTCTCAATGCGTACCGCGATGAATCAAGCGACGAGGACCGTCTAGGCCCCCGATATAGCTCGGTCTTCCTGCAGGGAAACGAGATCGAACGGTTGATTTCGTTCTCCGGTGAGGAATGGAAATCCGGTCCGATGAGCCTGCGCGTCTATTCGTTCTTCGGAGCGGTGTCGGATCCCCGCCGGGCCACCCGTTCGGAGGCACGGTCGGCGCTCAGGCCTTCGCTGCTCATCAAGCTGTCCTTCGACAATACATCAGGTTCCGGCGAGATGACCGGGGTCTTTGGAATGCAGGGGATAAGACGACCGCTCTCGGATTCCACGCACGGCGGTCTTTTGGGCATGGCCGAGGGCACGAGCTACGGCTTTGCGACGCTGCCTGTCGAAGGTGTCTTCGAAGTGATGGACTGGTCGTTTGTCGAGGCGGCCTTCAACGGCGGCTACGACGGCGCGCCGAGACCGCTGCGCCGGCTCGCACGAGAAGGCGGGCTCAAGTTCATGATCGGCGCAGGCGAGTCGAAGTCGTTCATCATCGCGCTCGGCACATATCGTGATGGAATTGTCACCTCAGGCCGTCCGGCGCACGCCTACTACACATGTTTATTCAAAAATCTCGAGGAAGTTCTCGAGGACGCGTTGACTGAATCGAACGAATCGATCCGCAAAGCCGAAAAACTGGACGCCGAGCTCGACTCCTCGGGCTTGAGCGACGACCGCAAGTTCATCCTTGCGCACGCGGCGCACAGCTACCTCGCGAACACCGAGCTCCTTTTGACCGAGGATGGAGAGCCGCTCTTCGTCGTCAACGAGGGCGAATACCAGATGATGAACACCCTCGACCTGACGATCGATCATGCATTCTGGGAGACGCGCTTTTCGCCGTGGACGCTGCGCAACGAACTCGAATCTTATATCGAACGATACGCCTACCAAGATTCACTTGGAATATGTTTTGCTCATGACCAAGGCGTGGGAGATTGTTTCACTCCCATCGGGAAATCGGCCTACGAGATGCCCCGACTCGCCGATTGTTTCAGCTATATGAGCTATGAAGAGACGCTCAACTGGACGCTGGCCGCCTGCATTTATGCGTTCACGGCGGATGGGGAATCCTGGGCCGCGTCCCGCAGATCGACGCTCGCCTCCTGTCTCGCCTCGATCCGCGCCCGCGACGCCAACGGCGACGGCGTCATGGACCGCGATTCCGACCGCTGCGAGGGAGGCTCCGAGATCACCACCTACGACTCGATCGACATAAGTCTTGGTCAGGCGCGCAATAATCTCTACAGCGCGGTCAAGGCATGGGCGGCTTACGTATGCCTCGAAGCGCTCTTCAAGAGAATCGACGGCTGCGTCTCGGCGGAGTCCAAGGCTGCGGCTGAATCGGCGCTGCTCACTGCAAAAACCGTCTCCGACAAGCTGCTTCGAGATGAACTTTTTATACCTGCAGTGTTCGAGGGCGACAATCGATCGTGCATAATACCCGCGGTCGAGGGACTTGCCTACCCCGGATTCTGCGGCGCACCGGAAGCGCTACGCCCCGACGGGCCCTACGGCGAGCTTATCCGCGCGCTTAAGCGCCATATCGACACGGTCCTTGCGCCGGGCATCTGCCTCGATCCCGTCTCCGGTGGATGGAAACTGTCTTCCTCCGACAAGAATACGTGGATATCGAAAATCATCTTGAACCAGTACGTTGTCGAAAAGGTTCTGGGTATAATCGACGAGCGTACGATGCGGGATGGTATCCACGCCCGCTGGCTCCGAACGGGCTGTGCGGACTTTGCGGCGACCGACCAAATCGATTCGGCCACCGGCGGGGACCTCGGTTCGCGCTTCTATCCGAGGCTTGTCACCGCAGTGCTTTGGCTTATGGGGAAACCCTGAAACCCCCGTTGGTTTTTATCGAGTCCCTCGAAACCTGTCGGATCCCTCAAAGATCGTCACTATCAACCTGTTAGGAGCTGTGCTTTTCCTTGATTCTCTTCAGCACGTCCTCCAGCGTCCCCTTGAACGGCCCGGGCGTCTCCATCTTTATCGAGACGAGGGCGGCGGCGAACTTCAAGGACTCGGCGGGGCCGAAGTCGAGCCGCCTGGCGAGATAGGCCGAGAAGGTTGTGTCGCCGCGACCGGTTCTCCCCGACACATTCGAGTTCGAAAACTTTTCGTAGTACGTCTTTCCCTTGACGCGCGCAAGCACGCCCTCGGAGTGTGTGATCATGACCTCGGGACAGCCCCAGGATTCGACCATTATAGCGGCCTTTTCAAGATCGTCCGTACCGGTAAGGATTTTCGCCTCGACGATATCGAGCTTGAGTTTGTCCATCATGGCCGCGATTTCTTTTTTGTCCGCCACGTCCGAAAACTCGATTTCGCGGGTCGCCGGATCGACATGCCTGACGAAGCTCTGCATATCGGCGGAGAGGCTGTACCCGCGGCTCTTAAGGCCGCGCATGAGGGGCATGTCGAATTCGGTGTCCGAGATGCCGGCGAGATGGACACAGGTCGAGTCGAGCTTCGGGACGTCATCGATCTTGATGAAACCGGCGGACTTGACAAGGGTCAGCTTGCGCTCGTCGACATTGGCCGAGTAATGGAAGACCCTGGAATACGTCGTTTCCTCGCTGGGTATGACGTACACGTCTACTCCGAGGTCCTTCATCGGCTGGCAGATGCCCTCGTCTTTTTTCGCCATCTTTACGACGGCGGCGACCTTCTTGCCGACGCGGGGCGCGACCATCGCGCCGCAGAGCACGGCGCTGCCGGGCGCCACGTGCGGCTGTCCGCCGAAGGGGATTATCTCGTCGTAACACATGTGTCCGATAAACGTGATGTCGTACTTCGCTGCCATCTTCTTTCTCTCCTCGCTTGTTTTCTCGGCGCGGCGCCGAAAGCGCAGCACCGGCGGCGCTCAGCCGCCTTCAGATTACAACCGTGCGCGACTTTACCTTCTTTTCAAGAGCGACCTCACAGGCCTTGCCCTTCGACGTTATGCGATACTTTCCGAAAAAAGCCGGAGTGCTGAAAACGCCCGATCTATCCGCCCTCCCCGACACGGAGGTCCACCATTCGCCGTACACGAGATCGCGGAAGACCTTTGCCTGAGGAGTCGGCTTCCAATCCTTGGTCCAGAACGCGGCCCAGGGATGCCAGTGCAATCCCGCCCAGAAGCCCCAGAACAGAATCGCCTCGACCTTGGGACAGGCGAAGTAGAGGGGGAGGATTTTCCGCATTTGGGCGGCTTGAGCCTCGGGATCCTCGGTATCGTCGAAGAGGCACTCGGTGATTTTGATGGGCAGGCCGAAACGAGAGAGCCTGTCCAGGTTGCGCTGGGCGATGATGGGATCGACCGGAACGTTGAGGAAGGTAGCGGAATGAGCCTGACAGCCTATGCCGCCGATGGGGACGCCCGCGTCAAGCAGCGCTTGTATCTGCTCGAGGTAGGCGTTGGCGTTGTGCCCTCCCTCGACCAGGATGCCGTAATCGTTGACATAGAGAACGGCTTCCGGATTCCCCAGCTTCGCGGCCAATGCCATTTCGTTGACGATGCCCCAGCCGAGGCGCCTGCGCCAGAATGTGCCGTGGATCATCTCGTTATTGAGATCGAACTCCTCTATCCGTCCCTTGAAGCGGCTCGTCACCTCGAATGCTCGCCGCATGGCCGCCGAGCGCAGTTCGTCGTTGTCGAGGGCGCGGAGCCAGGGCTGGACCCATTCTTCTTTTTCCCAGAAAATGCAGTGCCCGCGCATGGCTATGTCGAGATCGCGGCACAGCTCCCAAATCCGCTCGGCCGAAGACCAATCGGCTTTTCCGCGCTCGCGCTCGACATCGCACCACTTGAGGGCGTTTTCGTGGACGGCGTAGTTGAAGTTCTCACCAAGGACTTTTAAAAACATCTTTCGGTCCTCGGCTGACATGGCGATAGGATCGCTTTCAGCGAGGCCGCTCGTTATCGCCGTTCCCCACAGAAACTCGTGACGAAGCTGCCTGACCTCGACCTCGGCCCCAGGCTCGGTCTTGACCGTCAGCGTCCCCATACGATGCTCGCGGATACGCGCCTTAACCGCATCGTCCTCGATCTTCGCCGCTATGACATCGTATTCGGGTATCTTCGCCATCCCCGTACTCCTTTCAGTCGGAGCGCTTCGGTCCGGCGAGCAGCTCGGGATAGAACGACTTGAGGTCCTTCGATCCGATCACCTTCGCCCCGGACTTCGCCTTGAGTTCTTTTATGCGGCTCAAGACCAAATGCGTCCAGACCGCGCCCGGCCTGGGGTAGGCGGCGACGATGTAGTGCGGCCCCTTGGACTTTTCCCCTGCTTCTTTTTCGAGCTCGGCCCTGAGATTGTCCGGCGTGATCATG
>CAZINN010000083.1:0-8792 GCA_964540615.1 uncultured Treponemataceae bacterium | reverse complement strand
CTCCTCAGCATCTCGGCGTTCCGTGGAATCGTCGGAGCGCCGCCCCCGGTCGAAAGGACGCAGCCTGTTTGCGAAGAGGTTATGCGGTCGAGCATCCTCGACTCCCGCTCGCGGAAGCCCGACTCCCCTTCCCGCGCGAAGATTTCGTTGATCGAAGACCCCGCCTCACGCTCGATCTCCCGGTCGGAATCCACAAACGGCAGCCCCGTCGCCTTCGCGAGAAACTGTCCGACGGTCGTCTTCCCCGAGCCCATGATGCCGATGAGGGCGATCGTACGACGGAGCGTCTCGCCCCGAGAGGCAGTGAGTGACTTTCTTATATCATCGATTGAAATTGCGGGAGCCTGTCGGTCCGTGAAAAGCTCGAATGCAGGCAGGGCCTGACCGAGGAGCCACTCGGTCCCCTCGACGACGCGGAAGCCGCGATCATGCGCCAGACGGCCGAGCGAGCCTTTTTTATAGTCCGCGTCCACCACGACAAGGTTTTCGCGCGCTCGCGCCTCGGGCAGCCAGACCGCAGGGTCCGGAACGAGATCGGAGGCGAGTGTAGAAACTATAACCGAACTCGTTTTCGCAAGACGGGGCAGATCCTCGAGCGAGGCCGCGGCGCAGCCGAGCCTGCGTGCGAGTTCCTGTGCGCGTTCGAGCGTTCGATTCGCGACGACGACACGAGCACGGGCGGACTGAAGGGCCTGGGCTGCTGCCTTGCCTGCGCCGCCCGCGCCGATGACGAGGCATTCCTTGCCGGCCGGATCGGCGCCGAGTCTCGCAAGGCCGCTCAGAACTCCCTGCGGATCGGTGTTCGCGCCCGCGATGCGAGACTCGTCGAGTCGCTTGAGGCAATTGACCGCGCCGAGCCGCCTGGCCTCGGGCCTCAGCTCGTCGACCAGGGGAGCGACCTCCTCCTTGAACGGCGAGGTCAAGTTCATACCCCTCATTTCGAGAGCCCGAAAGAGCGACACAGCCTCGGCCGCCGTCCTCGCGGCGACGCGGAAATAGGCCGCCTCGGGATCGATTCCCTCGGTCCGCAGGCCCGAGGCGCGGAAGAGCTCGCGGAATATCGCCGGGCTCAGCGAATGGAGCACCGGAGAGCCCGCGACGCCCAGGATCATCATTTCTTCATTCCTCCGGCGGCTCGAGCATGAGTTCGTCGATGGGTTTTCCCGAGGGAACCATGGGAAGAACCTTCTCGTCGATGTCCAGCATGCAGTCGATCAGAGCCGGAGAACGTTCGGAAAGCGCCGCATCGAGCGCCGCGTCGAACTCGCCCTCGTTCGAGGCTCTGAAGCCCCTGACCCCGTAGGCTTCGGCCAGTTTGACGAAATCCGGCCCTCGGTCGAGGGTCGTGTTCGAATACCGTCCCTTATAAAAAAGCGACTGCCACTGCCGCACCATGCCCAAGGTCCGGTTGTTCATGACGACGATGAGGATGGGCAGGCGGTAATACGCGATGGTCGCCAGTTCGTTGCAGTTCATGCGGAAGGAGCCGTCGCCGGCGATATGCACGACCTGCCGGTCGGGATTCGCGATCTGGGCGCCCATGGCCGCGCCGGTGCCGAAGCCCATCGTCCCCAGGCCGCCCGAGGAGATGAAGGTCCTCGGCCGCGCGAAGGGATAGAACTGCGCCGTCCAGATCTGGTGCTGGCCGACCTCGGTCGTGACGATGGCCTCCTCTCCGACCCTTCCGCCGATTGTTTCGAGAATATAACGCGGATGAAGCTCGACCTCGCGCCCGTGGGCCGAGGGGACCTCGGCCTTCCAGGCCTCGATGTCGCCGTTCCATCCCGAGGCCTTCCTGGCCTCGACACGCTCAAGAAGCCGGGCGAGGGTGTCTTTGACGTCGCCGACGAGGGACTTGCAGCTGGCGACGTTCTTGTTGATCTCGGCCGGATCGATGTCGAGATGGAGGATGCGCGCCTTGGTGGCGAAGCGCGAGGCGTCGCTGACGACGCGGTCCGAAAAGCGCGCGCCGACCGCGATGAGAAGGTCGGCCCTGCTCGCCGCCATGTTCGAGGCCTTGGTCCCGTGCATGCCGATCATGCCGGTGAAGAGCCGGTGCCGCGAGGGGAAGGCGCCCTGTCCCATGAGGCTCAGCGCGATCGGCGCCTGAAGGCGCTCGACCAGGGCGGCGAGCTCGGCCGAGGCCCCGCTCGCGATGACGCCGCCCCCCGCGTAAATGAAGGGGGCCTTGGACTCGGCGATGAGCGAAGCAGCCTCGGCGATGTCCTCGTCTGAAGGCCGCAGCGTCGGCTTGGGACCGAAGCGCGGATCCACGCCGGACAAAGCAGCGCCTTTGGGGGCGGGATTCCACTCGGTCTCCGCGGCGGTCACGTCCTTGGTGATATCGACGAGTACGGGGCCGCGCCGACCCGAGGACGCGATGTCAAATGCCTGTCTGAGCGTGTCGGCGAGTACCGCGACGTCCTTCACGATGTAATTGTGCTTGGTAATCGGCATGGTGATGCCGGCGATGTCGACTTCCTGGAAACTGTCCTTGCCCAGGATACGCGTCGGCACGTTACAGGTGATCGCGACCAGGGGCACCGAATCCATGTACGCCGTTGCAATGCCGGTCACGAGATTCGTCGCTCCGGGGCCGCTCGTGGCCATGACCACGCCGACCCTGCCCGTCGAGCGCGCATAGCCGTCGGCGGCGTGCGCCGCCCCCTGCTCGTGCGAGGTCAGAATGTGGCGTATCCGATCGGAGCACTTGTAAAGCTCGTCATAGACATTGAGAATCGTCCCGCCGGGGAAACCGAAAACCGTATCGACGCCGCGCTCGATGAGCGTCTCGACGACGATGCGCGCTCCGTTCATCTTCATAAACCTTCTCCAGTTTCTTTTAGGACTGTTTTCCGCCGGGCCCGGACTCGAAAGGATTCGCGAGCACGGCCCCAGTCTCGGCCGAAGTTACCTGGGCCGCATACCGCGCCATCCACCCGCTCGTTATTCTGGGCCGTGGGGCTTTCCATTCAGAGCGACGGCGCTTGAGTTCCTCGTCTGGGACTTCGAGTTCGAGTCTTCCCGCCTCGATATCGATCGAGATGATATCGCCGTCGCGGACCAGGGCGATGGGACCACCCGCGGCGGCCTCGGGCGAGACGTGACCGATCGCTGCGCCCCGCGTGGCTCCCGAGAAGCGACCATCGGTGATGAGGGCGGTGTCGGCGTCGCGGCCCATGCCGGCCAGAGCGCTCGTCGCCTGGAGCATCTCGCGCATGCCCGGCCCCCCGCGCGGTCCCTCGTAGCGGATCACTACCACGGAGCCGGCCTCGATTTTTCCGCTCAATACAGCCGCATTCGCCTCGTCCTCGGAGTTGAAGACGCGGGCCGGACCCTTGTGCTTGAGCATGTTCGGCAGGACGGCGGCGCGCTTGACGACCGAGCCGCCCGGCGCGAGATTGCCGCGGAGCACCGCGATGCCGCCCGTCGCCGAATACGGATTCTCGATCTTGCGGATGACGACGCCGTCAGCCTCGGCAGCCTGCGCGGCGAGTTCGGCTATCGTCTTGCCGGAAACCGTCATCGCGGATCCGTCGACGAGGCCCTTCTTCAGGAGCTCCTTTATGACCGCGAAGACGCCGCCCGCCTCGTGCAGATCGCTGATGTGGTGGGGTCCCGAGGGCGCGAGGTGGCAGAGATTGGGCGTCCGCGCCGCGATCTCGTTCGCCATGTCGAGATTGAGTTTGACGCCCGCCTCGTGCGCGATGGCCGGCAGATGGAGCATCGAGTTGGTGCTGCAGCCCAGGGCCATGTCCACGGCGAGGGCGTTGCGGAACTGCCGCTCGTTCAGAATGTCGCGCGGCCTGGGGCCTTTTTCTAGCACGCGCATGACGAGTTCGCCCGCGCGCTTCGCGAGCCGTATGCGCTCCGATGTCACCGCGGGCGCGGTGCCGTTGCCCGGCAGACCCATGCCGAGCGCCTCGGTCAGACAGTTCATGCTGTTCGCCGTGAACATGCCGGCGCAGGACCCGCAGCCCGGGCAGGCGGCGTCCTCGTACAGCTTGAGTTCGGATTCATCCATAGCGCCCGAACTCACCTTGCCCACCGCTTCGAACACCGAGTTGAGGTCGATGTCGGAGCGGCGGAGCCGCCCCGGCATCATGGGTCCGCCCGAAACGACGACGGTCGGGAGGTTGAGGCGCGCGGCGGCCATGAGCATGCCTGGTATAATTTTGTCACAATTCGGCACAAGCACCAATGCGTCGAAGGCGTGCGCCATCACCATACTTTCGACCGAGTCGGCAATAAGCTCGCGGGAGGCGAGCGAGTATTTCATGCCCTCGTGCCCCATCGCGATGCCGTCGCAGATTCCGATCGATGGGAACTCGATCGGCGTGCCTCCGGCGCTCCGTATGCCCGCCTTCACGGCATCGACGACGGTCCTCAAATGAATGTGGCCCGGGATGATCTCGTTGAACGAATTGACGACGCCGACCAGGGGCCGCTCGATCTCCTCGTCGCTGTAACCCATGGCCTTGAGCAGGGACCTGTGCGGAGCCCGGGCTATGCCCTTCTTTATCACATCGCTTTTCATTTCCTACCTCCCCGTATAGCTTCGACGACCTTGTCCGCCATTTCGCGCGTTCCGATTATTTTTTCATCGCCCGCGCCCGAGGCGATGTCGGCGCAGCGCCATCCCGCGTCGAGGACCGACGAGACGGCGGCCTCGACCGCCCTCGCCTCCTCCTCTCGGCCGAACGAATAGCGCAGGAGCATGGCCGCGGAAAGAATGGTGGCGAGCGGATTCGCCTTGTTCTGGCCCGCGATGTCCGGCGCGGAGCCGTGGATAGGCTCGTACAATCCCGGCGAGGGGCTGCCGTCCGGCCGCTTCCCGCCGATGCTCGCGCTCGCGAGCATGCCGATCGAACCCGTGATCATGCTCGCCTCGTCCGACAGTATGTCGCCGAACATGTTGCTCGTCGCGATGACGTCGAACTGCCGCGGATTCTTGACGAGCTGCATCGCTGCGTTGTCCACATACATAAAGGAAAGCTCGATCTGGGGCCAGGATGAGGCCATCGCCTGCGCGGTCTCGCGCCAGAGCCTCGAGGACTCGAGAACATTCGCCTTGTCGACGACACAGAGCTTCCGTTTGCGTCCGGCCGCAGCCTCGAAGCCGACGCGGAGGATGCGCTCGATCTCCTGTTTCGAATAACGTTCCGTGTCCCAGGCGGAGAGCCCGTCGGGGCTTCGGCCCCTCTCCCCGAAGTAAATCCCCCCGGTGAGTTCGCGCACGATGAGGATGTCGAGTCCTCCCTCGACGATCGAGGGGCGCAGGGGGCAGGCGAGCGCCAGCTGGGGAAACATGAAGGCAGGACGCAGGTTCGCGTACACACCCAAGGCAGAGCGCAGGCCGAGGAGACCCGCCTCGGGCCTCAGATGGCCGGGAAGTCCGTCCCACTTGGGCCCGCCCACGGCCCCGAGGAGCACCGCATCGGAGGCCCTGCAGGTCTCGATCGACGACTCCGGCAGAGGCACGCCGAATGCGTCGATCGCCGATCCGCCCATGGGCGCCTCGGTGTACTCGAGCTCGAAGGCATAGCGGGCGGCGACCGCGTCGAGCGCCGCGACAGCCGCATCGACGACATCGGGCCCGATGCCATCTCCGTGTATCGTAGCTATCCTGTACTTCATCGACTTCCCCCTGCTTCGTGTACGTTCCTAGACTATCAAAGGTACGTCTTGTACCTCTTTTCGATATCGCTTATCAGTTTGTATTCGATCGAATCGACCAGGGCGATGTAGCTCGCCTCGATGATGTCGGTCGAGGCGCCCACCGTCGTCCATACGTCCTCTCCGTCCGAGCTCTCGATGAGCACGCGCACCGCCGCGCCGCTCGCGGCCTTCGAGTCGAGGACGCGCACCTTGAAATCGGTCAGGCGCATATGCGCGAGCGAGGGGTAGAACTTTTCGAGAGCCTTGCGGAGCGCGAGATCAAGAGCGTGAACCGGGCCGTCGCCTTCGGCGGCCGTTATCGCGTTCTCGCCGTCTACGTGGATCTTCACCATAGCCTGGGCCGAAAGCTTGCCGGGCGTCGGCTGCTCGCCGATGATGCGATAGTGCCCCAACTCGAAAAATGGCTTGTACTTGCCCGCGGCCTTGCGCATCAAGAGCTCGAGGCTCGCGTCGGCCCCCTCGAACTGGTAACCGAGCCTCTCCATCTCCTTGAGCCGCTTGACGACCTGGGCGACTACTGGTGACTCTTTTGTAACATTCGGATCGAGCTTCTTCATGCGCTCGAGTATGACCGACCTTCCTCCGACTTCGCTTGCGAGGATGCGGCGCGAATTGCCCACCGTCTCCGGCGGAACATGCTCGAACGAGACCGATGTCTTCACGACCGCGTCCACGTGCATGCCGGCCTTGTGCGCGAAGGCGCGCATCCCGACATAGGGCATGCCCTCGTCCATGGTCACGTTGGCGATCTCGGCGACGCGCCGCGTCGCGTGATAGAGATGCTGAAGCGAGTCGGGCTTGAGGCATTCGAGCCCCATCTTGAGCGACACGTCGGCGGCTATCGTCGATAAATTCGCGTTGCCGCACCTCTCGCCGAATCCGACGAGCGTTCCCTGCACATGGACCGCCCCCGCCTTGACCGCGGCGAGGGAGTTGGCGACCGCGAGGCCAGAATCGTTGTGCGCGTGTATACCGACGTTTTTACCGATCTCGGCGACGACCCGGGCCGTCAGTTCGCCCACGCGGTCGGGGAGGCTGCCCCCGTTCGTATCGCAGAGCACAAGACATTCGGCGCCCGCGGCGGCGGCCGCTTTCAGCGTCTCGAAGGCGTACTTCTCGTCCGCGGCGCAGCCGTCGAAGAAGTGCTCGGCGTCGTAGATGACGCGGCGGCCGGCTTTTTTAAGAAACGCGATCGTGCTCTCGATCATCTTGAGATTCTCTTCGAGCGTTACCTTGAGAACTTCCTTGACGTGCAGATCCCAGCTCTTCCCGAAGATCACCACGATCTCGGTCCCCGCCTCGACGAGGCTTTTGAGGGCCTCGTCGTCCTCGCAGGCGACGCCCCGCCTCCGCGTCGAGCCGAAGGCCACGAGCTGCGCCGACTTGAGGTCGAGCGAGCGCGCTTCTTTGAAAAACTCGAGGTCCTTCGGATTCGATCCGGGGTTCCCGGCTTCGATGAAATCAAGGCCGAGTTCGTCGAGCGTGCGGACGATGGCGATCTTGTCCGCGACCGAGAAGCTTATGCCCTCGCCCTGCGCGCCGTCGCGCAGAGTGGAATCAAGAAACGCTATTCGTCCCATACTCCGCCTCCATCTCGCCTGTCATGGCGTTGATCGCCGCCAGGTATGCCAGGACTGCGGCCTCGATGATGTCCGTCGACAGGCCGCGTCCGTTGAATCTTCTGTCCTTGAACCGTATTCGCACCCTCGCCTCGCCCTGGGCGTCCCGGCCCTCGGTCACCGCGTCCACGGCGAAATGCTCGAGAACCGGCTTCACACCGATGATCCGGTCGACGGCTTTGAATGCGGCGTCGATGGGGCCGTCCCCCACGGCGACGCGCTCGGCCGAGCCGCCCTCGGGGAGGGCCAGCTTGACCGCGCTCATCGATGCGATGCCCGTGCCCGAGTTGACGACGAAGCGCTCGAGTCTGAACGATTCGGGGGCGCGCGCCGTTTCGCCGAGCACGAGGGCCTCGAGGTCCCGGTCCGACACCGAGCCCTTTCGTTGGGCGAGGGTCCTGAACTCGGCATACAACCTCGACACAGACTCCGGTCTGAGTTCGTAGCCGAGGAGGGCGAGTCGCTCCTCGAAGACGCGGCGGCCGGTCCTCCTGCCCAGGGCGGTTCGCCCCGGACTCCTCGGGCCGCCGGCATCGCCGACCGTCGCGGGCCTCGAGAGACCAGAGGCCGCGGCAAGAGCGGACCGAGCCGACTCGAGGCTCGGATCACGCGGCAGCGCGTAATCGCCGACGACAGCCTTGTTCGGCTGGGTGCGCAAACCGGTGACCGCCTGCACGAGCCGCGAACTTCCATACAGCCGCGTCGTATCGACGCTCGTATACGCATCCAGATAATCCGAGCGGGTCGCGAGAGCCATGACGACTTCCTCGAGCGCCGCGTTGCCGGCCTTGTCGCCGAGACCGTTGACCGCGCACTCGACCTGCGAGGCGCCGGCGAGCACGGCAGCCAGGCTGTTCGCCGTCGCGAGCCCGAGATCGTCGTGGCAATGCACCGACAGAACGACCTTGTCGAGGCCCGGCACATCGCGCAAAAGAAGACGGATCAGTGCGGCGAACTCGTCGGGCAGGGCGCGGCCGACCGTGTCGGCGACATTCACCACGGTCGCTCCCGTCTTGACGGCGACCGCGAGCAGGGCGCGCAGAAAAGCGGGATCGGCCCTGGTCGCGTCGGCCGCGGAAAACTCGACATCGGAACAATACCTTTTCGCCCGCCCGACCGCCTCGGCCGCGAGTTCAAGCGCCCTGTCGCATTCCGCACCGAACTCGCGCGCGAGGCGCTCCGATGAGGAGCCGAGCATGACGTGCAGGCGCGGCCGCTCGGCGCCCCGGAGGGCGTTCCAGGCCGCGTCGATCTCGGAGGCGGAAGCCCGGGCTGCCGCCGCGATGACGGGCTCCCGCACCACGCGCGCGATCTCGCTGACCGCCTCGTGCTCGTCCCGGCCGAGGGATGGCCGCCCCGCCTCGACGACATCCACCCCGAGCCGCGCGAGATGCCGCGCGACTTCCAGCTTTTCGTCGAGACACATGCTGAAACCGGGGGCCCTCCCCCCGTCGCGCAGCGTCGTGTCGAGTATCGCTATCCTACGCGCCATGC
>CAZINN010000082.1:0-8799 GCA_964540615.1 uncultured Treponemataceae bacterium | reverse complement strand
GTATGCTCAAGGAATCGAGGACGCTCGAGGTGACAAGGATCGGCGATCGCTGGTTTGTCGCGAAGTCCGAGCTCGTATCGAAACTGCGCGCGAACACGAAGACGGTCTTCGCGCTGACGAAGATCTCGCTCGACGCGCCGATCGATCCGAGAAAATTCACCATGGCCGCGCTCACGAAATGAAAGGGCCGGCTATGCGCTCCACGTGTGCGGTCGTCATCGGCCTTGTCTGGCTGACGCTTTACCCTTGCGTTCTGAACGCAGAGGACAGCGCCTTCACAATCGGCGGAACGATGGAGGCCCGGCCCTTCGTCCGCTTCTCCGCGCAGAGTGAAGGTTTTTTCGATACGGCCGACTATGGTTCGGTGACGGGCATCAGTCTCGATATCGACGCGAAGGGTCCCGGGGCGCGGGCCTACGCCTCACTCGAGGCCTCGCTGTCCACAGGAGCGGCAGCCTCCGAAGCCTGGGCTGCGGCCGCACTGGCGAATATGCCTGGGTTCGAAGCGGGAGACCTTCTCATGGCGCCGGCGTACAGCGAAGGCGAAACCGCCCCCTCACGACTTGTGCAGGCCCGGATCCGCGCTCTCTACGTCAAGCTCGACCGCGACTGGGTTTCGCTGACGGCGGGCAGGCAGATCATCAAGTACCAATGTGCTGCGCTCTGGAGCCCCACCGATGTCTACACCGATCTCGATCTTTCCGGCATTTCGCCTTTGAGACGGGGACTCGATGCGCTCAGGCTGAGCTTCCCCCTCGGAGCGACGAGCGAGCTCGACCTGGCGTGGGCCGGAGATGCGAATTTCGCCGAGGGACGCTGCTCGGCCCGTCTATCGGGCCTCGTCTGGGGAATCGACGCTGCGCTCATCGGCTATCGCGACGGCCGCCCCGGCGCGGCGGGCGGAGGATCGTGGAACGCGGGGTTGGCACTCGGCGCGGATATCGGACTTGCCATAGACGCCGAGGCGCTCGTGACACTACCCGACTCGGGCGACTCCTGGCTGAGGGCCGCGCTCGGCGCCGATTACTCGATAGGACGACTGGTTGTTGCGGCCGAGTACTACTACAACGGCGGAGGGCCACAGGCCGACCTTGCAACTCCTGGAACGCACAACGCATACCTCGCGGTATCGCTGAAGGCCGCCGAGCTTCTGTCGATAGGCGCCGCCGGAATAGTCGGGCTGTCGAACGATACCTGGAAGACCTCCTGTACCGCCACGATCAGCGCGGCGCAGAACGCCGATCTCGGCTGTTTCATTATGCTCTCGTCGTCGGCGGGGGCCTGGGATACTACTATCCTCGATTCAGGCATCTCGCTCACGGTGAAATTTTAGTGCTTCGGCTTTTCGCACTCCCCGCCGTACTGGAAACAGATGTCCCCTCCGTGGCATAATCCCCTACCCGCTTTGGGGCGGGGAGGCGCAGGAGGAGCATCGTGTACAAGCCGGTCGATCCGAAGGTCAACTTTCCGAAGATGGAGGAGGAGATAGTCCGCTTCTGGGAGAAGGACAGGATCTTCGAGCGCTCGATCAGCCAGCGCGAAGGCGGGGAGGAATATGTGTTCTACGACGGGCCCCCCTTCGCCACCGGACTGCCGCATTTCGGCCACTTCGTCCCCGGCACCATCAAGGACGCCATCCCGCGCTACAAGGCGATGCGCGGCTACAAGGTCGAGCGCCGCTTCGGCTGGGACTGCCACGGCCTGCCCGTCGAGAACCTCATCGAAAAGGAACTCGGACTCGATTCCAAGACCGATATCGAAACCTACGGTATTCCCAAGTTCAACGAAGCCTGCCGCGCCTCGGTCCTTCGCTACGTAAAAGAGTGGCGGACGATCATGACCCGCGCGGGCAGATGGGTCGATTTCGACAACGACTACAAGACGATGGATCCCGACTATATGGAGTCCATCTGGTGGGTTGTGAAGAGACTCTGGGACGCGGGGCTCATCTACGAGGGGCACTACATCCTCCCCTACTGCCCGCGCTGTTCGACCGTACTCTCGAACCACGAGCTCGCACAGCCCGGTGTGTACCAGGAAGTCCACGATCCCGCGATCACGATCAAGTTCAAGGTGAAAAAGATCCCCGCATCCCTGTCCCCGGCCGACTTCGGGACCGCGGCAGGCTCTGCCCCGGTCTACCTTCTGGCATGGACGACCACTCCTTGGACATTGCCCTCGAACCTCGCCCTCTGCCTCGGGCCGGACATCGACTATGTGCTCGTCCGCGATACAACTCCCACCGGAGCCGAGGAGCGCTACATCCTCGCCGAGGCCCGCCTTGGCGCGTACTATAAAGAAGGTTCGACACCGGAGATCCTGTGGCGCGGAAAAGGTTCGGCCCTTCGCGGCATCGAGTACGAGCCCCTCTTCCCCTACTTCGCCTCGCTCCGGGAGCAGAACGCCTTCCGCACCATAACCGGCCCCCATGTGACGACCGAAGACGGCACCGGCATCGTGCACACGGCCCCGGGCTTCGGCGAGGAGGACCACGAGATACTCAAGGGTACGGGCGTACCGACGGTCTGCCCCATCGACGCCGAGTGCAAGTTCACCGCCGAGGTGCCCGATTACGCCGGCGTCTTCGTCAAGGACGCGGACAAGGCGATCATCGAACGGCTCAAGGCCGAGGGCAAGCTCGTCAAGCGGGAGCAGATACTCCACTCCTACCCGCACTGCTGGAGATGCGACCATCCCCTCATCTACCGCGCGATCAGTTCCTGGTTCGTGAAGATCGAGCCGGTGAAGGCGAAGATGCTCGCGGCCAACGCGAAGATAAAGTGGGTGCCCGAGCACATCAAGAACGGCCGCTTCGGCAAGTGGCTCGAGGGCGCGCGGGATTGGGCGATTTCGCGCAGCCGCTACTGGGGCAATCCCATCCCGATCTGGCAGTGCCCCGACTGCGGCAAAACCATCTGCATAGGGTCGCGTGATGAGCTTCAGAAACTCTCCGGCAAACGGCCGGACGATCTGCACAAGCACTTCGTCGACGAGATCACGATTCCCTGCTCCTGCGGCGCGAAGATGCGGCGCATCCCCGAGGTCCTCGACTGCTGGTTCGAATCGGGCTCCATGCCCTACGCCCAGGTCCACTACCCCTTCGAGAACAAGGAGCATTTCGAGTCGCACTTCCCCGCGGATTTCATCTCCGAGAGTCTCGATCAGACCCGCGGATGGTTCTATTCCCTCACCGTGCTCGCCGCGGCGCTCTTCGACAAGCCCGCGTTCCAAAACTGCATCGTCTCGGGCATGGTCCTCGCCGCGGACGGCAAGAAAATGTCCAAGTCGCTGCGCAACTACACCGATCCCGTCGAAATCATCGACCGCTACGGGGCCGACGCACTGAGGCTGTATCTCCTGGGCTCTCCCGTACTGCGAGCCGACGACCTCTGTTTCACCGACGAGGGCGTCAAAGAAATTTTGAAGAGCGTCCTCATCCCCCTGTGGAGCTCCTACGGATTTTTCGTGTCCTATGCGAACATCGACGGCTACGACGCCGAACGGCTTGCACGGATCGATCTCGCCGCCCGGCCGCCGAGCAACCCGCTCGACCGCTGGATACTCTCGGTCTGCGAGGGACTCGTCAAACGAGTAACCGAGGCCCTCGAGGATTACAACGTTCAAGACGCGATCTCCCCGATCGTGGATTTCATCGACGCGCTCAACAACTGGTACATCCGCCGATCCCGGCGGAGATTCTGGCGATCAGCCGAATCCGGACGCGATGAGGACAAGGCCGAAGCCTACGCGACGCTCCGCCGCGTCCTTCTCAGACTCTCGGCGGTCGCGGCCCCCTTCGCCCCCTTCATCACCGAATCGATATGGGACAATCTGCGCGGCAAGGCCGACCCTGTCTCGATCCACCTTACGGATTGGCCCGTCTACGCTCCTTCCCTCCGCGATGAAGAGCTCGATCGCAAGATGGCCTCGGTGCGCCACGCGGTCTCAATGGGCCGCGCCCTGCGCGTCCAGAACGACATCAAGATCCGCCAGCCCCTCGCCTCGGTCCACATCGTCACCCGCGACCAGGCCGAGCGCGCCGTGCTCATGGAAATGGAGGAGATACTCCGCGACGAACTCAACGTGAAGCGCGTCGTCTTCCGCGAGGACGAGGAGGAACTCGTCGAGTACTCGGCGAAGGCGAACTTCCGGGTCCTGGGCAAGGAACTGGGCAAGGACATGAAGGCCGCGGCCGAGAAAATCGAGCGCTTCACCGGACGCGAGATCGCGAGCCTCCTCGAGGGCGCGGTACTCGAACTCGACATCGGCGGAAGGTCAGTCGAGATAACCAAGGACAAGGTCGATATACGGCGTTCCGAGCGCGAAGGGTTAAAAGTTCTTAATGAAGGGAGCCTGACCCTGGCGCTCGACACCGAGATCACGGACGAACTCCTGGCCGAAGGCTACGTGCGCGACCTCGTGCGCGGGGTGCAGAACCTGCGAAAGGAAGCGGGCCTCGAGGTGACGGACCGGATAAAACTCGTCCTCGCTGGAGATCCGGTGCTGAAGCGCGCCCTCGACGCATACGCGGACTTCGTCCGCTCGGAGACCTTGGCGGCCTCGCTGGCCTGGGCCGAGGGACAGGCGATACCGGGCAGTTCGGGCGCCTTCTCCGACATCGAGGCCGGCGACAAGATCTGGCGCGCGAGCCTGTCAAAGGCCTAGCGGAAAAGATTCACAATTCCGCAACAGATACGGGGTTCGATCCCTCAGAAGAGAATAGCATCGATGTTCGCACGGGACTTCGCGCTGCGACGATGATGTTCCCTCACTCTGATCGGATATAAAAACAGTCATCCCCGAGTCTCCGCGGAACAGGCAGGGAGTATTCATGTCTTTCACTTCGGACAAGGACGCGCGTGATTACCGGCTCTTTTTGGCCGCCACGATCCTGATCGGTCTCGGCTCCTGCGTCAATTCCTCGATCTTCAACAACTACCTCAAGGATGTATTCAAGCTCGATGTCGCGCGCCGCACCTTCCTCGAACTGCCGCGCGAGCTGCCGGGCTTTCTCGTAAGCCTCATGGTCGCGAGCCTCGCGGCGCTCGGCGAGGTAAGGATCGCGATGGTCGCCAACCTCGCGGCGGCAGCCGGCATGCTCGCCCTCGGCTGGATACCATCGTCCTTCGTCCTCATGGTGGCATCGACCTTCCTCTACAGCTCGGGGCAGCATGTGTACATGCCGCTTGCGAGCTCGATCGGCATGAGCTTCGCTGCCAGCGGCAAGGAGGGCTCGGCGCTCGGACGGATCAATGCGGTGAGCACCGCCGCCATTCTGGGCGGTACGCTTCTGCTCCTCGCCCTGCTAAAACTCGTCAATCTCTCCTACTCTGCGGCCTTCACGGCGGGCGCGCTCTTCTACCTGGCCGCAGCCGGCTCGCTGCTCGCCATGAGTCCGCGCAGGGCGGCAGGGAGGCCGAAACGTATCGTCGTAAAACGCCGATACGCGAGGTACTATGTCCTCTCGCTCTTGTACGGCGCGCGGAAACAGCTCTTCCTCACCTTCGGCCCCTGGATGCTCGTCGATCTCTTTCATCAAGACGTGAGCACCATGACCCTGATTTCGCTCATCGTCTCCGGCACCATGATCGGGGCCCAGGCGCTCGCAGGGAGACTGACTGATAAATTCGGAGCTCGGGCGGTCTTGGGCGGCGAGGCCTTTGTGACGATCTTCGTCTGCCTCATCTACGCCTTCGCGCCCGAACTTCTGCCTCCCGGCGCGGCCCTCGTCGTCGTCGCCGCCTGCTTCGTGATCGACCAGGCGTCGAACGCGGTGCACATGTCCAGGGCGGTCTACGCGGGGAAAATAGCCGAGCATCCTTCCGACGTTTCGCCGACGCTTTCGCTCGGAATCAGCATCGACCACATCGCCTCGATGAGCATGCCGATGCTCGGCGGCCTCGCATGGATGGGCTCGGGTTCGCAGGGCTATCGCTGGGTTTTCATAGGCGGCGCCGTAATCGCCGCAGCAAACTTTGTCGTGACGCGGGGAATGCCGAAACACAGCCCGATCAGGGCGGCACAGAAACCGGGAACCGATCACAGCTGATCAATCAGCAGGATGCAGGCCTTCAACACAGCGCGCGATTCCCTCCATTGTCTGAGCGGATAGATAATGCTCGATCCGGCAGGCGTCCTGCTCGGCGATCTCTGCATCGACGCCGACGACATCGCGGAGAAAAGCGGTCAATAAATCGTGCCGCCTTCGTATCTCGACGGCCGCCTTTTCGCCTTCCGGGCTGAGACAGACATCGCCGTAATATTCGTGCGTGATGAGTCCGCGGTTTTCAAGCTCGTGCAGGGCCGAGTGGACCGAGGGCTTGGAAACGCCCAGCTCTCGGGCTATATCGGTGACCCTCGCCGAATCTTTTTTTTCACGCAAGCGGTCTATGGTCTCGAGGTACATCTCCAGGCTTTCCGTCACGTTTTCCGTCCTTCGATGGTTATTATAACGAATTGTACGAGCGCCGGACCAGGCTGGAATCATCGCCGATCCTCCGTATCGGCGGACTACCGCTCCCCCACTCTTCATGGTACTATTCATAAAAGTTGAAGGAGTGCAGGAGGAAGCCTATGGATCCTGTCCTACGCCGCACAGGGCTCCTTTTTATATCGACAGCAGTACTGATCTTCGCGTTTTCCTGTGCGTCGAAGCCGCCCGCACCAAGCCCCGACAAGGCCCCTGAAGCCGTCGAGACGGACACAGAATCCGTCAACGTTGAAAAACCTGCCGATTCTTCCGCCCCGGTGCAGTCCGAGCTCGACAGCCTCCTCGAACAGGCGAAAGAGCTGAAAAAACAAGCCTTCGATCTCAGGCTTTATGAAATACTCGCCGATGACTACAAGGCCGCGGACGCCATGCTCGCGCAAGGGAAAGAGTACTACGACGCCGGAAATGCAGAATCGGCGAAAACCGAGCTTACATCCGCCATCGACGCCTTCGAATCCCTCATAAAGCGCGGGTTGAGCGAACTCGCCTCGGTCAGCAAGGAGGAGGCGGAGGAACAGCGCGCCGCCGCAGTCGGCGCAGGCGCCGAGCAAAAAGCCGCTGATCGTCTTTTCGCAGGAGATGAGACCTACGTGGAGGCCGAATCGCTCGCCGCTGAAACAAAAACTGAAGATGCCGTTTTCCGCTACGAACGAGCCCGACTCTATTATGAACTCGCATACAAAAGGTCCATCGCCCTTTCGCTCATGGACACGATCAGAGAAAAAGATTACGCACGCTGGGATTCGGGGAACTTCCAGCTCGGCGAGAAAAAATTCAATCTTGAAGAAACGCTGTGGTCATCCGACGACGAGTCGAAAAGAAGCGATGGGCTCGATGCCTTGGACGAGGCCGTACTTAGATTCAACCTGGTCATCCAAAAAGGCAGGGAGTCCGTGGCGCTCGCCGCCAAGACAAACGCCGAGGCCTCGAAGACGAGAGCCGAAGAAATAAAAGCCGATGCCGCCGCTCGCGAGGAATACGCCGAGGCCGCCGAACTCCTCCGCGAGGCAGAGTCACTGTTCCAGTACAAGGAATACGAAGAAGCTCTCGCCGTCTACGAACGCGCCATGTCCGCCTTCGACCGCGCCTATGAGACAGCCGCCGAAAAGCGCTCGCGGGCGGCACAGGCGCTCCGCGCCGCGCAGGAGGCGGTTGAGAAAAGCCGCGAAAAAGCCGACAGCGCCGATCCGATCGTCAATACCGGTGCGCCGTGACTAGGAGGTCAGAGGTGAAAAAACTAGCAGTTTTCCTGGCCGCCCTCTGCGCGGCAGCATCGATAGGATCGCAAAGCCTTAAAGAGAACTCATATTATTACCAAAGCCTCGAACTCCTTGCCGAAGCCGAAAGGGCCTTCGAAGCGGGGGATTACGACGCCGCGGCCGAATACGCGTCCCGGGCGAACGAATATGCACTCCTTTCGGATCAATACGTCGATAAGATGATTGCGATAACTCATGCCGACGCCGCCATGGAACGCGCCCGGGACAAGATCGCCTGGGCCGAGGCGCAGGGGGCGGAAGAAGCATTTCCACGCCAATACGAACTCGCCATCGCAGAAATGGACGCCGCGCGGAAAGCCTACGGCGACGAGGATTATCAAACCGCCGAAATCCGCGCCGATTCCGCCTTTGAATCCATCGATGCGATAGCTGCATCGCTCGCTGAAGCCTCCTGGCCCGCGGTGTACATTGTGCGGCTCATTCCCGAGAGCCGCGAGTGCCTGTGGAAAATCGCCGCTTACCCCTTTATCTACAACGATGCGAGCAAGTGGCCCCTCATCTATGAACGCAATAAACAGAACTTCGTCGATCCGTCCAACCCCAACCTGATCGAGCCCGGCCAGAAGCTCGTTATACCGAGCCTCTCAGGCGAGGTGCGGGCTGGGGTCTACGATCCGGCGAGGAGTTACAAAGCGTTCACGAATACGAAGAAATAGCGGCCCGGTCCGCCGGTGGTTGCATTGGAAGGGGAAGAGTAAGCGCTACCATCCCCCCGTTCAAGGCTTTGAATAGGATTGTCCTAAACCAACCAAGCCGTATGAAAGCTTCAAATCGAATCGGGATTGATTCGATACGGAAGCAGGTTCTCGAGCTGATTTGGGTCGCGTACCCGTGGGAGTGCATCGAAGAGGTAACCCTAATGTTGCATAAAAATCATGCGGAACTGAGCAAAGACGCAAGATACTCCTGGAAGTCATGCATAGCAACAGGATTGCAACACATCGTAAGGGTAAGCCGTCCATGAGGATTGGTAAGTCGGGCTTCCTGAAAAAACATATAACAGCATATCTACAAAGAGTTTATGATATA
>CAZINN010000081.1:0-9121 GCA_964540615.1 uncultured Treponemataceae bacterium | reverse complement strand
TTGTCCCTTCGGCGCGAGGTCCTCGCACAAGTCGGAGCGGCTTCGCCATGCGACTACCTGGGCCGGTTTTGGGTCGCCGTATTCAGCTATGAGCGGGATTACAGCCGCATCATCACCGATTTGGCGGCTTTTGAAGCAGAAGGCTGTTTCAGACAAAACAACGCGATGGGGTCTGGACCTGGCATCCTCGTTCTCGCCGCGGCAGGACCGAGTCAGGCCTGCGTAAGCGCCGCGTGGGACAAAGCCGGCCGCCCCTTTCCGATTCTTCAGCTTCCCTTTCTGCCCCAAGCAGCATGGGACCGCGTCCTGGCGGCTTCCGATTTCCTGATTGTTCGAGGAGAAGACTCCTGGGCACGGGCGGCTCTGATCGGCCGACCCTTCCTCTGGCATGCCTACCCCCAGGCAGAGCGGTATCAGATGGTCAAGGTCGAGGCTTTCCTCACGAGGCTGCGGCGGCATTTCGCCCAGGCCGAGGTTGAACAGCTGGAAAAAATCTTCCGCCTGTTCAATGACCGGGATTTCGATGCTCCAGACCTTGCCGGAAACGAAGAGCTCTTCCCCCTGCTTCGAAATTACGCCTCTCTCGAACCCGGATTCTCATCGTTCGCCGCCTCGCTCAAGCCCCTGACCGGCCTGGCCTCGGACCTTCTGGATTTTTTTTGTAAAAATCAGTAAGATTCCTCGCTTTCCGCAGCCCGGCCGATAGAAAGCCCGGGCGGGACGCATAAAGGATTCCCACTTCCTAGAGAGGTTTTTCCAATGGTAGTCACCGCAGATCTCCGAACAGGTTCTGTTTTCAAGTACGGAAACGACGCGCTTTTCGTACAGCGTATCCTCGGCCAGAAAACCGGAAGGTCGGGCATGGTCACCCGCTTCCGCGTCAGGAACATCGTCACCGGCCAGACCTCGGACGTCGCCCTCGACGCGGGCGAGAAATTCGAAGAGGTCGATCTCGACATCCACCAGATGAAGCTGTCGTACATCGACGGCGACACCTACGTCTTCATGGATCAGAACACCTACGAGCAGTACGAGCTTTCCAAGGATGACCTCGGCGACAACGCGGGCTACCTGAGCCCCGACGACGATTTCGAGGTCGAGATCACCTTCTACGAGGGCAGGCCCGTCGGCGTCACCCTCCCCATCATCGTCGAACGCACCATCGCCTACTGCGAACCCGGCGTCAAGGGCGACACCTCGGGCAAGACCTTCAAGCCCGCCACGCTCGACACCGGCATCGAGGTCAACGTGCCGCTCTTCTGCGAAATCGGTACGCGGATCAAGATCGACACGAGGGACGGCACCTTCGTGGAGCGGGCGAAGTAGTAAGAACTTCCTCGAACCTTGAAAACGAGTCCTGGACCTCAGCCCGATGAGGGCTTTTCCTTCAGCTCCTGGTTGAAGCACAACAAGGTTCGAGGAACTTCAAAAAAGTTCAGCTATCCGCCATACTTTCCCCATGAAACACTGCCGATTCACCGTCTGCGGCTTGATCCTTATCCTTGTGTTTTCAATCGCGCCGGAGAATTTGAACGCTCAGCCGGCCGCCGTTCCCCGAAAGGCTCCTTCGATCGCCGTACTTGACATCGAGAATGTCGGCCTCGATCCGCGCGTCGATTATCTTGCGGGCATCATCGGCGGTCTTCTCGCCTTCGATCTCGGAAATCGACCCGACATCGTCCTGGCCGATCGTCGCAACCTCGATGCAGTGCTCATGGAGAAAGAGTTGTCGCTCAGTGCGCTTGGAACCGACGCGGCCGCGGCCGCAGAGGCCGGACGCCTCGTCGGCGCGGACTGGCTCCTCACCGGCGAATACGTTTTCCTCGGCTCTGATATTCTTATTACCCTTTCGCTCACCGATACGGCCACGGCTAAGCGCGTTGTCTTCCGCGAACGGGGCGCAGACGAGAATCTTGTTCACCGCCTCGCGGAACAGCTCATCCTTCGCCTCTCGGGGCAGGCCGTCACGCTCGTCGAGTCGGATCGTTCCCGGTCCCTTCTTTCCCTGCGCGATGAGGCGCCCGGCAGTATCGCCCTTTTCTCACCCATCATCAAAGCAGAGGTGTTCCTCGATGGAGAATTTGTCGGTTACACCACGGGTCAGGACACGATTCCTTTCGTCATCGAAGCTGTTCCGCCGGGTGATCACGTGGTCCGAGTCCATCTAGACTCGGACTTTGGAGTCGTCGATCTGCCCGCGGTAACCTTCCGTGACTGGGAAGGCCGCGCGAAAGTGACGAGCGGCAAACGCGCGATCCTGCGCGACGAAACACGGCACTTCAACGAAATTCTCTATCCGCTCATAGTTCTATGTTCCAGCAGACTCATATCGAAGGACGCCGACTCGAAACCGGGTTTATCAGCCCCCTCTCTCGCGTTTGTAAAGGTGCTGGCGTTTCAAGACAGGACGGGAGTCGAGAACGAGGTGAGGATCGAAGCCCGCCCTCGGGATATCAAGGACGGCGTTGCCGTGGACATGACGATTTCTGCGGGACCGAGGGGTAAACCGGCGGAAACCGCCTCGTTCTCGCTTCAGCTGGGCAAGACTGAACAAACGAGCCGGGAAGCCTGGGCGGAAGCGGGCATCGTCACGCTCAGCGCCGAGTTCGAGCGCAGATCAGAAAGCTGGGTTCTCACATGGCGGGCCGAGCGGACCGATATCAGGCAGAACATGTGGCAGGAATAAAAAACGGCGCCGTATAGGCGCCGCTCGTGCAATCGTCTCCAGTCCCTTCAGGCCAGATCAACCAGAGCATCGCCCGTATTGACCGATGAGCCGGGCGCGACACGCAGGGCGGCGACGACGCCGGCGCGTGGGGCGACGATCTCGTTCTCCATCTTCATGGCTTCAAGTATCAAGAGAACCTGGCCGGCATTGACGGCCTGTCCCTTATCCACCTTGTACGAGACGAGGGTGCCGGGCATGGGAGCCTTGACCTCGACTGTCCCGGCCGAAGGAACGGACGCGGCGGCCGGCGCGGCCGACTGCGCCGCGGGCGCGGCAGAGGGCGCGGGCGCGGGCGCCGGTGCGGCTTGCGCGGAAGCCGGGCCGCGGACGGCGCCAAGCTCCTCCACGGTGACATCGTAGCTCTGGCCGTTGACACTGATTCTATAGCGCTTCATATATCGACTCTCCCCTTCCTATTTCAGATGCGCGCCGACCGGCTCAAGCGGTCGGCATAGCCCCATGGCGGCGTATTGAATCCGCCGAGAGAGCCCTGCCCCCCGACGGCGCTGATTCCAGTGATACAGAACGAATCGGGCGCGATACCGCTCTCGGCTGCGATTGCAGCGGCGATGATCGCCGCAAGATCCGCACCCGAAGGCCCCGATGCCGGCCGCGTCGTCTGGGTCGGCGCAGGCATGGGGGGGACAGAGGCCGATTCGACCTCGCGCTTGCGCGCTGATGTCCGCACCACAATACCGATCGCGATGACTGCGGCCAAGATAATGAGGGCTAGTTCCAGGCTGTCCACCGTCGCCCCCTATGCCGGCATATTGCCGTGCTTGCGGCTCGGCCTCGACTCTCGCTTGCCAAGAAGCATGGAGAGGGCTTCGGCGAGTCGCTTCCTCGTATCTGAGGGATTTATAACATCGTCAACGTACCCGCGGATCGCCGCCTTGTAGGGATTGGCGAAACTGCGCTTGTACTCTTCGATCTTCTCTTTGCGCAGGGTCGCGGGATCGGGGGACTCCTCGATTTCGCGCTTGAAAATGATATTGGCCGCGCCCTCGGGCCCCATGACCGCGATCTCGGCCGAAGGCCAGGCAAAGACCTGATCAGCACCGAGGTGCTTCGAGCACATCGCGATATACGCACCCCCGTAGGCCTTGCGAACGATCACCGTCATCTTGGGCACGGTCGCCTCTGAGTAGGCGTACAAAAGCTTGGCGCCGTGACGGATGACGCCGCCGTGCTCCTGTCCGACTCCCGGCAGATATCCCGAGGTGTCGGCGAAGGTCACAAGCGGGATATTGAAGGAGTCGCAGAAACGAACGAAGCGGGCGGCCTTATCCGAAGCGTCGATGTCCAGAACACCGGCCTTCTCGCAGGGCTGATTGGCGATGACACCGACACTGCGTCCGCCCAGGCGGGCGAAACAGGTGACGATGTTTTTCGCGAAAGCCCCGTGGACTTCGAAGTAATTCGTCCCGCCTGCGGCGTCCGCATCGAACACCCGCGAGATTACGTCGCGGATGTCATAGGGCTTGTTGGGCGAGTCGGGGATGAGCGAAGCAAGACTATCGTCGAGACGGTCCAGCGGATCGCCCGTATCGAGGATCGGCGGGTCCTCGATATTGTTCTGCGGTAAAAACGACAGAAGCCGCTTGATACCGGCGATAGTCGACGCTTCGTCGGGATAGGAGAAATGCGCGACGCCGCTCTTTACGGCGTGCACCGACGCTCCCCCGAGATCCTCGGCGCTGACGTCTTCGCCGGTCACAGCCTTGATGACCTGCGGCCCGGTGATGAACATGTTGGCCGTCTTCTCGGTCATGAAAACAAAATCCGTCAACGCCGGCGAATAGACCGCACCTCCCGCGCAGGGCCCCATTATCGAAGAAATTTGGGGTATCACACCCGATGCGAGTGTATTACGGTAAAATATGTTGCCATAACCGGCCAAGGCATCGACGCCCTCTTGAATACGCGCGCCGCCTGAATCCTCGATGCCGATAACAGGGACGCCGACCCTCATCGCCATATCCATGGCCTTGCAGATCTTTGCCGCGTGCATCTCGCCGAGCGAACCGCCGATGACTGTGAAGTCCTGGGCGAACACGAAGACGCGGCGTCCATCAATGGTTCCGTACCCGGTGACTACACCCTCGCCCGGCGCCTTGACTTCGTCCATGCCGAGCTCGTCACAACGGTGCTCGACAAAGGCGTCGAGTTCGACAAAACTGCCCGGATCAAGGAGCGCGGCGATGCGCTCTCGTGCGGTGGATTTGCCCTTTTCGTGCTGAGCGGCCACGCGTTTCTCGCCGCCGCCCGCAGTCACAGCCGCACGCCTTGATTCGAGTTCTCGAATCTTATCTTCCATAGCCGAAAACCACCTTTACAAAAAATACACTTGTGTCAGAACTATGCCATACGACCGCGGCGCTCGGCAAGGACCCATCAGCTGATTTTCAGTGAATTGAAAGCCGCAGGCGGCGATTTCGACCTATGTTCTCTCTGCTCATCGATGATGACGACAAATGTCTTGCAGAACGAAAAGCCGGTAGGAATAGAATGCTCCGCCGACTGATCATTCATTCGGCAAAAAAGAAGTATATTCGGCATGATATCCTTTTGCAAAAATGTAAATAGTACGCCATACCGCGGGGAATGACGTTTACGCGGTCCATGCAAAAATGCTACTGTAGCAGACGGCCGAAAAAGCGGCTCATAGTTTGGAGAGAGATATGACGAGAAGCATCAAGATTCGCGACCTCACCCTCCGCGACGGGCAGCAGTCTCAGCTCGCGACGAGGATGAACCAAGCCCAAGTGGACCGGGTCCTGCCCTATTATAAAAAAGCGGGCTTCTACGCTATGGAGGTCTGGGGCGGCGCCGTGCCCGATTCGGTCATGCGCTACCTCGACGAGAGTCCATGGGACCGGCTCGAAAAGATAAAAGCGGCCATCGGCGACGCGTCGAAACTCACTGCGCTGTCGCGCGGGCGCAATCTCTTCGGCTACGCGCCCTACCCCGACTCGGTCATCGAGGGCTTCTGCACGAACGCCGTGCGCTCGGGCATCGGCATCATGCGCATCTTCGACGCCCTGAACGACGTCGACAACATGCGCAGTTCGATTCGTTTCGTAAAGGCCGCCGGCGGCATGGCCGACTGCGCCGTCTGTTACACCGTCGATCCGAAGTTCTCCCGCGGCGAGCGCATCCGCGCCTTCTTCTCAGGCAAGAAGCTCCCGAAAAACCTCTTTACCATCCGCTATTTCGTCGACAAGGCCAAGGTCCTCGCCGCCGAGGGCGCCGACATGATCTCGATCAAGGATATGGCGGGCCTCATCGATCCGAAAACCTCGGCGGAGCTTATCAAAGCGCTGAAGTCCGAGATCGGAATTCCTATCGATCTGCACACCCACTGCACGCCCGGCTACGGCGTCGCCTCGATTCTCATGGCCATGGTCAACGGCGTCGACATCGTGGACTCGGTCATCCTTGCATGGTCGGGCGGCCCCGCGGCTCCGGCCTTCGAGATCATCCAGCTCTTCGCCGACCGCCTCGGGATCGACACGGGCGTCGACGGCGCACAGGTCGCCAAGATCGACGCCGAGCTGCGCGTCGCCCGACAGGAGCTCGCCAAATTCGACCAGTTCAAATCAAACATCCCGCCGGTCTTCGACCTTTCCAAGGACAAGCTCTCCGCCGAGCAGGCTTCGCTCTTCGACGCAGCGGTCCACGAGGCGGCATCACCCAGGCCCAAGATCGACAAGGTCCTCGAGCTCTGCCAGAAAATCGAGAAAAGTTTTAATTACCCCGATCCGGACGAGATCGTACGGCACGCGCAGATCCCCGGCGGCATGTACACGAACATGCTCTCGCAGCTTCAGGAAGCAAAGCTCGAGCAGCATACAAAGGAAGTGCTCGCCGTCGTCCCCGAGGTCCGCCTCGCCTGCGGTGTTCCGCCCCTCGTCACGCCGACCAGCCAGATCGTCGGCGTTCAGGCGGTCAACTGCGTCATCGACCGCCTGCAGGGCAAGAAATTCTACGACAATGTCTCGAAAAACTTCGCCGAGCTCGTCAAAGGATCGTACGGCGAGACACCCTGGCCCGTCGATCCGGAATTCCGCTTAAAAATCTGCGGCCACCGCGAGAAAATCCCCTACGATACCTCGAAGTACAAAAAACAGCCTAATCCGGAACTACCCGAATTCGAGGGCCTGCGGCTTGCAAAAAACGAGAAGGAAGAGCTCCTGCTTGAGCTGTTCCCGAGCGTCGCCGACAAATTCCTTCGCGGAAGGCGCAAGGCCGAATGGGAAGCCTCGGGCGGGCCCGAACGCGCTGCGGCGCGGGCGGCCGCAGAAGCCGCGGCCGCTGCGGCCGCCGAACGAAAGGCCGAGGGACGCTACCCCGCGGTATTCTGGGAAAACGAGCTTGTGGCCCAGGCAGGCGCTTGAAAAACGACGAAACGACATTCAAATCCCGGCGGGAAGCCCGCCGGGATTTTTTATCCTTACACAGCCGCTGCGGCTTCGGGCTCGGAGCCCTTCCTCGTGATCAACGCGATAATCGTCTCAACGGCGACCATCACCGATAAAGCGACGAGAATGAGAGCCACCACCGGGATCGCGGGATGGATTCCGGGGGTTTTGAGCATCCAAGCCTTATTGATCGAATCGAGGAGCGACCAGTTGGACATACAGAACATGAAGAGCGCCGGTACAAAGGCCACGATCCATGCCTTTTTATTCTTCGCTGTTCTGACAAGCCATACCGTCACGCCGATCAGGGCGAGCGCGGCGAGGAGTTGGTTCGAAGCGCCGAATGTGTTCCAGAAGGTCTTCCACGCGGGGATGGGATTGCCCTTCGCGTCGGTCATAGTCTGGAAAAGGAACAACACGGGGACTCCGGCGGTCAGCAGCGTTCCGAGGGCGCGGCCGATCCAATTTCTGAGACCGGTGAGTTCCTCGAATATGTACCTACCCAGTCGAGTGCAAACATCGAGGGTGTCATAGACAAACGTAGTAAAGGCCAGGAGCCCGAAAGAAATCCCGAGCGCGGGATTGACGCCGATCAAAGACAGGAACTTGCCGATACCCGAAGCGTAGATGAAATTGGGAGCCTTCGACGCGAGAGGATCGTCCTTCGCGACGATCATGACGCAGGACAGGGCTACAATAGCGACCATACCCTCGAGCAGCATCGCTCCGTAGCCTATCGGCTTCGCCTCGGATTCCTTCGACAGCTGTTTCGATGTCGTGCCCGATGACACGAGGGAATGGAAGCCCGAGCAGGCTCCGCAGGCGATTGTAATGAAGAGCAGCGGCAGCATCGGGAACCAGAAACCTGATCCCATGCCGGGATCTTTCGTAAAGGCGGGGAACTGCACCGGATAACCGCCGAAAACAAGGCCGATGGCCGCGGTGATCAACGCACCATACAGTAAATAGCCGCCGAGCGCCCCACGGGGCTGGAGCAGGGCCCAGACCGGAACGACAGAAGCGACAACACAATAGACAAGAATTATTATCCCCCATACCTTTTGCCCGAGCGCGACATTGGCAGGATCGATGCCCGGCAGATTGATGGGGATATACTGCCCTACCCAGATTGAGACCGCGACAAGCGGGAGAAAAATCACGAGCGCCCAGTTTTCCTTGAGCTTCGCGAACTTCATCAGCAATCCCATAATAACCGGCAGCATGAGGTAGAGCACCGAGGAAGCCGCGATTCCGCCGCCGCGAACCACTTGATCGTTTTCAAGTTTCACCTGTCCCACAAACGATCCGGCGACGAGATCGGTGAATGCGACAATGATGTATACGAGCGTGATCCAGATGAAAATCATGAACACAATCCATGCTCGTTTCGATACGTTCGCGCGTATTACATCGGTGATCGAGCGGGCCTTATTGCGCACCGACGCGATGAGCGACCCCATATCGTGGACGCCGCCGATGAAAATCGAACCGATAACGATCCAAAAAAGAGCCGGCAGCCATCCAAAAAGCGTCCCTGCGAGGATCGGACCGTTGATCGGGCCGGCCGCCGCGATCGCCGAAAAATGCTGGCCAAGAAGCATGTTTTTCTTCGCCGGCACGTAATCGAGCCCGTCGTTCATTTCGACGGCCGGCGTAGGTCGCGAATCATCGAGGTTGAAAACTTTCTTAGCAAGGAATTTTCCATACGTCAGGTATGCGATAACAAAAAGTATTCCGCATCCTGCAACGATGAACAGAACATTCATACATACCCCCCTTTCCTTTAGATATCGCTTATATCAATGAGCGGCCGCTCATACAAGTGCTCTACAGCCATAACGTACGTTTGCCTGAAAGAAGATTAACAGGCTGCCGACAAAGGAGAACGCGCCTTTGTCAGCAGCCTGTTAAGGCTGCGGCCCAACAACCTGTCGCGGAAGCTCAAGGAGTTGGGCATCCGGAAATAACAGAA
>CAZINN010000080.1:0-9156 GCA_964540615.1 uncultured Treponemataceae bacterium | reverse complement strand
TATGATCACGGACGAGGTTGAGGGTGCAGCCGGGCGCGATCGCGGCGAGTTTTTTGAGCTCGCGCTCGTCGAAGCCCGTCACGTCGGGCAGGGAAATAATCCCCTTGAAGGTCCCCTGGTTGTTATGAAACACGCCGTGTCCGCCGCGGACGTCGAGTCCGAGCGTGCGTCTGATGGCGTCTATGTGGTCCCAGATCGCCGCGATCGGCTCCCCCGATGAAATATGGTCGATGACGATCCCGTTCTCGACCGGCTTTATGCCGACCTTGTACTCGGGTTTCGGCCGCTCCGTGACAGGGGCCTCATGGACGAAATCGTCCTCGAACTCCGATGCATGTGCGCTTTCGCCCTCGAAATCCCGGCCTATGAGCCCCGATACCATCGCCAAAAGGGTGATGCGCGTCCAGTAGCCGTTCGCGGACTGGCTGTCCCAGCCGTTGAGCGGCAGATCATCGAGGAAGGTCGGATTCGTCGGGGCGGTCCTGTCGCGGGGAAGCGGATGATAGAAGCGGCAGCCCTCGGGCAGAAGAGAGAGCATGTCCTTGCGGAAGGTCACCGCTTTTCGGAGCTGCGGGGCTTTCTCGAGGACCGATTCGCCCATGCGCTCGAGCTGCAATCGAGTAAAGTACCAGATGGGCGCTACCCTGCCCGAGGCGAGATACTCGTCCAGGGATTCGTAAAGGCGGACCTCGAAGCCGTTGTCGCGCATTCTGCGGACGTAATGCTCGGGCATGGCCAGAAGTTCGGGCGCGACCAGATCGACGATCACCTCGCGGAAGGTCCGAAGGCCGTCGGCCTTGGAATGGACCGTGCGGCCATGGAAGAGGTCGCCGGTCAGCGCGAGGTGTATACGCTCATCGCGGCCGCCCAACTGTTCGAGAAACGAAAACTCGTCCAAAAACTCCTGGGTCGGATGCTCGTGCTTGCCGTCGCCGGCGTTGATAAAGGCCGGCCTCGGTCTGCCTGTGGCATCGGCGTAGCGGCCCAGGGCCTCTTCGAGCCAGCGGCAGACGCCCTCGAGCCTCGAACGGATCACGAAAGCCGACTCGTCCGCGTAGCCGTAGAGCATCTTGATGGTGTCGGTTATCGACTCGTTCTTGTTGAACGACGATGTGGCCGCGTCGAAGACATTGGTGCGGGCGCCGAGGAATTTCGCGGCGTTGCGAAAAGATTCCTTCGTGCGGGTGGAATCTTCCATAAAAATGAGATAGACCGAGTAATCGCGGTCCGCCAGCCGGAATGCAGAGCCCTTGCCTCCGCCAAGCACCTCGCGTTTGAGTTCTCCGGCCTTGCGATAGAGGTAGCGCTGCTCGTCGAGGGAAAGATCATTGACGACCGCCACCGTCCTGCCCTTGAAGGGGCCGTTACGCTCGCTCATCACGCCTCCAAAGAACGCCGCAGCTCGCTGCGCCGCGGTGAATCTGCACGTCGATTCCGTTACGGTGTAAGGTCCTTGGTCTTTTCCAGGCTGTCGGTCCTGAGCACCGCGAATGTCCCCGCCGGCGTCTGAACAGCGATGCCGGAACCGACGCGGCTCAGCATGGTATGAGGCATGACGGCGACGCTCGAGCGCGCTTCTTCCTTCAGTTCCGGGACCGAGAACCGCGCGGGATAATACTTGCCGTCGGCGGCTTTGACAATGGCGTAGACCATGGAACCCTCGACGAGGATCGCGCTCTCGGGGTACATCTCGGCCTTCGATTCGGCGACCGCCTCGAGACTCGCCTTGTCGAGCTTGACGAGTTTCGCTCCGCCCGGCTTGCCCTCGAGCCCCGACACGGCCACGAAGGCATCGCCGACATCGGCGAATGAGCGCAGATGGATGGTGTTGATGCGCGACTTGCGGATCAGGTTTCCTTTGTCGCTATCCAGAAAAACGATCTGGCCGAGGCGGTTCGCGTCGCTCCCGACAAAGACAAGGTAGACGCCCGAGGCTTCCGACCGACCCTTGGCCTCGACCTCGGCGGCGATGACGGCTTTCTGGTCCGCGGTGATATCCTTGCGGTCCTGGGCCGCCTCGGCCTCTTTTGCGGCCGCGGCTTCAGAGGCCCGCACCGCCTCCTCTTTTTTGGCGGCGACCTCGGCCTCGGCCTTGGCGACCTTCGCTTCTTCGGCCTTTACCGCGGCTTCCTTTGTGGCGAGTTCGGCGGTGCTCGGACTCCCCGTCTGGGCCGGAGATGTTTGTGTTCCCGTCGTCGTGGGTGTATCGCTTTTTGGGGGGTATGCAGAAGCCGCTGCTGTCTTGTCGGACTCGGCCTTCGCTTTGTCTGCCTCGAGCGCGGCGCGATCGGCTTCGAGCTTCGCCTTGTCCTCGGCGAGCTTGCGCTCGGCAGCCGCGGCCTCGGCTTCTTTTTTCTCAGCCTCGGCCTTTAGAACTTCGGCCTCGCGCTCCTTTATATCGACCATGGCCTGGCGCTCGGGTACGCCCTTGTCGGGCTGGGCCTTGAAGGCCTCGGTCACTTCTTTTCCCGACACCGCGCTCGTGTCCACGGCGCTGATTTTCCCCTTGGCGGCCCCGGAACTCAAGGGAATGAGAATGCGCGTCTTGCCGGGCCACTCGGACCAGCGCAGGGCGATACCGGCGTTTTCGGCTGACAGCTCGCGCAGTACGACGCTCTTGTATTTGGAAGAAATGTACGCCATATCGCCGCGGTGAACGGCGTTGTACACGGTCACGAAAACGGCCAGTGTATAGGCGTCCTTTTCGGAATAGCCCCAGGCCTGGACGAGGTAGCCGGCGATGATCCATCGAACGTTTCGAATATGATCGACCTGGGCGTCGCGGCCGATGACGATGATATCGGCGTCGAGTCCCTCGGGAACTTTCGGATCGACGGCTCTGATAACCTGATAGCGCAGTTCGGAGCCCGAACGCGGCGCGGCTGCCGAAATACCTCGGCCCAATCCCGAACCTATGCCTTTTATATCCGCAAGGCTGTCGATCCGGTCCTGAGGGCCTTCGTAATTGACAAACTCGACGCCCGAAGAACCGGCGCTCTCGATCTCGGGCCGGTCGGGCCTGAGATCAGAGGAATCGCCGGAAGTTTGGGCCTGAATACCACTCAGTGCTGAAACGAGAAAGCAGGCTATGAACGAGGCAGCTGTACGCTTCATCAGTAGACCTCCCTCTCTAGCGCCCTTCCATTCTACCGCATAGCATCGGCTAAACGGGAGAGGGCCGCCGTCGCTTTATTTCGGACGGCGGGAAGATAGGGTTTCTCCGCCAACGCAAGGAGGGCCCTCACGGTATCGAGGCTCGGCTCGGATCCGAATCTGAAGGCGGTGCCCGCGATGACGTCGACGATGACCAGGGCCGTGCGCTCGTCAAGCGGCCGGAGCGCAGCGTCGAAAAACGCAGCCGCCGTGCTGCCGTCCGGATCGACGCCGATCGCCGCGAGGGCCTCGCAGGCAGCAGACTGTACGGCGGGATCGGGATCGCGCTTGAGTAGGTCGATGAGGATGGGGCGATAGTCCGGCGAGCCGATTTCACCGAGAAGATATGCGGCCTCGGCCCGGGGCAGGGGATTCGAAAGACGCCTGCGCTCCACCGGCGACAGATCGCGCAGAAGCTCCCCCGAGGCGACGGCGGCGCAATAGGCCGCCATCCTCGGCTCGTCCCTTCCAAGGCTTCCGGCGCGAAGGCGCTCTCGGATCTCACCGAGCTTCTCACGCTGACGGTCCGCATCGGTCGCATAGGCATCATAGAGCAGTTCCTCGGACACAACATCGGGCAGAGCGGTGTAGGGTTCAAGAGCAGGACTCAGCCCGGCGCCCAGGGGTCGCTCGAAGCGGTAGGCCGCGAGCACCCAGTTTGAGCCCGAGGAGAAGGCATAGCCCCCCGGCGTGACGGCGATCCGTCCGGTCGCGTCCGGTATCGAGAGCTCGCGGAATATCTCGCCCGCGCTCGACATCGAAACCGCCCTCCCCTTCGCGACGGCGACGATCCGCTCTTCAAATACCGAAAGAAGACCTTCCGTACAGCCGCTCGGCGTCGACCATGCGACTGTCCCCGAAGTCTCGAGCGCGTAGACATTCCCCCCTTCGTCGAGGCAGTACAAGAAACGCCCATCGAAAAGGAGCGAACGGGGGGCTGCTCCCAGTTTCGCGCGGCCGAGCGTGCGCCCGCCCGAATCGAGAACGACAAGTCTTCCGTCGCCCAGGCCGGCGACGAGCGAGGGGAGAGCAGCCGCCGAAGCCGGGCCGCCGCTCCCGGCCGACTCATGCGAGCGCGGGCCGGTCACGGGGGCGAGAAGAACCGGCGGCGAACCGACGGAGTGGCGCCCGAAAACTTCTCCATAGGCCGAGACGAAAAGCACAGTCCCGTCGGCAAGGCCGAAGACGGGACAGCCTGCGCCGTCGGTGGCCGGAGGACAGGAGACGGCTTCGGGCAGCGCCAACTCCCAGAGAAGCCGGCCCGCTGGATTGAAACACCGAACGCCACGGCCCGAAAGAACGAAGGCGCGGCCGTCGGACCCGAAGGCGGGCGCGAAGTCCGAGGCCGCTCCAGGCACGGCCTCGATCGAAGTTCGGTAGGCGACGACACCCGCCCGAGAAACCGCGATCACAGAAGTCCGATCGACGCAGACCAGAGCCCGTCCAAAGGGATCGACCGCGAGCCATCGCTCTATCTCGCCGTCAAGGACGGTGCGCGAGGCCAGACCTCCCGACTCGGTCAGCGCATAGAGCGAGCGGTCCTCGGACACGAGCCAGACCGCGGCGGGCCGGTTGAAATCGGCGACCGGCCCCGCATGCGCGCGTCCGCCGGCGGCCAGGCGGAAGGCCGGCTCCAGACTCTGCACGCCGCGCTCGCCGCCCTCGGCGCCGCTCGCGTTGAGCGATACGCCCGGCGATCCAGGTGCGGCCCATGATCTGAGACAGACGAGCGCAAAGAAAAAAAGCACAGGCGCCCAAGCGGGGCGCCGCCTCGGCAGGAAAGAGCCGCCGGTCTCATTCACGAGAAAACCTCGCGAGGCACTCGATATGACTCGTCTGCGGATAGAAGTCGTAGACCTTCACACCTTCGAAACTATACCCCGAGCGTACAAGCTCGCCGGCATCCCGCGCCAAGGTCACAGGATCGCAGGAAACATAGACGATACGCCGGACCTGCGCCTCGGCGAGCCAGCTTCGGACTATGGATGAAAGGCCGGTCCTGGGAGGATCAACGAAGACAACATCGAAGCTCGTGGACGCAGAGTCCGACCTTGACCAGTCCTCGACCGAAAGGGCGTGGAACTCGTTATTCCGGCCGCGGACATTCGAGCGCGCAAGATCGATGGCGTAGGGATTCTCCTCGACACAGACTACTTTTTCGAACGAGGACGCGAGGAAGGAGCCGAAGACCCCGACACCGGAGTACAGATCGGCCGCAACGGCCCCCGACAGGCCCTGAACCGCGTCCGAAACAAGATAATCGAAGAGGTAGAGATTCGACTGGAAAAAACCCTTGAGGTGGAATCTGACTTCGCGTCCCGCGACCTTCACCGAGACGACACCCTGCCGTCCCTCGATCCAGACCTCATCGCCGAAGCCGAAGATGATGAATCTTTCTTTACCTGCCGGACAGGCGGCCATCTCCTCGCGGCCGCGGCTTGTTCCGGCGCGTTCCTCGATCCATGCTTGAATCGGCCTGAGGGCGATCGGGCAGCTTCCCGCCTCGACGACCTCGGAGGAGGAGCGGCGCATGAAACCGACGCGGCCGCGGCGCGTGAAGTGAAGCTGCATGCGGTTGCGGTACGCGAAAGGCAGAGAAGCCGCGGTTTCGATCCTTCCCGCGTCGAATCGGGCGTTGCGCAAAAAAGCCTCGCCGACGATGAGGGACTTCTCCTCGACCTGGCGCTGGTACGCAAGGTGCTGAAGATTGCAGCCGCCGCAGTCGCCGTAAATCGGGCAGAGCGGCGACACCCGATGCCGGCTCGGCTCGAGCACCTCGCACAGACTCGCCCGGCAGTAGTCTCGTTTTTCTTCATCTATCGCAGCGAGCACCTCCTCGCCCGGCAGGGCGAAGGGCACGAAGACGGCTTTCCCGTTATGGAAGGCGAGAGCGTCGCCCCCTGCGACGAGCCTGTTTATTCGCAGCCTGACCGTCTCGGCCCCGGGCATAAGCGTCAGGGAGCGGCGAAGGCGGGCGCATACCGCGCCGCGGCGAGCAGAGCCTCGACCATGCTGACCGCGCTGGCCTCGGACTTCCACGCGATGTCGAATGCCGTGCCGTGGTCCACGCTGGTGCGCAGAAAGCTCATACCCAGCGTGAGCGACACGGTACGCTCGAAATCGAGCGTCTTGCAGGCGATGTGCCCTTGATCGTGATAGAGCGAGAGGACCGCGGCGAACCTGCCCGATTTCGCCTGGTGGAAAACCGAATCGGCGCCTATCGGCCCGACGACGAGATGCCCCCGCCGCGATGCCTCGGCGACGGCGGGCACGATCTCGCGGCCTTCCTCGTCGCCGAAAAGTCCGTGCTCGCCGCAGTGCGGGTTGAGACCCGCGACCGCGATGGGCCCCGTAAGTCCGATGCTCTCGAGGGCTGCGGAACAGCGCTCGATGTAATCGACAAGCCTGTCCTTCGTCACCAGATCGCAGGCCCTTCTGAGCGAGACGTGCCGAGTGAAAAAGAAGACGCGCAGTCCCAGGGTTTCGAACATGGTCAAGGGATCGGCGGCGCCCGAAACCGCGGCGAGCATCTCGGTATGGCCGATGAACGGAACCTCAGCCGCGGCTATGGATTCCTTGTTGATCGGAGAGGTGACCAGGGCGGCAGCTCTTCGTTCAAGGGCGGCCCTCGCCGCCGCGTCGACATATTCCCAGGCCGCCTTTCCACAGAGGGCCGAGACCTCTCCGGCGACAAAGTCCCGAGGATCGGCGTTCGCCAGATCTACAATCTCGAGAACCGAATCGTCGCTCGAGACCTCCTCGGGTCCGGCGATGCTCCGCAGTTCAAGGCGCGACTCCACGAGGGCGAGAGCCTTTTCCATGACGCGGCCGTCGCCGTAGAGCACGGGGCGGGATACGCTCCGCACCGAAGGATCGGCGAAGGCGCGCGCGCAAATTTCGGGGCCGATGCCCGCGGGGTCCCCCATGGTCGCGGCGACGATCGGTCGTGAATCACTGCGCATACTCGCACCCCCGGCGAAGTATCGGACGGAAAGAGACGAAATGTCAACGTCGAAGCTCGGAGGCCGAGCCATGAATCACATCAATTCCGCGAAACTCATCTTGACCGCTTGAATCGCAGGGCCGGGTTCCCTATAGTGGACCAACCGTGAGAAAACTCTCGAAGCCCGTTTCCGAAACAGAAAGTCGGGCCGAGGCTTCGTCGAATCGTCCAGCGCAGGATGAAAACCGCTCTCAAAACGCACAACATCACCGCCGGCGCAGACGCACACCTCGGCGAGGCTCTGAATCGGACACGCCGCTCCAAGGCACTCTTTTCGATGATGAATCACTTCCTCCAAATAAAAGCGAGGGAGTGATACGCGCGTCCGATGAACGCAGATATTCGGCCGAAAAGGGAGCTAGGACGCCGAACGACAACAGCTCAGAAGGGCGCCGCGAGCGGCGCAAGGCCCTCGCACAAGCGCACAGGGATCGGAGCATATCGGTACCCGCACAGAAACGGGGAAAGGCGAACCAAAAACATCCCGAATCGCCCCCCTTCGGCGCACGGAACGCCGCCGCGGGCCGGCATCTCCGCGGCCCGGATCGTAGAGAGCGGGAATTTCCGAAAAAAAACTCTCCTTCCTCGGCACAGACGCCGCCGTCGGGACTCCTCCGCGAAACGGCGCGGAGACTCGAATCCCTTGCGCCCTCGACCGAAAGCCTCGCGTCGCTCGACGCTCTGCGGACCGCCGTCGAAGAGACCCTTCCCTTGAGCCCGAAACACCGCGCGACGCTCAGAAAAGGCATACGCACGCTATGGGAAGAACTGACCTCTGAACGGGAGAGGCGCTCTGAAGAATACCTCGGGACAACAGCGGCCCTCTCGGCCTACCTCAGATACTTTATGCCCTGGAATGTATTTCGGCTAACGTCTCTTTTCTCGAACGCCGACTTCTGCCTCCCCGACGGAGCCGTCGTCGCGGATATCGGATCGGGGCCCCTCACCGTTCCCATAGCGCTCTGGGCCTCGCGGCCGGAGCTTCGCGAAGTCCCCCTCACCATTTACTGCATGGACCGGGTCGAGCGTGCCCTCGAGACGGGGCTTGCGGTCTTCGAAACATTATGTATGCGCACGGAGGGCAGGCTCCCCCCCTGGCGGATCGTACCTCGAAAGGGCTCCTTCGGCGGGCCGCTTCCGGAGAGGGCTCACCTTCTCACCGCGGCGAATCTCTTGAACGAGTTCTTCTGGAAGGACAAGAGCAGCCTCGGCGAGCGTGCGCTCGCCACAGCGAGGACGCTGCTCTCGTACACGCGCGAAAACGGGAGCCTCCTCGTCATGGAACCGGGCGATCCGCGCTCGGGATCGCTTATCTCGGCCCTTAGAGCGGCCCTCCTCGCGGAAGGCGCTTCGCCGCTCGGCCCCTGTCCCCACGCGCTTTCCTGCCCGATGCCCGGCATCTTCAAGCACCTCGTCCCTCCCGAGGAGACAAAAATATCCGAGAGCGGTCCGAACGCCGTCCCGCCGCGGTTCACACTCGCTCCGGTGGCTATGCCGAAAAAACGGGAGAAGTACCCCTGGTGTCATCTCGGGATCGACACAGCGAGGGCTCCTGCATGGCTTGAATCCCTTTCGGAGGAAGCCGGCCTGCCGAAGGAACGAGTTGTTCTTTCATATTTATGGGCCGCGCGCGGCGCAGCGCCGCGAACGCCGATCATGCCGCCCGGCCAGACGCCATCAGGACGCGAGCAACGGAGTCGTACGGAACGCCGCATCCTCGTGCGCGTTATCTCCGAATCATTCGCCCTGTCCGACGGCTCTTCGGGGCAATACGCCTGCTCGAGCCTCGGATTCACACTGGTGAAGCACCATCGCGGCGTAAAGGGCTTTTTCTCGGGCGATCTGCTCGAAGTGATGCAGCCGCCGCTCCTCCAATCCGACGCCAAGTCAGGGGCCGTCATCCTTCCCACTTGACAGTGCGATGGACGCGTCACTATAGTCATTTCTCGTCGGCAACGACACGGGGGCGTGGCGAAGCTGGTTTATCGCGCCGGCCTGTC
>CAZINN010000079.1:0-9481 GCA_964540615.1 uncultured Treponemataceae bacterium | reverse complement strand
ATCGGGACGGAGGGATTCGCCCTCCAGCGCTCGACTTCCTGTCTCGCGCTTCCGGGCCGCCTCAATCGCTGGCGCTCGCCACACGACCTATCGGTCGTTTGCCGTTAGGTATGGATTGACGTGTGCGCTGACGCGCACCCGGCATCCATGCTCGCTTCCGGCGCTCCCGCGCCGCGCGATTTCGGTTCGAATCCCTCACTACTTCTACACAAAGACATTTGCTCTGTATAGTGCGTTACTTTACCTCGGGACGGAGGGATTCGAACCCTCGATCTTCAGCTCCCAAAGCTGACGCCCTAGCCGCTGGGCTACGTCCCGGAATACAGCGCCGACTGATGCTCGCGCGACGCAGTACCAGGAAATTGACGGTAGTCCTGCCGCCGCTTCCTTGTCAAGATCGGCATAAGTTCTATTCAGATATATATCTTCATGAACTCGACGGCGCTGCGGAAGGCGGACTTTCGTGTTGACACCTCGGAAGCTCAGTTTATAATAGCCGAGTTTACCTTACCAAAACAGGTATACACTGCACTCTCCAAGCTGCAAGGAGCGATCATGGCGTTTTCCACCGATCACATCAGAAACGTGGCCATTGTCGGCCACGGCGGCACCGGCAAGACAACTTTGCTCGAGCACATCCTCTTCCAGGGCGGCGTCATCGCCAGGCCCGAGACGGTCGAATCGGGGAAGACGGTCAGCGATTACGGCGAGGACGAGATCGCCCGCAAGGTTTCGGTCCGCACTTCGCTGTGTCACCTGACACATAAGGACGTCAAGATCAACGTCCTCGACACGCCCGGCTCCTCCGATTTCGTGGGCGAGGTCATTCTCGCCCTGCGTTCCTGCGAGAACGCGCTTGTCCTCATCGACGGCAAGACCGGCGTACAGATCGAGACGATCAAGACCTGGCGCAATCTCGAGTCGCGGAAAAAACCGAGAATGATCTTCGTATCCAAGCTCGACGAGGAGCGCGCCTCGTTTCAAAACTCGCTCGACGACGTCAAGGCGAAGTTCAAGATAACGCCCGTCGCCATTACAATCCCCATAGGAGAAGGGCCCTCCTTCGCCGGTGTGGTCGATGTCCTGAACGGCAAGGCCTACCTGTGCCCCGCCTCTCCCGATAAAAAAGAAGAGCCTTCCGCCCCGCCCGCCGACATGTCCGCTGCGATCGCCGAATACCGCGCAAAGCTCTTCGAGGCCGCGGCCGAAGGCGACGATGAGCTCATGGAGAAGTACCTCGGCGAGGGGGAGCTTTCGCAGGAGGAGACGATCAAGGGACTTCGCGAGGCCCTGGCCGAGGGCCGCATCGTGCCTGCCTTCGCGGGCTCGGGTACGCGCCACTCGGGCGTGGCCGCCCTGCTCGATTTCATCGCCGATATCGCGCCCGACCCGACGCATCTGGCGGCCGAGCCGGTCAAGGATCACGAAGGCAAGGATATCGAAGTGCATGTCGATCCCTCGAAACCTGCGGCGGCCTTCGTGGTCAAGACGCAGATCGACCAGTTCTCCGGCCGTCTTTCGTACGTAAAAGTTATTACGGGGAAACTCGCGCCCGACCTCGAAGTGGTCAATACGCGCGACGGTCGAAAAGAAAAACTTTCGAAGCTCTACACCATGCAGGGCAAAAAACTGGAGGAAGTCCCCGAGATCGTCGCCGGCGATATCGGCATCATCGCCAAGTCGGCCGACCTCAAGACGAACGACACGATCTCGGCCTACGATCGGCCCTTCTCCTTCCACAAGCTCCGCCTGCCCACACCGGTCCACATGATCGCCATCTCCGCGGTCAATAAGAAAGAAGAGGACAAGCTCAACGAGCATCTTTACAGAGCCGCGGAGGAGGACCTGACATTCCAGGTAAAGTACAACATCGAGACCAAGGAAACGGTCGTCGCCGGCATGGGCGAGCTTCAGATCAACATGGTCCTCGACAAGATCAAGAACAACGCGAAGATCGCCGCGGAAACCCGCGTCCCCCGCGTCGCATACCGCGAGACCATCACCAAGAAGGCCGGGGCCGAGTATACGCACAAAAAGCAGACGGGCGGCCACGGCCAATACGCGCGCGTCGTCTTCGAGGTCGAACCCTTGGAGCGCGGCGCAGGCTACCAGTTCGAAAACAAGCTCTTCGGGCAGTCGGTGTCGAAGGGCTTTATCCCCGGCATCGAAAAAGGAATACACCAGGCCATGGAAGCCGGGGTCGTGGCGGGCTATCCCGTGGTCGATGTCAAGACGGCCATCATCGACGGCAAGGAGCACCCGGTCGATTCCTCTGAAATGGCCTTCAAGATCGCATCGCGCGGAGCCTTCCGCGAGGCGACGCGGCAGGCGAATCCCGTCCTTCTCGAGCCTATCATGAACCTTACGGTCTTCGTCGAGGAAAAGGATCTGGGCGGCGTCATGTCCGATCTTTCGGGCAGGCGCGGCCGCATCTCGGGCCAGAATCCGATAGGCGGCGGCATAGTGCAGATCGACGCCCAGGTCCCCCAGGCCGAGCTTCTGCGCTACGCGATCGACCTGCGGTCCATGACGAGCGGCACGGGTTCCTTCGAGGTCGAGTTCGACCACTATTCGCCGATCACCGGCAAGATCGCCGAGGATGTCATAAAGGCTGCAGCCGCCTTCAGGACTCAGGAAGAAGAGGAAGAGTAAGCCTTTATCGGACATATTCGAACAGAATCGATACGCCGAGCCTCGCAAAAAAGGGGCTCGGCTTTTTTATTCCTCTTGCATCCACCGCCGCGTCTTCGATATACTACAATTCATGTAAGATATACGAAAATACGATCCGAGATGTTGTAATATTTTTATCGTTATCGGTTCGTTGTAAAGATCCTCAGGTCGCGGGCACCGCGGACACGGCAGAAGCTGCTGTATCCATGATGATACGACGCAATGAGTACGTGCATTGCATCAGTTCGACAGAAGGAGGAATATGTGAAGCGTTTATTGGCGGTAATGGTGATTGCAGCGTTCGGATTTGCAGCATTCGCCGAAAAACAGAGTAATTCTGCGAGGATCGGACTTGCGGGGGGCCTGAACAGCGCCAGCCTGCTGCTATTGGAAAGTCCTTATGCGTTTCGCGACATGTCGATCGGGGCCCAGGTGGACATCACCTCCCTCATATCAATACGACCTTTGCTATGCTTGTATTCCAACACAGAAAAGACGACTGATCTTCTTGATGGTTATCCGGAATATGTAAGCCAGAAGACATTTGCAATCGGCGGGCAGATCGATGTTCCGCTGCGTTTTTTACGTCTCGGCGACGCCTCTGTCTACGCCGGGCCGAGCATCATGTATATCAATGTGTCGACCAAGGATTACAGCCAAATCTCCGCTACAACGACGTACCTCTATCACGAATCAACAGCCGGTATTTTTGGATTAGGCGCGATTGTCGGCGGTCAATACAACTTCAGCAAGAGCTTTTCGCTGTATCTCGATTTTTTGGTTTCTTACATAACCAGCACTGACGAGAATAAGAACTACAGTATCCTCGGCGATATGACCACTAATAAGAAGGAAAAGAACGACGAAATCGCGTTTAGAGGCGTTACGATCGGCGCTGTTTTCTATTTGAAGTAGCTTTCTTTTTTCAATACCGGACGGGGGGGACGGCATTAAAAAAGTATTGCCGTCCCCTCCCCTGCCTCGGGCTCCTCGAGAGCCCTCGACCAGTAATCGAGTTCCTCGGCCTCTATGTTCTCGGTTTCGGTTTTTTGGATATACCTGCGGTACACCTTGTAGCTGTCCGAAAGAAAGTGAATCACGCGGCCTCGGTCGCCGCCTAAGTCCTCGGATACGATCGGAATGCGCTCGGTCGCGCAGTAGTCGCGTATAAAGCGCTGGTTGACCTCGCTGACGGCGAGAAATTTCGTCTCTTTGACCGCCATGCCGAGCACGGACGCGCCTCCGAAGACCTTTGCTTTGAGCCGTTCTCTTCTGGCGCCGAGCTTTATCATGTCGTTTATCAGTAGCTCCATGGCGTTGATGCCGTAGCGCCCCGCGTCGGTCTCCGTGAAGGCCATGGTTCTCGCGTAGCGCGGAGCGGCGAGGAGAAAGTGGTTTAAGCCCGCGACCTTGGCTTCTTCATCGTAAAGGCAGGCCGCGATACAGGAACCGAGGAGGGTCTTGATATCCCGGGGGACCGTCGTCGCAAAGCGGCCGCCGGGGGGAACGTCCATGACCGGCAGACCACTGCGGGGATGTTTCATGAATCGGCGCACTCCCTTGGCATCAACTCTAGCAGTTCGAGGGGTCGAATGCAAATTCGACCGTAAGGCCCCGCGGAAACGATCACCACATCACCAAGCGGCCGCGATCGGATTCAAAACCGCAGGCGCGCAGGGCTTCCGCAAAAGACGATCTCGCCGCCGGCCCGCCGTTGACCGTTTCGAGGACGATTCTGCGCTCGGGCCGGACGGCCCGCGAGCGGACAGCCGGAAACAAAGAAAGTATAGCGTCAAGCGCAGGCTCCGCAGGATCGACGGCGATGGTAAGCTCGCGATACGAACGGGTCGAGACCGCGACGATGCGCCCGCCGAAGACGCAGATAGCGGCCGTTGAGGTTCGAGCCGGCAGAAGATCATTGCGCGGCGAAAGAGCGTAAAGCGCCGAGGCGATGGGATCGAGGGCGTTGATCCAAAAAGGAGCTTGCTCGAGATCGTCAAGGGACAGGAAAAGCTGATAGGCGGCAGGGTCGAGAAACTGCGGACCGTCGACGCCGTCGAAAAAGCGGCCGGAATACAGTTCACCCGCCAGCTCGAGCCGCCTCAGGGCGGGGAAAATTCTTCCCCAACGCAGGGCCGGCAGCTCGCGATCGAGCAGGTCGCGGCAGACAAGGCCGTAGCGGGATGCGAGTATGCGGGCGCGCGCGGCGTCAAGCGCGTCGAGATCGAGCTCATCGTATTCTTCTATGTCCCCCCGATCTTCGAGCTCGAGTCGGAACCAGCGTCCTGCGACCGGGGGTCCCCCCCGCCAGCGGTCCCGCAGAGCGCGGGGAATGCGGCGGCGCAGTCCGAAAGGATGAGCCTCGTCACTATCAGACTCGCCGCCGGGAGTCAGATGCGCGCCGAAATCGTCGGAGAGTCCTCCACGTATGGAGTTGAAATCATCCGAGGCGATGAGCCCCTTCCATGCCTCGGCCCAGAGCTCGCGCGCGAAGGCGGCGCTGTCCTCGGCGGGAACGCCCGCCGGCCGAGCCGCCTCGCGAAGAGCCCAGAAATCCAAGGCCGAAGAGCCCGAAGGCACGATGCGCGACACTGTCCGGCCGGGCTCGACAAAGAGTTCGATGTCCTCGGGTCTGCAGAACGTGAGGCAGGCCCTGCCCGTCCCGATCCACTGCCAGGGCGAGATCGAATGCAGTCCCGCGGTCGCGTCGTCGAGCCGTCCGGGAGCATAGCCTAAAACCCGCGCGGGAAGAAGCTCGGTCTCCCAGAGCCCCGCGGGAGCAGGGTAGCCCGAAAGCCTCGTCAGCGCGCGATCGAGGGCGGCGTCGCGGGTCTCGCCGACAAGATCGTCGATCGCGGCGGAAAGCTGCCGCGTTCCTCCCAAACCGTGGAGCGCCGCGATCATCCGAACGAGATCGCCCCCCGGCCGTGTCTCTACGATTTTCCGCGCCGCCCTTCGCGAACGCCGTAGAAGAATCTCGAGGTTCTGCGCATCGACGACGCAGATTTGATCCGAATCCTCGACAAAGGCGTCGACGACCACGATTCCGTCCTCGACAAGATCATCGAGCAGATCGTCGAGCAGGGCTTCGGACAGACCGAGAAGGGCCGATATGCGATCGGGGGGGACGAGGGTCTCGCGCCTGAGCCATTCAGGGAGGCAGGAGGCCGGGTCGGCGGCGAGAGCGGCCTCGCGCTCGGCGTGGACAATGATGTCCTCGGTCGCATTCGCGAGCCTCAGGCGCTTGATCCGGCCTCCGAAGCCCGGATCGGCGGCACGTGTTTCTGCCACGATAGCGCCGGCGGAATCGATCAGGGCTTCGTACTCGGAAACGGGCAGAAAGACTCGTTCCTTGACCCATTCGACGAAGGACAAGGGATCGGCCGGCGCCCAGCCGGGCACGAGACGCTTGAGGCGCGCATCGACCTCTTCGACGAGGCTGCGCTCGAGACGCGGCCGCAGACGGGCCGAGCGCAGAGCCTCCGCGACGACGCGGTCGGAAACCGAGGAGGAGGCCTTGCCCGCGACCGAGTCATCGGCGTACATGAAGGCCCCCGTTTCGCGCCAGAGCGCCTCGCGGGCGAAGGGAGAAGGGGCACGGCTCGGGAAAACAGAAAGCTCGATGCTTCCCTCGGCGACTCCGGAAATCAAGCGCCGAGCGCCGTCCAGATCGAGAAGATCGGCCATGCAGGAACGCCAGGTTTCGACGGTCACGGGGAAGTCGGGCAGGGACCGCACGGCTTCGAAGAGTTTTTTCGCGCGCAGCCGCGTCAGCCACAGCGGCACGCGTCTGCCGGGCAGTCCCCTCGGAAGCAGAAGGGCCCGGCAGGCGTTCTGCCGGAACTGCGACCCGAAAAAACCCGAAGCCTCGATCCGCGAACGGGCGCGCCGCTCGAGCTCGCCTTCTCGAGTCAGTTTCGAGAATGCATGCGAAAAAATAGTAACAACGTCGGAATCCTCATCCCGGGGCAGGGCCACGAGAACGCGGTCGTCGTCGGCCACATCCCAAACAGGCAGGCCGCTCTCTTCTTCGATCAGCGCCGCGAGGGCCATCGCCAGAGGAGCGTTGACCGCGAGGCCCCGGAGAGTGTGCAGAATAAGCCGCAGGGTGCGCGCCTTGGCCGAATGATCCTCGTTGACTTCGAGCACAAGGCGATTGGTTTTCGGGAGCGAGACCCTGCCGAGACCCGCCGCCTTCTGCGCCGCGACAAAGCGCGAACAGAGCTCGGCCGCGCTCTCGGAGAATCCATATTCGTCCTTAAGCAGGGCCGCGCCTTGTTCCTCATCGAGCTCGTCGAGCTTATCGAGCAGGGCGAGGGCCCGCGAACTCACTTCAGGCGACCTGAAGACCGCATCCCCCTTCCAGAAAGGAACGATATCGAGCTCGGCGTTGGCCGGAGCGACCGTCACCGCCTCGCCGCCGATGTCGACGATCTTCCAGGCCTGAGCGCCGAGCGAGAAGACCTCGCCGACCTTGCGCTCGAAGACGAATTCCTCGTCGAGCTCGCCGATCTTGGTCCCCGGTTTTCCCGACGAGCCGCCCGACCCCGCGAGTCTCATGCTGTACAGGCCGCGGTCCGGGATAGTCCCGCCCGAGGAGGAAAGCAGTCCCCGCGCTCCTGGGGCGGCGCTGACAGCTCCGCTCGCCGCGTCGATGAAGACGCGGGGCTTAAGTTCGCGGACCCGGGTCCCCGAGTACCTCCCGGCGAGCATGCCCAGGGTCGAATCGAAAAGCCCGCGGGGAAGACGCTCGAAGGGGGGGAAGGAACGGACAATGTCGTACAACCTGTCGCTCGTCAGCGCTCCGCCCTCCCCTCCCTCCAGGGCCAGTTCGAGCAGAACCTGGGCGAGGACATCGAGGGGGCAGGACAGCGGCCGAGTCTCCTCCACGGCCCGCTCGCGCAGGCCCTTGACGACAGCCGCGGCCAGAACGAGATCCATGCCGTGGAATGGGTAAAGCGTACCGCGCGAAATCTCGCCGACGCCGTGTCCCGAACGGCCGATGCGCTGGAGGGCCGAGGCGACGCTTCCCGGCGACCCGGCCAAGGCGACCTCGGAGACGCTCCCCACATCGATGCCGAGTTCGAGCGAGGCCGTGGCGACGACGCAGGCGAGCTCGCCGGCCTTGAAGCGCTCTTCGACGACGCGGCGCGCCTCCTTGGATAAGGAGCCGTGATGAGCCCAGGCCGTCCCATCCCCGCATTCCTCGTTGAGGAGAAAGGCGATGCGCTCGGCTCTTCTGCGCGAGTCGGTGAACACAAGAAGACTTTTCGTCTCGCGCGCCGCGCGCGCCAGGACCGGGATCAGCGCCGCATAGCGCGGAGCATGAGCGCCGGAACTTGTCTCGAGATTGGTCCCGCCTTCGAGGTCCCCGCCGGCTGAGCCCCCGGGCCATTCGACCCGCAGTTCGATCGTTTTTTCGGCGGGGGGCGAGACGACGAGAACATCGCGCGCCTTGTAGCCGACCTGTCCGTCCGCTCCGCGGATCAAGCATCTGCCGCCGACAAACTGCGCGAGCACATCGACGGGGCGGGCCGTCGCCGAAAGCGCCACGCGCTGGAACTCGCCCGCGAGAAGGGCGAGCCGCCCGACCGTACAGGCGAGCAGAGCCCCGCGTTTGTCGCCCGCGAGGACGTGAATCTCGTCGAGCACGAGGAGGCGGACGCAGGCGAGCATCGCGCGCGAGGCCGGAGCGTCGAGCATGAGGGCGAAGCTCTCGGGGGTGGTGACGAGGATCGAGGGAGGATGCCGCAGCATGCGGCGCCGTTCAACCTGACTCGTATCGCCCGACCTCGTAGCTGCCCTGATCCCGGGCCAGGGAAGTCCCCGCGAAGCGAAAAGCCGGGAAAGTTCTTCGAGCGGCCCTTCGAGATTGCGTCGAATATCTTCGCCGAGGGCCTTCAGGGGAGAGACATAGAGGACCGAGACCCGATCGGCCGGCAGACTCCCCGACGCGATGCGCGAAATAGCGTCAAGAAAGGCGGTGAGGGTCTTGCCCGATCCGGTCGGCGCGAGCGCGAGCACATGACGGCCCTCGGCGATGCGGGGCCATGCCGCCTCCTGCACGGGCGTCGGTTTTTTGTAGCGCGAAAGAAACCACTCCCGCACCAGAGGATGAAAAGAGGAAAGACAAACCGGAACAGAAGACATCCGGCAATGCTACTCCGAAGTCGACGAAAAGCGCCAGTGGAGAAGCTCGCGGCAGAGCGCCTCTGCGACGCTTGAGTTCCGCCTCAGGCGCCTCTGATCCGCGCCCGCGGAGCCCTGCCGCGGACAAGGGCGAGGAAGCGCTCCATATCGACGGAAGCATAGGGCTGTACGCTGTCCCAGGCCGGGTCGAGGCAGCCTCCGGGCCTGAACGCCTGGAGGTAAACACGGTCAGCAGGCTCGAGATACGAGACCATCTCATCGATCTCGTCGGATCCGACAATACCGGGAGCGCAGGTTATGCGAATTTCGAATTCGAGTTTTCCCGCCGCCGCCAAACGACGCAGGATGCGCAGGCTTTCGACGAAGCGTTCGGAGGCGTCGGGTATGTCCGGCGCAACCCGAGCGTAGACTGAAGGAGATGTCTTGAAATCGAGGGCGACGTAGTCGGCTCCAAACATCTCTATCCGGTCGGGGAAAGAGCCGTTCGTGTCCAACTTGAGCATAAGGCCGCGGCGCCGTATCTCGGCGGCTATCTCGGCGGCCTCGGGATAGAGAAGCGGCTCTCCACCCGAGACAACCGCCCCCGATAAGACCGATTTCCGTTTATCGAGGTGCGCGTAGAACTCTTCGATCGGCCTGAGCGAATCATCGCCATCCG
>CAZINN010000078.1:0-9834 GCA_964540615.1 uncultured Treponemataceae bacterium | reverse complement strand
TCCTCGAGCTCCTGAGGATCGTCGGCATGGGCGAAGGGCACCTCAAGCGCTACCCACACGAATTCTCGGGCGGTCAGCGACAGCGAATCGCCATAGCCCGCGCCCTGGCGACAAATCCGCAGTTTATCGTGATGGACGAGCCCACCTCGGCCCTCGACGTGTCGGTCCAGGCTCAGATTCTGAACCTCCTCAAGAAACTCCAGCGCGATTTCAATCTGACCTATCTTTTCGTCACGCATCACCTCCTCGTCGTCAAATACACGAGCGACCGCATCGCCGTCATGTACCTCGGCAAGATCGTGGAGCTGGGGCCGACGGCGGAACTGTTCGACCGCCCGCTTCATCCCTATACGAAGGCGCTCTTGAGCGCTATTCCGATCCCCGATCCGGAAACGAGGCGGGAAAAAATCATCCTGACGGGGGATGTCCCCAATCCGGTCAACCCGCCTTCAGGCTGCCGATTCCATCCGCGCTGCCCCTTTGCCGTGGAGAGGTGCAGAGTCGAGGAGCCTGAACTCGAGAGTGTCGATTCAGGCGGACGGACGGTCGCCTGCCACCGCTGGAAAGAAATGTAAAGGGATTGGCCGACGTCGGCCGAAATTCGCAGGGGGAGACAGCTTCTATAACTGCCGCCCCGTTCTCAATTTTTCCTCGAAGCGCTCAAGCCGCTTTCCGTCGAGAACAGATGCGTCCGCGGCCGCGTTCGGCATTCCCAGCCGCCTCCTGAGTTCGGCCATCTCCTCGGCCGAGAACCGTGTTCCGCCCAGAAGGTGATTTTCGAAACTGGCGCAGGCCGCGGGCGCGACCGCCCGGGCGATCTTCAAAAGGACGCGGGCGTATTCTCGTATTTCGAGTTGGGCATGCTCGTCGAGTCGCAGAGCGAGAAAGTGGAACAAGTTGTGGAGGTCGATCTGCCAGTACCACTCGGTATAGAGACTGAGGGGAAGGTTGATGCGCGCGAGCTCCCGCGACAGGCCCGCTTCAATCATTTCCTTGTAGTCTGCGTAGGCGGAGCGCTGTCCCGCCTCGAGCCGCTCGAGCGTCTCGGCGGTCAGTTCGACCGAGGCCGGTTCCGACGAGCGACCCTGCCGGTTGTCCTGATTCTGCAGGGCGACCGCCGCGGCCGAGGGAACGTAGAATTCGTCCTTCATGACCGAGTAGCGCCCCGAAATTTCGTTGAGCCGGGCCGTTCGATGCCTCACCCACTGCCGTGCGACGAAAATCGGCAGTTTGACGTGAAAGGTGAGCACGACCTGTTCGAAGGGCGACGTGTGATTGTTCCGTAGAAGGTGATCGATGAGCGCCGCGTCTTCGCGAAAACTCTTCGTGCCCTCGCCATAGGACACCCGCGCGGCCTGAACAATGCGCGCATCGCCGCCGAGATAATCGACCAGCCGGACGAATCCTTTGTCGAGAACAGGGAACTCCTTGTCGAGCAGGTCTTCGGCGGCGGGAACGACGCAATGGGACATGGCGGTGCCTCCTGGCAGGGATGCCGGCCAGTATACCGAGGGAGAAAGCTTCGAGAAAGGAGCTTCCGAGGGCAGGCGGGAATGACTTGACCGCCGCTCCTGCGGCCCCGGAGAATGGCGCTTGTCGGGAGGAAGGGGTGTTCGATCTATCGGATAAGATCATCGAGCAGATCGTTTTCGCCATGGAGGATCAGGAGCGGAAAACAGTCATCGACCTCGAAACGGGCGAGGTTCTGCCGGCCGCGGACCGAAGAGCCGGACGCTGCGCCGAACCCCCGGCCTGGTCCTCCCGGGACGGTTTCAAGCTGATGGAGGATTTCCTTTCATCGGTACGGCAGCCCTCGGCCCGGCGCGAACTGTCAGCCGCGCTGGGCCGGGGTCGGGGCGTGTTCAAGGCCTTCAAGGCGGTGCTGGCCCAGCGCGAAGATCTCGAGCGGGCGTTCCGCGACTTCAAGATCAGGGCGATGCGGCGGACCATCGTCGCGTGGTACGACGATCAGCGCGAAGCCCTCGGCCTTGAACGGATAGGCCCCGAGCCGGAGGACACCCAGGAACTCATCGCCAGCGACCTCGACATCGTGATCGCCGATTTCACCGCCGCCGCCGGTCGGATCGAGCCTTTGCTGGACGAGGCTGAAAAAGAAAGTCTTGAATACCTGCCCTCTTCGATCGCCGCCTTCGAGTTCGACCGGCTCCGCGACGAGATCGAATCCGCGGGGGATGCGCTCGCCGCTTTCGCCGACGACGGCGAGGGCGGGGCGCTGGGCGCCGCGATCGCAATACGGGAGGCGGTGGGCGAGCGCGCATTCGGCCGTATCGTGTTTCTCTTTGTCGGCCGTGATTTTCGGCGGATGGGCATGGGGAAAGCCCTGCTTGAGACCCTTGCAGCGCGCCTCAGATCCGAAGGGATAGGCCTTGTCTTGGTCGATTCGGCCTTTCTCCCCCCGGAAATGAGCGGCGCGCTGAACGCTATAGGCTATGCTCCATACGGTATCCGGGCGCTTTCCCGTATCGATTGAGTGGGCCGTTCCGCCCATGTCGATCTGGGGACTGTCGTTCCAGCGATGAGGAGCGGCGAAGATCTTTACAAAAATCGGTTTTTTGTAAATATTGAGCATGCCCGCTGCTTACTGCGGGTCAGGAGGGACCGATCGTGAAGACCTGTTTCCTTTTCCCCGGACAAGGGGCCCAGTATCCCGGCATGGGCCGCGATTTTTTCGAGGCGAGCACAACCGTGCGCGATCTTTTTGCTTTGGCGTCGGACGCCTCGGGCATCGATATGAAAAAACTTCTGTTCGAAGGCAGTGAAGAGGATCTCAAGAAGACTCGGAATACGCAGATGGCCGTCGCCCTCGTCGGGCTCGCCGCCGCGACCAGCGCCCGTGAGCACGGCATCACGCCTGAGGGTTGCGCCGGTTTTTCGGTGGGCGAATGGCCCGCTCTCGCCGAAGCCGGCGTCATCTCGGCCGCCGATATGTTCAAACTCGTCGCCGAGCGCGGTCGCCTGATGGACGAGGCCGGCGCCGCCTCGGGCGGATCGACGATGAGCGCTGTCTTGAATCTGGCTCCCGCAGCGATCGAAGAGGCCATCGCCAAAGCAGGGCTCAAGCAGGTGTGGATCGCGAACTACAACAGCCCGACGCAATCGGTCATTTCCGGCACTGAGACCGACGTAGCGGCGGCCGAAGAGGTCCTCAAGGCGGCCGGAGCCAAGCGCGTGGTCAGACTGAAGGTGTCCGGGGCCTTCCACTCGCCCATTATGGCGCGCGCTGCCGAGGCCTTCGCAGCCGCGGTCGAGCCTGTTGTGTTCTCCGACCCGAAGATCGCCCTCTTTTCGAACGTCACCGGCAAAAGAATCACCAGCGGCGCCGAGATCAAGCGAAACGCAGTAAAACAGATCGTCAGCCCGGTGCGCTGGATCGACGAAGAAGCGGCGATTATCGCTGAAAAACCGGGCTTCTGCGCCGAAACCGGGCCGGGGACAGTGCTCGGCGGCCTGTGGAAGCAGGTCTGCGCCGATATACCCTGCTATCCCTTCGGGACCCTCGACGCCATCGCGGCGGTCTCATTGTAAGGTCCGGCGGCGCCCCGCCGGGAAAGGACGAATATCCCATGGAAGCGATGTTGAAAGATAAAGTCTGCATAGTCACCGGCGGATCCAAGGGCATTGGCAGAGGTATCGTCGAGACCTTCGCCCGCCAGGGCGGCCGCGTGTATTATTTCTCCCGCTCCGAGGCTGAGGATCCCGCGGGACTCGCCGCGGCCGCAGCGGCGGGCGGCGGCTGGGTGAAATGGATTTCCTGCGATGTTTCGGATGAGGCGCAGGTCAAGGCCGCCGTCGACGGCGTGCTCGCTGAGTCGAAAGTCGTCGACGCTCTCGTGAACAACGCGGGCATCACGCGCGACGGGCTCGTCTTCAAAATGAAGACCGAGGACTGGGACGCCGTCATCCGCGCCAACCTGACCAGCGTCTTTTTGGTCTCGCGGGCGGTTTCTTGGGCCATGGTCCGCAACCGCTCGGGCAGTATCGTGAACATCACCAGCGTCAACGGCATCATGGGTGCGGGAGGCCAGACGAATTACGCCGCATCCAAGGCCGGCATCATCGGCTTTACGAAGAGCCTCGCGCGCGAAGTCGCCCCGCGCGGCGTCCGCGTCAACGCCATCGCGCCCGGATTCATCGAAACAGCCATGACCGCCGCGATTCCCGAAGAACTTCGGGAGAAAATGAAGGCCGAGATACCGATGGGAAGGCCCGGCACACCTCAGGATGTCGCCGCCGCCGCCCTGTTCCTCTGCTCGGATCTTTCGACCTACATCACCGGAGAAGTGCTGAAAGTCGCGGGCGGCATCTGCATGTAACGCATGGCAAAGGGCCGCGCCTGACATTATACTGGACTAGGTGCGGCCTTCTTCGTATGCGGTAAAACCGGGCAGCCCCATGGTCAGGGGCGCGCGCATCACGCCCGACGGTGTAAACTTTGCAATTTTCTCCCGCAACGCCGAATCGATGACCCTCTGCCTCTATGAAAAATCGAGCGACGGCGATGCCTGTTTCGAGTACCGGCTCGATCCCCGGCTCAACCGCACCGGCGACATCTGGCACGTGCTCGTCGTCGGGCTCGGCGCCGGTGCGCTCTATCTGTGGCGCGCCGAGGGCCCGTATCTTCCCGCGAAGGGCCATCGCTTCAACAAGCACAAGGCCCTCATCGATCCCTACGCGCGCGCGTTGACAGGCGACGCTCCGTGGGATTTTTCCGCCGCCTTGGCCTACGACCCGAATTCCCCCGACCGCGATCTTTCCTTTTCGACCCGCGACGACGCGGCCTATATGCCCAAGTGCATCGTCGTCGACGACGACTTCGACTGGCGGGGCGACCGGCCGCTCAACTACCCCCTGCGGCACTGTGTCATTTACGAGACCCACGTGCGCAGTCTCACCATGCATCCCAGCTCGGCGGTCGAGCATCCCGGCACCTATCTCGGCGTGATCGAGATGATCCCGTATTTCAAGGATCTCGGCATAACCAGCCTTGAGCTTCTACCGGTGCAGGAATTCGACGAGCGCGAGAATCAACGCAGCGATCCAAGCACCGGCCGAAGACTCTCGAATTACTGGGGCTATTCGACCATCGCCTTTTTTGCGCCTAAGGGAAGCTATTCGGCCTCGGGCGCCGCCGGCCAGCAGGTGGCCGAGTTCAAACGCATGGTCCGCGAGCTCCACGCCGCAGGCATCGAGGTGATTCTCGACATAGTCTTCAATCACACGGCCGAAGGCGGCGAACTCGGCCCGACCTTGAGCTTCCGGGGCCTCGACAACCGCATCTACTACATGCTCGACGGCGACGGCCGCTACTACAAGAACTATTCCGGCTGCGGCAACACGATGAACTGCAACCATCCCGTGGTCCGCACGCTCATACGGGACTGCCTCTGCTATTGGGTCGTCGAGATGCATGTCGACGGATTCCGTTTCGATCTCGGCTCCATCCTGGGCCGCGATCAGAGCGGGAAACTCTTGGAGAACCCTCCCATCATCGAGGGCATCGCCGAGGACCCCATCCTTCGGCATACCAAGATCATCGCCGAGGCCTGGGACGCGGGCGGAGCGTATCAGGTCGGCTCATTCCCCGGCGGAAGGTGGGCCGAGTGGAACGACCGCTACCGCGACGACGTCAGACGGTTCTGGCGCGGCGATCACGGGGCGGCGCGGAGTCTCGCGACGCGCATCACCGGCTCCAGCGATCTGTACCTGCGCGACGGCCGCAAGCCGTTTCACTCGATCAATTTCGTCACCGCGCACGACGGCTTTACGCTCAACGACCTGGTCAGCTACGAGCGCAAGCACAACGAAGCGAACGGCGAAGACAACCGGGACGGCTCCGACACGAATTACTCCGCCAATTACGGAGAAGAAGGGCCTACGAAGATCGCGTCGATCGAGGCGGTCCGAAACCAGCAGGTCAAGAATTTCCTGGCGACACTTCTTCTTTCCATAGGCACGCCCATGCTGCTGGGCGGCGACGAATTTCGGCGCACGCAGAGAGGCAACAATAACGCCTATTGCCAGGACAACGACATAAGCTGGTACGACTGGAGCCTCGCGCGCACCCACGCCGATATTCTGCGCTTCGCCCGAGGTCTTATCGCCTTTCGAATGCAACACCCCGCATTCAGGCGGCCCGAGTTTTTCACCGGCAAGGATACGGACTTCAATTCCATTCCCGATATCACCTGGTTCGACGAAAAGGGCGAAAGCCCCGATTGGGCCCGCATCAACGGAAAAATCGCCGCGCGGATCGACGGGTCCAAGGCCGAAGTGCTCGCGGACCGGGACGACAGCGATTTTTACATAATTTTCAACGCCGAGACCGAATCCTGCGTGTTCACCGTCGGACCGGCGCCCCGGGCCAGACTGTGGCGCAGGGCGATCGACAGCTCCCTCCCCTCTCCCGAAGATTTCTGCGAACCGGGGACAGAGCCGGTTTTGGCTCCCCAGGACGAGTACGCCGCGGCGCCGCGATCCCTTGTCGTCTTGATTTCCAGAGACTGACCGAGGCTTGCCCCAAAAGAGTCCCTCGATCCTTGGTGCCGGATTCTCCCAGGCCTGAGAGAGCTCAACAAGCTTCGAGGAACTTCTCTTGCCTTGAGGAAAATAAGGCTATATCTTAACTCTATGAAGAGATACGGGAAGACCGTATGCGATTCGCCCGCCGGTTTCGCCGATCCAGACTTCAGACGCGGACTTCGAGAGCTTCTCAAACATAGACCGGACCTCGCGGTAAAGAGCCTGAGAAAGGCTGCTGCATCCTGTCCGGCCGAGCGACCTGAAGAGCTGTCGAAAAAACTCTATTGGCTTTCGCTCGCCCTCTTTCGCCTGGACCGGCCCGAACTTGCGCTCAAGGCGCTCGCTTCGGCCCAGAAGCTGAGACCGCGCGGTATTTCGCGGGCGGCCTACCTTAGGCGCGTCAACGAATACGGAATGCTCAGGCGTTCGAGCCCCGTTCTTGACGATTTCTATGCGTTTTATTCGATTCACAGCTGTGCGTATCTCAGCAGAAAACGAAGCGGACGCTATGATTCGCCGGGCGAAAAGGATGCGGTAGTCCGCTTGATCGGCGATGCGTGGCGCGTCCTATCCGGATCAGGGAGACTTTCGGGGCTTGGACCTACCGAAAAACTTATCGTGTTCAAAGAGTGGCCGATAGCTTTTCCGGTTTTCGGGGCCGCGCGCATCGTCCACGCGGATGCGTCACGAATCGATTTTCGGCGCGGGCGGCGTCAGGACTGCGACGGAAGGTGCAGCTGCGGTTCGGGTTTGCCGTACCGACAGTGTTGCGGGCGAATCGCATCGCCTTCCGAACAGTTTTGTGAGTGATCCGATAGCGTGAACTGGTTCATTCCGAAACAAAACAGACCTGGATTTGTGTGATTGTAGTGAATTGATACAGGAGAAGTTCGACTCAGCGGGTATGCGTAACCATTATATGCAGTTTACTGCAAAGGATCGAAAAGATTGCAATTTCTCTACTACATGTATCAGCCGACCAGGTACCGAATCGCACGCGTAATCCTATATAAAGCAAGCAAATATTAATAAAAGCTTTTTATTCGGATAAATCGCGGCTCATGGCACGTCTTCTGCACTTATATTCCCAACTGGAGGGCTCCATGGCTCGAAAAACTGCGTGCATCAGCGAAACTAGCTTTTGCGATGAGAATGTTCTCTCGATGTACCTCAAGGAAATCAACAAAATCCCGCTTCTCAGCAGGGAAGAGGAAGACAGCTATGCGCGTGCCGCCGCCCGCGGAGACAAACACGCAAAGGATATGCTGATCAAGTCGAATCTCCGCTTTGTCGTCAATGTCGCCAAGAAGTACCAGAACCAGGGCCTTCCCCTGGCTGACCTCATCTCGGAAGGGAACATAGGTCTTATCAACGCGATCGAGCGCTACGATGTCGATAAAGGGTACCACTTCATCTCGTATGCGGTGTGGTGGATACGTCAGGCGATTCTCAAAGCTATCTGCGAAAAAAGCCGCATGATACGTCTGCCTTTGAACCGGGCGAACGAACTTGTACAGATCGAGAAGACGCGCAAGGTTCTTGAAGGAGCGATGACAGAGGACGAAGAGACCAAGGAAATCGCCCGCTTGCTCGAGATGGATCCCGAGCACGTCGCCGACCTCGTTTCCGTGAGTCGTGAGTTTGTGTCTTTGGACACCCCCGTGTTCGACGAGCGCGATTCCTCGGTATTGGGGGATTTCATCGAAAACACGGCCTATACCGCCCCCGAGGACTACGTTGTCGAGCAGAATCTCAAGGATGACATCAACGAAGTCCTGCGGACACTGTCCGACAAGGAGCGGGAAGTGATCGAGTATCGCTTCGGTCTCAACGGCCGAAGAGCCATGAGCCTCAAGGAGATCGGCGACCGCTTCAAGCTGACCAAGGAGAGAATCAGGCAGATCGAGAAGAGCGCGCTAAAACGCCTGACCCATCCCAGCCGCGCCGAGCTTTTGGAGAGCTATGTCGCCTGATGGGGAGCGCTTGAACTGGAAGATCGAGGTAAACCATTAAAACTCCCTGCACAAGGCCGCCGAAAAGGCGGCCTTTTATAGAACAACAAAGAAATTTATATATTGGTAAGAAAAACTAGCGACTGAAGTAAGAAACTCTTATAGCCAACTCTTTGAAAAAATAAGCAAGCTCGGGAGTACCAGGTTTTATGTATAGGGGAGACCATGAAAAGGTTTATCTACGCGCTTGGTATTTCAATGCTTTTCGTCGTTGTGAGCTGTTATTATCCCGCTCTGCCTGGAGAAAATGATGATAATACAAAACCAATAGCGAGGGCGGGGTCTGATCAAACTGTGATGGTGGGGGAAAGTGTCAGCCTCGATGGAAGTGCAAGCAGCGATCCCGATGAAGATCAGCTTGTGTATAAATGGAGCATGTTGTCGAAACCTGATGGATCTTCAGCCGAGTTGACTGATGCTTTGACGGCGACCACCAGTTTTACAGCCGATATCGAGGGAACATACACGATTCAGCTCATTGTCAATGACGGTAAAGAAGACAGTGATGCAGATACGACGGTCATAACCGCTCAAGGTTGTGCAGGACCGCCACAACATGGGAAAATACTGTTCATTGGCGACGATTTCCCCCTTGGGGAAAACTTTGATGTAAATGGGCAGGCTTTGTTGACCAATATAATGAACTATCTAGAATCACAGTCAAAGCCACCCAAGCTCTTGCTTGATGACAATCTAAAAGGGCATCAGAAGGTTTCCGGCTTAAAAAACTTTCTTGACGACGCAGAATACGAATACGAAGAATCAAGCCCAGACAGCTGGGACGAGGAAAAGCTATCCGCCTTCGGTGTAGTGCTTTTGGACAGCAGTCGCGGCGATGAAGAACACCTGAGGCAATTTCTTGAGAATGACGGTTTTCTTATTGCGCAGCCCGGAGCAATCGATTATGTCGGTTCTTTTGTCGGCGTATACGAACAGTCTGGTCATGAACAACCAGATCCGCTATGGGACCTTACCTTGACGGAATTTATCGAGCATCCACTTTTAGACAATGTGGCATCGCTTCATTGCTATGGACCGGCTGATCTCTTTATCCCTTTAGACGAATCAATAACAATTCTCTGTGAGCAGTCTAACCTTGTCTGGATTGCTCTATGGGAGGCCGAGCCAATGGGCGCTCCCTGATAGGCTGCTGACAAGGATCGAAATGGGCAAAACTACTTGCCATTTTAAACTATGACGGTTAACATATTAAATCATGTCGCGAATAGCGACACACGACAATCGCGACCCGTCGTATAATGCGCTATGGACTTGAGCATTC
>CAZINN010000077.1:0-9835 GCA_964540615.1 uncultured Treponemataceae bacterium | reverse complement strand
CCTCCCTCCCAGTCGCCGGCTGCGGCGACGACGATTCCCGGATACAGGGATCGAATCTTCGGCCCGCTATGCTCTCCGTTCTCGCGACGGAATGATTTGAAAAACACGTCGAGAGCGTAGGGATGGGCGTGTTTGAGCTCTTCCCTCGGTGTAAACCAAAAATCCGCCTTCGAGAAGGGGAAAGGCGCCTTGGCGAGGTAAGCGGCGATTGCACGCTCGTCCATCGCATGAAATCTCTGCGCTTTCTCTGATTCCCCGGCCTGGGCAGCCGAGAACAGGCGTTCGTAGTCATTCCGCAGCGGGCGCACTCTCTGGCAGAGCTCGACCTGCTCGCGGTAGTACCTTCCGGCGGCTCCGCCCAAGGCGGAATAGGCTCGGTAGTCCTCGATATCGCGGTCGAGAGCGATGAGGGCCATGACCTCGCGGCCCGTCGGAAAATCATCATGAGCTGCGGTGAAGCGATTGCGCTCATACTGGTCTGAGGCGTATTCGGCATGTTCCACGACGTCCGCGGCTTCGAGAGCCCAGAACGCGTTTCCCGCGCCCGCGATGATGATGGAGGCGACGATTACGATCCTCGGCACTATCCAATACGGCGGAAACTCGGCTTTCTCCTGCGCCTCTGCCATTACATCGAACCTCGGGTATTGTTTGAAGAGTCGGCGCTGACGGCGTTTTGCAGAGAGTGCTCGATCCAGATTTCCGCCGCCCGGGGGTGACTCAGGAAGGCGTTCATCGATTCGGTGAAGCCATAGGCCCCGGCCTGGCCGAGCATCACGAGATCCCCTGCGCAGGGCTGCGGCAGGCGGACTTCGCCGAGCCTGTCGAGCGAGGTGCAGAGCGGGCCTGTGAGGGTGCAGGGTACGAGCTTCCCCCCTCGGCCGGGGATTCGCGCGGGGAAGGCCTGTCCCGTGAGCAGGGGCCGCAGGAGGTGGTTCACCCCGCCTTCGAGCACGACGAACAGTGTGCCGCGGCTCAGCTTCGTTCGTATAACGCGGGCGAGATAGACGCCGCAGGGGCCGGCGAGAAAGCGGCCGGGCTCGACGATGACATGGCCCTCGAACCAGGGATTGTCCGCAAGGATGCGGACGAGTCCCGATCCGAGCGCCATGATATCGAGTTCGCTCTCGCTTTCGTCGTAAGGAATACCCAGCCCTCCGCCCAGGTCGATGAGTTCGAGGGCGCCGACCTCGCGGGAAAGAAGACGGGCGATCTCGAAGGTTCTGCGGTAATTGCCGAGAAGGCGCTCGGCCTCGCGCTCGTTGCTGGCGGCGAAGACCTGAAGGCCCGTTATGCGAAGCCGCTCGAAGCGCCGGGTCTCAGCCAGGAAGGGAAGAAGTTCCTCTTCGTCTACGCCGAAAACCGAGGGACCCGATCCGCCGATGATGCGCGAAGATTCTGAGACGCCCGAAGCGGGATGGACACGCAGGCTGAGCCGCAGGGGGCCTCCGCTCGCCGCGCTCTGAGGCGAGGCTGCGAGCAAGGCCTCGAGCCGCTCCAGGTCCTCGATGCCGTCGACTTGAATCCTCGCGCCCATCGAGACAGCCAAAGCTAGCTCGGCCTCGGTCTTGCCGGGGCCCGCGAAGAGGATCCTTCCGCCCGGCACCTGCGCCGCTGCGACACGCTCGAGCTCCCCCGAGGAGGCGCAGTCGAACCAGGCGCCTCGGGAGGCGAAGGCCTTGATGAGGGGCGCGCCGGGATTGGCCTTGACCGCATAGGCGAGGATCGCCCGCTCAGGCAGCACGGATCGGAGCGCATCGAACGACGCGATCGCCGTATCGAGACGATAGACGAAACAGGGCGTACCGAAGCGCTCAGCCGCCTCGAGAGCCTCCTCCTCGTCGAGCGCGAAAAGACTCATCCTAGTTTTTTCGTGAGCCTGCCGACGGCTTCTTCGACGTCCTCGCGGTGACCGAAGGCGCTGAAGCGCAGAAAACTCTCGCCCGAGGGGCCGAAGCCCGAGCCCGGCGTGGTCACGACGGCGCAGGATTCGAGTATCCTGGCGAAGGCATCCCATGAACTTTCGCCGGGGAAGCGGGCCCAGATATACGGCGCGTTGACGCCGCCGTAGTTTTCTACGCCGAGGCTGTCGAGCCCTTTTTTGATGACCGCGGCGTTGCCCATGTAGTACGCGACGGTCGAACGCATCTCGGAAAGTCCCTTGTCCGTCATGGCCGCGAGACCGCCTGCCTGGGCAATGTTGGAGGCCCCGTTGAAGAGGGTCGTCATGACGCGGTTCCAGTCCTTCGAGACGCTCGTACCGTCCGCGAAACGCAGCTCGCGCGGAACGACGGTCCAGCCGAGACGAACCCCGGTGAAGCCGATCGGTTTCGAGAACGAGTTCACTTCTATGGCGATCTCGCGCGCACCTTCGATCTCGAAGATCGATTTCGGCAGGTCCGGATCGGAGATATACTCGGCATAGGCCGCATCGAAAACGATAATACAACCCCGCGAGCGCGCGAAAGCCACGAGTTTTTCGAGCTGTTTCCGCGTCGCACAGGCTCCCGTCGGATTGTTGGGGGAGCAGAAGTAGATGAGGTCGGCCTTTTTCGCTGCGTCCAGGTCCGGGAAAAAGTCGTTCTCCGGTGTACAGGGGAGGTAGGTGATACCTTTATAACCAGAGCCGTCCGATCGCGCGCCGCCGGCGGCCCCTGAAATGACGCTGCCGTCGACGTAGACCGGGTAGGCGGGGTCCTGGACGGCGACCCTGACGCCGCGACCGAACATGGTCTGAAGCCGCGCGATGTCGCACTTGGCGCCGTCGGATACAAAGACCTCGTCGGCCTCGATGGGGCAGCGGTACATGCGTTTCGCGATCGCATCGCGCAGCTCGGCCATGCCCTGCTCGTCGCCGTAGCCCGTATAGCCCTCGCGCGTGGCGAGTTTTTCGGCTCCGGAACGCAAACCCTCGGCGATCGTCGGCGTCAAAGGCTCGGTCGTGTTGCCGACGCTCAGGCTGATGACCCTTACACCGGGATTCCGATCCTGGAAGGCCCTGCGCCGCTTGGCGACCTCGGGAAAGAGATAGCCCGCCGAGAGGTTCGCGAAGCACTGATTGCGCCTAACGCGCGTGACAAATCCCCTATCGCTCATACTAGCTCCTTATGCACCTGGTGCAGCGGGAAGGCTTACAGCACCAGCGCCGTTGTTCCTACTTGAATCGCGCCAGCTTGCCGAAATCGAGGGTGCGGAAATAGTCGTCTACAGTTTCGGCCCTTCGTATCTCGACCACGCTCCCGTCTTCCCTGAGAAGAAGCTCGGCGGAGCGGAGTTTGCCGTTGTAGTTGAATCCCATCGCGTAACCGTGCGCGCCGGTGTCGTGGATCGCGACAAGGTCTCCGACCTCGATGGGCGGCAGGGACCGGCCTATGGCGAACTTGTCGTTGTTTTCGCAGAGCGATCCGGTGACGTCGTAGGTTTCCGTTCGGGGCGACGTCTCCTTGCCGAGGACCGTGATGTGATGGTAGGCGCCGTAGATCGCCGGACGCATGAGATTCGCCATGGACGCGTCGAGGCCCACGTACTCGCGGTAGGTGCTCTTGCGGTGGATGACGCGCGAGACGAGCCAGCCGTAGGGACCTGTTATCACGCGGCCGCACTCGAGGAAGACCTTCATCGGCGCAAGACCGGCCGGAACGATGATCGACTCGTAGGCGGCCTTGATGCCCGCGGCCACGCGGGAGAGGGGCACGGCCTCCTGCTCGGGCTTGTACGGGATGCCGATGCCGCCGCCGAGGTTGACGAACTCGAAGCGGATACCGAGCGAGGACGAGATGTCGGCCGCCAGCTGGAAGAGAATGCGCGCGGTCTCGACGAAATACTCGGGATTGAGTTCGTTCGAGGCGACCATGGTATGGAGGCCGAAGCGCCGCGCGCCCTTTGCCTTGAGCTGTTTATAGCCCTCAAAAAGCTGGTCCCGCGTGAAACCGTACTTCGCCTCCTCGGGCTTGCCGATGATGGCGTTGCCCTCCTTGAGGGGGCCCGGGTTGTAGCGGCAGCAGACGAGTTCGGGGACGCCCGCAGCCTTCTCGAGGCGCGCGATGTGCGAAATATCGTCGAGGTTGATGATGGCGCCTGCTTTCTTCGCGGCGACGAACTCGGCGTCGGGCGTGTCGTTCGACGAGAACATGATGTTCTCGCCGCGGATGCCGGCCCGCTCGGCGAGCATGATCTCGGGCAGCGAGGAGGCGTCCGCGCCGAAGCCCTCCTGTGCTAGTATCTTCAGAATAAAGGGATTCGGAAGGGCCTTGACCGCGAAGTATTCCTTGAATCCCCCGGGGAGTATCGAAAACTCTTCGAGAAGGGTCCGGGCGTTGGCGCGGATCGCCGCCTCGTCGTACAGATGGAATGGAGTCGGGTGCTTCCGGCAGATCGCCTCGAGCTCTTTCTTGGACAAAGGAAATGTCTTCTCGGTCATTATGCGTCCTTTCCTAGCGAAGCGCGCCCTCGAGGGCGGTGGCCGCGTCCGTCTTGGCATCGCGGTACTTCACGATGCAGGGAGCGTACAGCGAGATACCGCGCTCGGCAGCGTAGGCGGAGCGCGCGGGTCGGGATCCGGGAACGACCACGGCGCCCGCCGGGACCTCGCCGCGCAGCTCCCTGGCCTCGACGAGATCGTATAACGTGGTCGACGCGGTCAGGATCGTGCCGGGCGCGAGGACCGCGCGGTTGCGCACGACGACCCCCTCGAAGAGGCCCGAGAGGGCGCCGATGAAAGAGTCGTCCTCCACGATCACGGGGCGGGCGCCCGCGGGTTCGAGGACGCCGCCGATCTGCGCCCCCGCCGACAGATGCACGCGCTCGCCGATCTGAGCGCAGGAGCCGACGAGGGCGTGACTGTCCACCATGCTGCAGGCTCCGACCCAGGCGCCGACATTGATGTAGGCGGGCGGCATGACGACGACACCGCGCTCGGCCGAGCGGATTGCCCCCGATTCGAGCTCTTCGAGGAGGGACTCCCGCGCCTCGTCGAGACCGGGATCGGCGAGTATCTCGTCCATGTCCCGCGAGAAAAAAGCCTCCAAAGCGGCTCCGGTCATCCTCGGCCTTTCCCCAAACCAAAGGCGGGCAGAAGTTCCGAAAGCCGTTCCTTCGTGGCTTGTGATGCCGGCGCGAGGGGGAGCCTGACCGCGTCGGAGGAGTAGCCCGCGATGGCCATGGCCGCCTTGAGCGGAACGGGATTGGTTTCGAGAAAGAGGGCGTCGATGAGGGGCAGAAGCCGAGCGTGCGCCGACGCGGCCTCTTCCCGTCTGCCGGCGAGGGCGGCGTCGATCAGGGCCTTCGTCTCGGCCGGCAGGATGTTGCCGATCACCGAGATGAGTCCGTGGCCGCCCAGCGCGATCGCGGGCAGGGCGAGGGCGTCGTCGCCCGAGAAGAGCTTCTTACCTTTCGGGATCGTCCTGAGAATTTCGCCGATCTGGGCGAGGTTGCCCGAGGATTCCTTGACCGCGACTACCTCGGGGATGGCCCAGAGGCGGGCGAGGTCCTTGGGCACAAGGTTGAGTCCTGTCCTGCCCGGTACGTTGTAGGCGATGATGGGCATGCCCGGAACGGCCGCGGCGATCGCGCGGAAGTGTGCCTCGAGTCCTGCGCCCTGAGGCTTGTTGTAGTAGGGCGTCACGACGAGGATGCCGTCGGCCCCGGCCTTCGCGGCCCTGACCGCGAGTTCGACGGCGACCGCCGTCGAGTTGTGCCCGGTCCCGACGATGACGGGCAGCCCGCGGGCCTCTTCCTTCGCCGCGGCGACGAGCGCGTCGCGCTCGCTCATCGTGACCGTCGCGGCCTCGCCGGTCGAGCCGAGCACCACGAGGAAGTCCGCGTGCCCGGCGATCCTCGCGACCAGGGCGCGGAATGCCGGAAGATCGACTTCTCCGGCGCCGAAATCCCCCGGCCCGGAGGCCGGCTTGAACGGAGTGGCCACGGCGACGCCGAGGCCCTTGAGCTTTTCCATGTCCATATCCAACCCCCTTCAGAGGCAGTCAGCGTTCGAACAGCGGATCGATGACCTCCGCCGCGACCTCGTCGAAGCTGTGCAGACCTTTTTTCCCCGCCATCCAGCGCAGCGCCACCAGAGCTCCCTTCGCGAACATCTCGCGGGACAGGGCTCGGTGCGAGAACACCATGGCGTCCTGGGCGGCCTCGTAGAAAATCTCATGATAGCCGATTTCGGAGCCGATGCGCAGGCTGGCGATGTTGATCTTGTCCGCTTCGGCCCTGCCCATGTTCCAGCCTTTGTACCGCGGGCAGCCTTCGGCGAGGGCCTGGGCGAGGAGCTTCGCGGTTCCGCTGGGCGCGTCGGCCTTGGCCGTATGGTGGTGTTCGACGATGCCGAGCGAACTCGACGCGTCGAGGGCCGCGAAGCGGCCGAGTGCGAGCGCGATCCTGCGCGAAAAGGCGACCGAGAGGGAGAAGTTAGGCGAAACCATAACCCCGATCCTCCCTGGATCGGCCTTGAGCGGCGCAAGAAGGGACTCGTCCCAGCCTGTGGTCGCGATCACGAGATTGCAGCCCGCTTCCATGGCCCAGGCAAGGTGTCCGCCGACCGCGCCCGCGACGCTCGAATCGACCGCCGCGTCGACCGGAGCCGAGGGCGATTCGCCGATGTCGACGATCCAGGCGACTTCGAGATCGCTTTCCTTCGCGGCCGCCTGGGCGATCGCGCTTCCGAGCTTCCCCCGTCCGAAAATCCCGATTCTCATATACCCTCCTTAGCGCTGCTCGAAGAAGGCCGCGTGGAGGCGGCGCAGGGCTTCGGGAGCGTTCGAGCGCTCGACGACAAGGCTCAAGTTTATCTCATTCGCCCCGAGACTGATCATCTTGATGCCGAGGTCTCCGATCGCGGCGAAGGCGGTTCCGGCGACACCCGGGGTTTTGAGCAGGCGCTCGCCGACGAGGGCGACGATCGCGCAGTCGCGCTCGACAATGACGTCTCCCAGACTCTTAAGATCGGAGACGAGTTCCTCGATCGCGGCGGCTCCGTCGATCGTGGCCGAGACGCTCACCTCGGAGGTGGCCACGAGATCGACGCTCACGCCCCTTCGGCCGAAGGCCTCGAAAATTTTTGCGAGAAAGCCCGCGCCTCCGAGCATGCGCGGCGTGCGGACGGTGATGACCGTGACCGGCCCGCGCGAGGCGAGGGCGGTGACGTGCCTGCCCGAGGCCGAGCCCCGCGAAATCGTCGTAAACCGGCCCTTGGGGATCATGCTGTGGCGCACCGTGACGGGAATGCCCTGTTCCACGGCGGGCAGGATGGTGGCGGGATGGAGGACCTTGGCGCCGTAGGCCGAAAGCTCGGCCGCCTCGTCGTAGCCGAGGACTTCGATGGGCTTGGCCGAGGGGACGACGCGCGGATCGCAGGTCAAGACGCCCTCGACATCGGTCCAGATTTGAATTTCGGAGGCGCTCAAGGCGGCTCCGAAGAGACTGGCGCTGTAGTCCGAGCCGCCCCGGCCGAGGGTCGTGGCAGCTCCCTGGGCGTCGGCGCCGATGTAGCCCTGGGTCACGGCGATCTTGCCGGGCGCGACGAGGGGCGCAACTTTTTCGCGCGCGAGGACGGCGATCGTGTCGGTGAGCGGCCTGGCGCAGCCGAAGTGCGAGTCCGTGCGCATCACCTCGCGCGCGTCGATCCAGGGAATGCCCATGTAGGCGGCCAGTATCGTCGTGGACAGAAGCTCCCCGCGGCCGGCAAGGATGTCCATGCTCCGGTCGGGCAGGGCCTTGAGCAGGGCCGCCCCGCGCAACACCGATCCGAGTTCGGATTCGGCCGCCGCGAGGGCCGTCTCGACGGAGTCAGGCAGTTTTTCGCTGCCGAGAAGTTCGGCGGCGGTATCGCGGTGCCGCTTGAGCATGTTTCCGAGGATGTCGAGGGCCTCGTTCTCGTTTCCGGCGAGGGCCGCGCGGCCCGCCGCGAAGAGCGAGTCGGTCACGCCCGAAAAGGCGGACAGGACGAGAAGAACCCCGTGCTCGGCGTACTCCCGCGCGAGCGCGGCGACGCCGCGCAGCCTCTCGGCGTTGGCGACCGAGGTGCCGCCGAATTTCATGATGACAGGACCGGTCATATTCACCCCTTCGTTATAATTCATTCATGGAACCTCTAAAAACCCGGTTGGTTTTTAGAGGTTCCTTGCAATTCCCGCAAGGGAATCAATTCCCTTACGGGAATTGCTTTTTTCTAAGGTTGACCTCGAAAAACTGAAGTTTTTCGAGGTCCCCTACTATACCTCCGAGTAGCGGAGGCCGATCTTCCTGAAAAGTTCGATGCCCGCCGAAAGTTCCTCGGCGCCGAGTTCTTCGACACCCGTATGCGCCAGTTCGCGCCTTCCCGGGCCGCAGAGTATGGCATCCGCATCCGGCGCAAGAGCGCGCAGCGCGACTAAATCTGAGCCGAAGGGCACGGGGGCGGCCGAGAATCCCTTGGGGACGTCAAAATACGCCCAGCCTTCCTCGACGAGGACCTCGAGCCTGCCGCGCGGCGGCCGCGCCGATTCGAGCGCTTCTTTGAGCCTCCCGCCGGGCACCGTCCTGAGGGCGAGTTCCGCCTCTGCGTAGTCGGCGACCACATTCGAGGCCCGTCCGCCCTTGAGGAGCCCCAGGTTCCAGACTTCGGGACCCAACTCGGGGTCGGAAACGAGTTCGATGCTCCGAATGGCTTCGATCCAGTCCATCATCGCGACCAGGGCGTTCTCGCCGAGCTCGGGCGTGGCGCCGTGGGCGGCCCTGCCTTCGCACGTTAGGCGAACTCGAAGGAAGCCCTTCTGTCCGGTCGCGAGGACGCAGTTCGTGGGCTCGCCGTTGACGATCGCGCGGAGCGAGGAAAACCGCGGCTTGAGACTGACAGCCGCCGCCGCGCCGATCGAGTCGGTCTCCTCCCCCGCGACGCCGAGCCAGGCGAGACTCCTGATGCCGCGGTCGAGGAGGAGCTCGATCGCTCCGAGCTGAGCGGCGATCTGCCCCTTGGCATCGCAGGCGCCACGGCCCTGCACGCTTTTTTCAGAATGGTGGAGGGGAATATCGGGAGGAACGACATCGAGATGGGTGGTGAAGAGGATGCGAGGTTCGCCCCAGAGCGCGAGCAAGTTCGCCCGACCTTCGCCCAGGGGTAAAACCTCGACTGATGCGCCCAGGCGCGTCAAATCGGAGCTGAGGAGGGGGATGAGGGCCGCCTCTCTGCCGGCGGGCGTGTACGTGGCGCAGAGCTCCGCCAAAAAATCCAAGGCTCTGCGTTCCACGGATTGAAGGCTGATCATGGAAGGACCTCCAATCCGATGGAGATCCCGAAACCGGATCCGCGGTCACGCCGACTACAGTCCTCCTCGACATGGGAACTGCGGCGTGTGGAGCCGATTCCGATGGCGCTCCGCGGACTGTGGCGTCCGCGACAGCCGTAGGGTGTTAGCCGCTACGTCCAAGGCAGGCTCGAGGCGCGAGCTTCTGCCCTTCGGCGATCCTCCCCTTTTGACCGGCTTCGCAGGGCCGCCTGCCCTCGACCGGTCTACTCATGGGGATCGCTCCTCCAATCGGTGAAGCCGACCATAGCACAATCCAAGGATGCGCGCAAGGGGCGCCCGACAGCGCGCGGCTCGCGACCCGCTACGAATGGTACGCGCCGGAGGTCCGCGTCCCGCGGTACGCGCCCCTCAGCCCGATCGGCCCTCGATATAGGCGGCCATGCGGGCGAAGCCGGTGCGCAGCCTGTCTTCGCTCAAGGCCCCGTAGCCTATGAGGAGACTGTCGTTCGACGACAGCTCGGGCAGGATCGAGAACGAAGTCGAGCGCGTAGCGATGAAGCCCCAGCTCGTCGTTTCTGTCCGCGCGAATTTCCGCGGCAGTCCCC
>CAZINN010000076.1:0-10212 GCA_964540615.1 uncultured Treponemataceae bacterium | reverse complement strand
CGGCGTCTTCGGCTTCGAGTATCTCGCGGGCGACGGCGGCGAGAAGCTTGCGCGTGCCGAAAACTTCATGACAACAACCGAGGGCCTTTATTCCGGGGAATACCGCATAAAGAGTCCGCACACACAGCGCCATGGGGTTTGTGTAGTTGATGACCCAGGCCTCGGGACAATGTTCTCGAACCGCATGTGCGATCTCGACATACTGCGGTATAGTTCTCAACGCGCGGATAATTCCACCGGGGCCGGTCGTATCGCCGACAGACTGATAGATGCCGTACTCCTCCGGCGCATGCACATCGACCGCCATATCCTCGAAGCTCCCCGGCAGGATCGATGCCACCACGAAATCGGCACCCTCGAGGGCTGAACTGAGGCTTGTTGCAACTTCGTAACGCCATTTCCCGACGACATCGGACCTGAAGGCGAGCGTGTTACCGATCACTGCGTTGGTCTCGGCTGCAGACGTATCGATATCGTACAGCCGCACCGTTCCCGAAAGTCTCGGCTCCATAGCGAGGTCCGACATGAGCTTCCAGGCCCAGCCCCGCGAGCCTCCGCCGATATACGCGATTACAAGTCCGTCTTTTCGATCGAAGTCCTTCGTGATCATAGCTGGTGATTATACCGTCCGCACCGAGACGCACGTCAATCCGATCGCCCACGGCTTGTCGTCCGAAATGACGGAAAAATCGACTTGCCCGCTTCAAAACCCTGGGGTACAGTGGTACGACGCAGATTATGCAAGTTTTCTCCAATATAGTCGCGCCGCTCATCGCCGGCCTTTTTTTCCTCCTGTATTTCATATACTTCGTCATCACGAACCCCTCGAAAGCCGCGGGTTTCCGGTACTTCATCATCTTTCTGATAGCGATCAGTATTTTTTCTTTGGGAAGGCCGGTGCAGCTTCTGACGGGCCCCCACCCTCTCCCGCTCATCATCGTCAATATCCGCGTCTTCATTCTGTGCGCCATCATCGCGCCGGTCATTATTCTCGCTTCCGACCTCTTTAACACGCGCAGGCGCAGACGTTTCGAGGTCGTCATCATTTCAATCTGCGTCCTCCTCGGCCTTACGTATGTTGTTTTCAACACCCTGGGGACGAAGTCGAGCAGGGAGATTTTCCAATTCGCAGGCATTACGGCGATGGACAACGACACGCCGTCGGGAAAGGCGCCGTTTTACGGCCGCGAAGTGACGATCGGCGTGCAAATCGCGATCGGCCTCATTCTCCTCGGTTTTTCCGGGTTCAAGCTCGTCAAACTCAAAATCGGGACTTCCCTCAAAGGCCTTATTTGTAACAAAATATTCATGCTCAACTCGGGCGTCGTCATATTCGCCGTGTCTTTCATCATCGGCTCGTATTTCAAACAATGGGGCATCTATTATATCGCATCGGTTCTCAGCGCGCTGCTTTTCGGCGGAAGCGTGCTCATGGACGCAAAGGAAGTGCACAGCTATTATGAAAAACTCGTGCCCTTCATAAAAGAGGACATTATCGACAATGTCGCCTTGAGCGAGTTGTCCGCAAGCAAGCTGACGGAAATGCTCAGATGCCTGGGCAAGGGCCGTCTGAATACCATGATCGTCCTGAAAATCAAAGAGGCCCGGTCGGAAATCCTGCGCGACCTCGCGCTCATGGACGAAGTTATGCGGATTGTAAATCGGTGCCTTGATACGACTTTGGGAGAGGACAGGTTTTTAACCCTGCAGTTATCGAACGACAGGATCGTCATAGCAGTAGAGCTTCCATCGGCCGAAGAGGCGAGAAAGAACTCGATTATATGGGAAGCGCTAGAAACAATTAAAGAAGAAACCGTCAAGAATCTTCACTGTACAATCGCCATCGGATTGGGGCGGAGCTACTCCAGAATCGAAGACCTCCATGCATCCTACCATGAGGCTTTGAACGCACAGGAATATGCTGAACGACTCGAAGGAACAAGCATCATCCACGTCGACAACCTCCGCGAAAAAGAACGTAGTTCCAGATTCTACCCGGTAAAAGAGAAAGAAAAACTGTTGTCGCTCATTAAAGTAGGCGATGTTGAGAATTCCAAGGCCGCTTTATACTCCTTCATGTCGCTGTTCAAACCCTTCATCGCTGAAAAACCGGAGGTTCTACGTTTCCGTCTCTATGAGCTTGTCGGTTCTATGATCGACGCAGCTGTTCTCGGCGGTGGCGACGGACTCAAGTTGGACGAACGTGTAAGTTCGTATTATAAGGACATTGATCACATAAAGGATCCAGAGGTCGCCGAGAAATGGCTGGCCGATGTTGTCTCGGAGATTGCTTCGACGGTCGCCCATGTCTATGAAAAACGTTCAAAAGCCATCATCAGAAACGCAAGAAAGTTCATAGAAGAAAATTACTCGAAAGATCTCAGCTATAAGGATGTAGCTAAAGAAGTTTTTGTAAGTCCTTCATACTTCTTGTCGCTTTTCAAAGAGGAAACAGGACTGACATTCGTCGACTATTTGACCTCTGTCAGAATAGAACGAGCGAAAGCCCTCCTTGTCACAAGCGACAAGCCGATTACAGAGATAGCGTACGAGGTCGGCTTCAACAATGCCAACTATTTTTCAAGCATCTTCAAGAAAATAGCCGGGATCACCGCAAAAGAGTATCGAACGAACACTGTTTCAAAATAACATTGATGTATTCGTTTCGCCATACAAAAAACATCTATACCTTTACAGTTAAAGGTGCCTCGAAAAACTAAAGTTTTGCGAGGCACCCTATTATATTATAAAAATTTACTAACGCAAGATCAAAGCCAGGTCTTCAGTCTAGAATTTGCCGAATATCATGTTCGGTATCCAAGTAACCAAGGGCGGGAAAAACACGAGAAGAACGAGCTCGAGCAGAATAGCACCGAAGAAGGGAAGTGCCGCCTTGGTATACTGTTCAACCGGACAGTCGATGGCCCCGCAGACGGAGTACATGGCAGCGCCGACGGGCGGCGTCATTACACCGAGCGTGACGACGGTCGCCATAAGTACGCCGAAGTGCACCGGATCAAAACCCAGGCCTTTCACCATGGGGAGGAAGATAGGAGTCAATAAAAGGAAGTTGACGTTCGAGTCCACGAAGAGCCCGGTTATGAAAAGGAATAGAAGCATGATGATGACCAAGAGCTGCGGATTGGATGTAATGCCGAAAATCAAATTACTCAGATGAACCGGCAGTTGGACCCAGGTAAGCGCCCATTGAAAGGAACCGGATAACGCGATTATAAGCATAATCGCACCGTTATCCTTAAAACTCGTGATCAAGGCTCCTTTGAATTTCTCCCATGTCAATTCTTTATAGACGAACTTGCCGATCAACACTGCATAAATTACCGCGAAGGCTCCCGACTCCGAGGGCGTAAATACTCCAAAGCGAATTCCGACGATAAGCAATACGGGGAACAGCAAGGCCCATATAGAGTCCTTCAAATCGGCAACAAGCTCTCTAACACTCACGTGCGGCGCGTCCTGTCTCGGAGGATCATAGCGTTGTATGCGGCTCGTGATCGAAGTAGTCGCCATGAGAAAGAGCATCATGAGAATACCGGGTATAATACCTCCGGCGAAGAGCCGGCCGATCGAAACCTCGCCTACGAAACCGAAAATGATGAGGCCCAGACTGGGCGGAATGGTGGCTGTGATGAGGGCGGTCGTGCAGTTGACGGCGACAATATAGCCCTTTTTATAACCGAGCCTCATCATCTCCGGACCAAGGATCCGTGTCTCCATCATGGCGTCGGCCGTAGCCGAACCCGATACGCCGCCCATGAGGGTGCTCATGACGACGCTTATCTGAGCGGTACCGCCGTACATACGCCGCGTCAAAAGACGAGACAGTCCGAGAATGCGGTTTGTAATACCTGAAACATTCATGAGATTCCCGGCGAAGATGAAAAACGGCACCGCGAGGAAGGGGAAGGATTGACTCTGCTGAACGGTCATCTGGACGGCTGTCTCGAAGGGTAGAACGGGATTTGAAAAAAAGTACGCAAAGCCCGCTATGCCGATGACAAAGGCGATCGGCATTCCCATGAAAATAAAAAGAACGAAGCAGACAAGGAGGAGTGTCATTTCACGGCCTCCTCGAGCGTCCGCCCGGAACCTTTTCTGACCAAGCCGATAATGGTCTTTCGTATCTTATTCACTGTTGTCAGGATCATGGATGAAGATGCTACGACAAGGCTGAAGGTGACCAGCGAATACGGAATGGGCATCGACTGGTATTTGGCGAGGCGGTCCACCCAGGCGAGGCGGATTCCAAAAATGACGATTATGATCAGCGTCGCGAGGATTATTAAAAGCACGAGAAGCTCCACGACGACGCGAATGGCTGTCGGCAGTTTCCGTACAAGAATATCAACACCGAGAATCTGTCCGTGACGCCAGGCGACATCGGCGCCGAGGAAGGATGTCCAGGCCAGGGCGAGCATTGCCAGATCGATATACCAGGATTGGGAAATTTTCAGCCATCGACCGAGGGCCGAAATCAGTATGAGGATTACGAGGAACACCAATCCGGCCCCGCAGGCCGCTTCCTCGGCCTTGCAAAGAAACTTATATAGCTTTCTCATGTTCGCTCCACAATCGGATGCGTGTTCTTTGACTTGTGAAAAAGGCGGGACGGCGCACTAACCGTCCCGCCCAAGGTAAAACAGGACTCTTGTGATTACTGTATGCCGAGTTGCTGGAAAAGTTTCTCTTTGAGACCGGGCGAGAACTTGAGGTCGTTGTTCGTATAGAGCGGAGCGATGGCGTTCTGGAATTCCTTGATATTCACGTTCGTGATAGTCACGCCGTGATCTCTCATCTGCTTGTAGTATCCCGCCTCGTCCTGCTCGGCGATCGTGCCGTACTCGAGGGCTTTTTCACGCATAGTCTTGAGGAAGAAGGCCTTGGCGTCGGCCGGCATGCTGTTGAGCATTCGAGTCGAGCACACAAATGCGGTTTGAAGCATATAATGCTTGGTGACGGCGATGTACTTGGTGACATCCCAGAACGCCGCGCCGGCGGCCGCCGATACCTGGACCTCGGTCCCGTCGAGGGTTTTCTGCTGAATCGCGGGGAAAACCTCACCGAAGGGGATGGCGATGTTTGCGAAGCCGAGGTACTTGGCGAGGGCATTGCCGATATCATTCCCGAAACCGCGGATGCGCAGGCCCTTGAGATCAGCAACAGATTTGACCGGTTTCGTGGTGTAGAAATTGCGGAAACCGTTATACATATCGGCGATGAGGACGATGCCCTGGGCTTCGAGCTGCTTGGACCAGGTCTGGAAAAGCTCGGTGTCAGGAAGCTTCTTGAGCACCGCGGGATCGGTCAAGATATACGGCGCCATGAGGATGTTGAGGTCCGGAATATTGAATTGGCTGGCGAGGCGGCCGGGATCAGAGGGTACGACGAGGGGGATGCCGAGCTTCGCCTGGGTCACAAGCGCATTGGTATCGCCCGAGAGAGCGCCGGCTACGAGGACCTTGGCGTCGAAACGACCATCTTTATTGAGGACATCCGCGACATCCTGCATCATCCGGCTCTGGGTGGTCGTAGCTGCCTCGGTGCCTGCGAAGGTCACGGCGATTTTGGCCTGGGCGCCGACTAGCGCCACAGCCAATAGCGCCATAAAGACGAGGGCGAGGACCTTCAAAAAACGAATCCTTTTCATGTTCCCTCCACAAAAAAAATGAGTCTATAAATATCCTGAGGCCGCCTCGCTCCGCCGTCAATGTAAAAAAATCAGGATTCAGCTTCTGAAAATTACGAAGGTCCTCGAACCTTGTTGAAATGCAGCTCAGGCCGACGGCGAAAACCGTTTTACGGCGCAAAGGACAAGGGGATAGCGGGGCCGCAACAAGGTTCGAGGAATATCCCGACTTCTACCGCTGCGCAGGACGAGTATTTGCCGCTGATTCTTCGGCGGACGCAGGTCCGCCTGAAATGATATAGGTGCGAGCCCTTGCGAGAGCTTCTATATTAGAGGCTGTGATGGGGTCGTTCGGGACAAAATCGACACATCCCTGCGCGACACCGAGTTCCCGGTGTCGGCCGTGAAGTCCGGCCGCAAGGTACTCGCGAACAAGAAGATGAACAGCGATGTCTCCCCGTTTGACTACGGTACCGAGCACATGAGATCGAAATTGATTATGATGAAGCGAACTAGACAGGCTGTAAAAAACGCTCTGGTCGAACTCCGAGTCGATCGCAAAATTACCCGACTCGACGGCGGCCTCGAAAACACCCGATCTGGACGCGCCGGCCATGTGAAAAATGATGTCCACCCCCGAAGCATAGAGCGAAGACGCACGTGCCTTGGCGGAAATCGGATCGGCGAAGCCGGCCTCGGTTCGGCCGCAGAATTTCGCGATGACAGAACCCGATGCCCGGAACGCGGGCGAGGCATAGGCGGCGCCGGCGCGGAAGGCCTCGAGACAGGTTCGAATATCGGGCCTGTCCATGCCGCCGATAAAGCCGAGTCGGACCGGAGGCTTATTTGAAAAAGCAGAGGCTGCGTATACGCCGGCCAAAAAAGCGCCCTCGTCGAGTGCGAAGGACAGAGTCGTCACATTGTCGGGCCGGGATGCCGTTTCGGTCTCGGTGGATGCGGGCGCATCGATCACAACAAACCTTGTCCCAGGAAAAGCAGCGGCTGCGCGCTCTGCCGCCGCGAGATAAGCAGCCCCCGCGCAGATCACCAACTCGCTACTCGATCCAGCAAGCTGCCGAAGAATCTGCTCGTAGTCCTCGCCTCCGAGTTTTGACCAAATACACTGGATGACGATCGCCGCTCCGGAGGGAGCATTTCGCTCGGTTTTGATTATTTCCCCGTTCCGTTCCTCGGCGAGACGCTCAAGCCCGGCATAGACCGAATCGCCGATTCCGCCTGAAGCGGGAAGCTCAAAAGCCGCGGCGATTCTGCGCGGGGCCGTCAACTTCTGCGCAGTCCGATGCGCGCTCCGAGAAGAAGGGGCTCGTTCTTCAGCGGCCGCGAGATCCGGCGGTCTTGTACTTCGAGGCACGCAGGCGGCAAGAACGGCCGCCAGCGCGACACATGCTGCGGTCCGGGGCCTACCTTTTCCCCGCGTCGTAGATCTCACCGTCGGCCCTCGGCGCCTGGGTCGTCTTTGAGAAGAAGACCAGGGCCAGGATAGTGATGAGGTACGGGAAGGCCTTGAGCGCGAGACCGGGGATTTTCGAGAGTTCGGGGACCACCTGGGATACGTTCGCGAGCGTCGCGGCGAAACCGAAGAAAAACGTCGCGCCCAGTATGCCCAGGGGCTTCCAGTTGCCGAAGATGAGCGCGGCGAGGGCGAGGAAGCCGAGTCCGGCCACGGTGCCGTTGAACTCGCCCGAGAACGTGACCAGGATAGTGCCGCCCGAAAGTCCCGCGAGGCCGCCCGAGATGAGGACTCCGGCGTAGCGCATCCGATAGACGTTGACGCCCGCGGCGTCGGCCGTCTGCGGGTGCTCGCCGCAGGCGCGCAGGCGGAGCCCGAAGCGCGTTTTGTACATGACAAACCACGAAAGCGCCAATATCACAAGGACAAGCCAGGTGGTCGCATAGGTTTTAGTGAACAACAGCGGCCCCACTATCGGGATCGAGGACAGCAAGGGGACATCAAAGGGTATGAAGCCGAGTGTGATGCGCACGTTGCCCGATCCCGTCATGGTACGCGCGAGGAAGACGGTCAGGGCCGTGGCGACCATGTTGATGGCCGTCCCCGAAATAACCTGATTCGCGCACAGGCTTATGCTGGCGAAAGCGTGCAGTGCGGAGAATGCGACTCCCGCCGCGGCGGCCATCAAAAGGCCGATCCAGATCGCCCCCCCGCCCATGCTCGGCTGGAGTTTCGAAATTGTCACGGCCGCCACGAAATTGCCGATGACCATGAGACCTTCGAGCGCGATGTTGACCACGCCGCCCCGCTCGCTGAAAAATCCGCCGAGGGCCGCCGCAAGAAGCGGAATGGTATACGCGACTGCGTAGGGGAAAATGCTCGATACTATCTCCCACATTTCACTTTTCCCTCCGTAGCCTGGCCCTGAGAACGTCGTACAGCCGGGTGAACAGAACGCTTGTCGCGGCGAAGTAAATGATGATCGCGATGATCGTGTCGCCGATCTCGGGCGGAATGCCGGTCATCGCGTTCATAAAACCCTTGCCCGAATGCAGGACGCCGAAAAAGAGCGCAGCCAGGGCGACGCCGATCGGACTGTTCGCGCCGAGAAGCGCGACGGCGATGCCGTCCATGCCCTGCGAGGGCAGGACGCCGATCTGCATGTTCACGGCGTAGCCGACATAGAACGTTGCGCCGGCGAGGCCGGCGAGGCCGCCCGAAATGCCCAGCGACAGCGCCATGCTCTTCGGCACATCGATGCCGGCGAATTCGGCCGCATGGCGGTTGAAGCCCACGGCTTTGAGCTCGTAGCCGAGAACCGTCTTGTTGAGGATGATCGCGACCACGATCACGGCCGCGATTGCGATAAATACGCCGAGATTGATGAACGAACCGTGGAACAGGTTGGTCAGCCAGGGCACCTTCAATGATGCATATTCCGGGATGCGGGCGGACTCGGTTTCGAGATTCGCCTTGAAATAGGCCGGAACCGTGTAGTACACGGTCCAATAGGCGATCCAGTTCAGCATGATCGTCGATACGACCTCATGAACATTGAAGCGCGCCTTGAGGTAGCCGGGGATGAAGCCCCACATCGATCCGGCGGTCATCGCCGCGAGCACAATGATCGGCAGCATCTGCCACTTCGGCAGGTTCAAGGTCAGGGCGAGGGCGGTGGCCGCGAGCCCTCCCATCAGCATCTGCCCCGATGCACCGATGCTGAAAAGCCCCGTACGGAAGGCGAAAGCCATTGCGAGACCCGTGAGGGTGAGGGTCGTGCCGGTAGCCAGAGTATTCCCGATGCGCTCGATGTTCATGAGTCCGCCGCGGAAAAGGTACGAGAAACCCTCGAAGGGATTCGCGCCGATGACAAGCATGAGCACCGCTCCCGCCGCGAGACCGAGGAGCACCGCGGCGAAGGCGGTGAAGAGTCCTTTGAGGCCTTTCACTGAACGCCCTCCTTCGCCGCTGCGGCGATGCCCGTCATCATGAGGCCGACCTCGGCCTCGGTCACCTTCTTCGGATCCACGATACCCGAAATCGAACCGTGGCTTATGACCGCGACGCGGTCCGACAGATCCATGATCTCGTCCAGCTCGAGCGATACCAGGAGCACGGCCCTGCCGCGGTCGCGCTGCTCCACGAGGCGTTTGTGGATGTATTCGATCGATCCGACGTCGAGACCGCGCGTCGGCTGGACCGCTATGAGAAGATCGGGGTCGTGGTCTATCTCCCGGCCGACGATGGCCTTCTGCTGGTTGCCTCCCGACAAGGAGCGCGCGGCCGCAAGGGGCCCCTCCCCCGCTCGGACATCGAAATCCCGTATGAGCTTTTCGGCGTGCGCCCGGATAGCCCGCCGATCCAGAAACCCGCGACGCGAATACGGCTTGAGGCCGTATACTTCGAGCACGAGATTGTCCTCCATGGAGTAATCGAGGACGAGGCCGCGCTTCTGCCTGTCCTCGGGTATGTGCGCAAGTCCGGCGAGAATACGCTCACGCACGGACGCGTTTGTTATGTCGACACCCTTCAGTCGTATCACGCCGGATTGCACCCTGCGGAGACCGGTGATCGCCTCGACAAGTTCGGTCTGGCCGTTGCCGTCGACCCCGGCGAGGCCGAGAATCTCTCCGTACCGGACCTGGAGCGAGAAATCCCTCACCGCCACAGTCTTCCGGCTCGACAGGACAGTGAGCTTTTCGATATCGAGGACGACCTCGCCCGGCTCGCGCGGTTCTTTGTTCACGGTGAAACTCACTGCGCGGCCGACCATCATCTCGGCCATGCGCGATTCGTCGGTCTCGGCGACGTCCATCGTACCGACGACTTTTCCTCTCCGGATGATCGTGCAGCGGTCGGCGATCGCCTTGATCTCCTTGAGCTTGTGCGTAATGAGCAGAATCGACTTACCCTCGGCGATCAGATTCCGCATGATGGCCATGAGATCGTCTATCTCCTGCGGCGTCAGAACCCCGGTCGGCTCGTCGAAAATGAGGACCTCGGCGTTGCGATACAACATCTTGAGAATCTCGACGCGCTGCTGCATGCCGACGGTGATATCCTCGATCTTCGCGTAGGGATCGACATTGAGACC
>CAZINN010000075.1:0-10398 GCA_964540615.1 uncultured Treponemataceae bacterium | reverse complement strand
GTCTATACCTTCAGGCTCAAGGCGGTCGACGCCGCCGGCAATTCCTTCACCAGCGCCCCGGTCGCCGTCTCGGTCGACACTGTCAAGAAGGCGGTCAGACTGCTCGCCGACCTCAAGGCCTTCAGTCCCAAGCCGGGCAGCACCAAGGATCGCATAACGTTCACGGCCCAGGTCGCGTCGAACGAGAATGTCAAATCGTATCAGCTTGTCGTAACCGCTCTCGACGCGCCCGGCATCGCGCCTGGCGCCGCGGTCAAGACCTGGAAGGATAACAAGGGCGTGCCCGACAGTTTTATCTGGGACGGCACGGGCGATAATAAGGCCAAGGCGCCCGACGGGCGCTACGCGGCAAGGCTGACGGTATCGTATCTCAACGGCGACACCGCGGACGCCGCGACCCCCGGCTTCGTGATCGACACGGTGGCGCCCTCGGCGACGGTCAGCGCCGACCCCCTGCTCTTCTCTCCGAACGAGGCCTCGACGAACAAGACCGTCCGCTTCACTCAGAAGTCCGCCCCCGGCGATGACTGGACCGGTACGCTGAGCTCGGTCGACGGCAAGGTTGTCAGAAGCTGGACGTGGAAGAACGCCGTCGCGGACTTTGTCTGGGACGGCAGGGACGAAGCCGGCAACAAGGTCGCCGACGGTTCGTACCGCTACGAGATATCCTCGACCGATGCTGCGGGCAACAAGGGCGGCGCCGTCATACCTTCGATCGTCGTCGATCAGCGCGCCGTCCAGGTCTTCGTGACCGCGTCCGAGACCGGAATTTCGCCCAACGGCGACGGCTACAAGGACAACGTCAGCTTTACGCTCATCGTCAAACTCCGCGAGGGCATCGACTCATGGCGTTTCGCGATTCTCGACGCCGCCGGCAAGGAGCGGAGCGTCTTCGAAGGAAGCGGCGGCGATGTGCCCAACAAGATCGTCTGGGACGGAAGGGACGCCTCGGGCATTGTCGCTCAGGGTGACTTCACCGGTGCATTCACCGTCAAGTACAAGAAGGGCGATATCGCCGAAGCGAAGACCGGTAAGATATTCGTCAGCATCGAGGGACCCCGGGCCGAGGTCAGTCTGACGCCCGACATTTTCAGTCCCGACAACGATGGTTACGCCGACGATCTTTCGATCGGCCTCGCCGTATCAGGTCCGAGCGAGATCGCCGAGTGGAAGTTTGAGATCCGCGAGCTCGCGGTGGTCGAGGGAGCCAAGGCCGACGCGAAGCCCACCTCGCGCGTGTTCAAGGCCTGGTCGGGCGCGGGTATACCGACGCGGACCATCGTCTGGGATGGAAGGTCGGACCGCGGCGAACTTGTCGAGTCCGCGACCGATTATCCTTTCACCTTCTCCGTGCGCGACGCTCTGGGCAATACGGCCAAGGTCGAAGGCGAAATATCGGTCGATGTCCTGGTCGTCCGAGACGGCGACCGCCTCAAGATCAAGGTTCCGTCCATCGTGTTCAGGCCCAACGGCGCCGACTTCAACGGTCTCGATCAGGCCATCATTCAGAACAACGCGAAGGTGATCGCGCGCATCGCGCAGATCCTCAATAAGTTCAGGGACTACAGCATCCTGATCGAGGGCCACGCCAACAGTGTCGCGAAGATCAGCGGTCAGAGCACCGCTGCCATTAACACCGAGGAGACGAAAGAGCTCATCCCCCTGTCCACCGGCAGGGCCGAACTCGTCAAGAAACTCCTCGTCGAGAACGGCGTCGACGGCCGCAGGCTCAGCACGATCGGCCGCGGTTCAAGCGCCCCGGTCGTGGACTTCAGGGACGCGGAGAACCGCTGGAAGAACCGGCGGGTCGAGTTCATCCTCATCAAGGCTTCGCTGCAGTAATAAAAAAATAATGGGGACCTCGAAAAACCGACCGGGTTTTCGAGGCCCCCCAAAGTCGTAGGTTGTGGGCGGCCCGCCGATGCGGGCCGCCTTTTTTCACTGGGGGGAGGAATCAGCACTCGCCCGGACCGGAAGATGGTTCGGACAGGCCGAGGGCCTCGAACACGCGCTTGTCCTTGAACAGCCCCGCGATTTCCCCCAAGGTCTTGAGGTGCGATTCGGGGCTCTGCGAGGCGGGGGCGCACAGAAGAACAATGAGCCGTGCGGGCGACTCGAGCGACAAAAGCCGTATGCCCGAGATCTTGGCGCCGAAGACGACGATCGGCTCTGCGGTGTCATCGACATGGGCGTGGAGCAGGAGAACGCCCGGCTTGAGTTCGATGGGCTGTTTCTGCGCGATCTCGGTGAAGAGGGTGATGAGCCTGCCCAGCCTGCGCCGGTCCTCGGGGAATGCGCACTGCAGAAGCTCGCGGATCGCATCGGTGATGGCGGTGCCTTCGAGATTCGGAATGACTCGTCCCGCGGCCAGGGCGCGCGAGAAAAGGTCCTCTGCGCCGATTGCTTCGGCCCCCGATGTCTCGGCTCCGCGGATTCCCTCGGGCAGATAAAAGAGGAGAATCGTCAGATCAGGTCTCTGTTCGCCGAGACGGTGCGGAAGTTTTTCGGCGGCCGGATGCCACTCCGCCTCCCCGGGCCGTGCGCTGAAGAGGACAAAGACCTGCCCTTGAGCGGGGACGGGGCCCGGCGGCAGGCCGAAGTTCTTCCAGGAATCGAGTTCCAGCACCTGACCCAGGACGCGGCCTCTGTCGCCCAGGACGGCCGAACGCACGGCGGGGCCGTAGGGCTTCTGGGCGTAGATCGTCAAGCGGGCCCCCTTCTGCGTCACGAGGTTCCCCAAGAGTGTGATGCCGCGACGGAATCCGGGGTGGCGCTCGACAAGCGGAGGCACGATGAGCGAAATCGACTGGACGTTGGCGAGCGGACTCGACATTCTCGCCACGATGACGAGTTCGGGACTTCCGACGATTACCTGCTCGATGACCGAGCCGAAGAACGATCGGGACAGCTTCGGGGCCTTGTTCCACCCGATCACGATCGAGCCGACGCGGTTTTCGACCGAGGCTTGAAGTATTCCTTCCGCGGCGTTGACCGCAACCCTGGTCGAGGGCATGACCGGTATGCCCGCGGAGACCCCCTCCACAACGGCCTGGGCGAGATGGGTCTCGGCCTTGGCGATTTCGAGACTCGTGCTCGTGCTTTCGCTCACGACGGCGAGCGGATAGACGGCCTCCTCGCTTCGGCGTCCTCGCAGAAGAAAGGAGAGGTCCAAGAGTTCGCGGATCGATTGAGGATTGGAGATCGCCACGAGTATCCGCTCGAGCGCCCGGTCCGATCCGGCCGCCCTGTCTTCGCATGAGGCGGCCAGAACCCTGCCCGCGCGCTGTGTGGCCAGGGGACCGATGAGACAGCTCGCGATGATCAGGAATATCGCGCCGTTCAGGACCGCCTGGTCGAAGAGACCGAGTTTGAATCCGACGAGGGCCGCCGCGAGGACGGCCGCGGCATGATTGACCGACAGACCGAACAGCATGCCTCGCTCGTGGAAGGTATAGCCGAGCAGCCGTCCCGCCCCCTCGGCGGCGAGCCACTTCGAGGCGATGTTGAGCGCCACCATCGCGAGTGCGAAAAGCAATGTCGCCGGATGCTCGGCCAAGGCACGAGGATCCGCCAAGACGCCGATGTAAACCATAAAAAACGGTATGAACAATGAGTCGCCGGCGAATCGGACCCGGTTCATGAGAACGCCCGTGTCAGGAATGAATCTATTGAGGAGGAGTCCCGCCACGAAGGCGCCGATGATCGGCTCGAGTCCTGCGATGCGTGACGTGAAGGCGCAGAGAAAAACGAGCGCCAGGGCGAAGACGAATTCGATCGTGCCGTCCGGCTTTACCTTTTTGAAAAACAGACCGGCGATTCGTGGCACGAGAAGCATGCTCCCGGCCGCCCAGACGACGACGGGGATGATCATCCGCAGCCATTCGATCCAGTTTCCGCCGCCGTGCGATGCGCGCGCGACGGCGCCGAGGATGAGCATTGTCGTCGTGTCGGTCAGAATGACGGCGCTCACCGCCGCCACGACCGAACGCTGGCGGGTCAGCCCCAGCTTGGAGACGATCGGATAGGAGATGAGCGTGTAGGACGAAAAAACGCAGCCGAAGAGCAGGGCCGAGAGGAAGCCCATGCGGAAAATCGTCATGCCCGTTGCGATACCGACGGCGAAGGGCAGGCCGAAGGTGAAGGCGTAGAAGACGAGGGTGTTGGCCCGTTCTTTGCGCAGTTGCGTGAGATCGATCTCGACGCCCGCCACGAAAAACACGTACATGAGACCGATGTTTCCGAGAAAATCGATCGTCGAGTCGAGTGCTATGAGATTGAGCGCTTTGGGGCCGACGAGTATGCCGGCGAGCGCGAGTCCCACAATGCCGGGCAGGCGCAGCCGCTCCGCGAGGTAGGGTGCGGCGAGCATGATGACCAGGACGACACAGAAGATCGCGGCCGGGTCGCTGAGGGGCAATGTCATCGCGTTGATTGTACGGTCAGCCGTCCGTTCGGGCAAGGCGCGGCAGTGTTCTCAGATCACCGGCGCGTGATATTTGTTTCCAGCCGGGAATTCATTATATTAAGGTCTTCGAGCGCCGCGTAACGCGGGCTCGCGTCAAAATAAAGGAGGTGCAGAGATGGCGTACGAAGGGAAGGCCGGCGGAGCGGCTTCCGGCGGGATTTACGGCCTCGGGTTTATCGGAGCGGCGGTCTATTACATCTCGACGGCCGCGACATTTTGGGCGGGGGTGTTGGGCTTCCTCAAGGCCCTTGTGTGGCCCGCCTTTGTCGTCTTCGAGCTTTTGAAACATTTGGGAATGTAATTCCTCCATAAGCGCGGAAGATCGCGCATTCCGACCGCGCGGTCGGGGCTGCAGCGTCGGCCTCGGCCGCGCCTTATCTTTTTTGGACTTTTATATATACTCGTTCCGGTGCCTTCAAAATACTCGTCGTCGATCAAGGAAATCATTCCACTGACCCTCCCCATCCTCGCGGAGCAGGCCATCATCGTGAGCATGAACATGGTCAATGCGGCCATGGCCAGCAATATCGGTAAGGAAGCCGCATCGGCCATCGGCATGGTCGACGCCATCAACTGGGTGATCATCGGCTTTTTCTCGGCCCTCGCCCTGGGCGGGACTGTTCTGGTCGCTCAGTCCTGGGGGCGGAGGGACAGAGCTTACGCAGAACGCGCCGCGGCCCAGGCCGCGATGTCCGCGGTGGCCGTCGCTTCGTCCATCGGACTTGCCACCGCTGCTTGTGCCGGACCGATTATCAGTCTTCTCTATCCTGACGCCGAGGCGGTCGTCGCGGCCGGCGCCGCGGTCTACCTCCGCATAACATCCCTCGGCTTCCCCTTCCTGGCCGCGGCCTTGGCGTCTTCGGGCGCACTGCGCGGCGCCGGCGACACGAAGACGCCGATGCGGATCAACGTAGCGATGGGCGCGGTCAATGTGGGCGCGAGCGCCCTGCTCATTTTCGGCCTCGACCTCGGCTTCGTCCGCGTCCCTTCGTTCGGCCTCGCCGGAGCGGCGGCGGGCATCACGATCGCGCGGGCCTTCGGCGCGGCTTCCTATGCCTTCGTGCTGCTGAAAAAAACGGCTGTCATACACATACGGTCGCTTGCTTCGTTCAAACCCGACGGCGCCATTCTCCGCAAAGTCTTTGCCGTCGGCCTGCCCTCGGGACTCGAGAACTTGACCTTCAACGGCGGCAAGCTCCTCGCGCAGACCTACATTGTCTCACTGGGCACGAACGCGATCGCGGCCAACTTCATCGGCATGTCCCTCGCTTCATTCCTCCAAATACCCTCATCGAGCCTGGGTATTGCGGCGACGACAATAGTAGGTCAGGCGGTCGGCCGCAGGGACCCGGCCGCCGCCAAACGAAATCTCATCGCAGCGACAGCCCTTTCCTCGGCCGCCCTTCTAGCCGCCGGTATTATCGGATATCCATTTATGCACGAATTGATCGGATTTTATACGAAAGACCCCGGTGTCATTTCCATTACAACAGGCCTTATGACCCTGCTCTTCGTCTGTCTTCCCTTGTTTTGGTCGACCTCGTTCATCCTGCCTGCGGGCTTCAGGGGAGCGGGCGATGTCCGCTTCTCGATGGTCGTCTCCATGGCGAGCATGTGGGCGCTCCGCGTGTCGCTCGGCTACGTCCTCGCGATACCGGCCGGCTTGGGTGTCCTGGGCGTATGGATCGGTATGATAATCGATTGGGTGCTCAGATCGATTTTCTTCGGCCTGCGGCTCAAGAGCGGGGCCTGGCTCCGGCCTTCGATCAGAGCCTGAATTTGTCTTGTCGTTTATACGGTTTCATCGGTACTATCTTGCCATGATCCACGGAGACCGCCCGCCGCAGGGCGGCGGAGCCGGTTCCGCAGCGGAGCAGGGCCGCCTCGTGTATCCGGTCATGTCGCGGCGTTCGGGCGGTCTATCCCTCGGTATAAATCTTTTCCCGGGCGCCAAGGTCTGTTCTTTCGACTGCCCCTACTGCGAGATTTTCGCCCCCCCGCAACAGGCCTCGGAGGGCGTCGCCCCCGGACCGGTGTCGACGGCCGCTCTCGAGGCCGAGCTTGCGGAGTTTCTCGACCGGAGGTGGAACGAAGTCTGGGCGCCCGAACCGATCCGCGACCTCTGTATTTCCGGAAACGGGGAGCCGACGCTTTCGCCGAGTCTCGGGGCCGCGCTCGCCGTCTGCGACCGCGCCCGACGCTCCCGACCCGAGCTTCTCGGGTCCGCGAAACTCGTTCTCATCACCAACTCGACAGGCTTTCTTGACCTCGGGACACGCGGGCTTCTCTCCGCCGCTGTGGATGAGTACGGCCTCGAAATCTGGGCCAAGCTCGATGCGGGGGGCGAAGAACTTTTCCGCATCATGTCGGGGTCGAGTTGTCCGCTCGCGCGCATCGTCGATGGACTTGCCGCCTTCGCATCCATGCGCCCGATCCTGATTCAATCGATGTTCTGCGCTGTTCGAGACCGCATACCATCCGAGCGGGACGCGCAGGAACTGGGCGCGCTCCTCGCCTCGCTCGCCGCGCAGGGCGCTCTCATTCGATGCGTCCAGGTGTACACTTTTTCCCGGCCGACGCCTCACGGCGGCTGCGCCGCTGTCGATGACACGTCGCTTTCTCATCTCGCCGGCATTGTCGCGCGCTGCTCAGGGCTCCCGGTCCGCGTCTTCGGCTCCCGCGGCGCGCCGGGCGCGGGCGGCGCCGCCTGTTCCGGAAGCGGCCGATGATCGACCTGCACACGCACTCGACGGCCAGCGACGGAAGCTGCACTCCCTCCGGACTCGTCGGACTCGCCGCCGAACGCGGCCTTAAGGCCTTCGCGCTGACCGATCACGATACGCTTTCGGGCCTGGACGAGGCTGCGGACGCCGCTGCGGAAATTCCAGGATTAAGGTTTATCCGCGGCATCGAGATCGAGATTTCCTTCGAACCCGGCGAGTTCCATCTCCTCGGGCTCGGAATCGAGAAAATGGACGGCGGGCTCGCGGAGGCCGCTGTGCGCCTGTCGCGGGCGCGCGTTGAGCGAAACAAGCGCATACTCGAGCGAGCGCGCGCGGCCGGTGTCGATATGACGATGGACGAACTCCGCGACGAGGCGGGCGGCGGGGCCGCGGGGCGACCGCACATCGCGTCTCTTCTTGTCGCGCGCAGGGCCGTTCGGACGCGGCAGGAGGCATTCGATAAGTATCTGGGGAAGGGTAGACCGTGGTACGAGCCGAAGAGCTGCCTCGATCTCTCCGAGGCGGTCCGTCTGGTCAAGGAGGCAGGCGCGCTGGCGATTGTCGCCCATCCCTTATCGCTTTTCGTTTCCTGGGGGCGTCTCGCCGCGCTCATGGACGAGTGGAAGGAACTCGGCATCGACGGCATCGAGGCCTACCACCCCGCGGCGAAGATCGGGCAGTGCCGGCGCCTCGAGCGCATGGCGCGCGAGCGGGCTTTCCTCGTGTCCGCTGGATCGGACTTCCATGGTTCGCTCAGACCCGAGCGCAGGCTCGGCAGAACCGCGGGGAATCTCGAAATCGACGACCGCTACCTTGATGAACTAGGTCTCTGATCCGCCTTCCCCGGCTTTTTTCGGGTCTCCTTCGTCGGACCGCTTTCTGCGCCGCATCGGCTTCTGTTCGTCCTTGTCGTCGATGCCTTCGTAGAGTTCGAGGGCGGCGAAGAAGAGAATGAGAATGAGGGGGCCGAGGACGAGGCCGTTGAATCCGAAGATCGTGATTCCCCCGAGGATCGTGAAGAAAATGAGCAGGGGATGTATCTTGAGCCGTTGGTGCAAAAGCACGGGCCTGAGGAAATTATCCAGCAGGGCGACACAGACGGCGGACAGAACGAAGAAGAGCGCCGCCTTGCCGATATCGCCTTCGAGCGCGAAGCCGACCGATATCGGGATCCATACGAGCGAGGTCCCCACCATGGGGATGAAGGATGCGACGACGGTCAGCGCGGAGATAACCAGGTAACCCTTGATGCCGAAGGCGAGTCCGATGATCAGCATCATCATGCCCTGGAAGAGGCCGACCAGGAAATTGCCGAGCAGGAGCTCCTTCCCCGCGTCCTTGAATTTGCGCACAAAGATCGTCGTGTAGGCGCGTTCTATCGGAATGGCGTTCACGAAGGTCCGCATGAGGGACTTGCCGTCGATGAAGAAAAAATAGAGCGTAAAAACCATGAAGGCGAGGCCTATCAATATCGAGGCGGCGTTCATGAATATGGTCCCCGATAATCCGATGAGGTTGCTCGAGCGGCTCACGATGAAATGCTTGAGCTCGTCGACTAGATGGATGCCGCTGAGGTCGACTTGTCCTCCGGTGATCGAATAGACGAAGCCTCCGATCACGCTTTCCCGCGAAAGATCGAGCAGGCCGGGGTTCTCGTTGAGCGTCTCGATGATGCTCTTCGCGAGATCGCCTACCTGCCGCAATACCGCCCAGGCCAGAAAGAGGACCGGCACTACAAAAAGAATGACCGCCCCGAGGGCGAAGCTCCCCGCGAGCGCCGTCCTGGCGAAGGTCCCCCGTTCGCTCCCGTCGCGCCGGTGCGCGGCTTTTTCGTAGACCCCGCTCAGCATGGCATAGATGAGCCCCGACCACAGTACGACCGTGAGGAAGGGATAGAAGAGCCGCGCGACCAATACGAAGAGCGCCAGGAAAAAGAGGAGGAAGACGTACTTCCGGACCTTCGAGCCTTCGAGGGGCGGAGTTTCCTGATCGAAGGGATTCATGTGCGGCACTCCGTGCACCCGAGTATATGCACATGAGCCCGGGCCGCCCCGCCTCGAGCCGCGGGACGCTCGAAGTAGCGGGCGATCACCCAGCCGTCGCGGCCGATCTCGGCGCCGCAGACGGGGCAGACCCTGCGCACTGCGGATATCGAACGCCGCGGCCTCGGGGAGGCGTCACGCGGCCAACAGTACGGACAGCCGAAGATATGCATAATCCTGTCGCCCTTACCCGGGAAAAGTTTGGATTTGACGCGCTCGCTGCGGTCGAGAACCGAGGAGCACAGAGGGCAGGTTTTGATTCCCGCCGATCCTCTGCCCCGGCATGCGCGGAGCCGTGTAAGGGCGGCCGCAGTTCGGGTGACGAAAAGCAAGGCCGCGACGAGGAAGGCGGATGCGGCGAGGACGGCAAGAACTATATCCACAGTTTGAGTATACCAAGAGTGCGGCCGGCAGAGGAAGGAAATCGCATGTATCATCCTTGACCCCCTTCCTCCGACGACCTCATACTCGCGGTCATGGGAACACTCCTCATGGCGGCTACGCCGATCGGAAATCTCGGCGACATCACCATACGCGCGCTCGAAGCTTTGAAAGCCGCCGATGCGGTCGCCTGCGAGGACACCCGCCATACCATCAAGCTTTTAAGTCACTACGGCATCCGCAAGCCCCTGCTTTCCTGTCACGCCAACGACGAGGAGCGGGGCGCCGCGCGTGTTCTCGGCCTTTTGGCGGACGGAAAGACCGTCGTATATTGCAGCGACGCGGGGACGCCCGGTCTTTCGGATCCCGGGGCGTTCTTGGCGCGCAAGGCCAGAGATGCGGGGCATATGGTCAGCCCACTGCCCGGCCCCTCGGCCTTTGCGGCTCTTGTCTCGGCTGCGGGCTCGGGCGGCCGCTCATTTCTTTTCGACGGCTTTCTTTCGCCCAAGGCGGGCAGAAGGCGGCGGCGCATCGCCGAGCTGATGGCGAGGCCGGAGTCTTTTGTGCTGTACGAATCGCCTCACCGGATACTCGGTCTTCTCGAAGACATCGCATCAGCTGATCCGGGACGGCGCGTCTGTCTCGGCCGTGAGATGACCAAGCTCCACGAGGAGTTTCTCGCCGGAACCGCGGCCGAGGTTCTTGCTGAACTGCGGGCTCGGACCGAGCCGAGGGGCGAATTCGCGGTTCTTGTCGAGGGTTCGGAATTAGCGTAAACTATTAGGCG
>CAZINN010000074.1:0-10508 GCA_964540615.1 uncultured Treponemataceae bacterium | reverse complement strand
AGTTTCTCGTCGGCCAAGGACCCGAACCGCGGCATCGTCTCGGTGCCCGACGAGCGGCTCGACAGGCTGACGGAGCTGTTCAAGCCCAAGCGGGAGGTTTTCGCGACGGTCGAGTTTGTCGATATAGCGGGACTCGCCTCTGCTGCGTCGAAAAAGGAGGGGGCGGCGAACCAGTTCCTCTCCCATATCCGCGACTCCGCTCTGATTATCCATGTCGTCCGCTGTTTCCAGGATCCCTCCGATCCGCGGCCCCTCGACCCGGCGGGCGACATCGAGACCATCCATACCGAGATCGCCTTGGCCGATCTCGAGACCGTCGACAAGCGTTCGGAAAAGCTGCAGAAAGAGCTGAAGGATCCGGCGAAGAAAAAAGAGGCGGAACGGGAACTCGCCGCCTATGCGAAAATCCGTCCGGCTCTCCAGGAGGGAAGGCCCGCACGGTCCGTTCAGCTCGAGCCCGAGGAGATCGAGGCGGTCAAGCGGTCTTTTCTCATTTCGATGAAGAAGGAACTCTACGTCTGCAATGTCGATGAATCCGGCGCGCGCTCCGCTGCGGAAGGAAACCCGAGCCCCCAGGTCGAGGCGGTGCGCGCGATCGCGGAGGCCGAAGGCACCGAGGTCGTCGTCATCTGCGGCAAGTTCGAGGCCGAGCTCGCCGATCTCGGCTCGGACGAGGAAAAGCGCGAGTTCATGGCCGAACTCGGACTTAAAGAGTCGGGCCTTTCGGCCCTTATCCGCGCCGCGTACCGTTATCTTGGATTGCGGACCTTTTTCACGGCGGGCGAAGACGAGTGCCGCGCCTGGACTATCAAGGTGGGCGACAAGGCGCCGCAGGCCGCCGGGGTCATCCACACCGACTTCGAGAAGGGCTTTATCAAGGCCGAGGTCTATCACTTCGAGGACCTCGCCGCCCTCGGCTCGGAGAAGGCGGTCCGCGAGGCCGGTAAGCTCCGCCAGGAGGGCAAGGAGTATGTGGTCCAGGACGGGGATGTGATCTTCTTCAAGTTCAATGTATGAGGGGCGAAGGCAGCTGCGGCTTCAGCGGCCCTTCAGTCCAAATTCGCGAAGAGCTCAGCCGGATCGACCGAGAAACCCGAAAGCACCGCTGATTCGAGGGGCGACCAGTCGCGACCCTTTTCACGCAAGGCCCCCGCGTCGAAGCTGCCATCGTCTCGGAGCCTATAGACGCAGAGCCATAAGCCCACAGGATCGACGACCCAGTATTCTCGGACGCCTCGGCGCTGATAGAGATCGTACTTGTCGTTCAAGTCCTTTTTCGAGGTCGAGGGCGAGAGTATTTCGATGACGAGGTCGGGGGCACCGCGGGCCCCGGCCTCGGTCAGCTTCGATCGGTCGCAATAGACGACAATGTCGGGCTGGACAACCGTGTCGACATCATCGTCGGCTTCGTCGCTCTCTGGGAGAAGGACGTCGAAGGGCGCGTTGTACACTTTACAGCTCTTACCCTTCAGGAACATCCGAAGCGCCACGTATAACTCCCCTTGGATACCCTGGTGCCGCCGCGTCGGCGCCGGGCTCATGCACCATGCATGCCCCTCGATGAGCTCCCAACGTTCTTCGTCGGGCCAGGTTCGGTAGTGGCGATACGTGAAACGCTCCTGGGGCTCGAGCGCCGGATTTCCCATCCTCTCCATGCCTCCGATCATACTTCATACGCGCGGGAAAGGGGAGGGCGATTCAAGCAGGGATAAATTCGCGCAGGTCGGTCGGTTCTTCTTTCTTGGCCTTACTTCCTTCCGGCCTTCTTGAGCGCTTCCCGCAGCAAAAACTCGATCTGCGAATTGACGCTCCGAAGCTCGTCCGCGGCCCACTTTTCCAGGGCCGCGTAATCCTCGGGGTCGAGTCTGAGCAGGAAGCGCTTTTTCTCGTCCATTGAGGCCTCAGGAGTAGAGAGTACCCGTGTTGATCACCGGCTGGGCGTCCGCTTCCGAAACCAACGCGACGAGGAGGTTGTTCACCATCGCCGCGCGCCGCTCGTTGTCGAGTTTGACGACGCCCATTTCTTCGAGTTCGTTGAGAGCGAGCCTGACCATGCCGACGGCGCCATCGACGATGAGCCGCCGCGCCTGGATGACCGCCTCGGCCTGCTGGCGGCGCAGCATGGCCTGGGCAATCTCGGGCGCGTAGGCGAGGTGCGAGAGCCGCGCCTCGTCCACTGTGACGCCCGCGACCGCAAGCCGAATTTGCAGTTCTGCCTTCAGCTCGGTCGCAACCTCGTCCTGACTACCGCGCAAAGAGTGCCGCGGCTGTTCGCCGGGGTTCGGAGCTCCGGCGTCGTAGGGGAAGCGGCTCGCGAGCACGCGCAGGGCGGTTTCGCTCTGGATCGTCACAAAGCTCTCATAGTCATCGACATTGTACAGGGCCTTCGCCGAGTCGGTCACCCGCCACACGACGATGGCGCCGATTTCGATGGGGTTGCCCAGGGCGTCGTTGACCTTGAGCACCTGAGAGCCGAAGTTACGGGCCTTGAGCGATACGGTCTTGCGTTTAGTCAAGGGATTGGTCCAGTGGAAACCCGAGATGCGGCAGGAGCCGGCGTAGCGGCCGAAGTAGGTGAAGACCTTCGCCTCGTTCGGATGAACGATGAAAAAACCTCCCGTGAGAATACAGGCGAGGGTGAAAAGCGCTATGGCGAACCAGAAGCCCGTCGTCGGCAGCTCGGCGCCCTCCATGGCGGGAATCTCGATAATGAACCAATAGATAGAAAGGGCGAAAACCGCGCACTCGACGAGCAGAGCGAAAAACCCGTTCACGCTCGGCATTTTCTTTTCACTTATTTCGTTCATTTCTGGCCTCCTTGAGGTGTATGCCTCATTGGGAACCTCTAAAAACCCGGTTGGTTTTTAAGGTTCCGTTAATAAGGTTGACCTCGAAAAACTGAAGTTTTTCGAGGTCTCCTCATGTTAAAGTCCCAGTATCCAATCGGCGATGCGCTTCAAAGCCTCGGGCGAGATCGTCTCCTCGATCTGGCCGTATTCGTCGGGCGAGCCGGTCTTCGCCGTCTGGAAGAGGTGATTGAGGTTCTTGAGCTCAACGATGGAGTTCTTTTTGTTCGGCCCGCCGGCAGCCTTGGTTCCAAGTACCTGTTTCATGCTCTCGCTGTTTTCTTTTGCGGGAACCTGCAGGTCCTTCGAGCCGAAAAGCGCCAGGACGGGGAGATCGAGTTTCGCGAGGTATGAGGCCGGATCGAGCTTTAGAAACTCGCGGAACCAGGGAGTGAATATCGGGGCGACCGCCTGTTCGGCAGCCGAGTCGAGCGCCGCGCTGTCCATGCCCCTCATCGAAGGATTTGTTTTAGCCCAGTCGAGGAAAGCCTGCTTCGCCTCCGATTGAAGGGTTTTCGCGTCGCCTTGCTGTAGCGCGAGCGAGTATAATTTTCGGTTCAAGGTCAGAGCCGCTTCGATATCTTTTTCTCCGGCGCCCTGGGCCTTTGCGATCGCCCGACCCTGGAGATTCAACAGTTCTTCGCCTTTCAAGGCCGGTCCGGCGAGAAGAACGAGAAAGCCGACGCGGGCGTTGCGCGACGCCACGATGGGGCCGATGATGCCGCCCTCGCTGTGTCCCAGAATGCCGACTGCCCCCTTCTTGACCTCGGGCCTCGAATTGAGGTACTCGAAGGCCGCCTCGGCGTCGTCGGCGAAGTCGTATGTCGTCGCCGACTCGGCGTCGCCGCCCGAAGCGCCGACGCCGCGGTCGTCGCAGCGCAGGCTCATGATGCCCCGCCGTGCGAGATAATCCGCTATAACGAGGAAGGGTTTGTGATTCATGATCTCCTCGTCGCGGTTCTGCGCCCCCGATCCGGTGACCATGATGACGGCCGGGAATGTATTCGGGGATCCTTTTACAGACGGGTTTGGAATCGTAAGCGTTCCGGCGAGCCTGATCCCCGCTTTCTGGTTGACAATGCTGACTTCTTCGGTCGTATACGGGAAGGGGGCTTGCGGCTCCTGGGGCCGTTTCGGAAGTGCGGCCGCAGCTCCTTTTTCCAACTGTAAGGGAAGATTCGCTCCTCCCTGTTTCCAGAGACCGGACATGCTCTTTCCGTCGGCAGAAATCGTAGCTTCGAACACAGCTCGTATGGCCGTCGACTCGACCGTGATCTTCATGCCCTCGACCGATATCGATGATACGGGAATATCCTTTGCTCCCTGGTCGGGGCTGTCGATGCTTGCGCTCAATACCCCTGCGTTCGATTGAATATTGAGCACGAGCATCAATGACTGCGCACCGACTTTCAGTTTGCCCTTCCAGGTCCCGACGAAATCCGCTGGCCCGCCTCCCTGTGCCGATACTGATAGAACCGCCGCCGACGCGAAAACTACCGCGAATAGTTGTTTTGTGTTCATGCTTCGATCGCCTCCAATTTGCGTTTCGCATACCGAGGATACGCCGCCAATAATATACTAGTTAATAAAATAAAACCAAAAAAGAACAGTATGAAGAAGGCGTCCTTTCCCAAGGCTACGGCCGCCGATACGATGCCGAGTACGGCGAGAAGTGCCATGATCCCCAAGATCACGATAACAGAGTTTATATTCTGTTTCATCGCCGCGATCGGATTGTCCCAGTTGAGCCTCGGATTGGCGGTGTCGAGCCACAATCCCGCCATGCAGGTGAAGGCTGAAACCGCCAGCGCTAGCAAGAAGGCGGCCGCCGCTTCAAGAAGAGGGAGGCCGAAAAGCACAGAAACGCCGAGGCCTCCGACCAGGGAGCCGAAGACCGCGAAGACAAACCCGTGCAGGAATTTCGCGAACATATAATCGCGGCAGCTTATCGGCAGAGCCTTGATGTACCGCAGAGCCTTTGCGTCCCTCGAGAGCGCGGTGCAGGTGATACTGGTCGATGAACCTAAAAAGGAGCCGACCGCCGCGGCGATCAGCATCGGCCAGCTCTGGTCCTTCCACAGCTCGAAGAGCAGACGGATGTCGCGCGCGGCTTCGGCTCTCTGCATCGAAACCGCGACGCCGATGGCCATGATGATCGGCATGAGGACGATGATGAAGGGTCCGTTCAGAAGATACACCGGCTCACGGTTCATAAGACGCCATTCGCGCAGAAAGAGAGACGATACAAGCGGCCTGCGGAAGAACGATCGTGAAAAGAAGTTTTGCGTCGCCCTTACACGCTTTATCCTCAACTCTCCGAAACCGAGAAGACTCTTCGAATACCATGGCCCCAGTGCAGATGCGACGATCGATACGGAGCACAGCCCCAGGGTGAAAACCGCAAGCCCATACAGTAAACCCGTGATTCCGGGGCTCGTCATCGACTTCCAGGCGAGAAGGGCCGGAGGATAGGCCGTTCCCATCCGGACTAACACACTTTCAGAACCCGCGTAATTGGCGAGAACCCACTCGGGGTCGACCATCTTGGGCATGGCGGTTTGAAAATAGTAATTGAGCCCCAGACCGAGCCCGAGGCCGACTATGCCGCCGATTATCATAATGACATTTTTATTGCGTAAAGGACGGGCGACCGAAACCAGTGGCACGATAACGAGGTAGGAGAGCGCCAGAGGCGGCATGGGAATGGCGAGGGCCGACAGTAGCATGCTTAAGTAAAATCCTAGAGAGGCCGATTCATTGACTCCGTAGATCACAGCCGTCGTCGCCATGATAAGAAACGAGAGCGCGAAGTCGGAAACGAAAACCATGGCCATTTTCGCCCCGAGCAGGTGAGGGGCTTTGAGAGGAAGGGCGAGGAGATTCAGATCGGCCTTCGAGCAATAGGTCGAGAGGGCGGTCAAGAAACAGAGCACGAAAGATATAAGAGTGGCCGAGATCGCCGAGGTAAGTAGGATCAGCGATTGCATGCCGGAAGGCTTGAGCGCCGCGTAGGATTGCACGCTCATATATGCATAGAGCCCTATGACTTGACCGAACACAATTATAAAAAGAAGTACGAGACCCAAGACCTTGGCGATTTCCTTCCCGGTCGGTTTCTTTTTACCGCTCGAACGGGCGCCGCGCGGCGCATAGACCGAGAGTACCGAAAAACGTATCAAGCTCAGGAAGGGCCCTTTCATGATCGCCCTCCCGAGGTTTTCTTCGCCGCCTCAGCTTCTTCAAGCACCTCGGCCGGCGAGTCGTCGACCAACTCGAGGAAGAGCCGTTCGAGTGACTCTTGACCGCCCGCGCGCGCCGAAGCCTGCGCGCGCAGTTCGTCGAGCGTCCCCACAAAGCGGAGATGCCCTTTATCGATGATGCCGATACGGTCGCAGATGCGTTCGGCCACTTCCATGACATGCGTCGAGAAGAGCACAAGCTTGCCCGCCTCGGCTCGTTCACGCATCATTTCTTTGAGATCGAAGGCCGCCTGGGGATCGAGACCTACCATGGGTTCGTCGAGAATCCATGCCTCGGGATCGTGCACGAGGCTGGCGACGATACTCAATTTCTGCTTCATACCCCTCGAAAAACTCCCGATCGAGGCCGACAGTACGTCGTCGATTCGAAATCGCCGCGCGAGATCCGCTATGCGTTTGCGACGATCCTCATCCGACACTCGATAGACATCAGCGATAAAGTTGAGATACTCGACGGCCCTGAGCTTGTTGAAGAGCTCGGGGTCGTCGGAAACGAAACCGAAACGGGATTTTGCCTCGAGGGGGGCTTGTGTCATATCGATACCGGATATTTCGATACGGCCGGTATCTGGCTTGAGCACACCGGTGAGCATTTTTATCGTCGTGCTTTTGCCCGCGCCGTTCGGCCCCAAAAGACCGAATATCTCGCCGTCCTGTATATTCAAGGAAAGATTATCGACCGCCTTTGTTCCGCTTCGCGCATAGGTCTTGGACAAATTCTGCAGTCTGATCATGAGAGCCTCTGGATATTGAAATGATATCAAAATGATAATTCGTAGTCAATATAATTCCTTCCTCGAACCTTGTTGCGACCGACGTGATCGAGCGTCGTGAACGAGGTTTGCCGGCAGGCTGTACCAAGGTTTAAGGAACTGACGGTGTTTTTAGCTGTTCGAGGGCCGTTTCGTAAAAGTCTTCCACCGCCCACATCATCCTGAAATCGGGCCAATCTGCCATGAGCCGCTCGCAGAGCTTTTTGACCTCCCCCCATTGGCCGCGTTCTCGATAGGGAAAAAGCTGCATATACAGTACTTCAGGTAAAAAAGGATCCGAGGGATAGCCGCGTTCGGCCGCGGCGCCGAGTTCAAGAATACGATCGAAACAATACGATTGGAGTTTTGTGTCCTCGAAGTACTCGATGCCGAGACCGGCGAGTTCCAGATACAGATGCTGAAGCGCCCAGGCCGCCTGGACGGGTGTGTCGCCGGCCCAGGCGCGCGGATGTGCCTGAAAGGCGGCGCTGACAGCTGCGGTATCTTTATAGCCGAAGCGTGTCGGATCCCGGAGAGCGTCGGCGAAGGAGTAGAACGTCCGGCTTGCGAGGCGCAGCCCGAGCCTATCGATATCATCCCGGAGCGAGTTCATTTCGCGGAGATAGCGCTGCCGTTTTACGTCTTTGAGGTACTTGTACGCCTCCTCGAGGGATTTCCCGGGTTTGGCATAGGAAGGATCCAATTCCTGGGCGCGGATGAAGAGCGTGAGTGCTTCGCTGTACCTGCCCTGGTCATAGAGCGTAAGGCCCTGGTAATAGGCTTTCGCGGCCTCGGTGCTAGGATACACAGAGGGTCCTGTCAGTTCGATCCCGAGATCGGCAGCCAGGCGTTTTGAAAGTTCGGCCTGAACCTTGAAAACATCGCTTGTACTTCCGACAACCTGGGCGGCGGCGCGTATGGCGGCGGTTTCGGAATCGACCGCTTTCGCGTCAAGTCTGAGCGTCGAAGCGGAAATGATAAAACTTCCATAAATTAGCACCCGAGCGTTCAATAATTTTCCGAGCCGAGGTGTTGTCGCGGGGTCGGTTAAGCCCGAGTATGCAAGTTCAAGCTCTTTCAATACCTTTTCAAGGCGTTCACGTTCAACGATAACAGCACGAGGAGATGATGAAAGATCGGTGGCGATCATGTCTGCTATGCCTTTCGAGAGCCAGTCGAAATCGGGGTTCTTTGTCGTGTTCTCGAAATAGAGAACAGATATCGATAGTCCGCTCCCGGAGGTCGCCGTATCGGTGTTCTGCGCATGGAGGAATTTCTGGGCGGAAATGGTCAGGAAACAGAATAGCAGCGCTGATCTGAGTATTCTGCTCGTAAAGGCTTTCGTCATGAACTCATCTTCGAGGGTGGTTCCCATTCCCGTCAAGCCGCAACAAGCTTCGAGGAGCGAAATAGGCTATACAGATTTTAAGTAAAACCCCTTGCGCAGGATGCCCAAGAAAGCTATCGTAAGCGCACTTTATGGATAAATTGATCATCAAGGGCGCCCGCGAGCACAACCTGAAGAATATCGATCTTGAATTGCCGCGCGACAAGCTGATCGTCATATCAGGGCTCTCGGGTTCAGGGAAAAGCAGTTTGGCCTTCGATACGCTCTTCGCAGAGGGGCAGCGTCGCTACGTCGAGTCGCTCTCCGCCTATGCGCGCCAGTTCCTCGGCAGGATGGACAAGCCGGACGTCGATTATATCGAAGGTCTGTCGCCCGCCATTTCCATCGAGCAGAAGACGACGCACCGCAACCCGCGTTCGACCGTGGGCACGGTCACGGAAATATACGATTATTATCGCCTCCTGTACGCGCGCATCGGCATTCCGCACTGTCCGCACTGCGGCCGCGTCATAAAAGAACAGGGCGTCGATCAGATACTCGACACGATTCTCTCCTGGCCTGCGGGTACGAAGCTTCAGGTTCTCGCGCCGGTTGTCAGAGCGCAGAAGGGCGAGCACAAGAAGATACTCGAAGACGCTGTCAAGCAGGGTTTCGTCCGCGCGAGGATCGACGGCGAGATAGGCGAACTCGCGGCCGAGACAGTCGCTGAGTATAAACTCGAAAAACAGAAGAAGCACTCGATCGAGATCGTCGTGGACCGCCTCAAGTTATCCGCCGATTCGCGCAAGCGCCTGGCCGAATCCGTCGAGACAGCCCTCCAGATCGCCGAGGGCGCGGTGATCATCCTGCGGGGGGAGGAGGGGGAGGGTGTTTCGCCGAGGGAGGAGTTCTTCTCACAGCGCGGTTCCTGCCCCGAATGCGGCATCTCTCTGCCGGAGATGGAGCCGCGGCTGTTTTCGTTCAACGCGCCGCAGGGCGCCTGTCCGGCCTGCTCGGGCCTGGGCATGAAGCTCGAGTTCGACCCCGATCTCATCATCCCCGACCGCTCGCTTTCGTTCGAGGAGGGCGGCTGCGTCCCGTATAACCCCGATTCAGCCTGGAACCGGAGCCGTTTCGAGGCTTTGGCGAAACACTTCAAGTTCAGTCTCGATACGCCCTTCAAAGATCTGCCCAAGAAAGTGATGAACGCGTTGCTCTACGGTACGGATGAGGCGGTCAGAATCAAGTACGAAAACCGCCAGGGAACGGGGAAGTTCGAATACGAGTCGCGCTTCCCCGGCATACTCGCGGATCTGAAGCGGCGCTACCGAGAATCGCAGAGCGAGGGCGTCAGGCAGTGGCTCGAGCGTTTTATGAGCGAGACGCACTGCGAGGTCTGCGACGGCAGGCGCCTCAGGCCCGAGGCTCTGGCGGTGACGGTAGGCGGGATCGGCATCCATGAGCTTTCGTCCATGTCGGTCGAGGAGACGCTCGCCTTTTTCTCTTCGTTGACGTTGAGCGACACCGAACGCCAGATCGCCAAGCAGATACTCAAGGAGATCACGGCGCGGCTCACCTTCATGCGCAATGTCGGGCTCGACTACCTCACCCTCGAGCGCAAGGCCGCGACGCTTTCGGGCGGCGAGGCGCAGCGCATCAGGCTCGCGACGCAGATAGGCTCGGCCCTCGTCGGAGTTCTGTACATCCTCGACGAGCCCTCCATCGGCCTGCACCAGCGCGACAACCAAAAGCTCATCGACACCCTGACCTACCTGCGCGACATCGGCAATACGCTCGTCGTCGTCGAGCACGACGAGCAGACCCTGCGCACCGCCGATTACATCGTCGATCTCGGACCGGGCGCGGGGGTGCACGGCGGCCACGTCGTAGCCCAGGGCAGCCCCGAGGAGGTCATGAAGGTCAAGCGCAGTCTGACGGGGCAGTATCTTGCAGGCGCTCTCCGTATCGAGGTCCCCCAGGAGCGCCGCAGAGGAAACGGGGCCGCAATCGAAATCCGGGGCTGCCGCGAGCACAACCTCAAGGACATCGATGTCCGGATTCCCCTCGGTGTCTTCACCTGTATCACAGGGGTGTCGGGCTCGGGCAAGTCGACCTTGCTCACCGACCTTTTGTACCCGGTCATCTCCAACCAGGTGATGGGCACGAGCTGGCCCGAGGGAGATTACGATTCGATCGAGGGGCTCGAGAACATCGACAAGATCATCAACATCGACCAGAGCCCCATCGGCCGCACCCCGCGCTCGAACCCGGCGACCTACGTCGGCGTCTTCACCGACATCCGGAATCTGTTCGCCTCGCTGCC
>CAZINN010000073.1:0-10602 GCA_964540615.1 uncultured Treponemataceae bacterium | reverse complement strand
CGATCATGCTTTCATGCCCGAGAGAGTGACCCCCTCGATGATGTACCGGCGGAAGATGAGGAACACGATCAGCACGGGGACAATGCCGAGCGTCGCGCCCGTCATCATAAGACCGTAATCGTCGACGAACTCGCCGCGGAAACGAGTCAATCCGAGTTCGAGGACGAACATCTTCTGCGAGTTCGTTACGACAAGCGGCCAGATGAAATCGCCCCATGCCGTCATGAACTGGAATATCGCAAGGGCGACGCCGGCCGACATTGAAAGCGGCATCATGACGGCGAAGAAAATCCGCCAGATGCTCGCCCCGTCGATTTTCGCCGCCTCGATCAGCGAATCGGGGATTGACTGCATGTTCTGCCGTATGAAGAAAATCCCGAAACTCGAGATAACGATCGGGAATATGAGACCGGTGTAGGTGTCGATCAGCTTCAAGCTGACGCTCAGCGAGTACAAGGGGATCATATAACACTGGAACGGCACCATGAGCGTCGCGAGGATAAGAAAAAAGAGGAAATTCTTGGCGGGGAAGCGGAATTTAGCAAAGACAAAACCGGCGATCATCGAGGAGAAGGTCGAGAGAATCGTGCCGACGACCGAAACGACGATACTGTTCCAGTAGAATCTGAGGAAGCTCGAGTCCGCCAGGATCTTCGTATAGTTCTCAATAAACACCCTTTCCGGCAGCAAGGTCGGCAGAGGGCGGTAAATCTCGGGATCGGACTTGAGCGAGGTCGAGATCATCCAAAAAAACGGGAAGATAATAACAATCGACGAAAAAACGAGAAAAAACTGGAGAATGGCGGCGCCGATCGCCCGACGCGAGCGCCCGCCGATCACGACCGTCATACCGCCGCTCCTTCGTCGTCCCGCGCCAGCCTGAACTGGAGCGCCGTCATTACAAGGACCACAATAAGGAGAACCATCGCCTCGGCCGAAGCGCTGCCCATCCGATAGTATACGAAGCTCCTTGTGTAGATGTCCGAGACGAGGACGTCGACCTGGGCCCCTCCGCCCTGCTTCCCCATGGTCATGACGTAGACCTGTGTGAATACCTTGAGATTATTGATCACGGCCATAACGGTCACGAAAAGCGTGATCGGCTTGAGCAGTGGAAGCGTCACGCGGCGGAACACGGTCCAGCGGGACGAACCGTCGATGGCGGCTGCCTCATAGTATTCGCGCGGAATCGCCTTCAGGCCGACGGAAAAAATGATCATATTATAACCTATCACCTTCCACACGCTGACGATGATCACCGAAACCATCGACATCGCCGGAGTGGCGAGCCAGGAAACACGCGGCAGTCCTAATGCGCGGAGAAGGACATTGACGAAACCCGATTCCCAGTCGAGAAGCCACATCCAAACAAGACACACCGGCACGAAAGTCAGGACGACCGGAATGAAAATGACGGTTTCGTAGAGCGTCGAAAAGCGCGGTCTGCGGTTCAAAAGGCAGGCGAAAAGAAGACCCAGGATGACCGAAAACAATGTCGTGAATATCGTGAAGTTGAGCGTATTCACGAAGGATGAGTAAAAGGTATTGTCCGCGAAGAGCCGGACGTAGTTCCGCACCCCGAGGAATCGACCGAAGCCGCCGACCAGGCTCCAATTGAAAAAACTGCCGACGAGTGTCTCGGCGATCGGCACAATCCGGATGATGAGAAAAGCCGCCATCGTGGGGATGAGCACAATGAGTATGAACGATGTCGCCTCGCGGTCTGCAAAAAGTCTCTTAGCCCTGCTGTTGTTCATCGGCGTCCTTCCCGGCCGGGGGACGGCCGGGTGCGCGGCGTCAAGACCGCGCCCGGCTCAGTCCCTTGAAGCTACTCCGCGTAGAGGTCCGCGTCCCTCAGCATGTCATCGACGATGACGCCCAGCTTATGGACCGCCTCGCGGATCTTGGCGTCGTTACCCTGGAGACTCTGCTCGCGGAATAACTTCGTGAGTTCCTCGCCCATCTTGGTCATGATGCCGTTCTCGATGGTAAGCCGCTTCTGCCAGATGAACTTCAGGTCGGGGGGATTATCGATTCCGGCGAGAAGCTGCGGACTCTCCTTGAGCAGGGTTTTATAGTCGAGGTCCGCACGTGTCGAAAGCCATCCGGTTTCGCGCACCATCCGTTCCATGATCGCTTTCGAGTAGAAGAAAGAGATGAATTTCCAAGCCGCATCTTTTTCTTTTGTCGCCTTCGGCACGAACATGTTCCTCGTGATGGCGAAGGTACCGCGCATGGTTCCCTTGGGAAGGGCGCATGCTCCGTAGTTCAGGTTCGGCGCGGCGGTCTTGAGCGTTCCGACGACCCACTGCTCGCGCTCGAACATGGCGGCCTTGCCCTGCGCAAACGCATCCGAATCCTGTTTGATGTTGAAATCCGTCACCTTATACTTGTAGAGAAGATCGAGATAGAGCGCCAGGGCTTTGCGGCCGGCCTCGTTGTCGAAGCCGTTGTGGTACTTGCCCGGCTTCTTGACGCTCTCGGCGAGGATGTCCCCGCCGAAGGGCATGAGGCCGAAGGCCCAGAACTTCTCGCAGGTCCCCGACGGATTGCCGGCAAGGCGGAGTGAAACACCTGAGCGTATGACGTTCCCTTGAGCGTCCCGCTTCGTCATCCGCACGGCGTAATCGACAAGCTGCTCGATCGTGTCCGGCGGTCCCTTGATGCCCGCTTCGGCGAGCATATCCTTATTGTAATACAGAACTTCGCTGTAGAAGCAGAACGGCAGACCCATCATTCTATCGCCGTACATCACATCATGTAGATAAGTTTTGTTAATAACCCCCAAACAGCTCTTTTTGAGCTCCGCCGGGACTTCAGAGAAATACTCCGCAGCCCAGGGGAACGAATACAGGCTGATGAGCTCAAGAATGTCCGCGGATGTTTTCGAAGGAATCGACATCCCAAGCTTCTTGTCGAGGTCCGCCAGGGCGAAAGTCTGCACCTCCACCGTAATGTCCGGGTTTTGAGCGGTGAACTCCTTTGCCACGGATTCGTAGAAGCCCTGGAGATCCGGATACCCGCTCCATAGCGTCAGCTTGACAGGTTTCGCCTGGATCTGGACCAGGCAGGCGGCGGCGAACAAGACGGCTGCCGCCGCACGAACTAGGCTTTCCCTCCTCATGGTTCCCTCCTTTCGAGGATCATTGAGTTCGATTCGAGGAGGCGGCAAGGTACTAAAGTACCGAAAAAATCGGCGGATCAATCGACAAGGCCCGCCTCGCGGCATCGATCGAAGAAACGCATCAGCTGCGTTCGTTTTGACACACCGAGTTTCCCGTAAATCGTAGACAGCGAATTCTTGACGGTCTGCTCGGCTATTCCGAGCCGCCCCGCGATGTGCTTGTTGTCATAGGCGAGCGCTATGAGCTTGACGATTTGCAGCTCCCTGGCATTCAGCGAAGCGAGGAGCCCCCGCATCTCATCGAGTTTCAAAGACTCATAGGTCTCGCGATACGACGCGAGAAGAGGAACCGGGGCGTGAGGAATAAGCCGCGATCCTGCATGCACGGCGCGGATCGACTCGATGAGTTCGGCGGGGGTGACATTCTTCAGGATGTAGCCGCAGACGCCGAAAACAAGCGCACGCTCGACATAAAGATCATCGTCAAAGGTCGTCAGCATAATAAGCTTGACTCCGGGAAGGAGGGCGCTGATCCGCCTGGCCGCTTCGACGCCGTCCATATCGGGCATGCGCACGTCGAGGAGGACTATCTCCGGGCGGAGCCGCGCAGCCATTTCAACGGCCTGTGCGCCTCCGTAAGCGATTCCGAGAACACGGATATCCTCGGTCCGCGCCTCGAGCACGATCTTCAAGTTGTCGACAAACAGGCGCTGATCATCGGCGAGGAGAACATCGATCCGATCCATCCCTATCCGCCCGAAGGAATCGTCGCAGTAATTTTGAAACCATCGATGGGCGACTCTATACTAATAGTGCCGCCCAACCTTCCGAATCGTTCCCGCATCCCACGAATGCCGATTCCCTCCACGATATCCTGGGCTCCGACACCGTCGTCGATGATCGAAATACGCAGGTTCTCGGCATCGGCTCCGAGATATAGCTTTATGTTCTTCGCCTTGCCGTGGCTGAACGCATTTACAAGTCCTTCCTGAATGAAATGATAGAAGGCCGATTCGACGTCCTCGCCGCAGGAAGCGGGGAAGGCTCCGTAATCGATTCTGACATTCATGCCCGTGGTTTTCCCAAAAACAGAGGCGAGTTCCTGCACGGCATTCAAGAAGCACGGCCGTTGATTCTGTCTTCTGATCGCATAGAGAGCCCCCCGAGTTTCAACCATAGCTTCCCGGGCTTGGGAAAGTCCCGTCCTGAGCAGGTCTTTCAGTTTCGAGTTATCGACATCAACGAGGTCCAGCCCGGCCTCCAGTATCATCTCGATATTGGTCAGGGTGTAGCCGATAGTATCATGAAGCTCGGCCGAAAGCCTGTTGCGCTCATCGGTGGAGGATTTTTCACCGGCGCTGCGTGCGAACTCGAGATAGCTGAGCTGCGTTTCGGTGAAGCGTCGCATTATATCGCGGAGAGTATCGTTCTCGTCAGCGAGCATTCGAGTCTTCCTCTGTTGACCGGTGAGGATGCAGAGCACCGCCGCGGCTGATCCTGGAATCGAACAAAAAACGATGAGTGAGGCGGATACATCGGCTGAAGAACCACCCGACGCGGCCGCCGTCAAGGCGTAGACAGTCGAAGAAAGCGCGAGAACAGTAAGACAAAAAACGAGGTTCACCGGGAAGACTTCCCTACTAGCAAGTAAAAAGAAAAAGCCGAAGAGAAGAAGAATTCGGCATTCTATCGAAGAACCGAATTGAAACGTAAGCATCAAAAAAAGAAAAAGCCAGATCACCGCATCAGTGCGGAATCTGACAGGCGACGGCCGCCGCGACATGTCGAATGCGAGCACCGAGGAAGCCACAAGAAAAAAGTAAAACGCCCCCGGCGATTCCGAATAGGCGCCGCCCGGCCGATCCCGCAGCTCAAAGACGCCGAGAGCCGCCGCTTCGAGAGCGAGAAAGCCGAAAAACCAGGCGGAAACGCCCATCCGGAGGCCTCTCATAGTGAGCTAACATTAACTCCGGCTCCGCGTCCCGTCAACAAAACAGACGATCACCGTCCGTCCAAAGGAAGAAAGCTACTCTTCGATTCGAATCACCATGGTCCGGGCGCGGACGAAGTCCATGGTCTCGACCTCTGAAAGAGCGGCCCTGAGGTTCTTCTCGACGGCCTTGTGGGTGAGGAAAATGACCGACACACTCTGCCCCTCGACCGCCTCGCGCTGGACGACAGATGCGATCGAGATCGAATGGCGGGCGAAGACGGAGGCTATGGCCGCGAGAACGCCGGGTATATCCAGCACGGTGAAGCGCAGGTAGTAACGGGACACAAGATCGTCGATGCTCTTCATAGGAAGCCTGACTGAGCCGTCGTAGTACCCCATCGATATGCGGCGAGGCGTACCTCCGGCGATATTCCGCGCGACGTCCACGATGTCGCTTATGACCGCCGAGGCCGTCGGCATCTCGCCGGCGCCCTTGCCGTAAAGCAGGATGTCTCCGACCGCGCCGCCCCGGAGAAGCACCGCGTTGAACGCGTCGGAGACCGATGCGAGAATGTGATCCTCGCGGAGCATCGCGGGGTGAACACGCGCCTCAATCGGCGCATCGGGCCTTTCGCGCCTGATGACGCCGAGCAGCTTGACCACATAGCCCAGTTCGCGTGCGTACTTTATATCCTCGGGCGACATGTCCTTGATTCCCTCCACGCTCACTGCGTCGTACGGAACATGTCCGCCGTACAGAAGACTGGCCATGATGGCGATCTTGTGTCCCGAATCGCCTCCTCCCACATCGAGTTCGGGGTCCGCCTCGGCGTAGCCTCTCGCCTGGGCGTCCTTCAGCGCCTCGGCGAAGGAAAGGCCCTCACGGCTCATGCGCGTCAGGATGTAGTTGCAGGTGCCGTTGATGATGGCGCGGGCCGAGGAAACGTCGTTGCCGATCATGGCCTCACGTATCGTCTTGATGACCGGCATGCCTCCGCCCACCGAGGCCTCGAAGTACACAGACACATTGTTCTTCTCGGCCTCCCGGAAAATCTCGGAGCCGTGCGTCGCCAAAAGGGCCTTGTTCGCCGTCACGACATGCTTGCCCCGGCGCAGAGCCTCGAGCACGAATTCGCGGGCATAGCCGGTTCCGCCTATGAGCTCGACGACGATATCGATCGCAGGATCGCCCAGGACATCGGCCGCCGAAGAGGAAAGGGCCGCGTCTCCCGTGGGCAGGGAAGCGAAACGATTCGTATCCTTGTCGGCTATACGGGCGAGGCGCAGAGGAAGACCGAGCGACCTCCGGAAAAAGGATTCCTGCTCCCGGAAAACCTTGACCACTCCGCCGCCTACCACGCCGGCTCCGACAAGTCCAATGTTGATCCCTTTTTCACACATCCGGCAGCTCCTTCTCGATGTTGGCCGAGTATATGTTTTTGCATGCCCGAGGGGCAAGCGGCGGAAACAGCTTCCGAAAGCATCGGCCTTCAACCCCGCCGGCGGGCGCCCGGCGGCGACGAATTGATCGGTTTTTGATTTGAAATCGAAGGGCCGGCAAACTATACTTCCTTGTGTTTCGCGTAACGTCTGGAGGCGGAGATGCTCGATTCTTTTTTCCTCGTGAAATATCGAGACCGAGACCCCATAGATCGGGGCAAAGCCCGTGCCTATATGTACTTCTGTTTTCTCATGATTCTCATTGCAGCATGCATACCGACCGGCTATGCCTTGCTCGGATGCCCGCCCGACCTGGTCGGCCGGGGGCTGACAGGATCCCTCGGACTGTCTATCTTCATCGTCGCGAGCCTCTTCGTGCTCAGGACGGGAAGATACTCTCTGGCGATCGGCGTTTTCGCCGTTCCCGCCATACTGGCCTTCGCCGTGATCCGCTATCTCAACGCCAAGGTCTCGCCCGAGACGGCCTTTTCCGCCTACATCTTTTATCAACTTTTCATGATCCTCTTCGTCGCCGTCTTCGGAAGGCGCTGGCACGTTATCGTCACAACGGTCTTTTCAATTGCCGCGAACATCGTCGTTTGGCTCCAGACTCATGCAGCGTCTGATATCGCTCTTTCCATCGCAAACACAGGCGTCATCAACGGTACCACGAGCATGCTGGCGGGCTGTGTCGTTTCCTACCAGCTTATCACTCTCATGGACTCATACACCGCAAAACTGCGCACCGAAGCCAAAGAATCGGCCGGGAAAGTCGCCGAACTCGAACGCGTCATGGCGGCTGTCCGCGACGGCCTCGATGTCGGCGGCCGCCTGGTCGGCGAGGCCGAGTCGATGCAGGGCGGTCTGGAAGAGATGAGCGGCAAGCTGTCCGCGTCGCGTTCCGGAATCGCCGCGCTTTCGAAAGACATAGGCGAGGCGAAAAACGCCAATGACGAGATTGTCACGGCCACGACGCAGCTGGGCAGGTCGAGCGAATCGAACAAGACTATTTCGGTGAACGCGTCGGCGGCGGTCAACGAAATGACAGCCTCGATCCAGAATATTTCCTCGCTCTCCGCGAGAAGCAAGACGAGCGTCGAATCTCTCGCCGCCAGCGTTGAACGAGGAGAGGAAGCCGCAAGCCTCGCGGCCGAGGCCATGTCGCGGCTTTCCGCCGGCGCGGACTCCCTCCTTCAGCTCGTCGATATCATCACCGCGATCTCGCAACAAACGGACCTGCTCGCGATGAACGCCGCGATCGAGGCGGCTCACGCGGGCGACTCCGGCAAGGGCTTCGCCGTCGTCGCCGAGGAGATCAGACGTCTCGCCGAGGAGACAGGAGACAATATCAAGGCGGTGACCGAAGGGCTCAAAACATTTCTCGCGGACCTGGAAGAGGCGTCTAAGGCCGGCGACGGAATCGGATCCGCCTTCAGCGACATCGGAGCCCGCGTCGGCGAGACAAAAGCCGCATTCGAGTCGATCATCGCCGGCACGAGCGACCTTTCGGCGGGAACATCGGAAATCGACAAGGTTGTCACGGCGGTCGTCGAAAGCTCGTCGGACATGGCCGACGCGGTGCGGAATGTAGATCGGATGGTCGAGGGCAACAACCAGGCCATCGACGCGATCAAGCGCAAGGCCGACGCCGCGCTTGTGGATCTGGCCGCCATCGCGACAGGATTCGTTGAACTACAAAAGCGCGCTCAAACAGTCAAATCCCTGGGCGACAGCTCGGGCAGCTGTATGACGCATCTGGACACGGCGCTCCGCGCACTGCACGCGGGAAGCTAGCAGGCCGGAACATGTGAATGACAGCAGCCTGCAAAGGGTCCGCGCTATGAGCAAGGCGGGATTCTGGAAAGAAACCTCGGCTCGACTACTGGCCGATTATCGAATTTTCACCGTCAGTTCTTCGGAACGTGTCTCGGAAGACGGTAAAAAAGGCAGTTTCTACCTGCTCAACTCGCTCGATTGGGCCGGAGTGATCCCCGTCGTCGACACGACGGAGGGCCGCATGATCGTCATGATCCGCCAATACCGCCACGGCACAGGACGTCTTTCGCTGGAATTTCCCGGCGGGATTGTCGAGAAGGGCGAGGACCCCGCCCTCGCCGTCGACCGCGAGCTGACCGAGGAGACCGGCTACAAGGCCGAGTTCATTGTGCCCCTCGGCATGCTCTCGCCCAACCCCGCATTCATGACGAATACCTTTCACGCCTTTGTCGCCGAGGGCTGCCGACTTTCCAAGAATCAGTCGCTCGACATCAATGAAGAAATCGATGTCATCCTCGTTCCCGAGCGCGACGCGGTCGATCTCATCGGAGCCGAGGACTACGCGCATGCGCTCATGACTGCGACGCTTTTTCTCTACATGCGGTACCGGGGGCTGAGTTTATAGACTGAGAAGTATCTCGAGCCTCAAACCGAGTCAAAACGCTTCAAACAAGTGTGATCGGAATCCCGTCCCCGCCTCTCTCGAGCGAAAAAGATACACGCGCACCGCGGACGGAGAGGCGATAGTCGCCCGCGAATCCACGGACCGTGATGCGTCCATTCTCATCGGTCCGAAGCTTCGTCGAGCCGAGCCACCACTCGTCCTTGATGAGGGATTTGAGGGCTTCGAAAGCGGGCTTGGACGAGCCGTCCTTGCGGAGAAGACCGCAGGGCGCCCCGAGCCAGGCGCCGTCGACGAGGTCCCACCAGACGACCGCTTCGACGGAAGGATGGGCGACCAGGGTCTTATAATGAAGCACCGCTTCCCGCGCCTGCCGCTCTTCGCCTTCGGGAGTGCTGGGCCAGACCGGGGGCCTGTAATCGTTGAGGTCCTCGATCTCGGGAGGCATGAGCTCGCCCGAGACGATCGTCGTTTCCGTGAAATGAATGGGGAGGCCGAACGTCTCGAACCGCTTGAGAACGGTCTGAGTCTTCTCAATCCCCCACCAGCCTTGATGCATGTGGCTCTGGATGCCGATGACGTCGATACAGGATCCCGATTCGAGACAGTTGCCGATGAGGTCCGCATAAGCCTGCGAAGTGTTGAAGTCGTTGAGAAGAAGTGTCGCGCCCGGATTCGCCTCGCGCGCCTCGTCGAACATGGTTTTGACAAGCTTCTCCCGCCCCATCTTTTTGCACAGCCGCGTCAGGCCGTTGTCGTATCGATCGTAGACCGGCATGATCACAGCCTCGTTGACGACGTCCCACATATCGACGAGGCCTGCGAAATCGGAGACCTCTCGGCGGATACGGGATCGCTGCCCATCGAGAATCTCGTCCTCGGTCATTTCGAGGAGCCACGAGGGCGCGAGCGTGTGCCAGCACAGCGTATGGCCCTTTAGGACAATGCCGCGTTCTTTGTACCAAAGGGCCGCTTTTCTTATCATTTCGGTTATCGGCCTGCCGCGCTCCGGTTCGAAGCGCTCCCAGTAAAACGGCAGTGTCGCCTGGTTGAAGACATCGAGGAACAATCGGGCTCGCGAATCTGCACGCTCCCGTTCCTCTCCAGAAAGTTTGTCGTCAAAAAAACCGATAGGCAGAGCGCTCCAATTTGTACCGAACAGGAGCTTGTGGCTCGTCTGTTCGATCTCCACCTCGAGTCCGGGAAGGGCCCGCCCCCCAGAAGTCACAATGAGATCGGCCTGAAGTATCCGGTTTTTTTTGATTTCTGCATCGAGTCCGCGCTCAAGCGCGACGACATCTTCATCCCGAAACTGTGATTTCGTAGTTTCCATATATAATCCTGTCTTAACAGCTTGATGACAAACTCGATGCTTGTCATCAACCTAGTAACGGGCTTGATACGAAAAGAGCTCGAAATCCGCCGCGGCCCGGTTCGATTCGGTGTCGACGCAGAACATGCCGACAAAGGCGCCCGTAAAACCGAGACCGCCGAACTCGTCGGACAAGACCGTCGTGTCGAGCACCGGTCTCAGCGTGTTCCAGCGCCGGCCGTCCAAGGACCAGCGGAAGTTCCCGCTCGGGCCCCGAACCGAAAGGCCGATCCAGACGGGACCCTCATCCGGAAGCTTCGTTTCGAGAGAGCGTGCGAAACCGTGATTGATCATGGTGATGACGAAAAGCACCCTCCCCTGCTCCTCGTCGCGGG
>CAZINN010000072.1:0-10707 GCA_964540615.1 uncultured Treponemataceae bacterium | reverse complement strand
TCATGATGACCAATGCGCCGCCGATGCCGGTCACTTCGGCGAGCATCAGCTCGGAAACATAGGGCTGGATCCACACCGAGCAGAGGGTAAGAAGCCCTTGGTACGCCAGTACGCTCAAGGAGGCGAACGCGACGCCGACACCCATGGCGCTTGCGAAGATTATGGACATCGCCCCGTCCAGAATGCTTTTCGTCAAAATGAGGGAAAAATCGCCTTCGGTGCCGGCCTTGAAGGAACCGAGGATGGCCATGGCGCCGGCGCAATACAATACCGATGCGTTGAGGAAGCCGAGGGCGAAGTTCCCATTTGTATCGTTTTTGGCGAAACGGTCTTTGAGGCGATCCCCGAGCCTGAGAATGGCATCCTCGATGCCCAGGGCGGTTCCCGCCGCTCCTCCGATCATGAGCGCCAGAGCGAAGGCCAGGATGTGTGTTGTCTCGAGCGCCATTTTTATACCGATAACAAGAGCGGTGACGCCCGCGGCCGCGAAAATGACTTGTTCGAATCGCTTTGGAAGTCCTTTTTTGAGAGCGAGACCGATGATGGAGCCTGCGATTATCGCGAAGGCGTTGATTATCGTAGCGAGCATTGCGGGAACTCCGATCTGACAGGACGTTGAATCGAAGAAAAGGGATTACGACGACCTGTTAATGACTGTTGTGGCTGTAGTTTTGCGCACGGCCTATTGAACAGCCCGTTGACCGCGCCGATATGAGTATAGCATAATCGAAGAAAAGGGAGGCAAGCGGGCATGGCAGGCTTCACGAACGTCGCCCCGACGGCAGTCGAGGCCCTATCCGCGGAAAACGATGTCCCGGGTTCCGAACCGCAGGGGAGAATATTCTGCGCAAATTGCATCCATTGCAAGCTGATCCCATCACCCGCCGAGGTCGAGGGCGGTTATCGGCTGCGCGTCCGCTGCGACGCCGGCAAATGGCTTAAAAAGTGCGGCGAAGAGAAGATATACAAATATTTCACGGTCGCCCGGCGGAGCATCGAATCATGTTCCTCGTACGAGGACATGGGCGACACCGCGGAGTTCCTGAAGGACCTCCGGAAGGCGCTCCCGACCGCCGACGAGATTTATCCTGCCTGACGGACGGACACTATGAAGATACGATTCGTTTTCGCGGCGGTGGTTTCCGCCGCGATGATGGCTGCGTGCGCCGGGGCACCCAAGGAGATACCGGCCGACCTGACAGCCAGTGAACTTGTACAGCGGGCCCAGGAGGCGAGCGATCAGTATAACTACGCCGCCGCCACCGCTTACTACGAAGCGCTCAGAGAACGCTTCGGCTCGGATCCCGCGATCGCCTGCGCGGCCGATTACGAGATCGCATTTATCCAGTATAAGCAGAAGCGTTACGCCGAGGCTAAAGCCGGCCTCGAGTCGATAGTAACGCGCTACACGGAAGAGGGGGGATCTTCCCTGCCCGAGCGCTACAAGGTGCTGGCGACGAAGCTTTTAGACCGCATAAGCGAGATCGAACGCAAGTAAGCGCGGACGATGGTGTGAATGGACAAACGGCCCTTTCCCGGCGGGGAAAGGGCCGTTTGTCGCTTTCCGGGCGTCGGGCTCCGAAAGCTTACCACCACATGAACATAGTTCCGCTGCGCGTGCAGAACCAGACGAAAATAATCGAAACCACGACCGCGTAGCTGAGGAACCAAATCGCCAAGGCCTCGCCGTTCTTCTTGGAGGTGATTCCGTTGAACAAGGAGCCTGCAATACAGACCACGAAGCCGATGACCGCCAACACGCCGTAGGTCGCGTTCTGCGCGGAGAGTGCGTCGTTCCCGAAGACGAACGAAAAAACAAAAAGGACGACGAAAATCACGAAGGTTATCAAGCCATTTCTGCTTTCCATGCCGCAGCTCCTTATGGACTGAATTGCATATGGAGACCTCGAAAAACTTCAGTTTTTCGAGGTCAACCCTATATAGATGCAATTCCCGCAAGGGAATTGCACGGAGACCTTAAAAACCAACCGGGTTTTTAAAGGTTCCCATATAAGTTGTCGTACAGTATAGACCGGAGGCTGCGAATTGTCCACATAGAGCCGTCAAGCGATGCCTCATACGTGGTCCTCGGCGGCGAGTTCGGCGCTTATCGCTTCCCATGCCAGGTTAAGCGACTCAGCCTCGGCGTCGAGCTCAGACGTCCCCTCGGCGAGGGCCTTCATCTTCACGGCGTCCGCGTAGTTCTCGGGGAGAGCCATCTCCTCTTCGAGAGCGCGCTTCCGGGCGCCGATCGCCTCGAGCCTGGCCAGAATCTCTTCCTCGCGGCGCTTGAGCTTGCGGACCCGAGCCTTTCGCGCCTTTTCCTCTTCATAACTGCGCGTGCCCGCCGTCTGAAGCGCCGTGCCCGGCGGATCATTCCCCGCGCTCCGAAGCACGGCGACCTCTCCGGTCAGACCCGAGGCCGCATCGGGCTCAGCATCGAGAGCCGCTTTTTTGTCGAGATAGTAACGGTAATCGCCGACGTACCAGCGCGGGGCCGCGCCCGCCCTCAACTCAAGGACATGATCGGCCAGGGATTCGAGAAAATCCCGGTCGTGCGAGACAAAAAGCACGGTTCCCTCAAAAGTCTTGAGCGCCTCGAGAAGAACGTCCTTCGAGGTAAGGTCGAGATGATTGGTCGGTTCGTCCAGCACGAGAAGATTGGCCGGCTTAAGGAGCATCTTGAGCAGAGCGAGTCTCGATCGTTCGCCGCCGGACAACACCCGGACGCTTTTCTCCACATCGTCGCCGCGGAAAAGGAAGGCCCCCAGCAAATTGCGGATTTTGGGCAAAAGTTCGAAGGGGCAGAGCGAGGACGCCTCTTCTTCGACGCTCCGGTCGCTCATCATGCGCTCGGCGGAATCCTGGGCGAAGTATGCTGTCTCGACACCGGCGCCGAACCGAATGGTCCCCTCGTACTCGCGGTCGACTCCGGCGATGAGCCGCATGAGCGTTGATTTCCCCGCGCCGTTCGGCCCCACAAACGCGACCTTCATGCCCCGCTCGATCTCGAGATCGAGACCGGCGATCACTCGATTATCACCATAGGACTTAGTAAGTTGTTCGATTTTAAGTACGCTCCGACCGGAATGCGGGGCGGGCGGAAACGAAAAGTGTATTTTTTTCATGCCCTCGGGTATCTCGATAGGCACGATTTTCTCGAGCATTTTTATGCGACTCTGGACCTGCGCGGCCTTTGTCGCCTTGTAACGGAAACGGCGGATGAAGTCCTCGACGCGCTGTATCTCTTCCTGCTGGCGCTCCCAGGCCTCGAACGTCGATTCGAGTTCCTGGGCGCGTCTGGCCTCGTAGGCCGAGTAGCCGCCGGTATAGCGCGTCACGCGGCCGCTCCAGAGTTCGTACACCTCGCGGACCGTTGTATCGAGGAAAAAACGGTCATGGGAGACCACGAGCACGCCGCCCGTGAATTTCGTGAGGAATTCTTCAAGCCAGGTTCTCGCTTCGATATCGAGATAGTTGGTCGGCTCGTCCAGGAGCATGATATCGGGGTTTTCGAGGAGGATCTTCGCCAGGGCGACACGCATCTGCCAGCCGCCGGAAAGCTCGGCCGCCGGCTTCTCCATATCGGAAGAACGGAAGCCCAGACCGCGGAGGACTTCCCGGATGCGGCCCTCCCTCTCCCAGTAGCCGGAACGCTCGATCTCCTCGTGGATGCGGGCGTGCTCTTCGACGAGGGCCGCTGTGCTTCCGTCGTCGCCGGTGGCGGACTCGAGCAGGCGGCCCAACTCCTCCTGTCGAGCGATTCGGCGCCGGACATAATCGAAGGCGCGCTCGGCCTCGCCGACCACCGTCAAACCGCCCAGCACGACATCGGTCTGCGGAAGGTAGGAGATGCGCGCTCCTTTCGTAACGGCCCGCTCGCCCGAGTCCGGGGCGATGATGCCCGCCGCGATTTTCATGAGCGTTGTCTTGCCGGCCCCGTTGGGCCCGGCGAGTGCGGCCCTCGATCCTTCCGCGAGATACAGACTCGCTCCCTTGAGGATATCCCGGGCTCCGAAGGCCAAAGAGACCTCGGTGAACTGAACGAAGGCCATGATTATGAAGCGGAGCGGCGCAGGATAATCGGCTCCACGCTCGCCTCGACTCCGACGACAATCAGATTCGCGCCGCCCTGAGATGCGGGCGCGAGCACAAGGCCTTCGGGAGTCAGACGATAGACGAAATCGAGCCAGCCGGGTCGCGGCGCGCCGGGCTCGGCCGAGGACGGCGCGTCGAAACGGAGCGAAAAGGCCCCGTCCCATTCATCTTTAAGTTCCTCGCCGAGGAACAGCCTGAACGCCGCCTCGCCGTACTCGCCCACTCCGGCGGGAAGGAAACCGTCGGGGAGCGCGGAACGGCCGGTCCACGAGAATCGACGGTTTTTCGCGACCGTAAAACTGCCTGCTTCGGGGGAGGACCATGCCGCCCCGGCGTCGACAAAGGACTCGAGGAGCTTTTGCCGTCTGAGTTCTTCCAGTCTGATCGTTTCGCGCGGTTCGACATCGAGCGCGACCAAAACAGCCCGGCCGTCGGCGCCGGCTGTTCTGTACGCCATAGCGTCATCGAGAACCGGCGGAATTTGGGAGGAATCTCCGCTCTGCGCAGATGACGCATCATCGCCTGCACCGGGAATCTCATCGACCCAGGACAAGAGAATTTTGCGTTCGCTCTCGATCTTTATCTTGAGCGGGGTCCCGCCGAACGAATAGACCCCGTCCGATTCGCTGATGCTCGAATAATTGAAAAGCTTGGACGCCCCGGGAAGCTCGAGCCTCAGCTGTTTGTGGATAGCGTCGACAAAAAGACCATACCGCATTGAAAAAAGATCAAGGTCGATCCGCTCGTCATCCAGCATCCTCTGAAAATACTCGGGTCGCCAGGATTTCGAGAAGATGAGGTCCACCCTTCCCGACAGAGATTTTTTCGATGCGACCACGACAGGAGGGCCTTCTTTTGTTTCGTCGTAGATCTTGAAGGCGTAGCTGTACGCGTAGCCGCGCGTTCCATCGTCGGCGAGGACCTGAAACCAATCACCGGGCAGAACCTGCCCCCCGGTCATCACCGCCTCGCCCTCGACCTTTGCGAGAATCTTGACACTCTGCCCTTCGCGGAGCCGGAACACCTGCGTTCCATTCGAATTGCTGGGCGCGTCGCGTATTGGTATCCCATCACGAGCCGCAGCCATATAGAGGCTCGTATACTCACCTAGAGATTCCGCTCTGGCTTGGGCGGCCCTCCTGGTCTTGAAAAACTCCACCTGCCACAAAGGCAACTCGGCCTTCTCCCTGCCGCCCGGCACGCCGACGACATAGAGTTTTTGAATATTCGATTTTATATAAATCGGCACAACGGTTCCGGATGGGATTTTGCCGTCGCTCGATGTCCAGAGGACGACGCCCCATCCGAGCTTGGATGAGCAGGATTCGAGTACAGAAACAGCGGCAACAAAAGCGAGCACGACAACGATCGATCGATTTTTACCGAGTATCATGAGGGCGAGTATACGCCCCGCGCAGGTGCTTCCGCAATACAAAGACCCGCCGAGCTGATACAAACATCGAGCTTGCCTTTCCCGTACCGACGCGGAAGGATATTCGAACGCGGCCTTTGGCCTTCGGCCTCATTCGCTGTATACTGGCCGGCGGGGGCGTATAGTTATGGAAGATAATGGGAAGGTATACATCGGCGTTGATGTCGGAGCGACCAAAATCCTCGCCGCGGTTTTTGATGCGAATCTCAGGCCTATCGCCGTCGGCAAGACCAAGACGCCCCGGGAGGCAAAGGCGCAGATCGTCGTTTCAGCTATCGGCGAGGCGGTGCGCGGCGTACTGGCGCAATCTGAAGGCGGCCGTCTCGCCGGCGTCGGTGTCGCGGTCCCGGGGCCGCTCGACCGTGCCAGGGGCATCGTCCACTATACGCCGAACATGGGATTCAAGGACTACCGTCTCGGAGACGAGTTGGCCGGTCTCTTCGGCGCGCCCGCCTTCCTCGAAAACGACGTACAAGCCGGAGTCTTGGGCGAGCTGCGCGTCGGAGCCCTGCGCGGCGCGCGTAACGCCGTCGGAGTCTTCATCGGCACGGGTATCGGCGGCGGCATAGTCATAAACGGAGAACTGTACCGGGGCTCGAGCGGCTCGGCCGGAGAGGTCGGCCACATGATTCTCCACGAAGGCGGCTCCTCCTGCGGCTGCGGAAATTACGGTTGCCTCGAGGCGCTCGCCTCGCGGACGGCGATAGCCAAGGACGCGGCGGCCCAGGCGGCATCCGGCAAGGCGCCCGCACTTTTCGCCGAGGCCGGGACGGACCTCAGAAAATACCGAAGCTCTGCGCTCTATAAATCGGTCGAGGCGGGGGACAAGGGCGTGCGCAGATCGATCGAACGCGCGGCCTTCTGGCTCGGTGTCGGACTGGCGAATCTGGTCCACATTCTCAATCCCGAAGCAATCGTCATCGGAGGCGGCGTCGCCTGCCGCTTCGGCAGGAAATTCGTCGAACGCGCCGAAGCGTCGATGGACGATCATCTGCTTCCCGGACTTTCAGGGACGGTGCGCGTGATGTTGTCCGAGCTCGGCGACCTCGCGGTGCCGACGGGTGCGGCCTGCGCCGCCATGGAGGGGACACGTTGAGCGACTCCGCTGTATTTCCGACACCTGAATCGAAGCGCAAGCCGCGATCGAAATCGCTTGCAGTCATCGAGATCGGCTCGACGGGTATACGGATGGTGGTCGCCGAGCTCGACGGATCGGGCGGCTTTAAGGTTCTCGATCGTGCGGGCAAGCCCAGCAGGCTGGGCCGCGACGTCTTTACTTCGGGGCTCGTGAGCCGCGAAGCCCTGCGGGAGTGCATCGCCGTGCTGTCGAGCTTCCGCGAACTCATCCGTGGTTTCGGACTCGAACCGAAGGACGCCCGCGTCTTCGCGACGAGCGCACTGCGCGAGGCGCAGAACCGCGACACCTTCGTCGACCGCGTCGAACTCCACACAGGCTTCAAAGTCGCGGTCATCGAGGATATCGAGGAGAACCACCTCATGTACCTCGGCGTCCAGCACGCGCTTCAGGGGCAGCGCGATCTCATATCGCGTTCGAACGCCCTCATCCTCGAGGTCGGCGGCGGCTCGACCGAGATCATGCTGCTTAAGCGCGGCCGCATGGCCGGCGCCCACTCGCTGCGCATCGGGACCGTGCGCATCGACGAGCAGCTGCGCGGCGCCGGCATGCCGCAGTCCCAGCTCCGGCAATTCATCGAGGATAATGTCCGCACGTCCTGCGACAACCTCGACGCCGAATTACCCCTCGAATCGGTCAAGACATTCATCGTCATCGGATCGGACGCGCGGCTCGCCGCGACGCGGCTCGCCGCGACGCCCGCCTGCTCAGACGACGGCTCCGACTGCTCGATCATCGATCGAGCGAATTTCATCGATTTCGCGGAGGAGATCGCTTCGCTCCCACCCGAGGACCTTGTAGGGAAAATTCACATTCCTTGGTCCGAGGCCGAGAGCATCGGCATGTCCTTGACCATCGAGCGGCTTTTTCTCGAAAGGACCGCCGCCGAGTCGGTGCTCGTGCCCAATGTCTCGATCCGCGAGGGCTTTCTCATCGCGGAGTCGCTCGGTCCGGACGCGGGAATCGAAGCTGAAATGCGCAGCCAGATCATCGCCGGCGCCGCGGCGCTCGGGCGCAAATACCACATCGATGAATCCCACGCGCGCCATGTCACCGACCTCGCTCTTTCGATCTTCGACGCGCTTGTGCGCGAGCACGGTCTTGGAAGGCGCGAGCGCCTTATTCTCGAAGTGGCCGGTCTCGTGCACGATGTCGGCACCTTCATCCGCACCTCAGGACATCACAAGCACGGCGAGTACATCGTTCAAAATTCGGAGATATTCGGTCTGACCCGGAGCGAATTGACGATCATCGCCAACGTGGTCCGCTATCACCGAAAGGCGCCGCCCGCGCCGACTCACGTCAATTTCATCGCCCTGCCCAGAGAGGACAGGATCATTGTCATGAAACTCGCGGCGATACTCCGTGTCGCCGACGCCCTCGACCGCGGCCACGACCGCAGAATACACGACCCCGCCTTCGAGCGCCGCGAAGACAGATTCGTTATACGGCCGGCGGGCGATGCGGACTTCTCGCTTGAACGTCTGTCCCTCGCGGAAAAAGGCGATATGTTCGAAGATGTCTTCGGTCTCGAGCCTGTATTGGCGTGACGAGATTTTTGCAAGGACGGTTTTATGCGGCCCGCGAAATACATAAACAGAGAGCTTTCGTGGCTCGAATTCAACGCACGAGTGCTCGAAGAGGCGATGGACGAATCCAATCCCCTCCTCGAACGACTCAAGTTTCTTTCGATCGTCGGATCAAATTTCGACGAATTTTTTATGGTTCGCGTCGCATCGCTCAAGGCGCAGATACGATCGGGCGACAGATCTCCCGATCCCTCGGGTCTGAGTCCCGAGGAGCAGCTTGCGGCGGTTTCCCGCAGAGCGCATGAGATTTTCGCCTCACAGCACGAATGCATGGCCGCCGTTCTGCCCGCCTTGGCGGCCGAGGGGCTTGCCGTGCTCCGCCCCTCACAATGGAACCGTCAAGACCGCAGATGGCTCGAGGAGTACTTCGCAGAGAGAATCATGTGCGTCCTCACGCCGCTCCGCGTCGAGCGCGGGGACGAAGATGGAAAATTGAAATTCCCGTCCACGGGGAATCTGAGGATGCACGCCGCGTTTCTTCTCGCATCCGAGGGGGGGGCGACCCCGCCGCTCGCCATCGTCCAGGTTCCGCCGGTGCTCGACCGCTTCATACGCATACCCTCAGAAGGAGGGGGCGTGCGCATCGCCCTGCTCGAGGACGTTATCGGCTTTTTCGGCCCGCGGCTGTTCCCGGGATGTGAAGTAAAAGAATCATTACTTTTCAAGGTGACTCGGGACGCGGATTTCGCCGTCGACGAGGACCGGGACACCGACTTCATAGCCGCCATGGAAGAAGTCATCGTCGACCGTCAGAACTCCTTCCCCGTCAGGCTGGTCGTATCAGGGAATTCCGAGAGCATTATCGAGATGCTGCTCGAGTCTCTCGAACTCGGCCAGGATGACCTGTACAGAGTCTCGGGACCCATCGACTTCCGCGGCTTCGCCGAACTCGCCTTCGCCGACATCTTGAGCCCCGAAAAGACGGCGAAACTCCGCGATCCGCCCTGGCCCCCTGTTCAATCAATGGAAGCGACCGAAGGCTTGACGATCTGGGACGAACTCGACGCGGGCGACAGGCTGCTGCATCTGCCCTACGAATCATTCGATCCCGTCGTCAGATTCCTCGACGAGGCCGCCGACGATCCCTCGGTCCTCGCGATCAAGATGACACTGTACCGCACCTCGGGCAATTCGCCGATCGTCCGGGCGCTGACGCGGGCCGCCCGTGCCGGCAAGCAGGTGGCTGTGCTCGTCGAGCTCAAAGCACGCTTCGACGAAGAACGCAATATCGCCTGGGCGACGAGACTCGAGCAGGCCGGGGCGATCGTCGTCTATGGAATCGCGAGGCTCAAAGTCCACGCCAAAGCGGCCCTCGTTGTGCGGCGCGACGCGGACGGCTCGATTCGACGCTACCTCCATCTCTCAACGGGCAATTACAACGACCGGACCGCCAGGCTCTACTCGGACCTCTCGCTCTTCACCGCGGACGAAGGTCTCTGCCGCGAGGCGTCTGTCTTTTTCAACATGATAACCGGATACTCGGCGGTTCAGGAGCTTCGAAGCCTCGCCGTCGCCCCCTTCGACCTCAAGACAAAGATTATCGCGATGATCGAACGCGAAGCCCAGCGTTCGACCCCCGAGTCGCCCGGGCTCATCATGGCGAAGGTCAATGCGCTGGCCGACATCGACGTCATCGACGCGCTTTACGCTGCTTCGCGGGCCGGCGTCAGGATACTCCTCAACGTCAGAGGCATCTGCTGTCTCGTTCCCGGCGTCAAAGGCATGTCCGAGAACATAACCGTCGTCAGTCTCGTCGGTCGTTTTCTCGAACACGCGCGCATCTTCTACTTCGAAAACGGCGGCGCAGAAGAGATATACCTTTCCAGCGCGGATTGGCTTCCGCGGAATCTCGAGAAGCGCATCGAACTCATGTTCCCCATCCGCGACGAATCGCTCCGCGGCCGCGTTCGCACCATTCTCGAAGCGTATTTCCGCGATACGGTCAAGGCGCGCCGCCTCGGCCCAGACGGGAAATGGCTGCGCGCGGCGACCGCGAAAGACGAACAGCCGTTCTCGGCCCAGGCTTTTTTCTATCAAACGGTGAAACAGCGCCGCGCCGTCGCCGACTCGCCTCAAGAAGAGCTGCAGGTGCGGCGGCGGCCGCGCTGAGCTGCAACTCTTTTACTCCAGTGCTGTCGAATACTGCATGAGCCGATCAGACATGCACATTCGTTCATTCAATCTTCGGTACAGCGAAATGGATTCGAAGGGCATGGCGACCCCGGTGGCCATGCTCGGCCTCATGGAGGAGGCCGCCTTCACGCACTGCGAGGTGACGGGCTGGGGCGTGCCGAGGCTCCTCGATGCCGGCTACGGCTGGATGCTCCTCCGCGGCGGCCTTGAAATGTCGTCCTATCCCGAATACGGCCGTCCTTTTTTCATCGAAACCTGGTGCTCGCAGGCGCGGTATTTTTACGGCTCCCGCGAGTATCGAATAAAAGCCGAAGACGGGG
>CAZINN010000071.1:0-10946 GCA_964540615.1 uncultured Treponemataceae bacterium | reverse complement strand
TCTCGCCGACGCGGCCCCAGCGGAGGTCCCGGGCGAGACAGAGCACCGGCGAAAAAGTCCAGGCGACTCCGGTCACCCGCATCTCCCGCGCGGTGACACGCGCAACCTCGGTGAGCAATTCGGGGTCCCAACTGCAGGAGAGCGCAAGCTGGGTCGGAAAGATCGTCGCCCCGGCCCAGAAGGAGTGGCCGTGTATACCGTCGTCGGCGAGAAGAACCGGAATGCCCAGGCGCGTCTTGAGCGAGGCGTCGATCGCCGCATCGGCCTCATATCCGTTGATGTGGAAAATCGAGCCGGGGTTATAGGCCTCGATCTCCCTCAGGTAACCCCTCGAGCCGTCGAGCTGCATGAGCTGGCCTATCTTCTCGCCCGTTGTCATCCGCGACATGAGATCATCGACCCGCGCGGCCGCCGGGAGAGATTTGTCCAGATACGCGGGCGTCGCTGCCCCCCGTTTTTTCTCGCTGTCCATCATGATACGCGACAGTACAAATCCCGGACGAAAAGTATCAAGCCCGAGTCAGGCCGCGTCAGTGCACAGTGCCTGCGATTGACCTATGAATGAAGCAACGAGTACCATTGATTCCATGTTCCCTTCATCGACCTACCAGGAGCGCCGCATATCGCTCCTGCACGGTCTCGCCGCACGCGGAATCGATGACGGTCTTGTCGTCATTCTCGGATCGCGTGAAAGCCCGATCAATTATGCGGATAACGTCTATCCCTTCCGCCAGGATTCGAGCTTTCTGTATTTCATCGGCCCGCGTCGCCCCCGCCTCGCCGCATCTATCGATATTTCAAGCGGCGCGACGACGCTCTACGGAGACGACCCGAATCCCGACGATATAATCTGGACCGGTCATCAGTCCTCGATATCGGAACTCGCGGCCCTTTCGGGCATATCGACCTCGAAGCCGAGGCGCGATCTCGCGGCGGATGCGGCCGGCCGCCCTGTCCTGTATTTTCCGCCGTACCGCGAAGACGCGCGGTCAGAGCTGGCGGAACTGACGGGGAGGCCGACCCAGGCGATCGCCGCCGGCGCCTCGCGCGAGCTTATCGAGGCGGCAGTCGAACTTCGCGAGGTGAAGTCGAAGGCCGAGATCGCCGAGATCGAGGAAGCGGTCGCGGGCTCCGTGCGCATGCACCGCGCCGCCCTCGTATCGGCGCGAGAAGGCATGACCGAGCGCGATGTCATGGCAATAGCCCTCCACGCGGCGATCGCGGACTCCGCCGGAACGTCCTTTCCGATCATCGCGACGACGCGGGGCGCTATTCTCCACGACCACTCGTATGGACGCAGACTCGAAAACGGCGGACTTCTCCTCCTCGACGCCGGAGCGGAAACCGAAAAAGGCTACGCCGGCGACCTCAGCACGACCTTCCCCGTCTCGAATCGTTTCGACTCGCGGCAGCGCGCGTTATACGATATCGTACAGCGCATGAAATCAGCAGCGATCGCCGTCCTCGGCCCGGGGGTGAACTTCCGCGACGCGCATTTCGCCGCAGCGCGCGAACTGGTGCTCGCCCTCAAAGAGCTCGGTCTCATGCGCGGCGACCCCGACGAGGCCGTCGCCTCGGGGGCCTACGCGCTCTTCTTCCCCCACGGGCTCGGGCACTTCATCGGCCTCGACGTCCACGACATGGAATCCTACGGCGAAGACATCGTCGGCTACGGCGGGGCGAAACGCAGCACTCTCTTCGGTCTCCGCTCGTTGCGGCTCGCCAAGATACTGCGCGAAGGCATGACCTTCACCGTCGAGCCCGGCTTGTATTTCATCCCTGAACTGCAGGCCGCGTGGAAAGCCGAGGGGAGGTTCCTCCAGTTTATCAATTACGATGCGGCCTCGTCCTGGCTGGATATCGGCGGCATCCGCGACGAGGAAGACTGGCTCGTCACTTCCGAGGGCGCACGCCGCCTCGGTCCTGAGTTCGACAAATCGGCCGCGGCGATAGAAGGGGCGCGGCGCTGACGGGGCGGAATTGAAAGGCCGCGCAACTACGGTATACAATCCGGCCATGAACGCCATCGCGATCAACGGAAGCCCGCGGCAGGATGGGAACTGCGCCAGAGCCCTCTCGATCATCGGCGGGCGGCTTGCAAAGGAAGGCATCGGTCTCGAGGTCGTCCACATCGGCGACAAGGCTATCCGAGGCTGCATCGCCTGCGGAAGCTGTGCGAAAACGCAGCGCTGCGCATTCGGCGATGATTTGGTGAATCACTGCGTGGAGAAAATGGCCGCCTCCGACGCCATCATCCTCGCCTCGCCGGTCTACTACTCCGGCGTCGCGGGCACCATGAAGTGCTTCTGCGACCGCGCCTTCTACGTCGCGGGCGCCTCGGGGGGCTTGTTCCGCCACAAGGTCGGCGCCGCACTCGTCGCCGTCCGCAGGTCGGGAGGCTCCTCGACCCTCGACAGCCTCAACCACTACCTGACCTATTCCGAGATGATCGTCGCCACATCGAGGTACTGGAATATCGTCCACGGAAGAGCCAAGGGCGAGATGGACCAGGACGCGGAAGGCGTGCAGATCGTCGAAACCCTCGCCGACAACCTCGCCTGGATTCTAAAAATGCGCGAGGCCGCGCGGAACACCGTGGCGGAACCGCCCTCGACTCCGAAGGTTTACACGCACTTTATCCGGTAGACGGTAAAAGCGCGTACTTCAACCTCTCAGCCCGATTTCACGCTCCTTCGCCGGCACGGGCGTTTCGACGCGCCGGCGGCCAATTAATTTTTACTCAAAATAAACAAATTTTACTTACCAAATAATTAAAATACCGCTATAATAGCTAAAATTTCCTTATAATGCGTGAAACGGCTGGGCAGACTTCCAGTAGAACCAGCAGCGTATTGATACATGACAAAATGGAGGCACGCCATGACTATGGCAAATGGCGAGCGGACCTATCAACTCAAGGCATTGACTGACTTGTGGACCGGGTCGGTCACGCTTGAAGAAAAGAACGGTCAGAAAAACGAAAAACCTGGGCCTGGCCGTCTGATTACCACCGGCCTGCTCGGCTCCATCCGCTGGTGGTTCGAGGTGCTGGTGCGGGGCTTGGGCGGCTCTGCCTGCGATCCCAGCGAAACGAAATGTGAAGATCAAAACCATTGCGTAGTATGCGAACTTTTCGGCTGCACCGGCTGGGCGCGGAAGTTCAGGTTTGAAGTTTTAGATGAGAAGGGCAATACCAAGAAAAATCAGATTAACAAAGACCAAACTTTTATACTCCGTTTCACACCCCTCCGTCCGATCCGCGATGAAGAGTTTGCCCTCCTGGACGCTACTATGCGGCTGATTGCCAACTACGGTGCCATCGGAGGCAAAATAGTATTCAAACCTACAGACGAGGCAGATCGGATAGGAGAAATACATCATATAGATTATGGTATTGTGAGAGTTGAAAAAGTCGATCCGCTATTAATAAGTTCAAACGTTACAGACGTAAAAAAGTACATCTGTGAGAAACGATGGAGAAAACTTGATTCCCAAAACAACGAAAAAGAAGATTTCAGTTGGGCATCACTCGAGCACTTTTGGTTTGTTGATAATAAAACTCTAAGCCGCGGTAGCACCAGTTCCAGTTCATTTAACAAAGTACTTGGTAGAAAAGAGAGCAAGGCATGTGTTGATTGCGGACAAGTTCATGATCCATCCCAAAAGTGCCCGACAACAAAGCGCCACCCAAGGCGTGAAAGCGAGCAACTGGTCAATTCGAAAGACGAAGTCTCAAGATGGCTTGCCGGTTCTCAGCAGGAAAGCAAAAAAGTCTTCAGTTTCAAGAATCCCGCAAGAACCTTCGGCTTCGTGAAACCCGGACTGATCGATTTCAAGGCCATGAAGGAAAGGTTGAAAAAGGCTTGGGGACAGAACGACTGGAGTTTTCTCACCGGAGACAAAATCATCGATCAGCTATTCTCAGGCAAGGAGGAAAGCTCATGAGCTTCGATTATTACGCCTTCCTGGCCGAAAACACATCAAGCACGAAAAAAATGAACGAGGCCGGTCTCGCTTCCGGCTTTGTAGATGGATGCACAGTCTGGTCTTGCCGGGATAAACCGCCAGATAAAAAAGTACCTGACCCAAAAAACGAAGCTCGCATATACTATATGAAACAACCGGCCGAACCGGAGCTCAAGCTCCCTCCGAAGCTAAACCTTGAGCCTGACCATGTTCCCCTCCTGCACTCAACCTGGTTCGGCATAGACGTTTCATTCACCCTGGCATCACCCTGGTACTCGAAGGACGACCGCCCTTTTCACGTGCTGGATAACCCGCTTCGCAAGGATCGGATCTTCGGAGTGCCGTTCATGTCGGCAGCCTCCTGGAAAGGGCTTCTGCGCTGGGCGTGCCGGATGCAGGCGGGCTTGTGCGATCATCTTGAAAAGCACGGTATGAAAATGAATGACTGGAAGGACCCTTCCTGGATCGTCCATCTCTTCGGCAATGAAAAAGGTGAGAAGAATGAATTCCAGGCCGGGGCGCTGGTTTTCTATCCCACATGGTTCAATAAAGTCGGGTTTGAGGTGATCAACCCCCATAGCCGCGCCCGTCGGGCTGGTACTCAGCCTATTTACTATGAGGTTGTCCCGGCCGGGACAGAAGGCAAACTGCGGCTGCTCTATGCGCCTCTGCCGGGGCACATCGAAAAAAACACCCCCGCCGACTTCATCAAAAACTTGATCGAAAGCATACAAACGCTCCTTGAAACCTATGGCATCTCCGCCAAGCGCACGGCTGGATGGGGCACTGCACGTATTGATAATAAAGAATCAAAGCTGTGGTTTGTAAAAAGTAGCTGGCTAGATGAAGTTGTCGGCGGGGGCATAAAGGACGAACTAACTGAGCCTTTACCGGAGAAGTTCAAGAAACTGTTCGACGAGGATGGTGATCCGATAAGCATTCTTCTCGATGAAAAAGGGGAATTTCTAAGTAAGACACAATTTAAAAAGATCGAGGGCGGGAAGCCGTGTACAAACAACGAGTTTGAGGATTTCAAACGATGGTACGAAAAAAACGGCGAATCATACAAAAGGAGCCTGAAGACAAACCAGGATCATACGCCGTTGATCAAAACCAAAAAAATACCTTTTGATAATTTCTTGAGTACATTAAAAAGCCGGCTTACCCAAAAGGAAGGCGACCGATGAACGGATTCCAGGCACCGAACACATTGCGGAGTTTTCGCCCCCTGCTTCTGGCCTGTGAGGCGATCGGCTGGCTTCACATGACGGGCAAGGCCAAAAAGGATTTCCTGCAGGGGCACGGCGGTCAAAAGAACACCTATGACTACAAGCAATGGCATAAGAACGAGAACCCGCCCTTCCCCTGGGATGACCTACTGCAGTGGGTTAAAAATAACTACCAGAAGAGCTCGTCCAGCAACATCGAATGGCCTACAACGCTGACAGCTTTTATCAGTGAGCATGCAAAAGATAAACAAGATAACCTTGTTGGCTTACTTCAAGCCGGCCACGCCATGGCCTCAGGTATCGAGAAGCAGAGTTTCCCGCAAAGCACAGTTAAATACCTGGGCCAGGATGTCACGCACATGTGGATGTCCACGGCCTTCGGCCACCCGGTCCGCAATCTATTGGCCGACCCGCCCGACTTACTCACCGATGCGGGCTGGAAAGACTTGCTTACGAAAATCACTGAGCTTCTCACCGACTTGAAACGGCTTGGCAGTAACGGTTCATCAAACGACATTGAAGGCTGGTGGCTCTGGCGCGACGGAGCCGTGGGGCCCGACGGCTGGTTGCGCACGGCCTTTACGAGCACCCTGGCCGAAACTAGATTGCCGAACAACGATGTCACTCTCTTTGATCAGTCCTATGTCGCGGCCGCTTTATTCAAAAGCGCCGCGGCCGGAGCGGTTTTAGAAGGCGCTTCCTTCCCCTGGTCCAATAAAAATCTCAAACAAGAAACTCGTTGGCGGCTTCTTACCGTCGGGATGGGAGCAGACCACTACGAGTCCCGGGCGGTGAAGATCGGCGACTGGACCGGGTCGCGCCTGGCGATTGACGAGTTTTTCACCACGGTCTGCAGCCTCGTCGAGGTCGATCTGGCGGCGGGCTCCCTGCTTTACAGGGACGGCGAGACCTGCGTTTTTTCGTTCCCTGGGGAGCGGTTTAACTATGGCAATCAAAAGTACCAAGGCGGCGATTTACAGATCGGGCAGTGGCAAAGCTGGCTGACAAAACAGATAGACGACTATGCTCGTGAAGCCAAGCTCGAGACTCCTCCCTATTGCAGCATCAGCGAGCCTTCCCGCTCCCTTGTCAAAATGACGGCGGAAATACGGAAGGCGCGGGAGACGATGGCCGTACCGCTGCATCGCAATTGGCAGATTCCTGGGGATGATTTCTCGGATGGCCATGTCTGCCCGGTATGCCTTGTGCGCAGAAACGGCTCAAAGAAAGACAAACAAAAGCCTTGCGAGTATTGCCTTAATCGTCGGACTCACCGTCTGGGAATGTGGCTCGATGCGAAGCAAAACTCGGATACCATCTGGATCAGCGAGGCGGCCGACGCGAATGACCGCGCGGCCCTTGTCACGATGAGTCTGGATATCGAGCCATGGCTTGACGGAAAGAGACTGGATTCACTCAGAACCCAGGCCATTCCGGAATGGCGGAAGTTCAATCCTGTCTTAAAAAACCAAGCGAACCCAATCGATCCTTCTACCTGCTACAGCAGCATTTTTCAATATATGAAAGTAAAACTAGGGTCCTTTAAGAATGATGACCCTGTGCTGCGCAGCCTTCAGGATGGGTATAAGGATGAGAAGGATTGGCCGCCGTTCTTCTCCAAAATCGTCGAGGATCGGGCCGATGCGCCTGAGTGGAATAAACTCGACGATGATAAACGCGCCGCATGGCTTACGCACCAACTCTTTTGCAAGCTCGCTTCGCCGGGCCGCGTTTATCGCTTCTGGCGCCAGACGGAGGAGTTCTTCAAAAACCTGCTTGCCGAGTTCCGCGAGGCGGCGGCTGTGGACCAGAATCACTGGCGTACCCGACGCTTGCTGTTGAAACCCACCGCCACGTCCAGCAGCTGGCGTGACGGGGAACCGTACAGCGGCCGCTGCGACGGCAAGCCGTTCGACCTGCTCTATCGCCAGGAGAAAGGCGATTTCATAACCATCTTCAATCTCTCTCGGATATTGGAGTCCACACAGCTCAAAGATGTACTTAAAAACAAAACAATTACGTTAAAAAACGATGACAACGAACCCGTTGATGATCTTACGGTACAATCGGTAGAGGAAGCGCCCGGTCACCTGGGCTGTTATCACCCCTTGATCCCCCTCGAACTCTCCCCGCTTCGGTGTAGGGTTATTCTGCCCCTCGATGCCGCCTCCGCGTGCGTGGACCTGGCGATAGCGAGATGGAAGGAGCAGTTCGCCCGCGTCTGGGACAGGCTGCCGCTTAAGGTCGGCGTCGCGGCCTTTCCCAGGATGACGCCGTTTCAGGCAGTCATTGAAGCGACCCGCAACATTGAAGACGACCTCGACGAGCGCAATAAACCTGAGGTGTGGCAGGTTACGGGATGTGAGACAAAAGGGGGCATCACCAACCTCAGGCTCACGTCTCTTGATCATGAACATGAGATTCTCCATACCGTGCCCATAAGCCTCCCCGATGGACGGGAAGATGTATTCTATCCCTACCTCGCCGTGGAAGACAAAGAAGTCCGCTCCCCTTTGGATTTCCGACATCCCGAAGGTCAGCTTTTCCGCCACGCGAAAGATCTGCAGAAGGGGGACAGTGCCCTCGTTTATCCCTCTCTTGTCGCCACTCTGTTCATGGACAATACGGCCGTGCGGTTCGAACCAATCAAGCTGCAACCGATTTCTGAATGGACGCGGATGCGCGATCTCTGGAACCTCATTGAGAAGCATGTCCCAAGCCAGACTGCACTCCGCGGAGTATGGTCGGAGCTTATGGAACGGCGTTTTGCCTGGCAGGGGCCGGACGGGACATTGCGTGAGGGAGGAATGAGAGCCTGGCTCGATCTTGCCCGCGCGCTCTTCCATGAACGCCTTGGTCTTCGAGGCGCCTGCCTTGAGACATCAGTGCAGGCAGCCGGCGAGGGGCTTTTGGATTGGAGTCTGGAATGGCACATGAGCGTACTAAAAAAACACGTATCCGGAGGTGACCAATGACGGCCAACAATCAAAGTTTTGCGACATATCCATTCGTCGGCATGGCGCTCGATCCCATCCATGTAGGTACCGGCGGCACTCGACTTGGTCGGGTGGACAACACCATCGTACGCGATCCCGTCACCCGGATACCGAAAATCCCAGGTTCGAGCATTGCCGGAGTCATGCGGACCTACACGGCCATGGCAAAGGGGAAATACCCCGACTGCGCCGGGCTCGGCCAACCAGGCGACGACGGCACGGGAGGCCATTGCGGAAAGGCCGATTGTCCCGTGTGCACCGTGTTTGGATTCGCCAAGGGCAAAGGAGCAAGCGGCGGATTCGCGGGGCTGGCCGCCTTCAGCGACATACAGGTGCTGCTCTTTCCAGTGGCGTCGCAAGCGGGGCCGCAATGGATCACGAGCCCCATGGCATTATTGCAAACCAATCTGTTCAAATCTTCGGAGCTGGACGAGCTGCCCGAGCATCAGGCCGTTTACCGCGAAGCGAACGGGAAAAATCAGCAAGTAACACCACTGAATCTCGGATGGCTTCTTCTGCCGGTTAAGACGGATTGGCAACCACTTACTGAGATTGCTCAAAAGATCAAACAGTTTAATATACCGGATTATATCATAGACCGCCTGGGACTCATTTCCGATAAGCTCTTTGCCCATGTCGTAAACAGCAACCTCGAAGTACGGACCTCGGTCGCCATCGATCCGGCCAGCGGAGCGGCCGAGGAGAGGGCGCTCTTCACCTATGAAGCCCTGCCCCGGGGCACGGTGTTTTTCTGGGAGGTAACCTGCCGAAATCCAAAACACTTCAAGATCAATCAAGATGACGTGAAGGCGGTCGACTCACCGGAAAACGTTAAGGATGTTATTACCGATGCTAATCCTTATCTGGAACATCTCGGCATCGGCGGCATGGGAAGTCGAGGCATGGGACGGCTCCGCGTGCTGGGAGGAAAGGAGGACTTGTAATGGACGCTCCGACTTTTGAAAATCTGGACCTTGATTGCGCAAAATTAGGAAAAACCATTGCGGCGAATCCGTCAAAAGAACTTGAAAAGCTCATTACAAGCTCTCTCGCTGTTCTGGAAGAGCAAGGGATTTATGCGCTTTTCCTTTTTCTCAAGGCACAGACCGGAAAAAACAAAGAAATCGCAAAAAATATCACTAATAACCTGGAGAGGTTTCTGAAAGAAAAGCCACAGCAGGATCATTTTTTTTCTAACAATACTGATATCCTTTCTTCGCTTCAGCAGATGGCTAAAGACCTCGACAAGCTCCTACTGGCCCGTGATCTGGTCAGGCAATCGCTCATATATGCCCGCTATCACGCGCGAATCATACAGGAAACCGAGGAGCGAACATGAGCTGGACCGTGTTTCGATGGGTCTGGCGGCTTGAAGCGCCGCTTTTTATCGGTATGCCACCGGCAGGTTCATTGAATCGGTGCCGTCTGTATGTGCCGGCCCGGGCCATGCACGGGGCGGTCACGGCCGAACTGGCAAGGATGAAAGGCGATGAAAAGGCACAATTCCCCGACTACGGTAAATTCGGAAAAGAAGTCGGAGAGAACTGTCGCTTCACATATCTGTACCCTGCAGAAAAATGTGAAGATAATTTTCTACCATGGCTTCCAGAATTCAAGGTACAGAAAGACCTAAATGTCAAGGACAGAAACAAGTCACAGAAATCTGGATTGAGATGGTATCGAATCGATGGGAAAGCCGACGAATCGGACCGCAACTTCAGACGTCGCTTACTGGACTCACGTCACGGTACCGCAATCGCGCCCGAATCGGACTCAGCATCTGAAGGCACACTACGGGAGACGGAGTGCATCAATACTTGTTGGCGTTACTCGGATTGTCAGAAGGAAGCGAAGATCCTATTTCTTTTTGGATACATTTTTCTTCGAAACAACGGCTTCCGAAGACAGCTTGACACTATCGGCACCCTCTTTGTCGGGGGCGACACTAGATATGGCCTTGGGAAAATACAGCGAGTGGAGTGGCAAGAGGTATCCGTTGATATGTCCGTCTTCGGAAAACAAGTTAATCTTGACAAGGAACATCCCCAAATAGAGAGCAATATCGTGTGGGGGCATGCACCAGAAAACGGCAGCATAGATATAGATGGTATGAAAGGATCAAAAGAGTATCTCGTCGGCTGGGAGCCGGACGGCCTTTCACAGAAAGGTGCTCTTGCATGGGCGCCCGGTTCATCAATGGATAAAATGATACCATGGTCAATAGACCAATATGGTTTTTGGAGAATACTTGATGGAAAGTGATGCAGGTGTGTAAAAAACGCCAGACAACTTCTCGTTTTTCTACGCTCCAGTAAGCGTGCTCCTACAGGCTATCACTAAGGTAATCACTACATAAGCGCCACCATCCCCCCGTTCAAGGATTTGAATAGGATTGTCCTAAACCAACCAAGCCGTATGAAAGCTTTCAAATTGAATCGGGATTGATTCGATACGGGAGCAGGTTCTCGATCTGATTCGGGTCGCGTACTCGAGGGAGTGCATCGAAGAGGTAACAGAAATAGCGGTACGGTTCAAGGCCGTTCGCACGAGCTGTCTCGACGAGGCTGTAGAGGGTCGAGCTCGCCCAGGCGCCCTCGGGTGTGTCGTAGAACAGCCAGTTGTTGCGACCCACGACAAAGGGTCGGATCACGTTCTCGATCAGGTTATTGTCGGGCGTTAAGAGCACATGCTCGACGTAGGCGGAATATGTCAATATAGTTGTCACATAATTCTTAACGATCTTTGACATCAAGCG
>CAZINN010000070.1:0-11081 GCA_964540615.1 uncultured Treponemataceae bacterium | reverse complement strand
CAGAAGACCGACGTCGGCGCCTTCATCCGCGGCGAGAACGCCTACTCCGTCGTCAAGTGCTCCTTCAAGGACGACAACTACAAGCCCAAGACCGTCACCAACGTCAAGCTCTCGGTCAACATCCTCGACTCCGAGCTCATCAGCCCCATCTTCCACTACCAGGTCACGGTCGAGTATCTCATCAAGGACCTCATCTCCAAGCACATCATCGACCAGATCGACAAGGAGATCGAGAAGCTCAAGGACAGGCTCATCGACGCCGGCAAAGAGGAGCTCTCGGATACGGAGATCATCTTCGAGCGCATGAACCGCATCCGCGACTACACCGACGACGACGCCGACAACCCGAAGTCGAAGCGCTACTCGATCATCGGCAAGGAGCTTATGGAGCGCATCTCCAACCTCCGCGCCGAGATCGACCCCGCCACCTTCGACCAGCTCAACATCCGCGAGAACCTCAAGAAGATCATCGATATCGAGAACATCCGCAACCGCGGCTACAACACCGCGGTCAACTCGATCACCTCGATCCTCGACACCTCGAAGATGGGCTATCAGTACATCGAGAACCTCAAGAACGCGCGCGAGCTCATCATCCGCGAATACGAGGACACCGACGCCGCCCATCTTCCGGACGAGCGCTACCAGATCCGCCTGCAGTACTACGACAACGCCCAGCTCATCGAGGAGCGCAAGGCCTACGATGTTCAGGCCAAGAGCTTCGAGACCGAGGTCTCCCATCTCTGGGACGTTCTGCAGATGATGTACGAGGACACCAAGTTCCTCAAGCGCATCACTGATTTCGACGATCTCGCGAAGATCTACAAGCGCAAGATCCGCGTGAAGATCAAATCGAAGACGGGCGAGCCTTTGTACGAGGATATCGCGAAGGTCTGGGACGAAATCTCCTTCGTGAAGCCCGCCGAGACCGAAGTCGAGAAGATGAACCGCACCTATCTGTACGAGAAGGACAAGATAAAGAGCCGGCTCATCCTCATGCGCGAGAAACTCAAGAATATGTATTCGTACCAGTACCCGATCCAGAGGCGCGTGGTCGAGGAGCGGCTCGCCTTCCTCCAGAAGGAGTTCGACCGCTTCGACTACATGATCAATCCCTACCACATCCAGCCGGGTCTCCTCCTCGATGTGGATATCTGCTCCATCAAGAGGAAGAAGGCGACCTTGGACGGCATGGCGAACGTGCTCAACGAGTTCCTCCACGGCGTGTCCAAGGGCTTCCAGGACGCGGCCTTCGCCTCCTTCTCGCGGCGCCGCTCCACGGTCCGCGAGGATATCGCGCAGTCCTTCGCCCCGAGCGAGAACTTGTCCGAAAGTTCCGCCGGCTCGGATTATCTGGCGATGCTCAACACAAGCGAGAGTCCTGTTATGGCCGAGAGCGCGACGCCGCCCGTGCCGGTCAGCGTCAAATCGCCGAGCCGCGCCCGTGCGTCGAAACCCCGCGGCGTGGTGGATGCCAGCGGTCGAGGTTCCAAAGCCAAGGCGAAACCCGCGGCCAAGGCGACATCGGCGAAACGTGCACGTGGATCGAAGGGCGAGGACGGCGGGCTCAGGCAGCTCTAAACGGATGAAGGAGAGCCGCGCTAGGGCATCTCCGTCGGCGTCCCCGGTCCATGGCGACCGTCCCGCCGATGCAGTATAGTTACGGTACGCCCGAGGGGCCGTCCATCCGCTCGCGGTTGGGCGGCCCTTCGCTCGTCAGGAGGAATTGCCGATTATGAAAAGCCTTGTAAGTCAATTCGCGGGACTCGCCGAACGAGAGTCCTTTAACGCGTCGGTGCGCCATATCAAAACAGTCGTTTCAATCGTCGATCGGATCGCGGAAAAAGAAAATCTCGGCGATATTGTGGACAGCCTCCTCGAATCCAGGACGCTCGACAAGGCGGATGTGCTTCCCGTGGTTTCGATGGTGCTGGCGCAAAAGTACCGGTATGTATCGGTGTCGGCCAATCTTCTTTCGGTCGCGGAGAATCTCGAAGCGATTTCGGACGAGACGGTCAAGTGGAACGGCGTCGATCTTGTGGTCGTCTATCATCATCCCGATCTCGGCGCCCTTGTCGTCAATCCAAAGAACCGCCGCCGCATGGCCCAGATCGATCGGTTGAACCGCGCCGAATTCCTCGTTGTCTACGCCGGTAGATTCGAAAAGGACGGCGATCCCAAGCTCATGACCGCCGCCTGTGAGGCTGTCATCGATCTTTTTTCCGGGCGCAAGCCGAAACTCCGCACCGAGTTCTATAAAGGCGATTGCGCCTATAAGCCGCCCAAGGAGCCCAAAGTCGAAGCAGCCCCCGCCCGTGAAGCGAAGGTGTCGGCGAAGGCGGGTGCGAAGAAAGGCAAGGCCGGCGGCGCTAAACCGGGCAGACAGACATCGTCGGCCAAAGCAGAGAGCGCGGCCGCATCCGAGCCGACCAAGGCCGCCGTGGCCGCCGAACTCGCGGTAAAGCCGGGCTCGCGCATGACGCCGATGTACTCGGTCCTCGTGACCAACGAACTGTTCCATAACGGCAACGTCGAAGCGTGGAAACGAATCATCGCGAGCTATAAAGAGAAGCATCCGGACCTCGAAGTCCTCGTCTATTACGACAAGGAACGGATCACCAATCTCAACGCCCTGTTCAAATGGGGGAAGGTCAAGCACGGTTCGACAATCCAATTCGCGATTGTCGGTGAGAATATTTCGGACGTCGCCAAGCTCCAGCGGTATTTGACGCAGGGAGCCAGTCACATGTTCGAGGCCTTCTTAAAGGGCCCCGTCAACAGCGTCATGGCGCTGTTCTGATTCCTGAGATCGCGAGGGGACTAGCAATGGCCATGAAAGAACACATTCACTTCTTCAGCCAGAATGAGATTGTGACGAAGGGCGTTGATCGTGAGAAGCTCGGCATGCGGGGCCGCCAGGCGAACGATTTGGCCGAACTTTTTCTGCCGATACTGCCCGGCATCATCATAGATTCCGACGCGGCTTCTTCGTTGGGTGATGAAAAAGTCGCCGAGGCCCTGCGGCCCGGCCTTGCAAAGATTAAGTCCATTGTCGGGAAGGGCTTGGGCGACGCGACAAAGCCGCTTCTTTTCAAGATCGTCGTGTCGCCCAACCTGGCGGTTTCCAATTATCCGACCCTGCACGACTTCGGTCTTGCGAAGGATACGGCGAACGGCTTTGCAAGCTGGGTCGGGGAGTCCTTCGCCGCCCATGAAGTCCTTTTCCTCGTGCGCGGCATGCTCTCGGTCGAATACCGCATCGCCGAGTTCGAGGGCCGGGATAAAGACCGCGACAAGTTGGCATCGGCTTTGGACGCCTGCTCGAAGGCGCTCAAGGCCGAAAAGGCGGCGAAGATAGCCGTCGCTTATATGGATGAATACGCGCCGATTCTGCCGCCCGGCTTCTTCGACGGCGCCGAACGCCAGCTCGAGATCGCCTTGAAGCGTGTATCCCGCCTCATCAAGCTCGACGAGCAGGACGCGGGCGACACCGCCATCCTCGTCCAGCCCATGGTCTACGGCAATTACGGCAAGGATTCCGCCTCAGGCGCGTTTTATACGCGTGACATTGTTACAGGCAATCAGGTCCTGCAAGGCGAATTCTACCAGGAGCGCTTCGACGAGATCGGCGCCACGGGCAAGGATATCAACAAGATCGCGCCCGATTACCTCAAAGAGCTCGAGAAGATCGCCCGCAAGCTCGAAGATCGGCACAAAGAGATACGGCAGATACGCTTTACGATCGAAAACAAAAAACTGTGGCTTATCGAACAGCGGCAGGTCGTCGTCAAGTCCACCCAGGCCGATCTCCGCCTCGCGCTCGATCTGTGCAGCCGCAAGGTCGTCGATTCGGACTATGTCGTCCAGTCGATAGCCCCCGGCCGCCTTAACGAGATACTCCATCCCGTCGTCGATCTCGCTTCGGTCAAGAAACTTCCCGGAGCACAGGGCGGTATCGCCGGAGCGCCGGGCGCGGCCATCGGACGGGCCTATTTCTCGACCGACGCGCTGCTCGAAGCATACCGGAGCGCCCAACAGCACGGCGAAGACAAGCGCTTCATTCTCGTCATGCCCGCGACCTACGCCGAGGATGTCAAGGCCATCGAAGTCTCGACCGGAGTTCTTTCCTGCGAGGGCGGCTTCTCGGCGCATGCATCCGTCGTAGCCCGGCAGTACGGCAAGGTCTCGATGGTCAAGCCCGAAATGAAGATCCGCGGCAAGAAGGCGAGCATCGGCGAGCTTGTGATCAACGAGGGCGACTATATCACCATCAACGTCCCCTATTACGGCGAGCCGACCGTCTGGCTCGGCAATGCCGAACTCATCGAACCCGATCCAAAAGACTCGGGCCTTCTCGACTTTATTGCGCTTGCAAAAACGAAGATGGGGCATTTCCACGTCCGCGCCAACTCCGACAGCCCCCGCGACGCCTCGATGGCTCTCATGTTCGGCGCCGAGGGCATAGGCCTGTGCCGGACCGAGCACATGTTCTTCAACGAGAAGCGCATCAACGTCATCCGCGAAATGATCCTCTCGAACACAAAAGAAGAGCGCGTGAGGGCGCTCGAGAAGCTCAAGCCCATGCAGCGGGAGGATTTCTACGGCCTCTTCAAGGTCATGGCGGGCAAGGAAGTCACGATACGACTGCTCGACGCGCCCTTGCACGAATTTCTGCCGCACAACGATGTCGAAATGGACGAACTTTTCGCCTACCTTTCTTCGCGCAAGGGCTCGGAGAAATTGACAAAGGCCGAGATACGAGCCCGCTGCGACGCCTTGTCTGAATTCAATCCTATGCTCGGCCATCGGGGCTGCCGTATCGCCGTCAGCTATCCCGAGATTTACGAGATGCAGGTGCGCGCGATCTTCGAGGCGGCCTATAAGCTCCAAAAAGAGAAGGTCGACGTCAGGCCCGAGGTCATGATCCCGATCGTCATGAACGCGGCCGAACTCAGGCTCATCGTCTACGGAAAGAAGATCGAGGGCAGGACCTACACCGGTCTCATCGAGATCGAGGAAGAGGTTCGGAAGGCCGAGGGCGCGCGGCCCATACCCTACAAAATCGGGACCATGATCGAACTTCCCGCGGCCGCCCTTGCCGCCGGCGAGATCGCGCGTTACAGCGAGTTCTTCTCCTTCGGAACGAACGATTTGACGCAGACGACGCTCGGTATAAGCCGCGACGACTTCAATTCCTTCATGCCCGATTATTCGACCTACGACCTTATCGAAGGCAATCCCTTCTCGCTCCTCACGCCGCCTGTCAAGGAACTCGTCGCCACGGCCGCTCAGCGCGGACGCATGACGCGCCCCGGCTTGGTCACCGGGCTCTGCGGCGAGCACGGCGCCAATCCCGACAATATCCGCTTCTGCATAGCAGCCGGCCTCGACTACGTATCCTGCTCGCCTTATCAGGTGCCGCTGTCGATCACCGCTGTCGCGCAGGCTGAGATCGAGCGTAGAAAGGCGGCGGCGAAGGCATGATGAGGCCTCTGTAGGGCGCGATCTCTGCGGTCGGCCGCAAGCGACTCTCGCGTCGAACCGGGCGGGACGCTTCGTATGAAGCTCCCGCCTTTTTTTTGCGTAAACAGCAAACAGCAGTGTTTCACTGTCACCACGATAGATCAGGCGACTTGAAAATAGAAAAAAAACATCGCCAAACCCTTGCCTCACACAAGACCTGATTTGTAGATTGTCTCTCGGGCTCAGTCCCGAAACGAAAGATACATGAAAAGCATCAATGTCAGATCGGGACCGATCGCGCCAACCTTGGTTTTGTTGTCGCTGCCCGTTCTCGCCGGTCAGGCCTTCAACCTCTTGTACAATCTTGTCGACACCTACTTCATCGCGCTGATCGACCGTTCCGACCCCTGGCTGGTGGGTTCGACCGGTCTCGTGTTCCCCTTGTTTTTCATTTTCTTGGCGACGAGTTTCGGTATAACAGGAGGGGTGTCCTCCCTCGTTTCGCGGGCTATCGGAGCCGGAAAATCGGGCGATCTCGACCGGACGGCCGAAAGCGGTCTCTTTCTTGCGCTTATCGCATCCGCCATCATCCTCTTGCTCATGTATCCATTCGCCGAGCCCCTGCTTCGTCTCTTCGGCGGAACGGGCAAGATTCTCGAATACGGTCTGCAGTATCTGTACTGGCTTCTGCCGACGGTTCCTTTCATGCTTCTCTCTGCCGTCTTCCTCGGAATACTGCAGGGCGAGGGACGCACAAAGCACATGATGGCGTCCATGATGATCGGGACCGTCGTCAATATCATCCTTGATCCGATCTTCATTTTTCCGCTCGGTATGGGCGTCGCCGGGGCGGCATTGGCGACAGCCGTGGCCAACGCCGTTGGATTTGCATATCTCCTCGTCGTTTTCTTGAAAACGCCTTCAAACGTCAAGATTCACTGGAAGGTTTCGAGTATATCCGCGCCGGTGATGAGCGAAATCCTCCGCGTCGGGGTACCCCAAAGCCTTATGAACCTGCTCTCGTCATTGAGTTTTATTTTTTATAATCGCATCATGATCGAGATCGATCCGCTCATCCTGACCGCCTTCACGCTGTATTCGCGGCTGGAGCAGATCGCCTTGATCCCCGTATGGTCGCTGTCCAGTGCATTACAGGCGGTTTCAGGTCAGGCCGCCGGAGCGGGCGACTTCGACCGTATGAGATTATCCTCGAAGACAGCCTCATTACTAGGGCTTGGAGTCAGCGGGAGCCTCTTCCTTGTGTATGTCTTTTCAAGCACCTGGCTTTTCGGCCTCTTTCAATCGGACCCCGGGGTGCTCTCCATCGCAGCTAGCATCGTGCCGTGGATGGCGACGGCTTCTTTTGTTTCGATCCCGGTGTTCATGGTCTGTACAATAATGAGCTCATCGGGCTTCGCGAACCTAAGCCTTGTCGTGACGCTGCTGCGCATCTACGGGCTCAATATCCCGGCCTGCGCCCTGGGCGCCTTTGTTTTGGGCGGAGACATATCGACCGTCATGGTCTCGGTCACTGTTTCCGCCGCGGTCGGTCTCATCCTCGCGCTGCTCGTGCAACGTTTTTTCTTCGCGGGCTTGAGAAAAGGGAGGCTGTCGATACGTCTTGCAGCGGCCTCGATGTCACATTAGCCGGTCACGAAGTCCCACACCATCTTCGTCTTGATCGTCTCCACGACCGCCGCCGCGGCCTTCTTGGCGTCCGCCTGCGGGATGGAGGCTTCTTTGTTGAAGGTCTTCTCGAAGAAGAGCTGCATGGACTGGAACATGTCGGGCAGATAATAGAAACAGAACGAGAAGTTGATTCCGGTCGGACGTGCAATCGTGAAAGAGCCGTAGGAAATGACGGCGTCCTTGGACCAGTAGATTTTCGTGAGGTTCTTGCAGGTTAGTAGATCGAGCTCCGAGAATCGAAGCGGAATCTTTTCCGCCGAGGATCGCACAAAAGGTTCCATTCCCTTGTTGGGGTAATTCGGCGGCTCGATAAGGATGTACAGCATCTTGCCGTCGGTCTGGAAGGTCAGCCCCTCATCGCTCGGGTAGATCGATTTGACATTGTTATACGAGACGATCTCGTAGCGGGAGTAAACTGAATTATCGCTGAAGAACGAGGTGACGACGTACCCGTGGTCCTTCGGCAGGGCGTTCTTTGCGTAGGCGTCGAAGAGATCCATGGCTTTCGCTGGCATACAAGGCCTCCACGCCTAGTATAGCCTGAATCGCCTGAGAGTCAACGGTTTACCTGCGGCTGCGAGCCTCCGCGTCGGTAAGACCGGGCCGCCGGTCCTTTGATGCGGTTTTGCGCGATTGCGCCGCGGCGCCTCGTTCGTCTCTGATTTTGTCGGCCTGGGCTTCGCAGTTGGCGGCGAAAGTTGTAAGGTTTTGACGACGGTAGAGTGCGGCGAGATTGCGCCACGCCCGCTCGTTATGCGGTTCCATATCTGTCGCTTTTCTGAGCGCATCGACCGCCGCTTCCATCCTGCCGGCTCGGGCGTATAACGCGCCCTGCAGGATCCAGGGGTCGGCCGATGCTTTCGCGGCCTTGGGCGCCTTTTCGAGGAGGGCGAGGGCGAAATCGCCGTGCCCGTCTCGATCCAGACAGAAGGCCAGTCCGACCAGAAGCTCGGTCGAGGAGGGTTCGGCGCGCAGAAGGTCGCGGTAGACGACGGCGGCTTCGCGGAAGCGGCCTGCGTTCCGATATGCGACCGCCAAAAGACGTCGGGAGCGGCCGCCCATCTCGCCGTAGGGCATGCCGCGCTCGAGCTGGACCGCGGCTTCCGCCCACTCCGAGCGCGCGATAAGTATATTTATATATTCCCGCCTGAGCTTCGTATTGTCGGGATAGACTTCAAGATACGCCTTGTACGCTTCGCCGCGGCCTTCCTCGTCCCCGATCGACTCGGCCACCGAAATGCGATAGAGCATCGACAGTTCATGATCCGGCGCGAGCATCAGTACTTTATCGAACCAGCCCGATGCGAGGTCGGGTCTGCCCGAGCGGTAGAGCGCCTCTCCCAGGGCGAAGAAAAGCCGGGGATCCGCTCCTTCATTGCGGGCATTTCGGTTCCGCACCAAGGATTGCAGAAGGGGCACGAGCGTTTCAGGATCTTCGCCGAGTCTGGAACGGCAGAGGGCTGCGTAGTAATCGACCTCAGCCGCATCAGCTCCCATGCGCCGAGCGCGTTCCACGGCGCCGAGCGCGGCCTCGTATTCTCCAAGGTCGTACAGGGCGAGGGCGAGCCCGAGCCTGAGCTCGGGGTCGTTGGGCGAATACTCGACGGCGCGCTTCCAGTGATTCTTCGATCGCTCAAGCTCGCCCGTCGCCCGCAGGCTTTCGGCGACGAGCGCGCGCAGAGGGCTGTCTTTAGGGTCGGCGCGGAGAAGCGGCATGCAGACTGCGATGGCTTCTTTGTACCTTCCTTCGCGGAAGGCGACCGAGGCGCGGAGTCTGGCGAGACCGCGGTCGTCCCGCGGCAGGGAAGGCAGACCGGGGTGGAGGCGCCGAAGCGTCTCGAATTCGCCGAGAGCCTCTTCCTGCCTCCCTGCGGCCAAGAGGAGCCCCGCACGGAGCCAGCGGATCGAGGGATCGCCGGGCGCCACTCTGAGCGCTGCTTCGCAGTCGGCGATAGCCTCGTCGATGCGTCCGAGTTCGCGCAGGGCCTTGGCCTTCCACAGCCGGATCGCCGCGCCGTCGAGGCCGTTTTCGATCACGAAGCCGAGTATCTGACGGGCCATATCAGCGTCGCCGCGGGACAGGAGCCTGACGCCGCGGCCGTAGAGCGCATTGAGGTAGCCTCGGTATATGCGTTTATCCTGAGGGGCGAGGTTGACCGCGCGTTCCAGGCAGTCGACGGCGGCCTTCGCCCGCTTCTGCTTGAGCAGCGCCGCGCCCAAAAGGGCCCAGGTCGGGGCGCGGTCGGGGGCCGCCTCGGCCGAACGCCTCAGGCAGGAGACTGCGGCTCCGGGCCGCGCGCAGGCGAGATAGGAACGGCCAAGGAAAAAGAAACCGACCGCCGAATCGCCGCCCGACTTGAGATAGCGCCTGAATGCATCGATCGACCTGCCGAGTTCGCCGAGTTCATAGCGCGCGCGGCCGAGATAGAGCAATGCCTCGGGCAGTTCATCGGTCATGGCGAGCACCGCGGTGAGAAGCTCGGCCGCTTTCTTGTAGTTACGCTCCGAGCCCGCCTTCAGTGCGCGTTCGAAGAGCTCGCTCGCCGTTTTATCGGACATTGCCTAAGTGTACACCGCCTGCGGGCTTGGAACAATGTACCGGGCGGTTTATTCGATCTCTATAATGCGAAGCGAAGGGACTGCCGCGCCGCGTGCCGCTCGAGGGCGAGCTCAGCCAAGCGGGAAATGAGTGTCGTGTACGGAACACCGCCGGCCTCGCACATGCGGGGATACATCGAAATATGGGTGAAGCCCGGTATAGTGTTGACCTCGTTGAGAAGTATCGCGCCCGTCTTCTTGTCGATGAAGAAATCGACACGGGCCATCCCGCTCAGCTCGCAGGCCTTGAACGCGGCGACCGCAAGTTCGCGCACCCGCGCCGACTGCTCGGCAGTCAAGCGCGCAGGCACTTCCAGACTTGCACCGTTCGGGTCTATGTATTTCGCCTCGTAGTCGTAGAACTCGTGGCTCGGATGGACTTCTCCCGGCTCGAAAGCGACAGGATCGGCGTTCCCGAGCACCGCGCACTCTATTTCACGCGCATTGATGAAGGGCTCGATGAGGACCTTCTCATCCCATTCAAAGGCTGAACGCAGGGCCTTTTCAAGTTCTTCGGGATATGAAACCTTCGAGGCCCCGACCGAGGACCCGGCGCAGGCGGGTTTGACGAAGCAGGGCCAGCGGAAGCGGGCTCCGGCTTTCACCGCGATTGTGTCGATATCGCTCAACGCGTCACGACGGACGGTCATGAAGGGGGTGACCGGCAGGCCCGAGCGCATCCACAGCTCTTTCGACTTCTCTTTGTCCATGCCGATGGCCGAGCCCAGGACGCCGGCGCCGACGTATGGAAGGCCGGCGGCCTCGAGGAGCCCCTGGACTATACCGTCCTCGCCGAATGTGCCGTGAAGGACCGGGAAAACCAGATCGCATTCGATCTTCGAAGGCCCCTGGGCTCCCAGCACGGCGAGCCCCGCGCCCGGCATGACAGCGACTCGTTTGTCCTCTTGTATCGAAAGCGGAGAAGTATCTCTCATCGCAGCCTGTACGACGGCCTCGTCCTGCAGAAACCATGTTCCGTCTTTCGCCACAGCGATAAGAAGCGGTTCATACACGGCCTGGTCGAGATGTCGGAGTATGCTCGCCGCTGAGATGAGCGACACCTCGTGCTCTCCTGACTTTCCTCCGTAGAGGATGACCATTCGTTTCTTCATACGATCCTCTCAGTATCCCAATTCAGCGAGAGCCTTTATGGCTTCGTCTATTTCATCGTAGGGGACGGGCCCGTTCTTCCCGATTATCGAGTTTTCGTGGCCCTTGCCGAGAAGTGCGACGAGGTCGCCCGGCCGGGCCAGCGAGAAGGCCGTGCGGATGGCCGTGGGCCTGTCCGGTATCAAAAAAAGCCGCTCGCCCCGGGGAAGTTCCGGACAGCC
>CAZINN010000069.1:0-11292 GCA_964540615.1 uncultured Treponemataceae bacterium | reverse complement strand
TCCTCATCCCCCTCCAGGACATCCTCGGCCTGGGCTCCGAGGCGCGGATGAACACCCCCTCCACTGTCGGCGGTAATTGGCGCTGGAGGGCCCTGAACAAACAACTCACGAATTCGACCTTCGCGCGACTCAAAGAGCTCACTCGGATATACGGACGCGGACGGGAATGAAGGCACACGTATAAAGCGCGCCCCGTCCCAACAGCCCGGCTTGCTGTATCCCGAAAAGACGGACAGAGCACGGCATTCCGGATATCGCAACAAGGTTCGAGGAACTTCCGTCTTATCAAAGCCTCCGCGCTCCGATAGTATAAGTACGCTTTTTATGGGAGTACCGATGAAGCTTCGCATTGCGGCCGCAGCTCTCGCCGTCATGTCTTCGGCCGTCCTTCTTCTCGCCGCAGCGGGAGGCGCGTCTGAGTCGCCGATACCTCAGCAGAAAGAGCTGCTTGTTGGATACGACACGGGTCTCTACCGTATTGGAGCTGACGGCGCCGCCGTCCCCCTCTGGCTCGACGGAGAGGTCCGCAAGATCCTCAAAGTCGAAGAAGGATGGTTCTTCCTAACTTCGAAGGGCATTGTCTATTCAAAAGACCTCGGGGTCTTCGAAGTCCGTTCGACAGGGCTGCCGGTCAAGACGTACAAACGCTACGATGGTTCAAAGACTTCATTTATTACCGAGTGTCAGGACCTCAAGGATCTCGAGGTCGATCCATCCGATCAGGCCACATTGGCGACCTGCACCAAGGACGAGGTCTTTGTGACGCGGGACGGAGGCACAAGCTGGAAATCCTTCGGCACGCCGGTCGATACGACCGGTCTCAAGGCGGTCGCCGTCGCGCCCTTCCCCGGCGGTACCGAGAGCGCGGTCTGGGCCTCGCACCCCATCAAGGGTTTGTTCGCCCGCCGGCTCGCGGGCGGCCCCTGGACGAGCGTGAACTCCGGTCTCGCGATGATCGCAGGCACGACAAGCGTCGAGGAGATCGCCGATATCATAGCAACTCCGAACGGTATATGGGCGTCGAACAGCTTCCTGCCGCGTATTTATCGAAGGGATACAAAGGCGACGACATTCGCGACAGTCTGGAAGGGCGAGGGGGATTTCGGCTGCGTCGAATCGCTTGAGCACCTGCCGGACGGCTCGCTGCGTTTTGTCACCGACGGCTATGTAGGATGGCTCGACCCGGCGACCGGCCGAGTGGAGCCGGACAATATCGCGAATCCCCTTATTCAGACTGCCGCGCGGGCGAAAAGCGAACTTCAACTACTCTGCGCCTCCTGGGACGAAGAAGGCCGCCGCGCATCGCTTTCGGAGCTCTGGCTCGTCGCATTCACGAATCGAAAGCCGCACCGCGCGCGGGCCGAAAACCGGCACGGCCTGTACCTCGCAACCGGCTTCGTAGTCCATGCGGATACACGGGCGAAATACGACAAAATAATGGACAACCGCAGGCTCGATACGGTCGTCATCGACATGAAGGACGATTTCGGCAGGTTGCGCTATCAGCCGCGCGATCCTCTTGTCTCGAAAATCGGCAAGGTCTCATCGCCGCTCGATGTGGAATCCTTCGCTGCGGAATGGAAAGCGAAGGGGCGTTATCTCGTCGCCCGGATCGTCGTCTTCAAGGACGAGGTGGTCTATACCTACGGTAATAAAAAGTACGCCGTGTGGGATTCGAAAGAAGGCGCCCCCTGGCGCGGCTACAACACCGTGAAAGCCGAAGTTCAAAGCGGGACGACGCAGACGCAGGGCTCAAGCACGCGCGACTACATCGAAGAATTCTGGGTCGATCCCTACTGCGAGGAAGTCTGGGCCTACAACATCGCGATCGCAAACGAGATCATCGCGCGCGGCTTCGACGAGGTGCAGTTCGATTACATCCGATTCCCGACCGACGGCGACAACATCGGCTCGGCCTCCTACAGGTGGAAGAGCCCGGGCATGGACAAGGAGAGCGCCCTCGCATCGTTCATGCGTTACGCGCGCGAGAACATCGCCGCGCCGATCAGCATCGATATATACGGGGCGAACGGCTGGTATCGATCGGGCGTCCGCACGGGCCAGGACGTCGAGCTCCTATCGAAATACGCGGATGTCGTCTGCCCAATGTTCTATCCCTCGCACTTCGAGCAGGGATTCCTCGCCCAGGCGCCGGCGGAACTGCGTCCCTACCGCATCTACCGCATCGGGACGCTTCGCAATTCATATATCGCGCGGAAGAAACTCGTCGTCAGGCCCTTTGTCCAGGCATTTTACCTCAACGTGAGCTACGACCGGGCCTACTACAATCTCGACTATGTCAAACGAGAGGTCGAAGGCGTCCGCGACTCGATCAACCTCGGCATGACCTTCTGGAACAATTCGGGCCGGTACGATGATGTCCCCGTTCTCGAAATCGCGCCGGACGGGAGGCTCGCATCGAAGGGGACGGCGAAGGTCGCCGATTGACCAAGGCCGGGCCGCGGGAGAGGAGTGTTTATGAGAGGCAAAATACTGAAACTCGCGCCCTGGGCCTCTGCAGCGGCGTTTTTTGCGATGTCCGCATGTCTCGTCTTCATTTTCTCCAGACAGGGCACGCTCGGCCTTTTTCTATGGCAGGCGGAATGGCGGACGATATTCCTTTTGCTCGGTGCATCGGCACTCATACCGGGCATCCTCTTCCTTGTCGCTTCGCTGCTGTCCCGCGGCGGATCGAGCCCGGTCGCATCCGTTCTCGCGTGGATCTCGACCGGCGCCGCCGCCGCGGCGCTGATCGCCGGCTTCGGCCTGCCCGCGTATATCCTCAGCTCATCGCGCGCGGTGAACGGCCCGGTCCCCGGGCTCCGCCTCGTCGATCCTGCATCGGAAGTTTCCGGCGCAGACGGCGTCGTACGGCTCTCGGTGAGCTCAGACCCCCATTGGAACGCCGAGACCTCGAACGGAGCGGCGAGGACGGCCATGCTCAAGAGCCTCTCCTCAGAGCGGCCGAAACGCGACGCCTTCTTCATCCTCGGCGACATCGTGGAGCGCGGCATGGACGACGGAGCCTGGCACGAGGCTCTGGCCGATCTTTCCCTCCACCTCGACGGCATTCCCGCCGGAACGATCATGGGCAACCACGACGCCGTCATCGACGGCGAATACCACTACAAGCACTACCTCATGCCGAAAACCGTCAAAACCGACTCCGGCGAGCCCTATTACTACTCGATGCGGGCGGGGCACGCGGTCATCATCGTCCTGAATCTCCTGTGGGGGTCCGAGAGCTTCGACCGAAGACAGCGCGCATGGCTCGAGCGGAGCCTGGCCGCGCTTCCGGCGGACAGACAAGTAATCGTTTTATCTCATTGTTTTTTCTACGCATCGGGCTACACATCATTCGGCGTGCCCTGGTACGACCACTTCGGCACCATCAAGGATGTCTCGCCCATACTCGAAAAGTACGGCGTCGATCTCGTCGTGTCGGGGCACAATCACTACATGGAGCTGCTGCGGAAGAACGGCGTCACCTACGCCGTGATCGGCGCGATGGGCGGGAAGCCGGACCCGGAACCGACCTACAGATCACCGGCCTCGCTGTGGATTGCACAGGGAGTGTTCGGCTATCTCAACCTGGACATCGATGAATCCGGCATAGCGATGAGCTTCCGCGACAAAGACGGCGCCGTACTCAAAACGGAGTTTCTGCCTTCAAAAAGCGGGTAGGACGGCGGCGACAGGCGCGGCGGCCCGGCTTCGGACCGCCGGTCGAGGCGGCGCCCCCTTTTTAGAACCCCAGCGCCTCTCCCGCGATGTAAACGGTGAAATCCGCGAGGAAGGGCTTGCGGCGCAGAATCTGGTACACGCGGCATATCCGCGTTTCGCTCCTGCAATCCTCGCAGGTCCCCGATTTCAGGCAGGGATTCGGCTTTTCGAAGCGCTTGTTGTTCATGGGTCCCGCGACTGTCTCGATGCGGGCGAGGGCCTCGTCGAGATCGCGCGTGATTTTATTCGCGCCCACGAGAACGACGACTTTCCTGGGTCCGAAGGTAAGGGCCGCGACGCGGTTTCCGTTTCCGTCGACATTGACAATGTCTCCGTCGAGGGTGACCGCGTTCGAGCCGGATACAAAAAGATCGCAGGTGAGCTGGGCGCGCATTATCTCCATCTTCCGCCGCGCATCGAGTCCCGGCGCGTTATGGTCAAGCATGGAGGCGCCCAGAGATGCAAGCCGCTCGGGCACGCCGAGATGCTTGAGCGTCATCGATCCGCCGACGCCGACCTTCATCCCCGGCTTTACGAGCGCGGCGATGCGATCGACGGCCTCGGCGCCGCTTGCGACAAAGAACGCGTCAAAGCCGTTCCGCTTGAGCGCCTCGCAGGCCTGCTTTCCGATTGTTTCAAAACGCCAGGTCTCGATTTGATTCATCGTCGCCCTCCTCTACCATTGAAATCATAGGACGCAAACCGCGGGATGTAAAGCCGTTATAGCATTGTCGGCATCGAAAACTTCGTTTGCCGGGGCCGCCCTTGTGAAAGACGATTTCCGTTTGTTTACAGGCGCCCGTAATACCGGAACGAAACGACGCCGAAAATGTAGAGATGAAATATCTCTTGCGGATCGCGGCGGCCGCCCTGCTCATCTCGGCCCCGATTCTCGATGCTCAAGAAACGCGGCCGCCTCTCGAAATTTCGCCCGACGATCTCCGCATCGAAGCCCGAGAGGACGGAGGCTATGATTTATTCATCCGCAGGAAACCCGGCGTCGCTTCTGTACTGCTCACCGAGTCCACCAAGGACCCGGCCATGAAGGCCGACAACTATGCGTACAGGGCTGCCGAGTACAATCCCGTCAACGGGGACGAAAAACGACTGCTTGACGGGAAATTCATTCCGGCTTCGAGCGGGCTCTATTCGCTCATATCTTCGACGCCTCGATCCGACCCCTTGTTCGGCGAGGCGTTTCATATACTCATCCCGCCCGTCTTGGTCTACGGTTATCCCTGGAGCAGATCAGGCAGTGTCGCGGTCGGTAAAGGCACATTCATAAACATACGGAGCTTCGCAAAACCCTATGCCGATTATACCGGCCCCTTTCTTGACAACCCTTACGAGATATCCCTCATGGCACGGACCGCCGCAGAACCTTCCGCTGTCGAACAACCGCAGTCCCCTCCGCCGGGGGAAGTGCACGGCGACACATCCTCCCGCATCTCGGCGCTGATTCCGACCGCGGGCAAGAGCCTCGACCTCGTCATCTGTCTCGACACGACCGACAGCATGAAACCGTATATCGAGGAGGTGAAGCGGAATCTGTCGCCTTTGGTCAGGCGGAAAACAGCGGGATTCACCGAGTTCAGGATCGGGGTTGTTTTGTATCGAGACTACTGGCCCGACGACTACATCACGCTGAAAATGCCGTTTACCTCCGACTTAAGCGCCTTCGACCGGTTTATAAAGGGCGTTACGGTCTTCGGAGGCATGGACATCCCGGAAGCGATCTACGAAGCGGTGGTGACGGCGTCGAACGACTTCGACTGGAAAGCCGAAGTCCGCCAGATCATCATCGTCGGCGATGCGCCGCCCCATATCGAGCCCAAGGCGAAGATCGGATTCGCCGAGGCTGCGGCGCAGGCCGCGGCGAAGAAAATCGGGATCGAAGCCTTGATTGAGCCCGCCGAATTCCCATCCGGGGCCTCGGAGGCTGCACGAAAGGCCGCGGCCGAGTCGGGATCGGCCCCGCCTTACGCCAAGATAGCGCGTTCAATCGCGTTTACGGTCGCGCAGGGCGCAAAGGTTCGAGTTCTTGCGCTGAGCGACGACGAAACCGAGCGTAAACGCCTCGAAGCGGTACTGCGCCCCGCGCTACCCTCTGATCCGCTTCTCACGTTCATAGGGGCCGGGATCATGCCTCGTGGATCGGCGAGATCCGACGCCGTGGCGGCGGCGCGCTCGGCCGGAGCGACGCACCTTGTTTTTTCGACACTATCGTCCTATCCGGCCGGAGGAAATGCATTATGCGAAATAAGAACTTTACTTATCGAGACATCAAGCGGCAGGACGATCGCCGCGGACGTCGAATTCAGAACCGCGTCGTCGACGGGCCAGGCGACTTCATTTTTGAACGGAATCAGGGTCAAGTAAGGGCCGAACGGTACTATGCATATCGATGAGCGACCGAGCGGGGAAAGGCCCCTTGAGGAAAGCGGGCCTGCTCTCCCTGGCTCGTCTAAACCGCGGGATGAATACAGAACGCTGAACGATCTCGGCGCCCAGCCGTCTTTTGTACTCGAGCGGCATCCCAAGATCCCACAGCTGAACACCGCAGGCTTCAAGAAAGCGCGCGGTCGCGGCCAGCTGAACGGAGCCTGCGCCGGATTCCCGCCGAAATCCTGTAAGACTGGTGTACGAGCCGCCCGCGAAAAAGCCGATCTCTCCGGCGGCGAGGCGGCCGCTCGAATACACTTCCATCGAAGAAAATTTTACCTTACGCTCGCTGCGGCTCTCGAATAAAACCGTCCAGCTTTCGACGAGCGGCGGCCTGAGCCAGCCGTCGCCGTGCGTCGCGATGCAGGCCTTGAGCGTTTCGGCGAAGTTCGTGTCGAGTCTGAGTTCGTAACGCGTACTCTGCCGTCTCGTTGTTCGAGTAACCAGTACATCGCCCGGCGGCATGATGCTGCGCACGACGTGCATCTTCGGTGTCAAATACTCCTGCCCATCGCCTCCTTCTGCGGCCATCGGAATAAACCCCGACCAACAGAGATCGTCGACGAAACCGGGATCGAACGAAGAGCTTGCAAGAAATTCGTCCGGATACGAAGCCTCCATCCAGTCGGCGAGCGCGTCGCAGTCTTGAGGAGGCAGCACATAGGGGATTCGCCCTTCGGCATACCAGAGCATTGTATGAAGAGTATAACGCAAACAGGATGGGACAGGCGACACGGGACTGATGTCCCGATCTGTCACAGCTATCCGGCTGTCGACGCCGAGTACTACGATGTGTTCATGCGGAGATTCCGGCGCAGCTCAGGGCGCCTGGTTAAGGAGGATACGATGCGGCGCAGCGCGATTTCAGTCCTGCTCTGTACGATTTTGTTCACCGCGGGGACGGCGGCCCAGACCATTACCGTCGCTCCGGTTCCCGACATCACGCGCGACTTCATGATGGGGGCGGACGTGTCCATGCTCGATTACATAGAGTCGCTCGGCGGTGTTTATTACGACGAGAACGGAAAACAGAAAGACTGTCTCGCAATTTTAAAGTCGAGCGGTGTTAACTGGATCCGCTTGAGGATATGGAACAATCCGGTCAACACCGAAGATGTCATCGAAGGCGGCCGCCTTTATTCAAAAGCCGGCGAGCCGGTCGGCGGCGGCAACTGCGACCTCGCCTCGTATATCCGCACTGCAAAGCGCGCGAAAAGGCTTGGGCTGAAGGTGCTCGCCGATTTTCACTACAGCGACTTTTGGGCCGATCCAGGAAAACAGTATGTCCCCGCGGCCTGGAAAGGCCTCGGTTTGGATGAGCTGAAAAACGAGCTCTACCGTTTCACAGACGCGTGCATGAAAGCTATGCGGGAAGCGGGGGCCGTGCCCGACATGGTTCAGGTCGGCAACGAGATCGACGACGGCATGCTGTGGCCGGTCGGCAAAATCGAACGCTCAGCGAAGTATATGGACGTTGGCGGAGAAGAGGCATTCATCGCGCTGCTTAAGGAGGCGATCCGCGCGGTGCGCGACAACGACCCCAAGCGCGCCGATCCGAAGAAGCGGATCAAGATACTCATCCACGCATCGAACGGCTGTGAGAACGAGCGCTTCAGGAAAGTATTCGATCCTCTGGTCAAAGCGGGCGTCGACTTCGATGTCATCGGGCTCTCATACTATGCGTTCTGGCACGGCAAGCTTTCCGATCTTCAGGCCAACATGGCCGATCTCGCCGAGCGTTACGGGAAACCGCTCGTCGTGGTCGAGACGGCATACGCATGGACGCTCGAAGCAGGCGACGATCTGCCGGACAGCTTCAACTCGGGTTCTCAGAAACTCGGCGGGTATAGGGCCACGGTGCAGGGACAGGCGACCGCGCTGCGCGATGTCATCGCCGCAGTCGCCTCGACGCCGGGGGGCAGGGGCATCGGTGTATTCTACTGGGAGCCGGACTGGTATCCGCTTAAAGGAGCAGGCTGGAGAACAGGGGACGGCAGCTCCTGGGACAACCTCGCGATGTTCGACTTCAAAGGCAGGGCGCTTCCTTCGCTGAAAACCTTCAAGCTCGCAGCGTCGAAAAAGACGAAGATGCCCGACCTCGCCCTCGTCTCGATCGACGATGTCGTCGTGAAAACCGCGGCCGGCGCCCCGCTCATTCTGCCTTCCGACCTGCCCGCTCTCTTTAACGACGACTCGTACCGCACCGTACAGATCCAATGGAACAAACCTGAGGCATCCGCGGTCGAAAAACCGGGGATACTTGATGTAGAGGGACGAGTTGCGGGTTACAACCTTTCAGTCAAAGCGCATATCGTGGTCACAGCCAATGCAAACCTGATTCCGGATGCGAGTTTCGAATCAGGCAGGCTGGAGAAAGGCTGGAAGCTCTCGGGACAAGGCGCGGCCGCGGCCGCCCCGGTCGAGAAAAATCCCGGCAACGCGCACACGGGCGACTGGTCCTTCAAGTACTGGCAGGCATCGCCCTTCTCGTTCGCGCTCGCGAGAAAATTCAGCGACTTACGAAATGGAACTTACGTATTCCGCGCCTGGTCCATGGGGGGAGGAGGCGAAAAGGATTTCTTCATCTACGCCGCGACTCCCGGCGGCCCCGAACTGAAATCGCGCATCGTCAATTCAGGATGGCAGAAGTGGGTGCTGTATGAGATATCCGATATTGTCGTAAAAAACGGCGAGTGCGAGATCGGCCTGGTCATCGACGGCGATTCGGGATGTTGGGGCAATGTGGACGATGTGGAATTTGTCATGAAATCAGAGTGATTCTCATTGTGCGGCTGCGGCCCGGCGCATGCTTCGTTCCTCTTTCCTCATGCTTCATCATATCCGATAATTAGTGTAATGGAATTCCGCTGATAGGCGCAGCCGTGCGGAACACAGCACCCACAGGGGGACGATGTATGGCGGAAAAGAAGATTCGAAGCGCGATCGGGCCCTGCCTATCAATCGCAGCCCTTCTCGCGGCGGCCGGAATCGCTGCGGCCATTTTTCCGACCATGCCGCTCCGCGGGCTCGTGCAGACGGTCTCGACCTTCGCCGCTCTCGCCGCCGTAGTCGCCGCCCGAGTGCTCTATTCAATCAAACTGATTCCATCCATCGACGATCTGGGCCGGTTCTGTACCGCGGCAAAGGAGAGCATGAGCACCCTGACCGCGGCCATTGCGCGGCTGTCGACGGGCGATCTCACCGCTTCGGTCGCGCTGCCGAAACTTCCCAAAGGGTTGAGAGCGCAGTCCTCGTTCCCCGAACTCTCGAAGGCGATGGACGGTCTCGCCGAGGCCGTCAAGCAGAGTTTCGACGGCTTCGACGAAATAACAAACGAACCCTGCCTCCGTGCGTTCTATGTCGGCTCTGACACCTTCGAAGAAGGTTTGGCGGCCGGCGAGGCGATCGGGCGTCTTGTCGGCAAGGGCAGGGTCTGCGCGATTATCGGCGACTACAGTTCGGTCGTCTACAAGCTCAGAGTCAAAGGCGTCGCAGCCAGACTGGCGGAGAAGTATCCAGAGATAAGCGTCATAGAGACGGAAGAATGCTATGAATCAGGCGAAAAGGTCTATGCGGCGGTACTCGACTTTATAAAAAAACACCGCGGCCTCGAATGCGTCTACGTCGCCGAAGGCAGCACACCGCAGTTCGCGGCCAAGGCTGTCGTCGACTCAGGGCGTGCGGGGAAAACCATCGTCGTTGCCCATGATACGACGGACGCAACGATGAAATATGTCTCGAGCGGTGTGATCGGCGCGACAATCTCGCAGGACCCTTACGCTCAAGGCCATGATTCGGCGGTCAGACTGTACAATTACATCGCAGCCGGATGGCGGCCGACGCTGCCGCGCCTGCTCACCCACCTTGAAACAGTGACGATCGACAATTTCCGCAGCTTCTGGGATCCTGTATCGGGTTCTGTCTATCTCGACCGAAGCAACCTGGCTTCGATCCTCGAATCAAAAACGAAAGCCGAACCCGAAACGATACGCATCGCCGTCGTCTGTACAAGCGGTTCGGGCTTCTGGGAACCGGTCCGCCAGGGGGCTTTGGATGCAAAAAAGGAACTCGCGGCACGGGGAGCCGTCGTCGAGTGGGTCACGCCTCCGCCGGAGCTCGAGAATAATCATTCCGCGTCGGTCTTCAGCCCGATCGTCGAGCGGCTTATCGCCGAAGGATATAAAGGTATTGCGATTCCGATCTTCGAACGCGGCATCATCCCCTGCCTCAATAAAGCCGTCCGCGCGGGCCTCGTCGTGGGGACTTTCAACTCAGAACCGGTGAGCCTCCGAGAAATGGTTTCCGCGGTAAGGACGCACACCGAGTCGCTCATCGGTCTCAGCCAGGAGCTTGCGGCCTCCGCGGAAGAATCGGGACGTTCGACCGAACGTATCGGCGAGACCATGGATAAGATCGGCGCGGGCATCGATTCTCAGCTCGAGGAAGTCTCCCGCACCGGCGAGGAACTTCAGACGCTTGTTTCTGACATACGGACAGTGAACAAAACAACCGAGGAGAGCGCGGCGTCCGCGCGCGAGGTCGCCGAATCATCGGCCAAAGGCTTCAAGTCGGTCTCGGAAATGAGGATGACGGTTCAGTCGCTCGAAGAAGCATCCTCGCTCGCCGAGGCGGCGATCGCGAGCCTCGAACACGATACCGCGGAAATCGGTACGATCTCCGCCGCGATAGCCGACATCGCCAACCGGACGAACGTGCTCGCCATCAACGCATCCATTCAAGCCGCCAGGGCCGGCGAACGCGGCAAGGGATTCGCGGTCATCGCCTCGGAAATCAGAAAACTCGCCGACCAATCGAGTCAGTCCACAAAAGAAATCGCACGTCTTATCTCGCAGATCGGCGAACGAGTCGCGGCGGCCAGCGAAGCGACGCGCCGAGGGCTTGAGCGGGCGAAGGAAAACTCGGCCTATGCGGAGATGTCCGAAAAGAGCCTTCGCGACATCAGTATGCTCGCGGCGGACAACGAGCAGAGAATGGAAGTCATACGGACCGCCCTGGGCGACATGACCAAATTCTCGAGCCGCATAGAAGAAACCGTCCGAGCCCTGTCGGACATCAACCGCGCGAACGAAGACGCTTCCATCGAGGTCCGCTCGTCCACGAAGGAGA
>CAZINN010000068.1:0-11919 GCA_964540615.1 uncultured Treponemataceae bacterium | reverse complement strand
GCTCACCCGCGTCCTGCGGGTTCGCTCCAGGCCGCCTCGCTCGCTGGCGGCGCACATAGGGCGCTTCGCGCCCTGTATCGCATGGTAATTATCTCCGCGTCCGCCAGAGGCGGACGGCGATATCCTGTGCGCCTTCCCGCGGCGCTCGCTCGGTTCAAGTCCCCCTCTATGTTGTTTGCCCGGAGGGGGACTTGCCTTCCGCTCACCCGCGTCCTGCGGGTTCGCTCCAGGCCGCCTCGCTCGCTGGCGGCGCACGTCCTGTGCGCCTTCCCGCGCATGCGCGCGGCGCTCGCTCGGTTCAAGTCCCCCTCTTTATTTTTTGCCCGGAGGGGGACTTGAACCCCCACGGTTTCCCACTAGAACCTGAATCTAGCGTGTCTGCCAATTCCACCATCCGGGCGAGCGGAAAAACAGTACACCAGGCCGCGGAGGCGAGTCAATCTAGGCTTACTGTCCCGTGGTCCGAGTTCTGCCGCCGACAGCTTTCGATACAATATCGAACATTTTGCCGCCCGGAAGGGATGCGGCGTAGCCATCGGAAGCAGGGCGTCCGGGCGGGTAATCCGTCGAGATGATGCGGGCGCCCGACGCAAGAGCCGCGGCGAGCATGTCCGAGCTGTGTTTGAGATCGCTGTCCGCCCGGGTTCGAACGAGAATGTCCTTTGCCGAAAGTTCAGCGATTTCAACCGAATCGCCTATCGGATCATTGAGGATCGCCACGGCTTCATCGGGCGAGCCGGGCGGGGCGCAGTCGAACATCGCTCTGCCTTCCAGACTCGGCCTGCCCTCGGTATAGATTCTCCGATACGTTTCATTCTGGTGAAGTATGACGAGTATACGCCCGCGTGTTTCTCCGACGCTCGGCCAGCCGCGGCGCGCAAGTGCAGACGAGAGCGACGCGGCCCCGCCGCGCAGCTCGTCCGGCGCGAACAATTTCCCGCCGAGCCCTCTACGGAGGGCTTTGTCGAGTCGATCGAAGGCCTCGACGTCCCATCTGCCGAGAGCGGGATCGAGGAAGGAGTAATCCTCCTTAAGCTCGAGGAGAAGAATAAGGGGAACATGGCCAGGATTGCGGTCGGACCACAGAGCGATTTCTTCGAGCGCGAGACCGAAATCGGGGATGTCGCTGCGGTCGTCGACGAGGGGGACATGGGCGAGGACGAATCCGTCTTTACGCGGACGAATGTCGAATTCAAAACTGCGCAATCCTGACTCGAGCTGTGTCGTCGGCGAGGGATGCGAATAGGCGAGTTTCTCAGGCCACTCGGGTTCGACCAGCCCGATAAAAAAGAGCCTGAGCGGGTCGGGCGAGCGGTGGTAACTGTTGTGGGTCGCTAAATAACGAAGCGAGGCGAGGGAGATGTTGTCCGGTATGGCGAGATCGGCGGCGAGCGAGGCCGAAGCGGTCGCGGGGGACGAGCGTAATTCTGACATGCGTTTTCGCTGAGCCGCGAAGTCCGAGGATCTGCCTGCAGTGAACCACACAATCGAAAAGACCACGAAGGCGATACAGGCGAGCAGAATCGATCCGAGTGTTTTTGCGACAAGGGCGATCAGTGGAGCTTTATTCTTCATAAACCGAGTATACACCCGTCCGGATAGGGCCGATACTCGGGGAACCGCCGCCCGCACATGGACGTCCGCCTCTCGTCCGGACTAGTATTCAAATAAGACAGCATGGACGCAGACAGGATACGCGCTATAGCTTCCGCCGCGATGGCGGAGGGGCGGCGTTCGCTCACCGAACTCGAGGGCATGGATATCCTTGACGCATTGGGTATCGAGACGCCGCGGCGGATCTTTGTCCGCGATGCGGCTGCGGCGGAACAGGCAGCGCGTTCCTGCGCGGTGAGCTGCGAGCGCGTTGTCGTCAAGGTGGTCAGCCCGGACATCGCGCATAAGACCGAGGTGGGCGGAGTGGCCGTCGTCCTCAACACGCCGGCCGATGTCCGCGCGGCCGTCGAGCATATTCGGGCCGGATTGAGCGGGATTCCGATCGAGGGTTTCTCTATCAATGAACATGTCGAGCACGGGTCGGCCCTGGGCCGCGAAATCATCGCGAGCTGCCGCTTTACGCTCGATTTCGGTCCTGTGGTGAGCATCGGCTTCGGCGGTGTTTTCGCCGAGTACATCGCGAAGGCCTTCCGCCCCGGGGCCGCGACCCTGATCGTCTCGCCCCTGACGGTCGACCGCGAGGTCGCGCAGGAGGAGCTTTCGCGCAACGCCCTGCAGGCGATCCTTTCCGGCGGGCTGCGCGGCACCAAGCCTATACTCGGCCTCGATACGCTGGCCTCGCTCGCTCTGAAGTTCTCCGAGGCGGCACCCATCCTCGCAGCCGCGGGTGTGATAGAACTCGAGGTCAATCCCTTCGCGGTCTGCGGCGAAGGCGCGACCGCGCGCCTTGTCGCACTCGACGCCCTGGCCAAGGTCGGAACCTTGCCCGCGCTCGTCGAAGAGCGGTCGGGACGGCTCGTCTACCGACCGCAGGCCGAGCGGCCGGTCGCCAAGATAGATCGGCTTCTGAGGCCCGCGAACGCGGCGATCATCGGCGTCTCTTCGAAGGAGATGAACGCAGGACGCATGATCCTGCGCAACATGATCGGGGCGGGCTTTGACCGGCGGCGCGTTTTTATCGTAAAACCGGGCCTTTCCGAATTCGAGGGCTGCCCCTGCGCGCCCGACATATCGTCCCTGCCCGAGCACGTCGATCTTTTCATCGTTGCGGTATCGGCGCTCAAGGCCTCCACCGTCATCGCCGAGCTTATCGAGCGCGATGCGGCCGAATCGGTCGTCGTCATACCCGGCGGCTTCGAGGAGAAAAGCGGCACCGAGGGAATCACCTCGCGCATGCACACTGCGCTGGCCCGGTCGCGCGCCTCGGGCGGCGGCCCCGTGATCCTCGGCGGCAACTGCCTGGGCTCGCTTTCGGACCCGGGCGGGTACAATGCGCTCTTCATCCCCGAATACAAGCTGCCCCGACGGAGCGGAGCTTGCGATCCAGTGGCGATTCTATCGCAATCGGGCGCCTTCGCGATCACGCGGCTGTCGAATCATCCTGGGCTTTCTCCGCGCTATGTCATCACCTGCGGCAATCAGATGGACGCGACTATCGGGGACTTTCTGGAGCGGATGGCGGATGACGAGTCGATCCGGGTCTTCGCGGTCTACATCGAAGGCTTTAAGCCGCTCGACGGCGAGAAGGCGCTTAGGGCCTGCGGTCGCATAACGTCTTCCGGCAGGACCGTCATCGTATACCGCGCCGGCCGGAGCGCCGCCGGCGCGGCCGCCAGCGCCAGCCATACGGCCAGCATCGCCGGCGATTACGCAGTTGCTGCCGCGCTGTTCCGCCAGGCGGGCGCCGTCGTCGCCGAAAGCCTGGAGCAGTTCGACGACGCCCTCACCGTGTTCTCTCGTCTCGACGGCAGACCAAGGGCGGGGCGGAGACTCGGGGCGCTTTCCAACGCCGGATTCGAGTGCGTCGCCATGGCCGACAACCTGAACGGTCTTGTTCCCGCAGAGTTCGCGGATGAGACAAAGGCGCGGCTTCACGCATCCTTCGCGCGCGCGGGCGTCAACGATATCGTCGATATCCACAACCCGCTCGACCTGACGCCGATGGCGGACGAGGTTGTTTACGAAGAGTGTCTCCGCGCGATTCTGGAGGATCCCGGCGTCGATTGCGCGATCCTCGGTATTGTGCCGCTTACCGCACATCTGCACAGCCTTCCGAAAGGGCGGGGACACGACGAAGATTCGGCGCGGGAGGACGGAATCGCGGCGCGCTGCGGCGGACTTATGAGGATATCGTCGAAACCCTGGGTGGCCGTGGTGGGCGCGGGGCCTCTGTACGATGAGCTCGCCCGTGCGCTTGAGAGTCGAGGTCTGCCTGTGTTTCGAAGCGCCGACCGCGCGCTCGCCGCGCTCAGTCTGTGGATGGGCGCCGCCTGTACTTCGGGAGTCTGCGAGTAGCGGCATGTGTGTCGGCAGCGTCTTTTTCCCCTTCACGGAACGGCGGCGATCGTTTATCCTTTTCTGACTCATCGGTCGGCGCGGCCTGTTCGATCGATGATCGACCCGGGATTCAACGACGGCTGCCCGGGCATGTACGGCGACGGAGGATCGGTGCGATGATATGGAATCCGCAATATGAATGCCAGGATATCGGGGAGCGGAGGCTTCTCCAGCTGGCGAGACTGAAAAATCTCGTAGAAACACTCAATTCCCGCGTTGAGTTTTATAGAAAGAAATTCGCCGACGCGGGAGTCTCCCCCCGCGACATCGGATCGCTCGAGGATATCGCCAAGTTCCCCTTCACCGTCAAAGACGATCTGCGGGTAACCTATCCCTATGGACTTCTCGCCTGTCCGCACGCCGAGATCGAAGAGATCCACATGTCCTCGGGAACGACGGGCGTTCCCGTCGTCGACGCCTACACACGCTTCGACGTCGAGTGCTGGGAGGAGGGCATGGCGCGCACTCTGAGCGGCGCCGGCGCCACGAGGCACGATACTGTGCAGAGCGCCTACGGTTACGGTCTTTTCACCGGCGGCCTGGGAGTCCATTACGGCGCCAAGCGGATAGGCGCGAACATCATCCCCATGTCCTCGGGGAACACGCAGAAGCAGCTCATGGTCATGCGCGACTTCGGCACGACCATCATCGGCTGCACGCCTTCGTACGCCCTCTTCATGGCCGAGGAGGCGAAGGAGACCGGCTTCGACTTCTCGTCGATCAAGCTGAGGGCCGGCTGCTTCGGAGCCGAGCCCTGGAGCGAGGCCATGCGCAAACAGATCGAAGCGGCATGGGGGATCAAGGCCTACGACATATACGGCCTGACCGAGATCACGGGGCCCGGGGTCGCCTTCGAGTGCGAGTGCCAGGACGGCATGCATGTCAACGAAGACCTCTTTTACCCCGAGATCATCGATCCCGAGACCGGCAAGCCCCTGCCCGACGGCGAGAAGGGCGAGCTCGTGTTCACGACCCTTGTCAAGGAAGGGACGCCTCTTCTGCGCTACCGCACGCGCGACATCACCTTTATCACGCACGGAGTCTGCCCCTGCGGGCGGACCACGGCGAAGATACACCGCCTCTTCGGCCGCACCGACGACATGCTCATCATCCGGGGCGTCAATGTCTTCCCCTCTCAGATCGAGCACGCCCTCATCGAGATCGAGGGCACCGATCCGAACTACGTCATCGTGCTCGACCGCGGCGCGTCGCATCTCGACGAGGTCGAGCTCATGGTCGAGGTGAAGCGCGAGCTTTTCACCGACGAGACCAGGGGGCTCGAGGCGCTCAGGAACAAGATCGAGTCTGTTATGAAATCTAAACTCGGTATTCAGATCAAGGTCAAACTGGTCGAGCCGAAGACCATCGAACGCTCGATCGGCAAGGCGAAGCGGGTCATCGACCGCCGCAAGATTTGAGGAGGAGGAGGTCAGCATGAGAATCAAGCAGATATCGGTTTTTCTTGAGAATAAAAAGGGGCGCCTCGCGGAGATCACCAAGTTGATCGCGCAGGCGGGCATCGACATCCGCGCACTCTCGATCGCCGACACCGCCGAGTTCGGCATTCTCCGCCTCATCGTGGACAAGCCCGAGAAGGCCGTCGAGGTCATCTCCGACGGCGGTTTCACCGTGAAGTCGACCGACGTTCTCGCCGTCGAGATCCCCGACAAGCCGGGAAGTCTCGCGAAGGTCATGGAGATATTCGAAAAGACGGGGGTCAACATCGAGTATCTGTATGCCTCGCTCGAGAAGGACACGTCGACCGCCGTGGTGATCTTCAAGGTCGAGGACATCGAGCACGGTATGAGGATAGCCGTCGAACACAAGCTCACGACCGTCGATAAACTCTGAGCGTCCGCGGCTTATTCATGGGTCGTGCAGCGTGATGCTCAGGCGTGCGGAACCTGCGCCGCCCGATCTGGCGGCCCTTCTCAGAAAGACCGAGCTTTTCGAAGCATTGCTGGACGACGACCTCGAGCATATCGCCGCGTGCACCGAGGAACTCAGCCTGCCGAAGGGGGCGAGGCTCTTCGCCTCAGGCGACCGCGCCCAGCGTGTTTTTTTCCTCAAGTCGGGCGAGATCGGGATATACCGGCGGGAGGAAAATCCGGCCAAGGCCGGAGGCTCGGAACGCAGAATCGCCAGTTTTGTCGCGGGCGACGTGATCGGAGATTTCACCTTCGCCGCCGGCGCCGTCCACGACGCCGAGGCCAGGGTCGACGCCGACGCGAAGCTCGTCGCCTTCCCCCGTAAAGGCGAAAGCCTGGATGATCTCGCGCGTGAAATGCCGGGAACGATTTCCCGCGTCCTCTTGCATGCCTTATCGATGATCTCGTCCAGGCTTCGCTCGACTCAGCGCCTCATATCCGAGAACGCGCCCTGGGTGCGGGAACTCCGTCGTCGGATATACACCGACCCTGGAACTGGTCTGTGGACTCGGGCCTTCCTGGACGATGAGATCCTCCGCTCCTTGGTCAAGCCGACGGCGATCGTCTTGGTCAAGCCGGACCGGTTCAAAGAATTTGTGGACGCCCACGGCCACGCGGCGGGGGACGATGCCATGGTGCAGATCGCGCTTGTTCTCTCCTCCGAGGTCGAGCAGCTCGGACGCGGCTGGGCCGTCAGGCTCCGCAGCAACGAGACTGCGGTCGTCGCCCCCGGCTGCGACGACGCGGAGGCCGCCGACCTCGCGCGTCGCATCGCGCGCCGGGTATCCGGAATACGCGTAGGAGCGCCGGGCCGGGCGGGCTTCGCCTTCACCTGCAGTATGGCGCTCGCCGAGTGGCCCGCCGACGGCGAAGACTGGAAAAAGCTCGTCGAGGCGTCCAGCGCCGTCCTTATGCGCGCGTGGAGCGAAGGCGGGGCGAGGCTCTATACGGTGCGTCAGTTCGGCGGAGGAAAGCAGTGAGCCTCTCGGTCGGCGATTACCTTGCGACGCTGCCGCTTTTTTCCAGCATGAGCGGCCTCGAGGTCAACGCAGTCTCGGCTTTTCTCGAACCGCGCCGCTTTCTAAAAGGCGATATCGTGTTCCGCGAGGGAGAAACCGGCAAGGAGCTGTTCATAGTCCGTTCCGGACGAATCAGCTCCTTTGTAACACTTGCTGACGGTTCGAGGCGCGACATCTACGAATTCGGACCAGGTATGCTGTTCGGTGAGATGGCGATTATCGAAGACGAGCCGCGAACGGCCACCTGCTGGGCCAAGGAGGACTCGGAACTCCTCGTCATGGAAGGCATCGATTTCTATCGACTGGCGTGGAACTATCCGATGATCGGCATCAAACTCCTTTCGTCCATGGCCCGCGTCATGGTTTCCTGGCTGGACGAGGCGTCGAGCTTTTTGGGCTCCCTGGTGCGCTGGGGCGCCGACGCGCAGAAGCGCGCCGTCACCGATCCGCTCTCCGGGTTGTTCAACAGGCGCTTTCTGGAAGAGTCGATGGAAACTCGTTTCGATTCAGGCGCTATGCGGCGCTGCTCTCTGCTCATGCTGGACCTCGACCATTTCCGCGATGTCAATGCCGTCTTCGGACCTCAGGCAGGAGATGCGGTCATCGCAAAAGTGTCGAAGGTGATAGCCGTCATCCTCCGCGAAGGCGAAATAGGCGCGCGGCTTTCGGGCGACGAGTTCGCGGTGTTTCTTCCATCAGCAGGCATCGAGCGCGCGATGGAGCTTGCAGAAGACATCCGCCGCGCGGTCGAATCGACGGTCACCGAGAGCGCGGGATCGGAAAGTACAGCAAAAGAACGAATAACGGTGACCGTCAGCATCGGGGCGGCGGCCGCCCCCCAATCGGCGTCTTCGGCTGCGGAACTCCTTGAAGCATCAGACAAGGCCCTCCTCGCGGCGAAGCGCGCGGGGCGCAACCGCGTCGTTGCATCGGCATGAGTCGATACGGTATTTCTACGTAGTATTGAAACGCTTTTACTTCTATCTATATCAAGATATAGCCTCTTATGTCATATTAAGCTTGCTATTTAGTGCTTAATATGACAAAATAGCAGTGAAAGCTGGAACTATGTCAGTATCACTCGAAATTCCGCGGCATGAAGTCCAGCGGCGGCTTGCCATGGACAACCCCTGGTGGCAGGCCGGTCGCGGCCTCGACAGCGAGGAAAAGGATTGGCCACGGCGCTTTTTTTTCGCCCCTTTCGAAGCCCTGGCGCGGGATCGATCAGTACGCCGCGCAGTCGTCCTCATCGGCCCGAGACGAGTCGGCAAGACCGTTATGCTGCGCCAATTCGTTCATGGGCTTCTCGATTCGGGTGTGCGGGGCATCGATATCCTCTACCTTTCGCTCGACACGCCGCTGTATGCGGGAAGATCCCTCGAAAACCTCGTTCGGCTTTTCATGGAAACTCACAGCCACGGAGAGGACGAAAAGACGTGGGTGATTTTCGATGAGATTCAGTATCTCAAGGATTGGGGCGTTCACCTCAAGTCCTTGGTCGATTCCTATCCCGATGCACGTTTTATCGCTTCAGGCTCAGCCGCAGCAGCGCTAAAGATGAAAAGCCGAGAGTCGGGCGCCGGGCGATTCACGGAATTTGTGCTTCCGCCCCTGACCTTCGCGGAGTTCTTGAATTTTACAGGCCGGGAAGCGAATCTCCTCCTTCCCTTCGGTCAAGAAGGTTCGATACCCTGGCGCTGCACCGACATCGAGGCGCTGAACCGCGAGTTCGTCGATTACTTGAACTATGGAGGATTCCCCGAAGCCGTGCTCAATCCGAGGGTGCGCGGCAATCCGAGTCGCTTCATAGGGCAGGATATCGTGGACAAGGTCCTTCTCAAGGACTTACCCAGTCTCTACGGTATCACCGACACCCAGGATCTCAACCGTTTTTTCAACGTCCTCGCATTCAACACGGGCAAGGAACTCGGGCTCGAGGCCTTGTATGAGCACTCGGGGATCGGCAAGCAGCGGATATCCGACTATCTCGAGTACTTGGAAGCAGCCTACCTCATCCGCCGCGTGCATCGAATCGACGACAACGCGGAGCGCCTTCAACGGGCGAGGACCTTCAAGGTCTATCTGACCAACCCATCGGTGAGGGCGGCTCTGTTCGGCCCGGTGTCCGCCGAGGATGACGCGATGGGCGGTCTCGCGGAGACTGCTGTTTGGGGCCAGCGCCTTCACAGCTTTGATCTTTCGGGGGCTCTCCATTATGCGCGCTGGAAGTCGGGAAGGGCCGACCTCGAAGTCGATATCGTTGGACTGGAGCAAGGGACGCAGAAGCCGAGTCTCGCCGTCGAAGTGAAGTGGTCGGACAGGATCGTCGAGCATCCCGAGGAGCTCGACGGCCTACTGACCTTGGCTATGAAGCATCCGTTGAGGAGCAATCCTGTTGTGACGACCCGCACAGTGACGGAACTTCGCAGAATCCGAAAAGTCCGAGTCGAGTTCATCCCGGCGGCGGTGTACTGTTATGCGATTGCGAAGGACAGCCGGCGATGAGGCTCCGATTTTCGACATTGTCGCAGACCGGAGCCTTGGTCGAAACAGCAGAGACTTCGCGTCTCCCTGGCAGTTGCGGGCCGATCTACGGGGCTACGCCCCGAAGGGCGTGTCCGTCGCAGGCAGCTTCTGAAGGTCGTAGGGCGTCGCCTGGTAGACGTAGTAATTGAGCCAGTTCGCGTACAAAAGATGCGCGTGCGAGCGCCAGCTCATAATCGGATGCGCCGAAGGATCGTCCCCCGGAAAGTAGTTGATCGGAACAGCTATGGGCAGGCCTTTCGTTTTATCGCGCTCGTATTCGGTCTTGAGCGTCAGCCTGTCGTATTCTGGATGGCCGGTGACATAAACCTCGCGGCCGTCGCGCGAAGCGGCGAGATAGAGCCCCGCCTCGTCCGAAACAGCGAGCACCTGGAGCGAGGTTTGTGACGCGACGTCGTCGATGGAGATTGTTGTATGCCGCGAATGCGGCGCCAGAAAAACCTCGTCGAAGCCTCGCAGGAGGGGGTTCTTCAAGTCGAGCGCCCTATGAGGGAAAACGCCGAACATTTTACTCGGCAGTTCCCGCTTTTCGATTCCGTAACGGTAGAACAATCCCGCCTGAGCTCCCCAGCAGATGTGCATGGTCGACCAGACATTGCTGCGCGACCAGGAAAAGAGTGTGGCGAGCTCCTTCCAATAGTCCACCTCCTCGAAGGGGAGGGTTTCCACCGGCGCCCCGGTTACGACAAGGCCGTCGAATCGCTCGTCGAGCACGCGTTCCAATGGTTCGTAAAACGAATCGAGATGCTCGATCGGCGTGTGCTTCGGCTGGTGCGTCCCCATGCGGATGAAAACGATGTCGACCTGGAGCGGTGTGTTCCCGAGGAGCCTGAGGAGCTGCGTTTCGGTGACGAGTTTCGTGGGCATGAGGTTGAGTACTGCTATGCGAAGCGGCCTGATATCCTGATGAGCGGCCCGCTCGTTCGTCATTACGAAAATATTCTCCGCCTCGAGCTCCGTGCGTGCGGGCAGGCGGTCGGGTATACGCACCGGCATCAGAACACCCCCGTTCGATTGAGCATATCCGAGAAAACTTCGCAGCTGTAGCACGCGCCCAGACCGGATTCGGCTGCGCCGGAACGCGGGCTCGTCCCCGCGGCGCGGGAGCAGAGTCTGCCGGTGAAGAACCAGCAGTACGCGCCTTCCTTGACGGCGAATGCGATGCATTTCGCGCGATGATCGCTCGGGCATTTTTTCGCGAACCAACAGGGCCGGGCGGATGCCGATCCCTTTCCGCTGAGTTTGCACAGCAGGTAATAGAGTACGCGCTCGACATGGCCGGGCACATTCCGCCAGCCTTGTTCGTAGCTTTCGACGGCCTTCGCCGACACCCCGAGGAGTTCGGCGAGCTCGCGCCTCGTCTTCCCCAGTCTTGTACGTATCTGCGCGAACGCGGGGCCGTCGAGCTTGTGAGCGGAAATGCTCCGCGTTTTCCTGATCCGCATATTGACAAAACCTCCGGTAATACCACATTGTGGTATACCACGCCGTGGTAGTTCCGGATTGTGCATCAAAGGCGGCCGCTTGTGCAAGAGGGCCGGACCGGCTTTTGCCACTGCATCCAAGGAGGTGATGTGCCATGACGAACGGGAAACGCAGAGCTTTCGGAACCGAGGCGGTCCACGGCGGCCAGAGTCCTGATCCGACGACGCTCTCCCGCGCCGTACCTGTTTATAGGACAAGCTCCTTTGTCTTCAAAAACGCCCGTCACGCGGCCGATCTCTTCGCGCTGAAAGAATTCGGGAACATTTACTCGCGCCTGGGGAATCCGACCAACGCAGTGCTTGAAGAACGTGTGACTATCCTCGAAGGCGGAGCGGCTTCGGTCGCAGCAGCCTCGGGAACGGCCGCGATTTTCAACACCGTCGTCACCATCGCGCGCTCGGGCGACGAGATAGTCTCGGCCTCGAACCTGTACGGCGGTACCTACACGCTTTTCGACGCGATCCTCCCCGATCTGGGGATAACGACGAAATTCGTCGATGTCCGCGATCCTGCAGCCTTCGACCGCGCGATCGGGCCGAAGACGAGGCTCGTGTACCTCGAGACCATCGGGAACCCCGCTCTCGATGTGGCGGACATTCCGGCCGTCGCCGCGGTCGCGAAAAAACACCACCTGCCCCTCGTCGTGGACGGAACCTTCACGACGCCCTACCTGCTCAGGGCGATCGATCTCGGGGCGGATATCGTTGTCAATTCGCTCACAAAGTGGCTGGGCGGCCATGGGACTGCGATAGGCGGCGTCGTCACCGACGCCGGAACCTTCGACTGGTCCGACCCGAAGTTCGAGCTGTTCACACAGCCCGACAAGAACTATCACGGTTTTCGCTGGGCAATCGATCTGCCGCCGGAGCTCCGGACGATGGTCTTTGCGCTTCGCAACCGAACGGTGCCGCTGCGCAATATCGGCGCCTGCC
>CAZINN010000067.1:0-12087 GCA_964540615.1 uncultured Treponemataceae bacterium | reverse complement strand
CGATCGAGCGGCTCAAGATAGCCATCAAGCAGGCCAAGGAGTACGGCCTCCTCGGAACCAACATCCTGGGCTCGGGATTCGATTTCGACCTCGAGCTGCGGCTCGGGGCGGGCGCCTTCGTCTGCGGCGAGGAGACCGCTCTTCTGCAGTCCCTCGAGGGCAAGCGCGGCATGCCCATGCCCAAGCCGCCCTTCCCCGCGACCTGCGGCCTTTGGAAGAAGCCCACGGTCATCAACAACGTCGAGACCTTCGTCAACATATCGGCGATCATGGCCAAGGGCGCCGAGTGGTACTCGAAGATCGGAACGGAGAAATCGAGGGGCACCAAGACCTTCGCCCTCACCGGAAAGATCGCCAACTCGGGGCTCGTCGAGGTGCCGATGGGCACGACGCTCCGCGAGATCATCTTCGACGTCGGCGGCGGCATAAAGGGCGGCAAGAAGTTCAAGGGCGTGCAGACCGGAGGCCCCTCGGGCGGCATCATCACCGAAAAAGCCCTCGACGAGCCGATCACCTACGAGAGTCTTTCGGCCCTCGGCTCGATGATGGGCTCGGGCGGTATGATCGTCATGGACGAGGACGACTGCGTCGTCGATATCGCGAAGTTCTACATGGCCTTCTGCGTCGACGAGTCCTGCGGCAAGTGCGCGCCCTGCCGCATCGGCACCAGTCAGATGTACGACATCCTCGACAAGATATCCAAGGGAGCCGGGACCGAGGAGGATCTCGATAAGCTCGAGAAGATCGGAAAGGCGATGACCAAGGCCTCCCTGTGCATGCTGGGCGGCTCGGCGGCAAACCCCACGCTTTCCACGCTCAGGCACTTCAGGGACGAGTACCTCGAGCACGTGCGGGACCATAAGTGCCGCGCGGGCAAGTGCAAGGACCTCGTCGTCTATTCGATAGACGCATCGAAGTGCATCGGCTGCGGCATCTGCGCCCGCAAGTGCCCGGTGCCCTGCATTTCCGGCGAGAAGAAGCAGCCGCATGTCATCGACGCGTCACGGTGCGTCAAGTGCGGCGAGTGCTACAAGGCCTGCAAGTTCGGCGCGGTCGTAAAAAGCTAAGGAGAACGAGAGCGATGGTCAACGCGAAAATAAACGGCATTCCGGTCCAGGTGGCCGAAGGCACCACGATCCTCGACGCCGCGCGCAAGGTCGAGGTGAAAATTCCTTCGCTTTGCGCGAACGACGACCTCGAGCCCTGGGCCGCCTGCGGCATCTGCGTGGTCAAGAACGTCAAGAGCCCCAAGCTGATCCGCGCCTGCTGCACGCCCATCGAAGAAGGCATGGACATTGTCACCAACGACGCCGATCTGGTCGCGACCAGGAAGACGGTCATCGAGCTTATCCTTTCGACGCACCCGGACGACTGTCTCGCCTGCCCGCGCAACCAGGAGTGCGAGCTTCAGCGCCTGGCCGCCGAGTTCGGCGTCCGCGAGCAGCCCTTCCCCAAGAAACTGCGCGATCTGCCCTGCGATACGTCCACAGGCTCCCTCATCCTCAATCCCGAGAAATGCGTGCGCTGCGGACGCTGCGTGAAGGTCTGCCAGGAGATGCAGAATGTCTGGGCCATCGAGTTCCTGGGCCGCGGCGAGAAGACGCGCATCGCTCCCGCCGCCGACGTCAAGCTCGGCGAGAGCCCCTGCATCAAATGCGGCCAGTGCTCGGCACACTGCCCCGTCGGCGCGATCTACGAGAACGACCAGACGAAGGAAGTCTGGGACGCACTTCTCAAGACCGGCGACGACGCGAAAATCTGCATTGTGCAGATCGCCCCCGCCGTCCGCGTCGCCCTGGGCGAGGCCTTCGGCTGCAAGCCCGGGACCAACCTGACCAAGAAGATCTACACCGCCCTGCGGCGATTGGGCTTCGACGTGATCTTCGACACGAACTTCTCGGCCGACCTCACCATCATGGAGGAGGGGACCGAGTTCGTGAAGCGCTTTACGAACATGGCCACAGGCAAAGAAGGCCCCCTGCCTCTCATCACAAGCTGCTGCCCCGCCTGGGTCGACTATCTCGAGAAGTACTACGGCGACATGATTCCGAATTTCTCGACCGCAAAATCGCCTCAGCAGATGATGGGCGCGATGATAAAAACATATTACGCCCAGAAAGCCGGTCTCGATCCGGCGAAAATCTACTCAGTCTCGATCATGCCCTGCACCGCGAAGAAATTCGAAAACCACCGCGACAAGACCATGTACTCCTCGGGCTATCAGGACGTCGACGTCACGCTGACCACGCGCGAGCTCGCGCGCATGATAAAGCAGGCGGGCATCGACCTTCTGAACCTGCCCGAGTCCGAGCCCGACAGTCCCTTGGGCCCCAACACCGGGGCGGGCGTCATTTTCGGCGCGACCGGCGGCGTTATGGAGGCCGCGCTCCGCACAGCCTACACCCTGATCACGGGCGAGGATCTCAAGGACGTCAACTTCACCGGCGTGCGCGGCTTGTCCGGAATCAAGGAGGCGCGCATCGACATCAAGGGCACCGAAGTGCGCGTGGCCGTCGCCCACCAGATGGGCAATGTCGCCGCGGTGCTCGAGCGCGTCAAGAAGGCCAAGGCCGAGGGCAGGGAGACGCCCTGGCACTTTATCGAGGTCATGGCCTGCCGCGGAGGCTGCATCGGCGGCGGCGGCCAGCCCTACGGCTGCACCGACGATGTGCGCACCGCCCGCATCCGGGGCATCTACGACGCCGACGAGCAGTCGACCTACCGCTGCTCGCACCAGAACCCCTATATCAAGCAGGTGTACGCCGAATTCCTCGAAAAGCCCGGTTCGCACAAGGCGCACGAGCTGTTACATACGCATTACGAGTCAAAACCGCTTTACTTAAAGTAACATCGGCGCCGCCCGAGCAGAGATGCTTGACCAGCGCATCGTAATCTTCATGAACCGCCCCGAAAGGGGCGGTCCTATTTCTAAATATACTAGGATCATAAAAACTTCGGTTTTCCGAAGTCCTCAACTGTTCATTCGATATTACTTTCGTAAATCCCTAGATGGATTTACAATTCGAAAATGGACCTTCAGCTGAAGAAACGAAGCATTGTATTCTGCTTATTCATGGTTCTCTGCGCATACCTATACTCGCAGGGAGTCGGCCTTCCGACGAGCATCCCTGGCGGAACGCAGGTGAGCGTAATAAAAAACCAGGTGATTATCGCCCCTCCCCCTGTCGGGTACCCCGAGTTCGAGGCGGGGGAAAGTTCTCTAAGGTGGGGTGTTCATGGGATATATGCCGCGACACAGTTCGATAATCAGGATTTTGCGTTGTTTGGAGCGTCTATACTGGCGAATTATCAAAAGGACATAGCATCCTGGGCTTCATTCAGCGCGTATGGAGGTCTTTCTTTCGCGCGCGGGACGGAGTTCGGTTTTACAGTGTTTCAAGTTCCCCTGCAGGCCATGGTTGTTGTTCAGCCGGTAAAAACAAAAAACCTTTCTCTCTTTGGTTTTGTCGGCGGCGGTGCTTCGCCGGGATTGTCGTTTATGACGATCCTTCTTGAAATAGGAGACGCAGAAGTAATCACGTATTCACTCGCCGGGAGTGTGAATGGAGGAGCCCAGGGGAATGTAACCATCGGTTCGTGGATTTTTTCCCCATTCGCGGTCTTCTCATATAGCGGTGGCGGATATTCGGCGGAATTAAGCAGCTCTCTTGTTTCTCTCTCTGAGTCGGGCTCTTCCCCGTCGATCACCACGAGTATTTACGGCTTCGATCTACTTTATAAGCCCCTGGGGATGAGTCTCAGCAGTATGTTCCAGAAAAACTCGTTATATTCTCTTTGGTCTCTCACGTTTCGCTGGGCCCTGGATTTATTAAAGAAGAAAGGCGCCACGCCCTGACGGGCTGACACAGGCGAAAGCGCCATTGTCAGCAGCTTTTTTGCGTGTGTCGCACCCTTTCGGGGACGGGGGTGATCAGAAGCCTTCGACCAAAGTCTGCTTGACTTTCCAGTCTCTCGGTGTGCGAGGCGCCCGTCTCATCCTGCAATTTGAAGAAGGTTAGGGTTTGCATGAGTTGTTCCGCCTGGTCGTTCAGTTCCTCGGCCATGGCGGCGAGTTCCTCCGACGCCGCGGCGTTCCGCTGGATAACGCTGTCTAGTTGAAGGATCGCCTTGTTGATCTGGTCAACTCCGGAACTCAGTTCCCTGCTCGCCGAACTGATCTCAAGTACGACTTCGGCCGTTCTCTGGATGGCGGGGACCACGGCCTGGATTATCTTACCCGCGTCTTCCGCCACGGCGACGCTTTCTTCAGAAAGCTCGGAGATCTCCTTCGATGCGCCCTGCGACCGTTCGGCCAGTTTTCGCACCTCGCTCGCAACTACGGCGAATCCCTTTCCCACCTCGCCGGCACGCGCCGCCTCGATGGCGGCATTCAGGGCGAGGAGGTTCGTCTGTCGGGCGATTTCTTCGATTATTGTTACTTTGCCGGCGATATCCTTCATCGCGGAAACGGTCCGATCGACCGATCCGCCGCCGGTAAGGGCTTCACCCGAGCTTTTTCGGGCTATGTTCTCGGCTACAGTTGCATTGTCCGCATTCTGCTTGATGGTCGCGCTCATCTCCTCGATCGAGGCGCTGACTTCTTCAATCGCCGCGGCCTGCTCTGTGGCCCCCTGGGACAGGTCTAGAGCCGTCGAGGTGATCTTTCGGCTTCCGACGCCGACGTTTCCCGATGAGTTCGTAATCGATGCGACGATATTGCGAAGGCTTGTTCTCATGTCAGCCATGGAACGGGCCCAGCATGCCCAGAGCCGACGCCTCCGATTCAAGTTCGCGGATAATCGGTTTATACGGTGTCATGGCGGCGTTGGCGTCCTCAGCCCGCTTGAACGCGCCTTTCGTGATCTTTGCATAGACGAGGCGGAAATTCTTCGCGTACTCGTCGAGCTTGACGAGCATAGCATCGATCTTCGTACGCTCTTCGTCGACACTCTCCGCTCGCTTTGCCTCATTCAAGAGACCGGCAGTGTCGGTCAGTACATCCGACCAGTTCGCGAAATAGCCCTCCCGCGTCTTGACGTCATCGCGGTTGAGGATGAGATCTTTTTCGTAACGCCGTAAATTTAGGACCCCCGCATTCGCGCGATATGCCAGAACTGAAACGGCTACGTCCGTCTGAAATACGTTGTTCGAAGAACTACGGATCGACATGATCCCCGTTATACCGAGACCTACAACGGCGGAAAAAGCGAGAATCACGGTTCCGAACGCGAGAAGAAGGCGGGGCGCAAGGCGCATAACGACTCCTCCTTTTATCGGGCTGGACTGCGGTTCTGGAGGTCGGCGTCGCGGAATATCCGCCGGACGGTTGTATCCCTAGGCCCATCGGATTATAGCTTATTAGCCGCTATAGTCAACATCTTAAAGGCTGTTTGCGGTGAGGGGGAAGGCGACGGGCCTCGTCAACACTTATCGAATTTTGGCGCTTTTTTCATTAAACTCTTATAAATAGAAAGGATACTTAAGCGAAGTAAGTTCCTTCACACGAAGTCCGGCAGGGGGGAAGGCTATGAGATCGATGGCTCAGGTCGTTCGACGTTTTGTATGGATCGGTTTTATTTTCTTCTTGATAGTCAGCTGTGCATCAAGGCCGCAGACTGAACAAGGAACAGGGGCTGCTGATGTTTCTGTCGAGTCCCGGCCCCTTACACTTTCGATCTTTCATGTGAATGATACCCATGCAAAACTTGAAAGTGCTCTGGTTGAATTTCGGATGGATGTGACACCGGACTTGAAAGGGAAGCGGACTTTTATTGAACTTGGTGGTTTCCCCAATCTCTGGTCGGCGGTGGAAAAACTCCGGGCCCAGAAACCGAATAGTATCTTCCTCCATGCAGGTGATGTGTTTCAAGGTACTCTTTATTTTACCGAGTTTAAAGGACTCGCGGATGGAGATTTTTTAAATGCCATGAAACTCGACGCCCTCGTGGCGGGAAACCATGAGTTCGATAAGGGTCCGCAGGTTCTCGCCGATTTCATTCAAGCCGTGAACTTCCCGGTTTTGGGATGCAACCTCGATGTGACCGCCGAATCTACCTTAACAGGGAAGATCAAGCCTTATGTGATCCGAGAGTTCGGTGGAAGCCGCGTTGCTATTGTAGGTCTTGCAAATTCCTCGACACCCGATATTTCCAGTCCCGGCCCTGCCATAAAGTTCCTTGACTCGCAGGCAAGTCTCGAAAAGGTGGTGCAGGAATTGGAACAGAAAAACATCAACAAAATCATCGTCCTTTCTCACGAAGGATTCGAGCGTGATAAAGAACTGGCTCAGAAGGTCGCCGGCGTGGATGTGATTGTCGGTGGGCATTCCCACTTTATCCTGGGAGACGTAAAGGATCTTGGTCTTACCGGCGCCGGTCCTTATCCGGTAGCCTTGAGCACACCCCGAAACGAGCCGGCTCTGGTGGTTACGAGTTGGCAGTGGGCATACGTGATAGGCGATGTAGAAGTGGATTTTGACGGCCGGGGAGTTATAACTTCTTATCGCGGTACGCCGCGCTTCGTGGCGGGTTCGGAGCGATTCCGAATCTATGACCTGCCCGATCAGGATGGAAAGCAAAAAAGAGTGCAGTTTCAGAAAAACCCGGAAGGGCGTTATGCGGCTCTTGAATATGATGGGAAGTCTTATAGTCAAGAGCCAACTGCTTCGGCCGGGAAATCGTATGATGAAACTATAACGATACTCTTGGAAAAAATCAAGGGCGACCCCAGGTTCCTCTTTGTGGAAAACAAAAAGGAAGGAGTCGAAAAGCTCTCCCGCTACAGCCCGGCTATCAAGGCCCTTCAAGCGAAACTGGCGACCACGACGATGGAAGCGCTCAAACGAGGCAACAACAAGGGGCCCGGCCCTATTATCGCCGACAGCATGCGCTGGAAAACCAAAGCCGATGTGGCCATTATGAATCCCGGCGGGGTGCGTATCGATCTTCCTGCTGGGGATATCTCGGTCGCTCAGATTTATGAACTGCAGCCATTCTCGAACACGCTGGTCACTCTTGCAGTGACGGGACAGGAATTGGTGAATATCCTGGAAGACATGGCGGATTTTTGTATTACGAGTTATTCGAAGAACCCTGAAACGGCCTACCTGTACCTGTCGGGGGTCCGTCTGCAGCTCTTTGTGAATAATCCAAAGGGAAGTCGGATAAGCAATGTAGAGGTGTTCGGCGATGGTTCCTACAAATCGCTTGATCCCGCTGGATCCTACAGCCTCGTGGTAAATAACTTTATGGCCGATGGGGGGGATAAAAACGAAACACTTAAGTCTATTTCAAAGGCTCGGAAATACGATACCGGCTTTGTAGATTCGGAAGTTCTGCTCGACTACGTTTTGGGGAAAACGCTGATTGAAAGAACAGAAGAACGTGTTAAAAACGTGATGTAAAAAGCCGACGAGCAGGAGGGGCGGCGGTGAAGAAAAGCTCGCCTCGAAGGGGCTTCGTTTTTTTCGAAGCCCCTTTTTTGATTGGAACAACAGCACAACGCGCTTGCTGATTTTTTCCGCTATTTGAGTCGAGTCCGGAAAAAGCTTTTCGGGAGGCCGATCCGAGACTGCGGTGTGCTAATAGGACTCACCATGCGCCCGCTCGATACTGGCGAGATCGAGCCGCTTGAGCTTTGAGCGGAAATTGGTCGTGTCGTCCGCCAGGATAGAGTCGAGGTAGGCCATTTGGCGTTCGATCGCTTCGCGGTAGAGGTCGCGGTCGATGCCGTAGCGCGCCGCGAAGTGCTCGCGGGAGCGGCCTGATACTCTGCCCAAGGGGCCGTCGAGGCGGGCCTTGGTCGACTCGTAGAAGCCCGCGGTCTTGCGCAGGATGTCGAAGGCGCTTGCGTAGCCCTCGATGCCCGCCTCGCGGAACTCGTAATACAGGAAAAGAAGCTTTTCGATATAGGCTCGATCGGACATTTGGCCGAGAAGGTCGGCGGCCGCGAGAATCTCGATCCCCTGCCGTTCGTCTTCAAGACGGCATTCTCGTTCGAGCGATGCGAGAGGACGCGCGAGGTCGGTGCCGAGAATCATGCGACTGATCCGGGCCGCCTGCTCGGGCTCGAGCCTGAAAGCCTCGGCTTCGCGGAGAGCGAAGGCCGCCGAGCGGTCGACATGCACCTTCGTGTACTGCGCGCCCGTGCCCGCGCCGTCTCCTTCCTCTTTTATATAGCCTGAATCGTGGAGAAGGGCCGCGATGAGGACCTCGGCGGCGATCTCGGAATCAATTCCCATCCCCGCGAGGGCGCAGCCGTCGAGGAGCCGGGATGCGGCTGCGAAGACCGATATGGTGTGGGCGTAATTGTGGTATTCGACGGCGCAGGCCTGGTAACCCGGAAATCGGCCGTCGAAGAGACGTTTTGTAAGCACAAAGGCCCGTTCGAGCATGCGCAGATCGGCGTCAGGGTAGGATTCGCGCAGGAATCTTTTTGCATCTTTCAGCACCGCCTGGGGCTTTGAGGGATCGACGAGGAGCGAGACCTGTGGGTCGGCCGCGATAGACGTTCGCATCGCTTTCCTTCGGCGCCGGTCGTATCCCGGGGTTCTGCCTCGTATCGGCGCTGGAGGTAAAATATAGCGCAGTTTTTCTGCCGTCAAAGGTGTAAGCGATTTTCTCGAAGCTCTGGAGCTTGGTCGATGTTTATCAGCATTCAGGCGGGCGGCGGAGGCGTTTTGATTCAGATCGGAGGCGTTTCGAGGCGAGGCGCTGTTCTTTTGAAGCTTGAGTCGGTCTGGTCGCTTTACGCCGCTTGGGTATTTTCGCCGCGGCCGAGATAAGCGCCGCGAGCCGGGCGATCGCCGCTTCGCGGTTGCGCGTTTGATCACGCTCCTCATCAGCTTGAATGACAAGTTCGCCTTCCTTTGTCAATCTTCTGGACAACCGCGTTCGTGCATAGTCAGCCTCTGCGGCCGAGAGCCCTTCGACTTCGTCCAGTTTGATGCGGGCGATCACTTTCGAATTGACTTTGTTGACATTCTGGCCGCCCGGTCCGCCAGAGCGGGCGAACTCGATACTGACCTTGTTCCTTATGGAATCGCGTAGAAGTTCGAGGTTCATGGATCGATCTCCGGAAAGCGCGCGAGTACCTCAATCGAGGAATCAGGGCCGAGTCCGAGTCCGCCGCCCGGTCTTTGTTCGGCGCCGATGACGCGCAGGATATCGCCGCGTTTCAACGAAAAAAAGCCGGAACGCCCGGCCTCAGACGAATCTTTAGGCGCCGAGACTGCAGCAAGTGAACCGTTCGAGCACAGAATATACCTGATTCTTCCCGCTTTATTAAGCATAGGATCGGAAATGACACGGCCTTCGAGCACAGCGCCCGGGGCTGGGGGTGCTGTATCGGTAGTGGTGATTTGTTGACTTCCGGGCTCTTGCGCGGCCGACCCGCGTTCGCGCCCGACCGCGAAATACGCGAACTTGACCGATTGTCGATCGAGACCCGCGGCGGCGGCGAGCGAAGCGACCGGTTCGGGAGGCTTCCACGCCGCCTCGACGTGGCAGCTGCGGTCGGGCCCCGAGGCGAGGACGGGACAGGGGTAACTCCCGGAGTCGATCCTCGGGCAGGGTTGGATGATTTTATAACCCTGTTCGACTAACGCATCGCGCAATGTAATGAGTTCGCGGGTTGTCTCGAGAAGCGCGGGTTCGACGGCTAGAATGATTCCGGATTGGGACAGGAGCCCTGCGGCGCGCATGAGCAGTCTTTTACGGTATTCGATGCGCTCGTGTTGTCTGTGACGTATTTCGTTTAGGCAATGTCCGAGGATGACGAGATCATAGGGGCCGGAAAAGCTCGAAAGGCAGGTGTCGGATTCCAGGTCGATGCGGCGGACGCTTACAGAGGCCGCCCGGGGTTCCAAAAGCTGCAGGGCCGTCTTCAAGGCCTGTTCGCTGGCGTCGGCGAGGTCGATGGATTCCGCACCTCTATCGACGGCCGCGGCCGAGGCAGGCCCCGGCCCCGAGCCTAAATCGAGGACGCGTCGAGGATGTATGCCGAGTTCAGCCAACGCGAGCGATGCTTCAAGGTATGAGACCGGCCAATAATAAAGTAGATATGCGCCGAGGAGCGCGGGGTCGCTCATATACGACGACCCTGCGAGACGCCGGCCGCCGGTCAGGCCGCGCTGAAGTCGTACGAGGGCCGTGCCGGCACTGTCGAGTTCCTGCGTCGAGAGATGCGTATCGTCAGTCGCGCGCGGCTGTCGGTAACCGTGATTCCTCCCGTGAAAGCCCTGCACTTCTCTCCATGCCGCGATCAGCCGAGGAAGCCGCAGTTCGAGCAGTGTTCCGATATTCGGAGCGCTCTTGGTGTCGGCCATCGCGGGCGTCCTAGGCCGCCCGCGGCGCGGGTGCTGAGGGCTCAGGCTCGCCGCCGTTCGGATCGTCGCCCGATTCGAGCTTCATGAGGCGTACGCGCAGGGCGAGGCGCCGAAGCGCTGCAGGAAGGGCCTCGGTCAGCGCCGCGCGTCTGCTCGAATCGCCCGGGGCGAGGGCGAGCACTTCGGCGGTGAAATCCGACATTACGGGAAGCTGTGTCCCGAATTCCTTCCGGACTTCCGCGCCGGACCAGGATCGTCCGCCGTTCCGCGCCGGCATTTCTTTGCAGAGAGAAAACGCCTCGCGGCCTTGCTTGTCCCTGATCGAGGAAAAGCCGAAAAGTCTGCAGATGAGCGGGCGGGCGGGATAGACGCTGCAGTGCCCGCCTTCTCTATCAGCTTCATGAAAGGGGCAGGGAGGAAGGGCGCTGATGCGGCTCCAGGCGGCCACCCGCTCTGCGCGCGCTGGATCTGTCCGCAAAAGCCAATCAGCGAGGTAGTCGGCCTCGATCGGCAGAATGTCGGGGATGAATGACTCGCAGCAGGAGCCGCATCCTTCCGGGCAGCGGAGAGGCCGGCCGTATCCGGCGATTGTCGAGAGACATTCAGCCTGAGCGGCGGCGATCTTGTCGTACACCGCCTCGAGTCCGGCGAGGGAGCGCGATATACTCGTTATGGATTCCCGGGCGCTGATCGTATCGTTCATAGCACTCGATACCGAGTGTGCCTTCCCCGGCGATTTTTGATCAACTACCCCGGATTCTGCGGCTTGACGGGGCAATGCCGAAGGGATAGGGTGAAACCCTCGCATAATCACGTTTTTTGAAGCGAAAAAGCCCACGGCTCTTTCCGCGCTCTGCAAGGAGTACCCATGAAGATTTTGAGGACACTCGTTTTTGCGGCGGCACTCGTCGCAGTCTGTTCCTGCGCATCGTCGCCGGCGAAGAGCGCGGACGCTGGTCCTGCCGCCCCGGACGCCGCCGCTTCCGCGGCAGTCGCACCTGCTTCCCCCGCAGCGGCCTCTGCCTCGATCCAAGGCGTCGATCTTGCTTTATTCGCCGGGGCGAAGGAAGAATGCCGCGTCGTTCTTGAGAAGTCGGCGGCCCTCGCCTCCGAGGGTAAATGGAAATCCGCCGTCGCCGTTCTCGACGATTACGACAAGGACGCGGCCGACCCTTATATCTTGGCGCTGAAAACGCGGCTCCTTTTGGCCGGCGCGGTGGCGAGCGACGCCCTCCTCGCCTTCGCGGTCGTCGACCTCGATCCCGGCCAGGATATCGAGAAGCTGAGGGCGGCCGCGGAGGAGTACGAGCTGTTTGATTTCGATCCCGCCGCGCTCGCCGATGCGCAGGCCGCGAAAGGCGTCAAGATACCCCCGATTCTTTCGATCACACTCGGGGATTATTATTACGATGTCCTCGTCAACTGCCAGGACTCCTGGGATATCTCCCCGTATGAGATCGCATCTCTGGGCGCTGCGCGGTATCGAGACGCCTTCGAGGGCGGTCTTTTCATGCTTGACAGCTTGAAAAAGCAATCGGAACTTTACTCAGGGCTCGAAATGTACGAGCAGGTCGAGCCTGTTTATAAAAAAATAATTGAACTCGACCCAGACGATCCGAGCGTGCATTACGGATATGCAATCTCATTGCAGAAGCGCGACAAGATACCCGAGATGCTCGACGAGCTCGATTTGGCGATCGAGGCCTACGGCGACAGTCAGGACAAGGCCGGCATTATCGCCCTCGCCGCCATAACCGCGAGCG
>CAZINN010000066.1:0-12674 GCA_964540615.1 uncultured Treponemataceae bacterium | reverse complement strand
AGTTAACCGAGGTAGAGTCGATGCTCGAAAAACTCACAGAGAAATTCAGCGATATTGCCAGGACCCTGTCAGGCAAGGCGACTATAAGCGAAAAGAATGTCGAGGATGCGGTCGAGCAGATCAAGCTCGCCCTCCTGGACGCGGACGTGAATCTCCGGGTGGTCCGCCGCTTCGTCAACGGGACGCTGGAAGAGGCCAAGGGCGAAAAAGTTCTGAAATCCGTCAGCCCGGGCCAGCAGTTCATCAAGATCGTCTATGACCGCATAGTCGCGCTCTTAGGCGACACAAGGCAGGACCTTCAGCTGAGAGGCCCTGATACACAGAGTGTGATTCTCCTCCTCGGTCTTCAGGGTTCGGGAAAGACTACGACGGCTTCCAAGCTCGCCTTCATGCTCAAAAACCAAGGACGCCGGGTCCTCATGGCGGCCTGCGACCTGCAGAGACCGGCCGCGATCGAGCAGCTCTCGATCCTCGGCGCCCAGGTCGGCGTGGATGTCTATACAGAGGAGGGCTGCAAGGAGGATCCGGCCAAGGTCGCGAGGGCGGCGCTGGACAAGGCGAAGCGCGAACTCTACGACACGCTCATCGTGGACACGGCGGGGCGGCTTCAGATCGACGAGGCGCTGATGGAGGAACTCGCGCGCGTGCGCGACGCGGTCAGGCCGATCGAGTCCATCCTGGTCGCCGACGCCATGACGGGGCAGGCGGCGGCCGAGATCGCCAAGACCTTCGACGAGAAGATAGGACTTTCCGGCGTCATCCTCTCGAAGTTCGACTCGGACGCGCGGGGCGGAGCCGCCCTCTCGCTCAAGTCGGTGACGGGCAAGCCGGTCAAGTTCATCGGCACCAGCGAGAAGCCCGAAGGCCTCGAGCCATTCCACCCGGACCGCATCGCGAGCCGCATCCTCGGCATGGGCGATGTCATAAGCCTGGTCGAGAAGGCCCAGGCGGTCTTCGATCAAAAGCAGGCCGCTGAACTCCAGCGCAAAATCGCGAGCGAAACCCTGACGCTCGAGGATTATCTCGAGCAGATCCGAAGTATGAAGAAAATGGGTTCGATGAAGGGCCTTTTGGAAATGCTGCCCGGGCTCGCCGGTCAGATTGACGAGGAGCAGATCGACGAGGCCGATATGAAGCGCGAAGAGGCCATGCTCCTTTCCATGACGAAAAAGGAGCGGCAGAATCACTTGATCATCGGCCCGTCCAGGCGCGCGCGGATCGCCAAGGGCTCGGGCACCTCAGTCGCCGATGTCAACCGGCTTTTGAAGAAGTTCGAGAAGTCCCGGCTTATGATGAAAAAGCTGGCCAAGAACAAGAAGTACCAGCAGCAGCTTCTGGGCGGGCATTGAGAGCTTCCTCGAAGCTTGTTGCGCCTTTTTTGGCCCGAGAGGGTTATAAAAAGAAAGGAATGACGCACTTCCGCTCGCGCGGAAAGTCGTCGAATGTCTCTTCATACCAGTGCCGGTGAGCTATGGCGCGGGGAACGAGATTGGCCGCGGTGAAGACCGCGAAGGCCACTGCGGGCAGCGACCAGCAGGCGAGGGCCCATCCGCACCACTCGAGAATCTCTCCGAAGTAATTCGGACTCACGACATAGTCGAAGAGCCAGCCCTTTGGTACCGAGTAGTCGTCGCCGCTGCGGCGGCGGAGTTCGCGCAGCATTCGATCCGCTTTCGTATGGATCAAAAAACCGAGGACGAAGAGTAAGCCGCCGAGCGCCAACCGAAACAGCGGCGGATTGAAATCCAAGGCGGGGCCTTCTTCAATCAAGAACACCGCGTTCGCATAGGCGTTAAGTCCGTTAAAAAGCCAGGCGAAAAATACGAGGCTCAGGGGGAAGCGTTTTTCGCCTACATGCATCAAAAAGGGATATATGAGGGCTCGATAGACGTAATGCATTTCCCACAAGCTGAGAAGCGCGAGGGCGATAGTCCCGAGGCGCTTGCCGGCAAGGACGTAGGCGAGAACGATCGTGAGGGGGATGAGGGCGGATGGCAGCTCCATGAGAACCCATCCGATTCGGGCGCCTACCGAAGGCCCCCAGCCGGATCGATAATGCCGGCCGTAGGGGGCTGAAACATACCTGAGGAGGAAGAACACCAGGGCTGCGGCGGCCAGAATGACAAGCGGGGCGATGTGATACAGTGACGGCATTCCAATACTAGACAATACCAGATATTCCCGTGATTGGGAAGTTCCGGCACTTTACACGTTTGCCTTTTTTCGGCTATAGTCCCTCTACTTATCGATTTGGAGTGGAATTATGTCGAGGAAATGCGATATTTGCGGCAAGGGCACGGTTTTCGGGAATAATGTCTCGCATGCCAAGAACCGGACCCGTCGGACCTGGAGGCCCAACCTCCTCGAGGTCAGGACCATGGTCGACGGCAGAATCACGACCGTCAAGCTCTGCACCCGCTGCCTCAAGGCCGGAAAGGTCCAGAAGGTAGTTTGAGTTCTGGGAACCTCGAAAAACTGAAGTTTTTTCGAGGTCTCCTTCTGTAAAGAGCTCGGTCCGTAAAAACTAAAGCCGACAAGAGAAAGGCCGCCCCGCGGGGCGGCTTTTCTGTTTTTTACTACTCGCTGCTTACTGAGAAACTACATTGGTACTGTAGTCGTAAACTAAGCGTGTGTTGTCGGTGAAGTGTATAATGAGTTGACCGGATGGGGATGGCTCTGTTACGAAATTGTTTAAAATTATAGTGGTGACATCGCAACCCGTGAAAATCAGAGTGCCATTTTCTGTGTTCGTAGTGGCATTTACAGTAATAGTTCCGCTCATCATTATGCCGGGATAGTGTGGATCAGAATAACTATTAAAGTGAAAGATCGTTAAATTGCCGTTTATTTCGATATGTGTCGGCCCACTTGTCTGTATCTGCGCTGCCTTAATTCCAAAGGTATAAAGCCATAATGCATTTTGTACGCTTGCTTCGCTCATACTGTGGCTCGGTCTCTTGTTTTCGGCGTAAGAAACAAAAAACGGAAGGCCGACAATAAGGACCGTTGTCAATACGAAGAACCTCTTTACACGCATGCTTCCCTCATACGTATTTTCTTTTGCATTTTCTCATCAACTAATATTTTCTACCAGGATATTAGCATGGTTCTTTCCCCCTGAGAAGCTGTAATCAAAAAAAGGCACTTCCAGGCTATATGTTCTTTGCGAGGAGGGAATTCCGGGAATATCCTCATTCTCGGTCGCATGTGCTATACTCCCTCCATGCCCGAACTTCCCGACCTTGTCCATATCGTCAAAGCTCTGGGACCGGAGATCGAGGGCTGTCGGATCGCCCGCGCGATCGTCAAGAATCCGATCGTGCTCCGCGTGCTGGCGCCCGGCGATTTTTCCGGATTGGTCGCGGGCCGCGTGATTCGGGGTCTCGATCGCCACGGTCCCTTTCTGCACGCGCGGCTCGAGATGCCGACGGGGCGGTCGGAGGGGCAGGACGGCTCCACGGCCTCCGGCTCCCTTGATCTCGTTATGCATCTCATGCTGGCCGGCAGGCTGAAGCTGGCGGATAAGGGAGAGAAGGCCCTGGCGCACACGGCCTTCGCCTTCGAGCTGGACGACGGGCGTACGCTCTATTACGGCGACGAGAAGTCGATGGGCAAGGTCTACCTCTGTCCCGCCGGTGATTTCGCGGTCATACCAGGGTATCTCGGTCAGGGAGTGAATGTCGTGTCGCCTGATTTCACTTACGAGTGTTTTTCGGCGCTGATAGCTGGAAGGCGTTGTCAGGTTCGTGTTTTTATTATGGATCAGACCTGCCTGTCGGCGATCGGCAACGCCTACGCCGACGAGATTCTCTTCGAGGCGGGAATTCATCCAAAAACATTTTGTTACCTGTTGGACGAGGACAAGCGGCGCGCCTTATACGACGCGATCCGCTCCGTTCTGGCCTGGGGGATCGAGGAGGTCGAGAAGGCGGACGCCCGGCTCGAGGACAAGGTCCGCGGCCATATGCGGGTCCGCGGACGCGCGGGCGGGAAGTGCCCGCGCTGCGGAGCGACAATCCGGAAGGCCGGCGTCCTCGGTTATGATTCCTTTTTCTGCCCGATCTGCCAACCCGACCTGGGCGGCCGCGGCCTCGATTGGGCGAAGCTTGAAAAAAAACAGAGCGGTTGAGGATCCCTTGGCGACAGAGCCTGACTATGCGGCGGCGCCGCGGAGTCGCAGGACGCGGATTACGGCGAACACGAGGCCGGCTGCGGCTCCGAGAGCCAATGATATCTGCAACGCCGACATGCCGGCGAAGATTATTGAACCGCGGTCGCCTCTGATGAACTCGAGCAGGAAGCGCAGGAGACAGTAGCCGCCCGCGTGAATCGCCAGTATCAGCGAGCCTCCGCGCTGCCTTCCGACGCTCTTGAGAATAAGGAGGAGTATAAAAAGAATAAGTATATCCCCCGCCGCCTCGTACAGCTGGGTCGGATGCAGGGGCGGGGTGCGCAGGTCGACGGGCGCGACAAGGCCGAGACTCCTCGCCCAACTCCACGCCGGGCTTACAAGAGTCTTGTCGAGCTCGCCCGAGAACAGCGTGGTCCCGAACTTCGCGAATTTGACACCCCAGGGAAGCGAGGTCGGAAGTCCCCATGCGTCTCCGTTCAAAAAACAGCCGATCCGGCCGACCGCCTGACCGAGCAGTACCGCCGGCGCGACGACCGCGTAATACTCCAAAAACTTTTCTTTTTTACCGATGAACGTCAACGCGGCTCCGGCAAGTCCGCCCACGAGACCTCCCACAACGGAAAGTCCTCCGTCCCAGAAGCGGAAGAAGACCATCGGGTCATCGAGGAATACGTCGAGGTCCCAGAACAGGAAGTGCGAGATGCGGGCGCCGAGGATGAGCCCGACGAAGGCGCCGACGAGGGCGATGTCGAAGCGTTCCGTCGAAAGTCCGCTCCTGCGGATTCGTTTCGCCGCCCAGAGGTAGGCGACTATCATCGCCGTAAGAATGTAGAAACCTTCGTAGAAATAGAAGGTGCGGAAACCGAGATCGAGGTGGATTGGGAACATGGATATGGTTCTCCTTCGCCGAGCCGTATGTGACTTCCAAGGGGCAGTATGGCGACAATCGTCTCAAAGCTCAAGGCGCGCGGCGGGATGGTGCGGATCGACAGCCGATATCCAGCGCGACGATATGCCGCCTGAAGTCTTTTTCGGACATACCCAGGGACGGCAGTTTGGGGATTAAGCGCTCGTCGACGATCAGTGCGATACGGGAGGCGATGGAGGAAAAGACGAGGTACCCGAGGTCGCCCCAGGAGTAAGGAACGCAGAGACGGCATTTCTGCCGGTCGCGGTAGACAGTCTCGCAGACGAACTCTTTTGGAAGAAGCGAGCGCTCTTTTACGCTCAATTCGATAAACCGGTCGCGGGACTTCGATGTTATTTTCTTTTTCAGAATATCGTAACGAGTTCTCGCACCTGCGGAGATGAGGCCGCTTCCGACGACCATTTCGTCGAAATCACGCCTGAACTTTTCGGGATGAATATCCATAAATCTCATAAAACGCGCCCGCGAAATATAGGTGTAATCGCACATCGCGTTGTTGTACGACCCGATCGCGAGGGTTATGAGCTCCTGGAGATACAGCATGAGCTTGTGGGCGTTTCTGAGGTAGGCGTAATCGGGGTCGATCGAGCCGCAGCGTGACGAGCCGAGGCCTATTTCCTCGAGCGATCGGCCTATGCCGAGCATCGCGCTGACATAGTCGTAGACTCGATTGACGAAATACTTCATCGAAAAGACCCATTCGGGTGGAGAGATAAACTTATCGCGCGGAAAAATTCTTCGACAGTACAATTCGAAGGGTTTCGACCCGATAAGGCACCTGACCATGACTCGGCTGCCGCCGTCGAGAAGGACGGGCAATGTCTCGGCTCCCGAACGGAGTTTCGCGTAGCTGACGCCGTCGCGGAGACCGAGGAAGTTTTCAAAAAGCCTGCTGTCGGGCTCGTCGCGGACGGACGAAAAGACGGCTTCGCGGAGAGTTTCGTGGTCTTTGATTATCGTAATGCTTTTTTCGTTGCTTTTATAGAAGCGCAGCGCGGAATTGCGGACGTCTTCGTCGCGGCTGGTCATGCGGTCGCGGACGTCTTTGGCGCGCAGAATCGTGTACGCGGGATGGAAGTCGAGCATGATCGCGAAATTCTCGCAGAGTCCGCGCTGCAATTCTTTGAGTTTCGCCTCGAGGTAGGATCGATCGGGGGCGCTCATGGAATCCTGCACGACGACGTTTATGTCGGCGTCGGTGCAGTCTTGGACGCCCATGTCGTTGTAGGCCGAGAACAGCCTGCCCAGGCCGAACACAAAGACGGCATCGGCGACGCGGCTTTTAAGTGAAGGTATGAAAATATAACGCATCCAATTGACGATGGCGAAGCGGTACAGGTCGCGTCGGGGCCTCAGAAAATCGTCGGCGACGGTCTCGGGGTTGAGGCATTTGAAATCCTCGTTGCGGATCGACTTGTTCCGCTCGACGAAGACATCGAGAATGAATCGCTCGATCTGGCGTCTGGAGGCGCCCGAGGCGATCAAGGTGTCGAGCGCCCGCTGCTCACGGGCGAATCCTGTTTCCGGCATCTGTGCCGTTCGCGCGTTCACAGCTCGACCTCGAGACCGTCCCAGGCCGGAGCGGCTCCGATATCGGCGCCGGCTGCGGCGCAGTAGTCTTCGAGCGCCGCATGGCTCAATTCGTGGCACATGTGGATGAGATAGGTTTTCCGCGCGCCGATCCTCCGTGCGCTCTCGAAGGCCTGGTCGAAGCTGAAGTGAGTCTCGTGAGGTCTGCGCCGCAGCCCGTTTATGACCAGCGTTGTAACGCCGGCGAGCGCCTCAAAGGACGGTTCGGGGATGAACGACGCGTCGGTGATATATGCGAAGGCGCCTGTCCTCCAGCCGAGGATGGGCAGTTCGCCGTGTCTGATCCGAATCGGAATGAACTCGAGGTCTCCGACCGAAAAAGCTTCGACCGCCTCCCGCAATTCTATTTTCGGCTTGCCGCCGCCCTCCTGCGTTTTTCGGAAGATATAGCCGAATCGTTCGCGGATGTCGGCGAGCGTCTCGGCATTGGCGTAGACCGGAAGTGCCTGCTCGCGTGTAAAGGGCCGGACATCGTCGAGTCCGACCACATGATCGCTGTGCCCGTGCGTGACGAGGAGGGCGTCGAGATGCGTGACGCGGGCGCGGAGAGCCTGGAGGCGGAATTCGGGGCCTGCGTCGATGACGACGGAGGCGCGTTCGGACTTGATGAGGAGCGAAGAACGATATCGCATATCACGTGGATCGGACGAGCGGCATACAGGGCAGTCACAGGCGAGAACAGGCACGCCGAAGCTCGTCCCAGTGCCGAGAAAGCAGATTCGCATCGGCCTGATTATGCCATCGAAGGCGGTCTTGAACCAGTGCCGTCTCGAAGCGGAGCGGCATTTTCGGCATACTAGACGGGATTACGCCGTTTCAGTCGGGAAGAATCGGCGGATCATATTCGCGGTCCGCCTTGATGCGCACGAGATGGACGAAATCGTTCGGGATGCGGGCCATAATCCGCTCGACGCTCGTCTCGACGACGCTTTCGAAGGCCGCGACCTTGAACTCGCCCGTCTTTTCGAAATAGGGCGCGAGGACGGCGACGTGGTAGTGCCGCGAGAGGCCGGGGATGATCCCGCCGCTTTTCCGCGAAAAGCTAGCAAGATAAATGTTCCCCGGTTCGCGCAGAGCCAGCACATACAGAAGAGCCTTAAGTCCATCGACGCGATAGCCGAGGTCGTTTTGATAGGCCGCGTAAGTTGTGTATCCCGATGATCCGTTGACGGCTTCTGGACTTCCAAGTCCGCCTGATGCTGTGATCATGGCGAAGGCCGAGATTCGTATATCGATCTCGCTGATCGAGTGCGGCCGCGATGGATAGCGGGCGTCCATGAGCGCCAGAGCCAGGTTGCGCGTCCAGTCGAGGCCGAAAAAGGGATCGAGGTCGGACTCGTAGGGACCGGCCGCGTCGGAGACCCGTTCGTCGAGCCGTTTTTTCGCCATGGCGAGGGGATCGAGAAGCCGGCCCTTCAGCGGGCGGTAAAAGCCGTCGACGATCCACTTCGCGAACCCCGAGCAGTTCAATCCGCTTTCGCCCGTCTGCCGCTCGCCCGTCGCGATGAGCACGGGCATGCCGGATGAGTCGAGCGCGCCGTCGTAGGCGTAGCGCAGTCCGCCGAGGCGGCTGCGCGTCGCGGAGACGAAGGCTCTTACCTCGCGATAGAGAGCGGGCTTCGGCGAAAACAGCGACCAATCGACAATGCCAGAGGTCCAAGCGACGATATCCGGCATCGGCGAGGTGAATGCCCGTTCGAAGGAAACAGGAAGCGGGACTCCCTGGTTCAAGACAGCGCCGTAGACGACGAGGTCCATCGTGCATCGATCACCGGCCGGATACATGCGAAGGAAGGTTCCCGAGTCTCCCCGAAGGAAAACCTTCGCCTGGATCGGCGCTCCGTCGCGGGGCGATCGCTTGAGTATCCAGGTCCCCTGGGTGTACAGAGGTGAGGTTGCGCCCTCGGCGCTCCCCGGCGCGACCGCGGCTGCAATGGTATAGTGGTATCCGCCGTCTTTTTGATAACTGAGTCGGAACGTTCCATAGTCGTTCGAGACGACCGCAGGCGATCTTCGCGCCAGGTCCCCGAGGGGGGCGATGAAAAACTTCTCCCAATACGCGGCGCGGATGTCTGCGCTGTCGGGGAAACGCTCGATGGGCAGGTCCCCCGGCAGGGCGGTCGGAACGCCGGCGCTCCAGCCGTTTCCCGCACTTAAAAAAAAGAAAAAGGCGGCCGCACAGTGAGCGAGTAAGCGGCGAGGCGTACGAGAGCGAATCGTGCACGACATCAGTGCCATACTCTTTCTATTGTCGGCCGCTCGTAATCTGTACTTCATAACCGAGTGGGGCATAAGGAGAGGTTTGATACGTGCTGTTCCTATCCTTCTTGAGCCGCGCCGTTCGCGCGCCGATATTCGAGATCGAAAGCCCACCCATTCGCTGCTGAGGAGCCGTACTCATGACGTTTTCGAAAACCCCCTCACTTCATGCCTTTTTCATCGCCGTCGGGGTGTCGGGCTGCGTCCTCGCCGTCGGGGCCGCGGTTTACGCAGGGAAGCTCGTCGGTGCAGACTGGCCGAGGCGGACAGCGGTTGTTCAGCAAAACTCCGTCTCCAGCGGCATCTCGGGACCGCCCACGGAGAGAGCTTCGGCAAGGGTGCTGCCGCGTTTTCCCGCCCTCTTCGATCCGGCACAAGGGACGGCAAACCTCGATTTCAACCTTCCCAATGACTCTGCGGCGGCCGCCATCCACACCGAGAAGCGCTTTCTGATCCCCGCACCGGGTAATTATCAAGTCCTCGCCTTCTATGGACATCCCGGCTCGAAACGCATGGGCATTCTCGGACGCTATCCAAAGGAGATCCTCGCCGCCGCGGTCAAGGATTTCGCCAGACGATATGACGAAGCGAACGGAGAGCTCGGCGCAGTGTCGGCGTTTTACCTTATTTATGGAACATGTTGGCCCGGCGGCGAGATCGGCTACCTGAAAGATTCGATAGTCCGAGAGTATATTGACTATGCCCAGAGTCAATCGATGCTTGTCTTTGTCGACCATCAGATCGGCAAGTACGGCGTCGAGGCTGCGGTCAAGCGACTCTTGCCCTGGCTGAAATATCCCAACGTCCACATCGCCCTCGATCCCGAATGGCATACGACCGCCCCTATGGAAGAAATAGGGGCGGTTCACGCCGAAGATCTCAACCGGGCGCAGGCCATGATCAGCGAATATATGGAAACCGAGGGCATTCAGGGGATGAAAATGCTCGTCGTGCATCAATTCAATGCCAAAATGATTACCGAGCGTGAGCAGGTGCGGGCGGATTACCCGGGGGTTCTCCTTGTGCATACCTCCGACGGGTTCGGTCCTCCGGATCTGAAACGGGGGGCATATTTATTTAACGCACAAGCACTTAACATGCCCGTCAAGGGCTTTAAGCTTTTTTTCCAGTCTGATGTCGAGGGGGCGGGGTATGACGAGCCCCTGCTCAGCCCTGAACAAGTGTTACGTTTGAGCCCCCAACCGGTGCTCATCATTTACCAATAAGCTGTCCCTCGAACCTTGTTGCGTATAAAATGAGGCAATATTCGTCACAATCGGTAGTCTCGACGGTTTATTGGAGATATTCTATATACGATCTTCTTCCCCCGGAGAGGATCGTCAAAACGACAGGCCTAAACGGCCCCGGCATGCTGGCAAGATACTCGTGTATTGTTCCAGCCGGCAATTGATCAGGAGGCACTGATGCGGAATTTCTGTAAACGGGCACTGGCGGCCGCGATAGCGGCTGCAGCGATCCAGGCATTCGCCTATGATCCGCCGGCCGGCGGCGTTCTTCTTCCGACGCTGAGCTCGCCGCAGGCTCTGGCTTCTGGGCCGACCGTCACCGCGGTCGACGCGCCCTGGGCCGACCGCATGAACCCTGCGGCCTCGGCCGGTCAACAACGCCCCGTCCTCGATCTCGGTTACGTCGCGTTGACCGATTTCGGAGATCAAGGCTGGGGAAGCGCGTTGTCCGCGGGGTATTCCCTGCCCAAGCCCTATGCGGTCTGGGATTTCGGCGCCCGCTTTGTTTATACGCCGAGCACCATGACCGATCTGCCCTTGGGCGCCATCGGCGATCTCAGGGTCGGCATCGCCAAGGATGTGTTCCCTAATTTCTACGTAGGGGCCGGTCTCAGCGGTCTTATCGGAGGCAATGGCGGTTTCGGCTGGGGTCTCGCGGTCGATCTCGGTGTGCTGAGCAAGATGGGCGATCTCGGCCCCTTCAAGGACTTCACCTGGGGCGCGGTTCTCGCCAACATGGGCAAGGGCTATTCCGCTCCTCTACCCGCGGCCGGAGCCTACGGCACGAGCGCGAGTCCGTACACACCGCCCTTCACCCTTTCGCTCGGTGCGCGAGGCAATCTTATCAGCACCTCGTTCACAAAGTTGACGGTCGGGGCCGATCTTTCCCTGCCGACCTTTTCCGATCTGTGCATAGGCCTTTCCACGGCGCTGAGTTTCAGGGATGCCTTCAGCATCCGCGCCGCATGGAATACTTCCATTCTCGATCTCGCGAACGGGACGAACCGCAGTCTTCTTCCTTCCTTCGGCGTCTCGGCGGTCATCCCGCTGTCGCGCAAAGAGTCAGAATCCGGTTCCGGCGCGGACAAGATGGATCTCAAGCCGATTCTGTCGGCCTCGAAGCTGTACGGCGATATCTGGGCTGTCGGCGCCGGTGCGAGCATTTCGCTCGGCGTCGTGGACAAGCAGCCGCCGGAGATCGCGGTTGAATTCCCCTCGAGCCAGTGGGGGCCGGCCTATATATCTCCGAACAGCGACGGCACGAAGGACTCGCTCGAGATGCCGATCCAGATCAAGGATCAGCGCTATGTCGTCGGCTGGACCCTCGCCGTCAGCGACGAGAAGGGCGAGGTGGTCCGCAAGATACTTAATAAAGAATCACGTCCGGAGACCCAGGGTCTTGAAGGTTTCTGGGACAGGCTCGTGTACGTCAAGAAGGGGGTCGCCGTCCCTGACAAGCTCGTGTGGAACGGGATAGCCGATTCGGGTCAGCTCGCGGCCGACGGTAAATATACGATCACCATCGAAGCGGTCGATGACAACGGCAATGTCGGAAAAGTCGGACCATTCGAGGTTGTCGTCGACAACACGGCTCCGGCTCTCCAGGCATCGGTCCCCGAAACCCCCGCGATATTCAGCCCCGACGGCGACGGGAACAAGGACAGCCTCACCTTCAAGGCTTCGGGCTCGTCCGAGGATCTCTGGAAGGCTCAGGTCCTCGACGCCTCCGGCAAGGCGATTCTCGGAGCCGAGTTCAAGGACAAGGCCCCGGCCGACTGGGCCTGGGACGGCAAGGACGACGCGGGCAAGATTGTACCGGACGGCGTGTACTCCTTCGTGATGAGCTCGACCGACCGCGCGGGCAACGCCACGACCAAGCGCATCGACAATGTCATCGTCAATACCGAGCGCGCCCCCGTGAGCCTGGTCATCGATAACAGCGCCTTCAGTCCCAACGGCGACGGCGTCAAGGACAGCGTCACGCTTGTCCCCGGCGTCCCGGTCAAGAACGGCGTCGTGGGATGGAAGCTCTCGGTTCAGAATAAGTCAAAACAGGAAGTCTGGTCGGTTTCCGGAAAGGACGCCGCTTCTTTGAAGCCCGAGGTCGTTTTCGACGGCCGTGACGCCTCGCTCAAGGTTCTGCCCGAGGGGAGCTATCAGGCCCTCCTTTCGGTTACCTACGTGAACGGTCACAATCCCACGGCGAGTTCGCCCGCCTTCGCGCTCGATTTGACCCCGCCCGGCGGCAGCGTCGGCGCCGACAGGGCCGCCTTTAACCCCGCGGGCACGGAGGGCCAGGACATCGTCCGCTTCACTCAGAAAGGAACGAAGGACGCCAAGTGGACGAGCGAAATAAGCGGCGCGAACGGAATCACCGTGAAGACATTCTCCTCCTCGCCCCGCCCCGACGCCGAAATTGTGTGGGACGGGACGAACGAGTCGGGCAAGGTCGTGCCCGACGGAGTCTATACCTTCAGGCTCAAGGCGGTCGACGCCGCCGGCAATTCCTTCACCAGCG
>CAZINN010000065.1:0-12890 GCA_964540615.1 uncultured Treponemataceae bacterium | reverse complement strand
CGGCGGACGAGAGTCTCGGAAGAAGATTCAAGTGCGCTCATGGATATGGATAGTACGCGATGCCGATCGGAGCTACAAGCTTTCCTTCTTAACTACATCGGCTGATGGGACTATCACCGACCCCTGCCGGACATCCGCAGCGGCTTCTGCGATCTCGACCGCCGCCCTGTCGAAGCCCACCTGCCTGTTTTTCTCGAAGGCATAGAAGGCAGCCGGCACGACGAAGAAGGTCAAAATCGCCGAGAACACGATGCCGCCTAACATGACGATGCCCATGCGCCGGCCGAACTCCGAACCCTGACCCTCTGCGAAGATAAGCGGGAAGCTTATGATCAGAACCGTCAGTGTCGTCATAATAATAGGCCTGAAACGGAGCCGCGCAGCATCAACCAATGCCTCATTCAGAGGCATCTTCCCGATTCGCTCGAGAACAAAGTCGAGGTAGAGAATCGCGTTCTTTGCCGAGAGTCCGATGAGCATCAGCATGCCCATGAGTCCGAAGATATCGAGACCGCCGCCGACGGCCCATACAAGGAGGAGCGCTCCGATTATCGCGAGAGGCACGGGCAAAAGAAGATAAATCGGGTAGCGCCAGGAATTGAACTGCGCCGCCATAACCAGATAGACAAAGAACAAGGCTAGAAGGAATATCCGCCATCCCGACTCCAAAAGCTGACCTGCCAGGGCGGATGCACCGAAACGGCTGTCAGCCGTTAATTGCAGACCATCCCCGAGAAGTCCCCGTGCAGCGAGATCGGCCTGTATCTGATTCTGCAGCTCGAGAGTCGTCGGGGCGCCCGGCTTCAGGTTAATATTTATTGATCCAGAATACTGACGGTTATACCGGGAGATGCTGTTCGGAGCCTCGGTCAAAACGAATCGGCCGAGTTGTCCGATCGGGATCGTTGCTTGCAAGGTTGGAGATACTATGCCGAGATCAAGCAGACTCCGCCCTCCTGCGAAAAGAACCGGATCGATCATCACCCTGACAGGATACGAGAGTCCCCCCGTAATTACATTCGCGGGTGTGGATCCCGAGGCGTAGGTCTGCAGCGCCGTCGCGATCGCGCCGGGCGTGATGCCTGTGCCCATCAGCTTCTCGGGGTCGGGCACGAAATCATTCTGGAGGCTTGTTTCCGAAAGGCTCGAACTGACATCGGCGACCCAGGGATTTTCCTGAAGCGCATTGACGATGGCGGCGTTCCTCTGAACGAGGAGGTCTCGGTCGGCCGACACCAGACTGAGCGACAAAGAGCCGCCGCCGAACCCTCCGCCCCCCCCGATACCGCCTGTACCGACCGATAATCTGACCGTCGGGTAATCCTTGGCAAGGATGGTCTGAAGATCCCTGCGCCATTCCTGTGCGAGTGTAAAAATGCTTTTCCGCTTCTCCACCGGCGTGAGCACCACTGTCGACTGGGCGGATCCGCCCACCGTGGTCTGCACCGAGACGACCTCGGGCAATGACAGAAGGTATTGCTCGACGAGAAGCGATGCTGTATTAGCGGTTCCCTGCGGCGTCCCGGAAGGGAAACGGACAAAGATGTTGATCTGCCCGGAATCGCTCTGCGGAAGAAACGTGAAAGGGATCTGAGGCGCGATAAAGAAGGCGACCGTACCGAGGGTCGCCCCTGTGACCGCGAGGACCAATGAACTCCGCCGAAGTAAAGGTCCCAGGCTCCGAGCATAGCCCTCGCGCAGCCGGCCGAGCACGGCCTCCGTCCAGCCATGCAGGGTCGCTGTCAAAGCGGAAATCAGATTGACGACGACCGTCACCACATAATTGAAAACGGCGAGGGCGACCGGATAAGCGATCATCACCGGCATCAAAGCATAGCGCTTGAAGTATGCGGCCCCGATCAAGAGCGCACAGCCCGCGAGGAAACCAAAGCCCGAACGCCAAGCCTTGAATCCCCATGCAAATGACTCCCTGAACCGCCTGAAGCTGCGTGCAAAATCAGTCCAACCGATGACTCTGCCCTCGGGCGTATACGCCATGCGGACCGTCAGGAAAAGCACCGCCTCGAGAAGCGAAAAGCCGACCGCCGCCGCAAGCCCCAGCGAAAACTGCTGGAGATAGCCGCCTATGAAACCGCCGATGAAACTCACCGGGATAAGCACGGCGAGGAGTGAAAGCGTCGCCGCGACGACGGCGCTGAACACCTCGCTCGCCCCCTTGAGTACGGCTTCTTTCAGATCAAAGCCCATTTTCCGATACCGCTCGACGTTCTCTGCAATCACTATCGAATCATCGACGACGATTCCGATGGCGATGACCATGGCGAGCAACGATACCAGGTTGAAGGAAAAGCCGGCCAGCTTGTAAAGAATAGGCGCGGCGCAGAGCGCGATGGGGACGGCGAGGATTACCGAAAAAGCCGTGTTGGGCCTGCCCAGGAAAAGAAGAACAATGAGGGCGACGACGATCAGCGTCGAAACGAGTTCGCGCTCGGTCGCCGCGATCGAGGCTCTGACCGCTCCGGTCGAATCCGAACTGACTGTGATGGTGTAGCCCTCGGGCACTTGCATCTTTTTAAGCGCGGCGCGGACGCCGTCGGCGACGGCGATTGAATTCGACTCGTTGGTTCTCTGGACCGACACAAGGACCACCGGCTGCCCATTTATCCGGGCAAAGCTTCCCGGAACCGTCGCATCCCTGACCTGACCGATATCGCGGATGAATATGCCGCGGCTCGAATCGACGAGTGTCCTGCAGATATCATCGACGTTTTCCGGCTGATTCCTGGTTGCATAGGTCAGTGAATTACCCTGCGACGTAATGGTGCCGATGGGCTGGTTGACCGCGGAGTTCGACAGCGCACTGGAGACCTGTTGGATCGAAAGTCCGTAGAATTTCAGCTTGCTCGGATCGAGGAGCACTTGAAACTGCCGGGACGGCGCCCCCTCGATCGTAATGTTCGCCACACCCGGTATTCGCTCGAGCGTAGGCGCAAGACTGTTTTCGACAAAGACCGCGACGTCACGAAGCGGAATATCACCGCCTGAAACACCGAACTGGAGGACGGCCCCGGAATTCACGTTGAACGATTGGACCGTCGGCATACTTGCGTTGGAAGGCAGTCTCCTAGAAATCGAGGCGATGAGGGAAGCAACCTGATTGATAACCTCGTTCCGATCGACTCCCGCGTTGAAGGTGACCGAAACCCGGCTTTGACCGGTCGAACTCGTCGAATTGATATCCGTTATGTTGCTGAGAGTCGACACCTGATTCTCGATAAGCTGTGTAATTTGCTGATCCACGACAATCGGCGCCGCCCCGGGGTACGAGGTCGAGATGAAAACCGTAGGAACTGTAACGGATGGCATAAGATCGACGCCCAGGCTCATCCCGCTCACTATGCCGAAAACGCAAATCGCGGCGAAAATGCCGATTGCGAATACATATCGCGACACCGAGAACTTGACCGCTGGATTCACGCGGTTGAACACCTGCGCCTCGAAATCCCGAAGTCCGCTCATAACCGTCCCGCCGTGACAAGATCCGGAACTTCAATCATTGCGGCTTTGACCTCTTGGCCGTCGACAAGACCGGGCGGAGGATTGAGAACGACGACTTCGCCTGCGGCGACGCCGTCGACCGCGGCGACGGCGCCCGACGTCGCCAGCACCTTGATATTCCTTGTGATCACACGATCATCTTTTATTATAAAAAGATAGTTCCGGTTTTCGATGGTCCCTATCGATCCGACGGGTACAAGGGTCCCCCGGGCCAGCGGCACCACGTAACTGATTTTCCCGACCATACCGAAGGGCAGAGACGAGCCTCCCTCGATCGATGCCGTCATCGCGAGCATGCCGTTGACGGGCACCGTTGGAGCCTGCTTTACGACGATGAGGTGTTTCCCCCCCTCCGCTTCAAAGGTCAACCTCGTTCCCTGGCGCAGCTCTGCGGCGTCGGAAGGTGATATGCTGAACGCGACCTGCCGCTCCGGCCCCACCAGAACGAACGCGGCGCTGTTCTGCCCCAGATACATGCCGGGCGCCGCCGAAATCGAGGCGATCTGCCCTGCGAAAGGTGCGACGATGGACGCCTTTTCGAGATTGATACGCGCCTGCATCAGGTTGTTCTCGGCGGTGCGGACCGCGATGCCGAGAGCTTCCCGGCTCTGGCTCGGCGTGGACGATACACCCCTTTGATTCTGGTCGAGGGCGAGTTTTGCGTTTTCAAGATTTGCCTGAGCGGCCGCAAACTGACTTCGCGCCTGGTCGAGCGCTTGCGCGGAAACCCCGCCGAGATCGAAAAGCGCCTTCTGCGACTCGAAGAACCGCTTGGCCGAGTCATACCCGGCTTGCGCGGATTCGAGCTGGAGCTCGAGTCTGGCATTCGATTGACTCGCGTTTTCCTCGACCAAGCGGAGGTTCAGCCGGGCGCTTTCAAGCGCTGCCTCGGCGTTAGTGACACTCAGCCTGAGCGCCGTATCGTCGATCTGCACCACGAGCTCGCCGGCGGCGACCCAATCACCGGCCTGCCTCACGACTTTTGCAACGATCCCACCTACGCCGGCGGCGACAGAACTCTGAAGCGCGGGGGACACCACGCCCGCGGTATCACGATTCGCCCTGAGGATGCCGCCGGGAACCTTCGTCGCCCGTACCGCAATAGACAAGGTTCTCAGGGACTCACCGCCCTGAGGGCCGCTGACCGGAATCTGCGCGGCGCCGCCCTGCTGTATGCCGGTCCGGCCGGTATCACGAGCATCACCCGGATGCGTAGAAACCGGCTTCCGTGAACAGCCGATGAAGAATAGAGAGAGCCCAACAGCGGCCGCGCCGATAAGGATACCCATGTGACGTGTCATAACTGCGAGCTCCTATAATCCCATCGAAGTTTCGAGCGCTATCTCCTGCACAAGATAATCGCCCTTGGCCTTGAGGTACGCGGCCCCTGCGTTCAGCGCGGCGTTCTGCGCATCGATCAAATCCTGGTTTGTCGCAGTGCCGTACTGCAATTGCGTTCTGACGATTTCAAGACGCCTCTCCGCAACGATCATCGAGTCCTCGGCGACCGCTATTCGATCACGGAGAATCGACGCCATCCAGTACGCGTCTCGAATATCGTTCTCGATGCTTTTCGCAAGCTGACTCGCCTGCGCATCGAGCATCGCCAGCGAAGCCGTGGCGGAAGATACCTGGGCAGCGCCCGATCCCGCGTCGAGTACGGGCATGCTGATTCTTGCGCTCAAGCTTGCCTGCAGGGCATCCCCGGGATTGGAACCGCCGGCGATGCCCATCGTCACAGCTGCGCTCGCCGAAACATTCGGTTGCCTCATCGCCTTCGCCAAAGCGAGATCGACGGCTGCGGCACGCCGGGAAAGCTCCAGCTGAGACGCATCGGGGCGCCGCGCCAATCCGAGGGCGACGGCCTCATCGACCGAAGCCGCCGGCAGATCGGGCTCGTCCATTTCGAGTACTGTAAAAAGCTCAGTCGGGTTACGCCCCATCAAAACGGCGAGTCTGCGCCTCGCGGTCTCAAGATCGTGCCGCGCGGTTTCAAGATCGAGTTCCGCCGTCCGCGCGCCGATCCTCGCGCTCATCAAATCGATCTCGCTTGACTGCCCGAGCGCGTATGCCGCCTCGACCTGCTTGAGCAGGGCCGTCTGCCGTTCGAAAAATCCCTCGCACAGGGCAAGCGTCCGCTGCGCTGTCAGAACTGTGACATAACTCCTTTTCACAGCAGCGGCGATGGTCGATTTCGACTGCGCAGCGGCGAGTTCCTTTCCTTGCAGCGCGAGGTCCGCCTTTTCCACGGCCGCCATGGCCTGCCCGCCGGGATAACCGTCCCACATCGTTTGGGAGATATTTGTGCCTATCGAGGCGGAGGTCGCGCCAGGCGGCGGTGGTATGGATTGCGAAACCGAAAGACTCAGCTTTGTCGATGATCCGGTACTGAGCGAAAGCGATCCTTGAAGACTCTGACTTAAGCCTTGAACACCGACAAGCTTCGTCAGCGCAGAGGCGGCCGGTCCGGACAAATCCGCTCCAAAGGCGTCCGCCGCCGAATACGAGCCGGAAGCCGAAAGCGCAAATCCCACCTTGCTCTTTGCGGCGTCGGATTGCGCCCGTGCGACATCCAGACTGCTTTCGACGATCTTGATTTCATCCCCCGCGGCGAGTGCGGCGTCGACTGCATCCTTCATGCCGATAGACGGAAGCGAGCCCGTATCTGCCGGAGACAGAGGCTCCTGCCCACACAGCAAAGACATGACCGAGAAGCAAACGAGTGCTTTTGTAACGCTCCGTACGTCCATCGGAACCTCTATCTTGTTAATGCCATCGTACGATTTTCGGTTATACTGTAAATTCCTTGTAAAAGACATCGGTTACTAGAACTCAAGCTCGATCTGATCAGAGCCCTCGAACCAGCGACGAGCGTCGAAACCGAGGACCTCGGCTATGGATACGGCGATCGGCAAGAGCTGCCGCTCGACATAGTGGTCATAATCGAGCGGTGCGCCCGAGCGCGACTCGATCGGCTCCGCGCCCGCTTTCGTCATGACATAGGCTATCCTGCCCCGCTCGGTCGTCCATCCCATAAGCCGCGCCGCCCTGACCTGAGGGGTTTCCGAGGCGTAGTCCTCAGCGGGCCTCCTGAGCGTCTTGCGGTACACGAGCTGCTCGTCACGCTCCCCCCGCCTGAGCGATCGTATCTCGTTTCTGCAGAATTCGCGCAGCTCGTCTTCTCCCGCCCCGCCGAAGACAAGTCCGAGCAGATCGAGCTGAAACCGCCGTGAGAGCGGCGTAAAGTCGCTGCGCACGGCCTCCATACCCTTCACCTCGACGCTCGAAGCGCCCGAGCTGTCAAGAAGCGATCCGGCATAACCCTTGGCCCGTCCGCGGCCCTCGGACGCGATAAGCGCATCGAGTATCCGCTCCTCGCCTTCGGCGGCTTCGGATGCCCCCCCTGTCCTGAGCCGCGGTATGAGGAAGCGGCGGTAGGCTTTCTCGCAGCGGATGCGCAAGTATGACTCGAGGCCGTATTCGTCCTTTATACGTTGTGCGATCTCATCGTTCAAGCCGGCGGCCAGCTTCGATCCCAGTTCCATAAGCTCGGCAAAACCCTCTTCGTCGCCGCGGCCGGAAAGGACGAAGACCGAGTCGGTGTCGCCGTAGAGCACGCGCATGCCGCGCGACTCGAAATGATTCTTCGATATCACCAGAAATTTCTTGCCGAAGGAGGTGATGGCCCCCGCTATTTCGGTTCTGGCGTAGCGGCAGCCTTCGGAACCGAGCACGCCGTAAAAAGAGTTTTGCAATATTTTATAAACATACGCGGCGACCTCGTCGCCCTCTTCTATCGCCCGCTCGCGTTCGGCCGCGTACTCGGCGATCAACGCGGGCATGATGCCGATTTCGCGCGCAAACCGCGCTCCGTTGGGCGCGAGGATGTCGTCGGGCCGGGCTTCGCGCGCGTTCGCCCGTTCGTAGGCCAAAGGATCGACGTTGAAGCTCCTCATGATGGAGGGATACAGGCTCCGAAAGTCGAACACGAGGACCTGCGGGAAAAGGCCCGCGGCGGGCTCGAGAATCGTGCCGCCGGCCGCGCCCGAGACGCGGCGCTCGATGCGCTGCGGCGGTACGATACGCCGCGATCTGAGCGCGGAACCGTAGACGCGCTCGAAGGAAGGGATGCTGGTCCACGCGAGGTCGAGCGAGACGCCGGTCAGCGCAGCCCGCCGCATGGTCAATTCATCGAGGCCGGTTTCGGCGAGGATGCGCAGAACGAGCTCCGAATCGCGCAGGCAGTAGGCGCAGAAGGCGTCCGGGTCCTCGGCGCGGAGATGCTCGAGTTCGTCGATTTTCCCGCCGCCCCGCGAGCTTACGGTCTTGCCCTCGCCCAAGATCTCCTGGGCGACCGTTTCGAGCGACATGTCCTCGAAGCGCGAACCCGAGGCGCGAGCCAGGCGCAGGGCGTCGATGACCGCCCTTCCCGGGAAGTCCACCGTGGGGTCCCTGCCCGAGCGTTCCACCATGGTCACGGGATCGTCGGTGCGCCCTGCGTCAAAAACAAGCCTTTGTTTCGCATATCGTTCGACAAGAACCGGCAAATCGAAATCGACGATATTCCAACCCGTAATAACGTCGGGATCGATACGGCTTATTCGTCCGGCGAGCGCCCCCAAAAGAGAGCCCTCGTCGGGGAAGACCTCGACGCCCTCGGCGCTCGGTATGCGGCCCCCGCCCGCCGCGAAAAGCACTTCGCCCGGCCTGTCCTTCTGCGCAAGCGAGACGGCGACGACTTCTCCTTCGCGCGATGTTTCGATATCGATCGCGAGCCAGCGCAGTGAGGGAGGAGAGGAGGCAGCCGAGCGGATATCCCAAGCCGACAATTCGGGATCTACAAAGACCGTGTCGACGCGCCGTCCTTTTCGCTCTTCGCCGCGTATTACAACCGGCCCCTTGACACCCAGGGCCGCAAGCTCGTCGTCGGCGCGGCGGCCCTCGAGCGCCGCGACCTGGATCCGCGCATCTTCGAGAGCGCGCAGGGCGCGGCCCCGTCCGCCCAAGGGCAGGACAAAGCGCACCAGCGGACGGCCCGCCAAATCGCTCCACTTTTCGTCGTCGCAGCAGGCTCCGACTTCCGGGCCCGTCGCTCCCAGAGCGGCGAAAGCGGAGGCGAGTGCGGCGGCCGCCGCTTCGCGGTCGGCGGCCGCGACGAATACAGCCGGTCCCGAGCTCTTGCGCACAACCGCGAAGCTGCGACCGTCGTCGAGGCGGCCCGTCAGGAGGATACGCGGCTCGAAGGGGACTCCCTCTCCCCGCCGCCTGGGGCCCTCGTCCCAGGCCGATACGATAAAGCCGCGCGCCTCGGTCATGGACCTCAAGTATAGCGTTTCGAATCGCTACGGCCTATACTGAAGAATATGGAAAGTTGCTGTACAAGTCAGGAAATGTTCGCCAAGATCGCCGATTATCTCTTCGAAGGCGCATACATGCTCGATCATGAACGGCGAATCACCTTTTGGAACCGCGCGGCCGAACGCATCACCGGCTATTCCGCTGAAGAAGCGGTCGGCAAGCGATGCATGGACAATCTCCTGCGGCATGTCGACGAATCTGGCTGCGAACTGTGCTTGGGAGGCTGTCCGGTCTCGGAGGCATTGAGCGACGGACAGGCCCGCGAAGCCGTTGTTTACTTGCACCATAAAGACGGCCACCGCGTGCAGGTCACGGTCAAAGTCATTCCTCTCGTCGACGAATCGGGGGAGACGGCCGGCGCCATCGAGATTTTCGTCGACCGCTCGGACCGCTCCGAACTGCTCAAAGAGATCGAGTCGCTCCGAAAGGAATCGCTTGTCGATCCGCTGACAGGGCTCGGCAACCGTCGTTTCGCGGAGATCAGCCTCGAGTCTTCAATGCGAAATCTGACTCACGACGATCTGAGCTTCGGCGTTCTCATGCTCGACATTGACCATTTTAAACGAATAAACGACAGCTACGGGCATCCGATCGGCGACCGTTTTCTGCGCATGATCGCGTGGACCCTGGCGAACGCCGTGCGGCGCCTGGACACCGCCGCACGCTGGGGGGGCGAGGAGTTCATCGTCATCGCCCCAAACGCCTCAGTAGGGATACTTACGGAGATCGCCGAGCGCATACGAGTCTTGGTCGGGCGCAGCTGGATAACATACGATAGTACTCAAAAAATAACAGCTACCGTATCGATCGGCGGCGCCGTCGCACGAAAAGGCGAAACAATCGAAACCCTTGTCGAACGCGCCGATTCCCGCCTCTACGCCTGCAAGCGCTCGGGCCGCAACCGCGTCGAGGTGGGCGATTGAGCGGCGCCGAGGCTCACAAAAGCTTCTCGAGCTGCTGTATGGCGGCCCGCATATCCTTGGGCAGGGGCGCTTCAAACCTGAGCATCTCTCCAGAAACCGGGTGCTGAAATTCCACCGACAGTGCATGCAGAGCCGCACGCGATACAAGGGGCCGCTCGTCGAAGGGATCGCCCTTCCATTTTTTCTTGAGCTTCGACAACAATAGCGGCCTGCCGTCGCCGTAGAGCGGGTCGCAGAGGCAGGGATAGCCCAGGGCCGCGAGATGGACACGTATCTGGTGCGTCCTTCCGGTTTCGGGCTTGGCTTCGATCAAGGCCGCCCCCGGGAAAACACCTCCAGACGCAAAACGAGAAATCACCCTGAACGAGGTGAACGCCGACTTGCCCCTGCGCCCTTCGATGATCGTCCTGTGCAGCCGGTCGCCGTCGACCAGAAGGGGAAGATCACAGCTCGTCTCATCCCAATCGGGGACGCCGCGGACAATGGCGCGGTAAACTTTCGAGACCTCGCGCGACTCGAAGGCCGTGGAGAGAGCGCGCTGCGATTCGACGTTCCGGGCGAAGACAAGAACCCCGCTCGTGTCCTTGTCGATTCGGTGAACGACGAGGATCCTGCCCCACTCCTTTCCCAGAGCCGATACGACGACAGGCGCATCGGGGTCCCAGCGGTCCGGTATCGAAAGAAAGCCGGCCGGCTTATCGACGATGAGGATCGAGTCGTCGCTGTATATCACAGGTATAGTCGTATGCACGATCAGACGATACACCGACTCTGCGCAGAGAGCCTAGCCGGAGGCCCGTGGTGTACGAGCAGATAAAGCCGCTGCCTCTTCGTCACGAGCCCGCTGATTCTCCGGACGCCGGATCGAAGCAATCGGGAAAATCCGGTTCGGCGTCGGTGATGACGCGTCCACGCGGATCGAGGGCCGCCTCGGCCAGAATAGGATCGGCCGCGAAGACCGCAGGCCAGAGCGCGGCCTTCGCCAGGAGGGGACTCGAGCTTATGCGCGCGGCGATACGACGTTCGAGTTCCTCGCCCTCGAGGGCGGCTGGATCAGAGGACTCACTCGCATAGCGGAAGGACCAGAGGGTCGCGTACATGGGCACAAAGCTCGAGGCCGCGGCGACGCGCGGGAAGACGGCGGAAAGCGTCCGCCCGATACAGGCGAAGGCGGCCGGACGGGCGACGGGCGACTCGCCGTGCATGGCGAAGACAGCCTCGGGGCCGCGGAGCGCGCGCCTGACCGCGCGGAAAAACTCCGCCGTGTACAAAAAACGCGAGGGCCCGGCTGGATCGGTCATGTCCATGATGATGACATCGTACTCGGCCTGTGCTTGTTCGACGAAAGCCCGGCCGTCTCCGATGACTACCCGCGAACGCGGATCATCGAAGGCGCCGCGGTGCACGCAGCCGAGATGCTCATGAGCGAAACGGACGACGTCCTCGTCGAGTTCCACCAGGTCGGCGCGCAGAACCGTTCTGTGCGCGAGCACTTCGCGCAAGGCGCCTCCGTCCCCGCCGCCGATAATCAACACACGCTCGGGTTTCGGATGTGCAATGAGAGACGGATGTACCAGAAGCTCGTGATAGCGGTATTCCCAACGTTCCGCCACCTGGGTGATCCCGTCGAGGAGGAGGACCTTCCCCATCTCCGGAGTCTGAACAAGTTCGACTTCTTGATAGGGCGTGCGTTTTCGGGCCAAAACTCGCTCGACCGCGTAGAAAAAACCCGACCGAGAATTCAGGTACTCGCGGATCTCACGGCGGGAACCCGACGCACTGTCAAAACCTCGACCAGCCCTTGAGACTTCTATATGAGTCCTCCCCGGCCTACGAGATTTTTGCATTCGAAAATTTCCTGAATTTCGGTTTCCAGCACTTTTTTTATCCGCTTTTTCTCTTTGCCGCCGAGATTGGTTTCCTCGTCGCCGAACAAGTGGTTCTTCAGCACAAGCTCCTTCTTGCGCATTTTCGTATGGAAGTTATTGTCTGATATAATATTAACGTCATACGCGGTGTAGTCGTCCAGAAAATCGTCCGGAATGAAATCCTGGATCGAACTGATATCGTGATCGATAAAAAGCTTGCGTCCCCGCTTGTCGCGCGTAAAACCGCGGACCCGGTAATCGATGATGACGACTTCCGAATCGAAGCTCTCCAAGAGATGGTGCAGGGCTTTGAGCGGGCTGATCATGCCGCAGGTCGAAATGTCTACGTCGACCCGGAAGGTCGCGAGCCCCGTGCTTTCATCGTATTCGGGATAGGTATGAAAGGCGATATGGCTCTTGTCGAGGTGACCGACCACGCCCGGCGAAGGGACGGTCAGCACCGACGCCTCGCGCGGCGAGGCGTCGGGATACGAGCTCTCCTCATTGATGAGGGCCACGACGCTCGCTCCGCGGGGCTCGTAGTCCTGCGTCGATACATGGACAAGACGGGCCCTGATAATCCGGGCCACATCCTCCGTGATCGTCTCGAGCCGGGCCGAATTGTATTCCTCGTCGATATACTCGAGATACTCGATCTGAGAGCTGCGCGATCGCGCGTAGCAGATGTCGTAAATATTGAAACTGAGCGACTTGGTTAGGTTGTTGAAGCCGGCAAGCTTGATGGTCTTCCCCTTGACGCGCTTGATCAATCTAGCCTGATCCCCCTGGCGAAAAGAGTTTCTTGTACAATAGCAGGTATTTACGTGCAGGACAAGGAAAACTCGGCGGGCGACAAGGTTCGAGGCACTTTTCCCTCATCACGGAAGGTAAAGCTCTTTCGCCCGCGCCTCGATTTTGGCAAGACATAATCGAAAGAAATCCCGTTCGCCGGGGTCGAGCACATCGAGCGGATCCCCCAGAGCGAGGGGAGACAGGCGCTTCGAGCGCTCGATCCGGTCGAGGAGTTCCTCCCCTTCGCCGGTCAATTCAAGTCGATACGAACGGCGGTCGGTTGAGTGGCGCTTTTTTGCCAGCCAGCCCTGGTCCAAACATTTTTCGACGATGAGCGTCATGGTCGGCCGATCGCAGGCCAGTTCCTCCGCCGCGGCCGAGGGCGTGATCGCGCCTTTCTGCCGGGCGAGCTGAATCAAGTGCATCTGCT
>CAZINN010000064.1:0-13088 GCA_964540615.1 uncultured Treponemataceae bacterium | reverse complement strand
TCGAGAGCTTCTGCGTTTCCCAGTACTTCCCGAACAACATCCAGCTCCTCGTCGGTTCGGACTCCCAGTATGTCTACCAGATCGACTACGCGACGATTCGGCGCAAGGGGCGGATGACGAAGGCGCAGAAGCTGCGTCGGGCCGAGCTCGAATGCGAGTATCGGGCCGATGCCTACGCGGTGCAGGACTCATTTTCTCGGCTTATGGAGACAAGCCTTCGGTTTCTGGCGGCGGCGGGTCGGCCGCAAGTCGAATTGTGGACCGATAAGCATCCGGCCTATCCGCAGGGCATCGCGGCCTCGGCCTGCGCCCGGGGCTTGCTCGAGCAGGGCCGACTCCGCCACTATACCGTCTCCTCGCGGGCGGCCCGCACGATCCACAATCCCTTGTTTTCGGTGAACTACCTCGACCGGGAGATCCGCAAGGACCTGCACGAGCACGTGCGCGAGTCGGTGTGCTTCGGCCGGAATGTGAACCGGCAGATGGAGCGGCTGAGCTTGTACCTATACTACCACAACATCGAGAAGGTGCACCGGGCGGCCTGGGGCTGTTTCAGTCACGCGGTGGTGGCGGGGATCAACGCGGCCGAGATCGAGCGGGCGAAGAAGCTGGTATGGAAGCGACGAGCCTTTTTGTCACTCATCGAGCTTGATCCGAGCGCCGAGACCACCTGGTTGCGGCGCTGGCAGACGCCGCTGCGGGAGGGGCGGGACTATCTGCCTGCGTACGCGGCGGCCTAGGGGAGGGAGGGGGAGACAAGGGGCGACGGTCGGAGTCAAAGGAATCTTCGACGAAGTGCAACAAGGTTCGAGGAACTTCATATTCCAAAAATAAGGCTCCCAGGAAAGGAGGCGCAACCTGGGAGCCTTTGCCACGTGCCCTGCCCGGAAAAAATACGGCTTAGGCAGTTCTTGTAGCTACCCGTGTCGTTCTCACGGATATACCATGAATTTATCAATTATCTCTAAAAAATCAAGTCCTTCGAATGGAAACTCAGATGGAAGCGCTGGGGTATCTGCCACCCCTCGAAGCTGCACGTATGTCAGTTGCCTTTCATTATATAGGCTTCGGCGCACTGCGGAAGAACTTTCAGACGTTCAAGCCATCCCTCCGCCTCCGCCTTTGATATATACGGCCCTACTCTCACGCGGTACCAGCTTTTCCCCACGATATCCTTCACAGTGATATGGGTGGCTATGCCTTTTTCGGCGAGCATGTTTTTAAGGTCATCGGCTCGGCCCCTGCTCGTGAAGCTTGCGGCCTGAATCCAATAATCGGCCTTGACCTTTTTGGGGATGGCTTTGACTTGCGTGATTTTTCCGGCAGAGCTCGTCGGCCGAGTCTTCGCTGAGCCATCGGGGGAGGAAGGCTTTTCCGCAGGTGTTTTCGGGCTTGTAGCGGCTGCGGCGCCGGAGGCTGCCGGTGCTTTTGTCGTCGCAGAATTCGGCATGCTCTCCGGCAGTGCGGGTACAGAATCCGCCGGGCTCAAGCTCGGTGAAAGCGGCTCGCCATATATCACATAGGTACTGCCGTCGGGGCCGATCATCGTTGTGGGCTGCTCTTCCTCGATGGGAGCAGGCAGGGGAGCAGAGAAATAGTCCTGAGGATAAAGGGCCTTGGGCGCGGAAATATTACCGATGGTAGCGGGCGCGGCGGCGCCGCCCGAGCGAGGGGCGAAAAGGAAGAAGCCCGTTCCAATGAGAACAAGGCCGAAGACGCAGGCCGAGACGGATATCCAGATCAGTTTTTTGCGTTCCTCCGACATCGGTAATGACCCTCCCTGGACCTGTGCTCCCGCCGAGAACAAGCCCTCCTTTTGCATATCGGCATTCTCGGGGACCTGGTCAAGGCGAAAAGGTATGTGCACGAGCGACAGGAATCACCCCTTGGCTGCTCCGTTTACAACAAGCTTCGAGGAACTTCATTTTTCAAAAGGGGTTCCTAATGCGGCCGGCGGTTTGACATTCATCGCTCGAAGGATACGGGCGACAATGCGCCGCGGTCCTTCAGGCAGTCGTGCGAGCAGACCTGCGACCCATTCTGCGTTTCCCAGGTTCACGAAAAGCAGGGTGAGAATCATGAGGGGGAAGGGTGCGACCTGGAGCACCTGAGACGGAACTCCGGTCAGACTGCTCTGGAGCACCAGCCCCAGCCACTGGAGGAGGGCGAAGAGATAGGCGCCCAGGGCGACCCGGAGCGGACTCCATCCGCCGAAGATCGTGATGGCCAAGGCTATCCAGCCTATACCGTCCAAACCCGTAATAGTGCCTTTCCAGCCCGCCTTGATCGAGAGCGAGTACATGGGACCCGCCAATCCTGCTATCGCGCCGCCCGCTATCGTGTAGAGATACTGCAGGCCGGCGACATTCGCGCCGCGGGCGTGGGCGGCCGCGGGCCGCTCGCCGAGTCCGCGGAGCACGAGGCCGGGCCTCGTTTTATAGACATAGAACCACGACAGGGCGATCAGGGCGAAGCTCGCGTAGGTCATGACATCATGAGAAAAAAACAGGGGACCGAGGATCGGGATATCGCGCAGGACGGGAAGCGGCGCGGAACCGAGGCGGGGGCCCGGCGCTCCCATCACCGGCGCGCCCAGGAAATACGAGAGGTCGCGGCATAGAAGCGCGAGGACAAAGCCCACCGCGACCTGCGACTGTTTGAGTGTGATGCTCGAAAAGGCCACAATCGCCGATACACCCGCCCCGATCGCGGCGCCGCAGATGAAACCGAGGACAATGCTTTGTGTCGCCAGCGCCGCCGCGAAACTTCCCATGGCGGACAGAAGGATCATACCGTTCATGGAAAGATTCGTGACCCCGGCGCGCTCAGAAACAGTCTCGCCGATCGATGCAAAGACCACGGGGCCCGCCGAGGCGAAGACGCCCGCAAGGCCTATGAGCAGCGTCTCGCCGGTCATGCCGAATTCCTTTGCCGCTTGAGTGCGAATCTGCTTCTGAGCCCCTCCCCCAAAATGACGAAGAGCACGATTGTCCCCTGGATGACGCCCGACAGCGCCGAATCGAGCTTGAGCACGATGGGCAGTTGAATCGAGCCCACATTGAGCGCGGCGAAGAACAGTGCGACAGGGGCCGCCAGAGCCGCACTGTAATTGACAAGCATCGCGACCATGAGGCCCAGATAGCCGTAGCCCGAGGAAATCGAAGGGATGAGGCGGTGATAGACCGCGGTGACCTGCACCGCGCCGGCGATACCCGCGAGCGCGCCGCAGACTGCGAAGGAGACCATCATGTACTGCCAGGTCGGCACGCCCAGAAGAAATGCCGCCCGTTGATTCTTCCCCGTCGCTTTGAGCCGCAGTCCGAAACGTGTACTCCTAAGAAGAATAAAGATGAGGAGTATGGCGGCCGCCGCGATGATGAGCGCCGCGGGCGCGAGTCGCGATTGTTCGGTGATGGTTGGAAGCCAGAACTTCCTGTCGAAGGGCAGGGTGCCCGACATTGAAGCCACCCCGGGCCGCTTCCAGGGACCGAAGATCAGCCAGATGTTGATCGCGGTGGCGACATAGTTCAGTCCCAGACCGCCGAATATCTCGTTCACGCCGCCGAACGTTTTCAGCGCTCCGACCAGTACGGCCCACAGCGCTCCTCCCGCCATACCGGCCGCAAAGGCGAAGACGATCGCCGCTGCAGGAGAAACAGCGGCGTCCTGGCAGGATCGCAGGGCCCAGGTCGCGAAGACCGCACCGAGCGTTATCTGCCCCTCGATGCCGATATTCCACAGCCCGGCGGTGAAGGTGACAAGAAGTCCCGACGTGACCAGGAGGAGGGGTATCCAGGCGACGACGACATCGGCGACCATGGTCCAGCTCCCCGCCGCCCCCGCGGCGATGTTCGCGTAGGCGGCGAAGGGCTGCGCCCCCGTGGCAGCCAGAACGATCGTCGTTATGAGGAGCGCGGCAAAGACCGCCAACGCGCGGAAGAGCACCGTGTATGAGTGTCGTTCATTATGCATGGATAGCATCACTTTCCGCGGTTCGGGCGAGGTCCGCGCCTTCGTCGAAACGCTCCCAGCCCTTGCCGCCTATGAGCCGCCCGAGTTCTTCGACGCCGAGGGAGTCGGCGTCGAGGGGAGGGGAAACCCTGCCCGCGAAGAAAACGAGAATTCGATCCGAGTACAGAAGCAGTTCATCGAGGTCCGACGATATGAACACGATGGCTGTTCCGCCCGCGCACCGTTCTTTGAGTTTCGACCAGATATAGGCCGTTGACTCGATATCGAGGCCGCGCGTCGGGTGCTCGACCAGGATCAGGCGGAGATCCTCCCGTAAAAGAGAAAGAAGCGCCCGCTGTTGATTGCCGCCCGAAAGCGACTCGACCGGACTGTCGGGGCCGCCCTTGATATTGAACGACTCGATACGCGATCGGGCGCGATCCCGGGCGGCGCGTCGGTCGATGAAAAAACTCCCCCGATCTTCGGCGAGTGTGTAGTGCTCCGAGAGGCTCAAGCCCGGCACGAGCCCTTCTTCCAGCCGCGCGGCGGGGAGGTATGCGACGCCCAGGCGTTTGTACTCGTGATGGGAACGGCCGGTCACCTCGCGCTCGTCAAGACAGACCGTCCCGGAGACCGGACGTTCGAGCCCCGCGCAGGAGGAGAGAAAGAGCGATTGCCCCGAACCTTCCATGCCCGCGAGGCCGATGGTCTCGCCCGCGCGGACCGAAAGATCGAGATCCTTGATCTGGAGCCTGATCGAATCGATGCAGAGATTCCGCGCGGCGAGCACCACGCGGCCGGCCGCCGCGCGGCTGCGGCTGACTTTGGGGATATCCCTTTCGAACATGAGCCTGACCAGAGACTCGGTATCGAAGGGTTTCCGCGCGGATCCAGCGAGTCTGCCCTGCCGGAGCACAACGGCCAGGTCGCATAACGACTCGACGTCCTCGAGTTTGTGCGAGACGAAAAGCACGGTCATGCCCTCGGCCGCGAGCTGCCTGATCGTCTCGAAGAGCTTTTCTTTCTGAGGAAGACTGATGCCGGTGGTCGGCTCGTCGAGGATCAGCACTCGTGCGCCGAGCCACAGCAGCCTGAGAATTTCGAGTTGCTGGCGCTCTCCCACCGTGAGCGAATCCACATACGAGTCCGGGTCGAGGTCGAAGTCAAAGCGAGACGCGAGTTCCCGCATCGCGCGGGATGTTTTCTTCCGATCCGGACGCAGAGGGCCGGGGCTGCCCAGGATGAGATCGTCGACCAGTCTCAGGGGGGGAAAATCAAGCGGATCTTGATGGAGCATGCCGATTCCGGCGCGCAGGGCGTCGGCGGGCGAACGGATATCGGCTTTCTTCCCGTCGAGGAATATCCGCCCGGAATCTGCAGTTTGGAAGCCGGAGAGGATCTTCATGAGCGTGCTCTTGCCCGCCCCGTTTTCGCCCAGAATGCCGAGGATCGAGGAGGACGGCACGTCCAGCGAAATGCCGTCGTTCGCCCGCACCGGCCCGAAGCTTTTGCGTATGTCGCGCAGTTCGATCCTCATCGACGCTCCCAAGGGTATTATAAAATATTCACCACGGACGCGCGGATGTCGACACGAAGGCGCGGAAAAGAGCCCATAGCTGCGAGATCGAATTGCGATTCCCGGGCGCGTCGCTCCTTTCCACGCTCTCTGTCGCTTCTCCGCACCTCCGTGGCGGATGCTCTTTCGTCGTTCGCCTTACTTCGCCACGCTCTGGCCGGTCATGCCCTCGAGGAGCTGCGGCAGATACCAGATCTGAAGATCAGTGGCGGTCTGACCGCTCTTCAGATACACGCTCTTGTCCTGAAGATTGAGCGGCCCTTTCCAGAGATTAAGACCGGAGGCGAGTTCGCCGATGAACTTGTTCACGGCGTAGGTCGCCGGACCCGAGAGGGTTCCCTTGTTGAAACCGACGGCCGAGCTGTCGGGGTTGTTGATGTCCTTCCAGTCCGGGCCGTTCCACTCGAAATGGGACTTCCAGCTTCCATCCATCGCGGCCTTGACGTTCGCGGCGTAGGCCGGTCCCCAGTTGAAATAAGGCACGCCGAGGGACACTTCCTTGCCCTCGTCAAGCGCGTTCTTGTAGTCGTAGGGGATGGCCCAGACTTCCTTCTTCTGCGCCTGGAATTTCTTGGCCTCGGCCACGGCCTCGGTGGTGTCGATTCCCGATATGACGACGTCGTAGCCCGAGTTGAAGAAATCGTCGGCGACCTGGGTCGGATCGGAAGTCACCCCGGGGATATTGAACCAGAAGCCGATCCAAGTGACCTTGAATTCAAGTTTTGCGGGGTCCTGCTTGCGGTAGTTCACCCAGGCGTACTTGGCGCCGAGGTAGGCGGCCGCGGCGAGGCGGCGGGTTTCGTCGTTGATAAGCGGCCCGAGATAGCCGATCTTGCCGCTCTTGGTGGTCATTGCGGCCGCTACGCCGGCGACCATCTTCATATACTCCATCCTGCCCATTATGTTGACCATATTGGGCATGTCCTTGTAATTCTTGCCTTCCTTCCACACGGCATCGCCCGAGGACATGATGACGAAGATGTCTTTATGAGCCTGGGCGAACTTCGTGGCTTCGTCGGCCATGTCATCCGAGCTGAAGCAGATGAGCTTTGCGCCCTGGGCGACGAGACTCTCCGCGAGCTGAGAGACGGTGGTTCCGGGCCGGTCCGCTGAGTTGGCCTTGTCGATATAGACGAGCTTGGTGCCGGGGACCTTTGACAGCACATACTGCATGCCGTCGTAGTGGGCCTGGCTCCATCCGTGATCATTGTAGGGGCCTACCATAACCAGGCCGATCGTCAGATTTGCGCCGGCCGCTTTCGGAGCCTGGGCGAAGCCAGCCGCAGCCATGCAGACGACGAGCAGCACGAGGACGAACTTCGACATCTTCCTCATTTTCTTCTCCTTACGCCGTGGACCCGCGCCGCGCGTCCTCATCGGTATCCTGGCGACCGTGATCGGAGCGCCGGTTCGGGTCCCTCCCGGCAGGGTTACACAGCAAGACGGAGGGGATTATATCCGCGGCGTCAGGCGTCAACAAGGAGCGCTTGGGTTTTTAGTGGTTCCCATCACTAAGTGTCAAAAGCGCCCGATCGACCGCCCGTTCAAGCGAATGCGCACTCCCCGCATTGCAGACGCGAACTACCCGCAGACCCGCGGCTTTGGCTTGAAGCGCGAGACTGCGGTGGAATCCGGACTGCCGCGCTATGCGGCGCAAGGCTCCGCGCACTCCTTCGCCGTCGCGTCGAAGGCCGCGCAGAAGCCGGAGAATGAGAGGGGCGCGGACTTCGATGACCGCATCGAGTCTGTCTATGACGGCGGCGCGGTGGAGGAGGGCCGCGTTGACGCAGACAAGCGGCTCTGTCCCCGTTTCACGGGCAGCCTTCTCGGCCGAGGCGATCCGCTCGTTCAGCAGCGCCAGGGCTATGGGGTGAACGACAGCCTCTTGCTCGGCGAGGGCCTTCGGGTCGGAAAAGACGATGCGCGCGATCTTCTTTCGGTCGATGCCGCCGCCCGGGAGTACTACGGAGTCTCCGAAGCGCGCAACGATCGCTTTTTTCGCCTCGGGCGTTTCGATGGCCTCCCGGCCGAGGAGATCGGCGTCGATGCAGGTCCAGCCCCGCGCCTCGAGGAGAGCGGCGACGGCGTTCTTCCCGGCGCAGTAGCCGCCGGTCAACCCGATCAGCATGAAAACCCGCTCCCCGTATCGTCAGTGCATCTCGCCCCAGCTCCGGGCGGTCTCCACGTCCGCCCGCAGGGGGAGGGAAAGCTCGACGGCGGCTTCCATCTCGCGCTTGACCAGGGCCGCCACATCAGCGGCCTCGCGCTCGGGAGCTTCGACGATAAGCTCGTCGTGGACCTGTAGAAGAAGGCGCGACGAGGGGCTCTTTTTTCTGAGCGCCTCCTCGACCCGGATCATCGCCAGCTTGACGATATCGGCCGCCGATCCCTGGATGGGCGTATTGACGGCTACGCGCTCGGCGGCCTGCTTCTCGGTCTTGTTGCGCGAGGTGATGCCCGCGATGGGTCTGCGCCGTCCGAGTATGGTCGTGGAGTAGCCCTTCTTCTCCGCCTCGGCGACCGCTTTGGTGATGAAGTCGAGTACGCCCGCGTAGGTTTTGAAGTACGCGTCGATGAAGGCCTGCGCCTGGCCGCGCGGAATACCCAGTTCATTTGAAAGCCTGAATGCGGACATACCGTAGATGACGCCGAAATTGATCGTCTTGGCGATACGGCGGCGGTCGGCGGTCACCTCGGATTCGGGCAGGCCGAAGAGGAGGCTTGCGGTTCTTCGGTGGATATCGACGCCTTCTTTGAACGCGGCGAGGAGTCCCGGGTCCTGCGACAGATGGGCGAGGACGACGAGCTCGATCTGCGAATAGTCGGCGGAGACGAGAAGACGGCCGGGGGGGGCGACAAAGGCCGCGCGGATCCTGCGCCCCTCCTCTTCGCGGACGGGAATGTTCTGCAGGTTGGGATCGCGGCTCGACAGGCGTCCGGTCGCCGCCCCGGTCTGCAGATAGTGCGTATGCACGCGGCCGTCCGGCGAGGATTCGGCCAGTTCGCTCAAGGCCTCGACGTAAGTACTCTTGAGTTTCGAGAGGCTCCGGTGCCGCAGTATCTGGCGCGGCACCGGATCCTCGGCGGCGAGTTCCTCAAGCACGCTCGTGTCGGTCGAGAATCCCGTCTTGGTTTTCTTGCCCGGGGTGAGCCTGCGTTCGACGAAGAGCACTTCCTGAAGCTGTTTTGTGGAGGCGATATTGAACTCGTGGCCGACTTCCTTCCATATCGAGGCCTGGATCCGGTCGAGTTCGCGGTCGAGCTCTTCGCCGTAGGACCTGAGGAGGGGCGCTTCGACGCGGATGCCTTCGGCCTCCATGGCGCCGAGAATCGGCAGAACCCTCATTTCGATGTCGCGGTAGAGGCTCCCGAGCCCGGCCTCCTCCACCTCCGCTTCGAGGATCCGATGCAGGCGCAGCGTAAAATCAGCGTCCTCGGCGGCGTAGGCCGTCGCCTTGTCCACCGGTACCATGGCGAAGGTGGCGCCCTTGGGCACGACCTCGTCATAGGCGGTTCCGGCGGTCCCAAGACGGCGCTCGGCCAGGGCCCCCAGAGTCAGCGATGGGGCCTCGGCGTCGAGAAGCCAGGCCGCGATCATGGTGTCGCGCAACGCGCACTTCATGGGAGCGCCGAATCGCCGCAGGACGTGCCAGTCGAACTTGACATTGTGGCCTACAAGGACGAGGCCCTTCGCCGAAAAAAGCCGATCGAGTTCCGCACGCGCGTCCTTGGCGTCGATCCGCGGACCATCGGGACATAGGATGGGAACATAGCAGGCACGTTTCGGCTCGCAGCACAGGGAAAAGCCGACAAGGCCGGCGCTCAGCTCGTCGAGGCCGTCGGTTTCGCAGTCGAAGGCGAAGGTCCCGGCCGCGATGCAGCGGTCGACCCAGGCCGCGAGCGAGGCGCGGTCGGTTATCGTCTCATAACTTCCAGGGCCCAGGAGTTCCGGGGGGGCGGGCTTCGCCGCGGCCCCGATTCTTTCGGTCGAGGAGGCCGCAGCCGCCCCTTCCGCATCAAAGAGCTCCGGCCCCCGGCGCGCGGTCGCGAGGCTTTTCATGCCTTCGCGGAGGAATAAGGGATTCGCCCGCGCCCTGTTCAAGCCCTCGATCGCCAGTTCGTCGAGATCGCGGATATTCAACGGCACATCGTGCACCAATGTGATGAGTTTCCGGGAGAGGTAGGCGCTTTCCTTCCCCTCTTCGAGTTTCTTCCGTACGCCCTCGGGCTTCACCTCGTTCAGGCGCGAGTAGATCGAGTCGAGGTCGCCGAATTCCATGAGCAGTTTAAGCGCCGTCTTGTCGCCGACGCCCTTGACGCCGGGCACGTTGTCCGATTGATCCCCGGTCAGCGAAAGATAGTCGAGAATGCGTTCGGGCGCGATGCCCCACTCGGTCCGGACCTCATCATGTCCGTAGGGTTTGTACGTGAAGCTCGAATCCGGTCTGAGCGCCTTGACTGTGCCGCCGACGAGTTGGAGGAGGTCCTTGTCGCCCGAAACGATCCAGCATTCGCGGCCTTCGTCGGCGGCGCGCCGAGCGAGGGTCGCGATGAGATCGTCTGCCTCGTATCCCTCGATTCGGAGGCAGGGGACGCCGAGCGCGCGCAGAATCTCTTCGACCAGGGGCACCTGGGCGTGGAGATCTTCGGGGGTCTTTTGCCGCGTCGCCTTATAGTCGGCGTACATTTCATGCCGGAAGGTCTTGCCTATCGGGTCGAAGACGGCCGCTATGGCGCCTGGATTGCACTGATCGAAAAGAGCGAAGAGGAAGCGGAAAAAACCGAAGGCCGCCGACACATTGGCGCCCGCTGGATTCCGGAGCGGTTTGTTGAGAAAGGCGAAATACGAGCGGTAGATGAATGCGTATGAATCGACGAGGTAGAGCGGACGCTTCATGGACATCAGAATACGCCGCCCGGGCGGTCGAAGCAATACAGAAAGCGGCGTTCGAAGGCCGCGCCGAGAGCTGCTCAGCCCTTTAGATCGACGAGGGCGCCGCCTTCCGAAGCGTAGACCGAGGTGCGGGCCTTGAGCGGCGAACGGAAACCGGCGATCTCGGCTCTGACCATTTCCATGCGGCGCTTAAGAAGTGTGCGATTCTCGGCGTTGCGCCTTAGGACCTCGGCGCGGAGCTCTTCGAGCGATCCCTTGAGCGCGGGAAGCTCGGGATCCCCGGGAGCGGCCGGATATGCGGCCCGGTATATCTCCTCGAGCGGATCAATGGCTTTTTGAAAGGTATAAATCTCCGAAACAATCTGCTCTTCCATCTCGACATGGGCGGCGAGCGTGTCGATGTCGCCTTCCTCGATGTCGGCGCGCTCATGATCGAGCACCTCGAGGTAGCGGCGGAATTTCTCGCGTTGCTGGAGCAGGAGTTCCCGAAAGCGGTGAAGGACAGCGACTTTGCGGTCTAGATCGGTGTCTGCCATGGTGCTCCGCCTTAGCCGGCGATATTGACACCGACCGCTGCGGTCGAGCCGCCCTGCGCCTTGGACGCGGCCTCGGCCCAGGCCTCGCGCAGATCCGCGAGCATTGTACGCACCGATGTGAGTCTCGAGGGCTCTTTTCGGATATTCGCCTCGAGGATCTCGTGCCCGAACCAGACGTACAGTGCAAAAAGATTCTGGGCTATCTCCCCCCCCGCTTCGAAGTCCAGCGACGCCATGAGCTCGGTCACGACGTCCTGCGCCTTGCCCAGAGCCGCGTTTATCCGCTCGATGTTCTCGGGCCGTGGCTTCGGGCCGTCGCCCATATAGCGGACCGCCGCATCGAGCTGCTTAATGGCCTCGTCGTACAGCATAACGATGAGCTGTCCGGGGCTGGCTGTCTTAACGCGGGTTTCTCGGTACGCGGCAAGCGGGTTGGCGTTCATTCCGATCTTCCCCTCCTCTCGTATTTAGTTCGATTTTCGGCCGGCTCCGCGCCCCACTTGAACGGAAAGGGGATGTATCCGCCCTTTCGCAGCCTTTTCCACTGTCTGCCACTATACAGCACCATACAAGAATTCGAGGGTCCGCCTCACTCAAATATGCGACGCTTTTGGTGTCACTAGAGCGACGGGATCAATTTTCGTTCACCGTCCCTGTCGTTGTCCAGGTTTCGAGGATCGAATAGGCGGCGTTTATTTGCGCCGAAATTTCGGTCGAACGCTTAAGTTGCTCCGGCGTCGCTGAATTTCGGTCGGGGTGATTCTGCATCAAAAGACGCTTGTACGCCGTTTTGACCTCGGCGAAGGGCGCGCCGTAGGCGAGCCCGAGCGTGCGGTAGGCCTGGACGACCTGCGGAGGAGGCCCGGACGTACGGCTTCCCGCCGATCCGCCATAGGAGCCGCCGCGCCGGTTGTAGGCTTCTTGCTCACGCCGCTCGCGGGCCCGCTCGCGCGCCTCGGTCTCGGTTTTCCCCCGATCGAGGAACTCGTCCAACTCCGCCATGGCTTCGTCCAGATCGGGATCTCCCGTCGAGCCCCGCGAACGGGACGAGCCGAACAAGTTCTCGACCTCGTCCGCCGCGCCGCTCACCCAGGACCTGAACATGCGCTCGAATCTATCGAATATCTGATCCACGCGTGCCGCCTCTTCGGAGCTGTACTGTACTTCATGAACGATCTTCTATCAACCTACCGCGCGGTCGAAAGCTTGAGCGCAAACCCGGCTTCGAAGGCGGGATGGGCCGCTCCGTCGAGCATGTCGGAGTCCCTTGTCGCATAGAGCGTCACCAGGAATTCGTCCCTGAGCAGGGCCGTGCCGATCGAGACTCCGGCCTCCGCGAACAAATTCGCGTCGATCGAATTCGTATACCGATCGAGGAAGAACTCGGGATACGCGCGCGCGACGACGCAGAGCGGGCCCGAGAGGGAGAGTTCGGCTTCCACGGCGAGCTTGCTTGTCCAGGACATCCGGGGCTGGGGCAGGGAACTCTCCCAGAAAGCGAAGAGGCCGCGCCAGCCCGATCGGAGAGAGCCGCGGACACGCAGCTCCACCGCGCCGTGGAGGAGGCTGCGTTCCGGCGCCGCGACACCGAGCATGAGGATATCCGCCGCCACCTCCGAGTACGCGGGTCTGAGAGGATGCTGGCTCGTTCTCGAGTATTCCGCGAGGAGGCGGAGACATCCCTCCGCATCAGCGCCGAGCGCGAGTGACGCGTAGAGTCCGTACTCGAACTGCACCGCGTTCATCCAGAAGGCGGCGATATTGGCCGGAGTGTCCCCCGCAGGCACGGGGCCGCACATGAGCACGGCTTCATAGTTCCCAGCCAGCGCGAAACGGCCCCCGAGGTTGAACAGCACAGGATTCGCTCCGACGCGCGTGTAGAAGCTGTCGATATCGTCGTGCGCGAACAGGTAGTTCCCGTACTCGAAGACAGCGCCGAATCCCGCGGGCAGGACGGGACCCGGTGAGACAGCCAGCGGATCGGCGACCGCGGCCGGCTCGGGGAAATCCTTGCACAGCGCCCGGAGGGGAATGATGGTCATGATCGCCGCGATGAACAGGGCGGCCGATATATGCGCGCGGGACGACATACACAGATTATATACCCTCTACGACAGACCGCCCTCTTCCC
>CAZINN010000063.1:0-14032 GCA_964540615.1 uncultured Treponemataceae bacterium | reverse complement strand
CGAGGACTCCGAGGCGCCGAGTGCGGTCAGGAATCGGTTGAACACGCCGCGGTGGTTTATTCGAATCGAAAAGGCTCCGACATCCAGCGCCGAAAGAGCGTCGGCGATAAGTATTAGAATCTCCGCGTCGGCCGAGGAGGAATCGACGCCGACGATGTCGAAGTCGCACTGCATGAACTCGCGGTATCTGCCGCGCTGGGTGTTCTCGCCCCGCCATACCTTCGCCATGTGGTAACGCCGGAAGGGAAGGTAGAGCTCCTCCACATGGGCGGCCATGAAGCGCGCGAAGGGCACCGTCAGGTCGAATCGAAGGGCGACGTCGCGGCCGCCGTTGTCGCGGAACCGATAGGTCTGCTTGTCGGTTTCGCCGCCGCCCTTGCCCAGGAGTATTTCGGCGTACTCGAGCGCCGGGGTGTCGATGGGGACATATCCCGAGGCCCTGAACACGCGTTCGAGGATTTCGAGCAGTCCCCGCCGCGCGCTCTCCTCGAGGGGCAGGAAATCGCGGAAACCCTTGAGAACTCGAGGCTCGATGATGTCGGGCATGATTCCTCCGCGGCCATTATGCCCGGCTCCGGATCGCGTGTTCAAGGTGCATGAAGGGCGGAGGGCCTTTGATCAAGCCGCCGCCGAAGACGTTACTGTTCTTCCTCGCGCAAAAGCCCGGAAAGTTCGTCCTGCGAGACATGATCGGTTTCGACCTCGCCCGAGAGGGCCGAGGAAAGTTCGCCGCCGAGTTCCGCGAGAAGTTGTTTTTGAGAGAGCAGCGTTTCCCTGAAACGGGAAGCGAACTGCGAGAATGCATCAGATCGAGGATAGTCCGCCCCGATCAGCTTTTCGAGGATGAGCGAGAACATGCGCACCGTCCGCTCGAGCAGCTTGAGGTATTCGGATCGGTCGATGAGAAGGGTGTTCCCGGTCAGCATCGAACCGAAGTTTTTGATCGCCCCGTCGAGAAAGCCTATTTCTCCGACGATATGGTCCAGAAAATACTCGGGGTCGGCCTCGGTCGAAAGTACGGCGTCCAAGGTCTTCACGTAAACGCTCAAGAAGAAGAGATCGTCGTGATAGTGGATCATCTGCGGCATAGCTTACTTGGTATAATCCACTATACCCGCCTCCGCGTAAAGTCTTGATACGGCCTTTCTTTCCATGATATACAAGTACAATTCTACGCCCGCGGCCCTCCACGGCCTGCGGGATCCCATCCGCCCTGTTCGAGGGCGGACACAAGACCATTGGGAGGAACCATGAGACAGTATGAACTGGTCGCCGTCTTCCCGCCGGAAGAGGAGCTCTTCCGCCAGGGGAAGGAAGCGGTCTCGGCCGAACTCGCCAAGCACGGCGCGGCCGAGGTCAAAGAGACGGACATGGGGGACCGCCAACTCGCCTATGTCATCAAGAAAAAGGAGCGGGGCCGCTACGTGCTTTTCAATTTAAGCATGGACCCGCAGAATGTCGCCCCCGTCGAGAGGATGTTCAAGCTCAATCCGAACCTCCTCAAGTACCTTTTCGTGACCGTCGAGGCCTGAGGGCCGGATTGGTTATGAGCGACCTCGCAGTTGCCGTCATCGTCGGCAGGCTCACGCGGGATGCGGAGCTCAAATACACGAATTCCGGGCAGGCTGTGTGTCATTTTTCCGTCGCGACGAGCGCGCGCCGGAAAAAGGGAGATCAGTGGGTCGAGGAATCGAGCTTTTGGGACGTCGATTTCTGGGGCAAGGGCGGCGAGTCGATCAACCAGTACCTGACCAAGGGCAGGCTCGTCGCCGTCGAGGGCTCCATGCGGCAGGACCGCTGGGAGCAGGACGGCCAGACGAGAAGTAAAACGCTTATAACCGCCAACACGGTGCAGCTCTTGGGTTCTTCCGGCGGACAGGGCGGCTCCTTCGATCGTTCGCAGGGCCGCTCTCAGGGCGACGGTTCGCCGCCGAACCGTCCCTCGCAGGGCCAGGAGGGCTCGGCCGCGCCGCGCGACGATTTCATGGACGATATTCCGTTCTGATTGTGGATGAAGCAAACGAAAACCAAGGAGCACTGACTATGTCCGATATGAAAGAACAGATTGATCCTCGTGCAGGCAGGCAGGACGCCGAGGCGGCGGCCGAACCCCGCAAAGACGGAGATGACCGCGCCGCGGGCGGCCAGCGACGGGGCAAGGGCTTTTTCAAGAAGAAGGTCTGCAAGTTCTGCACGCAGAAGCTCAAAGTGGATTATAAGGATGTCGATACGCTGAAGCGCTTTGTGACCGAGCGCGGGAAGATACTCCCGCGCCGCATCACCGGCACCTGCGCAAAGCACCAGCGTGTTCTTGCGATCGCGATCAAACGGGCGCGGGCGCTCGCCTTCCTCCCCTACGTAGCGAAATAAAGGCGGAGCGGGGGACGCGTCGGACGATGATGGGCGGAACGAGGCTGAGGATCTCTGATAAGGCCGTGCTCATCGCCTCTATCGCGGGGGGCGTGGTCTCGGGCTTGTTTTATTCCTCGTTCCTTCTCATGGCGGCCTTTCTGGTTCCTGTTCAGGTCGTTTTCGGCAGGTCGGGGATCGGATCGGGCCTTATCGCCGCCGGGGTCTCGATACTTGTCATCGCCCTGTCGCAAGGGCTCAGACTGCTCCAGATGGGAATATCCGATTTTGGAGCCTTTCTCTCCTTTGTCGCCCCTTCCATGGTGCTTCTTTCAGCGCTCGCGGTCATGAACGCGCCCTGGTGGAAAGGCCGGGTCGAGACCGTGCGTGTTATCGCCCCGTCGGCGTTTTGCGCGGCGCTGGCGGTTCCTGTACTCGTAATCGCGTCGCGCGAGGGGGCGATCGCAAAAATACTCGAGGAAACAATCACGAGCCTGATGAGAGCGGCGGGCGGAGAGAACTACGAGTCTTCGGTTCTCGCGGTCAGCCTTGAGCCCTCGATGCTGGTCGAACGGCTGGTGTCCGCGGTGAACAACAGCTTCGCGGCGTCGATTTTCATGATTCTCGGCCTCAGCTGGATCATCGGCAACAGGCTCGCGGGAGAGGGGAGCCGGGGCCGCATGCTGATCGGACCCGTCGAGGAATATGGACTGCCGTATCCTGCAGTCTGGCTCTTCCTCGGTTCATGGGCCGCCGTCCTCGCCGTCATCGTGCTCCGCGCGCCGGCGTTCATATCGGCTGCGGCCTGGAATCTGGCGCTTGCGTCTTCAATGGCGTATTTCCTGCAGGGCTTCGGGATCGCAGCCTTTCTCATGAAAAAATGGAACGCGCCGAGGGGTCTGAGGATCGCCGCGGCGGCGGTCTTTATCGTCACACTTTTCTCGCCGACAGGCGGCGTCGCGGCGGTTCTGCTCGCCCTCTTCGGCGTCAGCGAAACATGGATACCGTACCGAACAGTCAAGGAGTCTGAGAATGAAAGTAATTCTTAACAAAGATGTTCCGAATCTCGGGGAGATCGGAGACGTCAAGGAAGTGGCCCCCGGCTACGCCCGCAATTTTCTTTTCCCCCGCAGTCTCGCCTTCGCGCACAACGCCAAGACCGTCGCTCTTTTCGAAAAACGCAAGGCCGAGATCGAGGCGCTCAAGCAGCAGAAACGCGCGGCCTCGGCAGGGCTGAAGGAAAGAATCGAGGCCGAGGAACTCGCGATAACCGTCCCCGCCGGGGCTAACGGGAAGCTTTACGGCGCCGTCACCGCGCACACGATTGCGGACGAACTCGCGAAGAAGGGCGTCGAGGTCGAGCGGAAGAAAATCGAAATTCAGGGGCACTCGATCAAGAGCGTCGGAAACTACAAGGTGCTCATACGCCTCTACGAGAAGGACGAAGCGACGCTCCGGCTTGCGATCATAGGACAGGAAGTGAAGGCCGAGACGCCGAAGGAAGAGTCGGCGAGGCCGCGCCGCAGGCGCCACGAGGAAAAGCCGGATGCCGTTGAAGGCGCCGCGGAGGCGGCCTCCGAGGCCTGAGCGCTCCCGGCTGCTCCGGATGTGCGCGCCCGCGGCATGACTGTCGCGGGCGCAGTCTTCCGGCGGCGGAAGCCGCCGATGCAGGTTCTTGCAACGGTCGGCGGCCTGCGAGGAAAGGCGAAAGGCGGGGAGACCGGCGATGGTTCCCGAACAGCTCAAGGATAAGGTTCCTCCCCACAACGCCGAAGCCGAGCAGGCCTGTCTCGGCGCGGTACTCATCGATCCCGAGTGCATTGCGAACATATTGCGGTTTCTTCGGCCGGAAGATTTTTACGTCAACGCCAACCGGGAGATATTCACCGGCGTCATTTCGCTGTATGAAAAGGGCCAAAAGGCCGACCTCATTACCCTGACAGAAGAACTGAGGCTTCTAGGAAGTCTCGAACGGGCTGGAGGGCCGGGCTATATCGCCAATCTGACCTCGGTGACGCCCTCATCAGCCAATGTCGAATACTATGCACGGATCGTTCAGGAGACCGCGATTCGGCGCAATCTTCTCAGATTATCAGCCGATATCGGAGCGAGGGCCCACGACGACTCGACCGAGTCGGCCGTCATTCTCGACGAGGCCCAGGCCAAGATTTTCGAGATATGTCAGAATCGTCAGGCCGTATCGTATAAGAGCGTCAAAGAGCTGCTCCCCGACACCATCAAGACCATCGAAAAGCTGTTCAAGAACAAGAGCGCGTATACCGGCGTTCCCTCGGGGCTCCCTGATCTGGATTCGATGACCTCGGGCTTCCAGGATTCCGAGTTGGTCATCATCGGAGCGCGGCCCTCGGTTGGAAAGACCGCGCTCGCCATGACCATGGCCGCGAATATTGCGGTCCGGGAACGCATACCCTGCGCCTTTTTTTCGCTCGAGATGGCGGACATGGCCATCATGCAGCGTCTCATCGCCAGCGAGGCGAGGATCGCCAGCGAGAAAATACGCTCGGGCCTCATAAAGCCTTCGGATTTCAACGCGCTCATGGAGGCGGCGGGCAGAATCTACGAGGCGCCCCTCTATCTTGTCGATATGCCGAATATCAAGCTTCTCGATCTGCGGACGATGGCCCGGCGGCTCCGGGCCGAAAAAGACGTACGCGTGATCTTTGTGGATTATCTGACACTTATCACCCACGAGAACGCGGAACTCCCGCGCTGGGAACAGATCGCGAGCATATCGCGGTCGCTCAAGGCTCTCGCGCGGGAACTCCGCATACCGATAATCGCCCTGTCTCAGCTCAAGCGGGAGGCGGAGGGCAAGCAGCCGACACTCGCCGACCTGCGGGAGTCCGGATCGATCGAGCAGGACGCCGACCTCATCCTCTTCCTGCACCGCGAACGGGAATCGAACAAAACGAGGGAGGAGAGGTCTGAGATCATCGAGACCGAGCTCATCATCGCCAAACAGCGGAACGGTCCGGTCGGCAAGGTCGAGGTCGCTTTTATCCCCAAGTACACCCGCTTCGAATCGATTGATAAGCGGGCCGGCTGATACTATTATGAGGGTGAGCCGGGAGGCCGAGGATGGGTATTCGAGACGATTACGATTTCAGCGTACTGGTCAACGAAGCCGAGCGTATGGTGACCGACGAGCTCGAACGGCAGCTCGCCGAAAAATCCGATACCGAAATCTGCGTCTGCCAGGACTGCGTTCTCGATATGGCGGCATTCGCGCTCAACGCGCTCAAGCCGATGTACCGCGTATCTCTCTTAGGAACGATGTACGCCCACGCAATGGACGAGGGCTCCTACCGCGATGAAGTCGTCAAAGCCGTGAGCGCGGCCATCAAAAAAGTCAGCGCGAATCCCTCGCACGATTGATACGGCCTATTCCGTCGCCTCTGGTTCGGCCTCCAGGGCGCGGATGGATTTGTAGGCTCCCGCGAATATCCTGTCAAAGGGATCCGAGCGCATACTGCGCGCTTTCTCCGCGAGGGTTTTCTTGTAGAGCGCCTCATCGACGGGCAGGACTGCGATTTCCCCCTCGCGCAGGCCGGAGACGTGGAAGGTCAGTTTGCCGTCCTTGAAGCCCGCATACGCAATGACGATTTCAGCCTCGGGCGCCTGTTCGGCCGCCTTGGCGGCGAGCCAGTACTTTATGATTTCGACGGCCTCGGGGTCAATGTTGTCGCGGAGTATGCGGGCGCGCTCGTAGAGCTCGTCGTAGCCTATGAGTACCTGTCCGCCCTTGGGTATTTCGACCGTACCGCGGTAGTACGACATGCGCTCCAGTTCCGGTATGACCGTCAGGTCGAGCGAACGCTTGCGGGAGAGAATGCGGACGCGCAGCTCCGGTTTGAGACGCGAGCCGCAGTTGGGGCAGGTGACGGCGAAAAAATCGCCCGAAAGAATCTGGTCGATCAGCCGAGGCTCTGCATCGAGATCGATCTCATCCGGCAAATCAGCGTCGAAGGCCTTCTCGCATCTACACGTGACACTCCTCATATAATCTCCTCCTAGCTGGACGACGCGAAGAATATCAGATCGCCTACCGTGGCGAGGACGAAAATTCCGAATATGAAGAAAAGCCCCACGAGCTGGTAGCGGTAGACGGTGATGGGTTTCAGCGGTTTCCGGCGGATGACCTCGACGAGATGCATAAGGGTTTGTCCGCCGTCGAGGGCGGGGATCGGCAGGAGATTCATGATGAAGAGACCGACCGAGATGAATCCGAGAAAATTGAGCGGGAAGGCGAGTCCACCCGTCGAACGGTTCTCGATGCCCGCGGCGACGGATTCGCCTGCGTAGTTGATTATCCGTGCGGGGCCTGAAAGCGCTTTGAAAACATCAACACCGCGGAACAGTGTTCCCAGGCCGGTGATGGTGGCGGAGAAGGTGTCCCAGGTCTCGCGCAGGCCTGAAACGACTGCGCCGCCGATCGTTCGGACCGGGGCGACATGATGGTCGACACCCCGAAAAGCGACGCCGAAATCAGATTCGCCGTCCGCTTTCCAGTTCAACACCATAGCGAGTTCGAGACGATTCCCGGAGCGTTCGACGGTCAGGGCGGTGCGCTCAGGTTTGCGCGCATTCAGATATGACCATATCTCCGCCGAGATGACGACCGGATGCGCGTCCACGGCGACGATCCTGTCTCCTTCTTGAAGCCCGGCTATGTCGGCCGCACTGCCTTTTTTCACAGCGGCGATGATCGTTTCGGTCCAGTTGCTGACACCGATATACCCCGACCCGTCCGCTTTCATGAGCGGCGCTATACTCGTTGAAAACACGCTGCCGTCGCGCTCTATCTCGAATCGGAGGCTCTTGCCGGGAGAACGCGTGACAATCTGAAGGATTTCGTAGAAATCAGAGACCGGCCTGCCGTCGATCGCGATGATTCTATCACCTGTTTTCAATCCGGCGCTGTCGGCAGGATTGTTTTTCCCTTTCGTCCCCCCCAGATCGTACTCGCTCAACAACACAATGCGGTTCGAATAGGTAGGTATGCTGTAACCGATGGTCGAAGCGGCGGCGAAAATGAGAACAGCCAGGATGACGTTCGCCAGGGGCCCCGCCACCGCGATAAAAATGCGCCGCCAGGGGCCTACGCCGTAGAGGCTGCCCTCTTCGCGGGGAAGCTCCGGGAGGCGGCGCTCGAGCGCCTGTCTGAATGATTCCTCGCCCTTGAATTTGCAATAGCCCCCGAGCGGAAAGACCGAGATACGCCATTCCGTTGCGCCGCGCTTAATTGCGGCGATCTTGGGGCCCCAGCCGATCGAAAAGGCCTCGACCTCGACGCCCACGGCTCTTCCGGCGAAATAATGCCCGAATTCGTGGGCCATGACGACGATTCCGAGGCAGATGATCCCGAGCAGAATGGTGACTAACAGCATTCGATCTCCCTGACAGCCTGAGCGGCCAGCCTGCGGGCGGCGGCGTCGGCTTCGAATATACTCCCTAGATCATCGAGTCGGGAAGGAGCGATTTCGAAAATCACCCGCTCCACGACGCGCGCCATATCGGTGAAGCGGATGCGGCCCGCTTCAAAGGCCTGGACCGCTTCTTCATCGGCGGCGTTGTAGGCGACCGCCGCGGCCTCTCCGGCCCGCAGCGCGGCGTAGGCCAGATCGAGCATCGGAAAGCGCAGCCGGTCCGGTTCATGGAATTCCAATGTCCGTCCAGCCAAATCGAGGCGGCCGAAGGGGCAGTCGATCAGCTCGGGCCAGGTGAGGGCGTTTTGGATGGGTACGCGCATGTCCGGTTCGGAGACTTGCGCGTAAAGGCTGCCCTCGGTGGTTCTGACGAGGGCATGGACGAGACTCTGAGGATGCAAGAGCACGCGGATGCGCTCCGGCTTGAAGCCGAAAAGCCTGGAAGCCTCGATCACTTCGAGCCCCTTATTGGCCATGGTCGCGGAATCGATCGTTATCTTGCGCCCCATGTTCCAGTTCGGATGCGAGGCCGCCTCGTCCGGACGCACACGGTCGAGCTCTGCGAGGGGGCGGTCCCTGAAGGCGCCTCCTGATGCGGTGAGTATAAGCTCCTGCACTGCATCGGCGCCGATGCGATTGACGAGTTGGAAGAGCGCGGCGTGCTCTGAATCGACGGGAAGAATGCGCGCTCCGCTCGCCGATGCGGCGCGTCGCAGGACGCCCCAGGCCATGACGACGCTCTCTTTGTTTGCGAGAGCGAGATCCTTGCCGCTTTCCAGGGCCGCGAGCGACGGCCCGAGGCCGCCTGAACCTGCTGCGCCGTTCACGACGATATCGGCCTGCGAAGAACGGATCAGCTCATCGAGACCGGCGGAGCCGAGCAGGACGAGGGGGCGGTCTGCTCGCCGAAAACCATCGAGTATCGGACCCGCCTCGTCCGGGGGGCAGCTCAGGGCAAGAGCCGCATCAGGAAAGGGCTGGGCCGCGGCGTACAGGCCGGCGAGGTCCTTGCGCGCGGAAAGTCCGACGACCTCGAATCGATCAGCATGGGAGCGTACGATGTCGAGGGTCTGGCGCCCGATCGAGCCGGTGGCGCCGACAATGATGACGCGCTTACGCACAGTGTTCAGCGGAAGAGCCCCAGGATGAGGGAAAGCGCATAAAAGACCGGTGAGGCGAAAAGCAGACTGTCGAAGCTGTCCAAAAAACCGCCTCGGCCGGGGACCGCGGTCCCCGAGTCCTTCGCGCCCGCCGAGCGCTTTAAGGCGCTTTCGAAGAGATCGCCGACGATGACCGAAACGCCGACGGCGAGACCGAGGATGAGGACCGCCCACCAGGGCGCGGGCAGGGCGGCGGGGAAGACAGCGGAGCACACGAAAGCCATGATGACCGATCCGGCCATGCCGCCGATGAAGCCCGCGAGGCTTTTGTTCGGCGACACCGCGATGATGCCCCGCCTCCGGCCGAGCGTCATGCCGACGAGCCACGCGCAGCCGTCGTTCGCGAAGCACAAGAGACAATACGTGAGCAGCGCTTCGGTCGAACGGGGGGGCTCCGCGGCTATGAGGACGATGAAGGAGCCCAGCATCCCTAGGTAGCCGAGATCAAAAGCCAGGGCCGAAACCTTGGGTATGATGAACGGAATCTTCTCCGCCGAGGCGAATGCAGCCTTTCCGAAAATAAAAAGTGATGCGGCTGCGCAGAGCGAGAGCACTGCGGCGTCGGACAATGGGAAGGTCTCGTTCGTCAGGCACGCGATATAGGCGCCGACGGGGAAAAAGAGCGCGAGCGGGACGGACTCCGCCGTGCTCACGGCTACGGCCCGCGTCCTGAAAAGCGAGGCCAGCTCGGCGGCGCAGAACGCGAGGACCAGCAGCGTCACTGCGACCGCCGCGAGGTGCTTGTAAGCGGGTAAAAAAACTATCAGGGCGGCGACGGCGGGAACGCCGAGGAAGAAGATCAAAAGGCGTTGAACGACATTGCTCATTATCGGCCTCCGAAACGGCGATTCCGCCGCCCGAAATCCATGACAGCCTCTGCCAGGTCGCCGGGCCCGAAATCCGGCCAGAGCTTGTCGCTGAAATACAGCTCGGCGTACGCGGACTCCCAGAGGAGAAAATTGGAAAGGCGCATCTCGCCCGAGGTTCGCACGATGAGATCAGGCTCGGGCAGTTCGGGGTGGTCGAGGGCCGCGGACACACGAGCTTCGTCGATTGGCCCCCCCGCATCGACGAGTCTTCGAACCGCGCGGATGATTTCGTCTCTGCCCCCGTAGTTGATTGCGAGATTGACGGTGAATCTATCGAAATCCGCCGTATCGCGTTCGACGCGACGGATCTCCGAGACAACGTCGGCAGGCAGTCCTTCGGAATTGCCGGAATGGATCACGCGGATCCGGTTTTCGCGGTAAAAATCGAACTCTTTGGAGAGATGCTGTTTGATGAGCCCCATCAAAAAACCGACTTCGTCCGAGGCGCGCTTCCAATTCTCGGTCGAGAATACATACAGGGAAAGACAGCGGACGCCGAGTGCGACCGCCGCCTTCACGATCGTCTTCGCGTTTTCGGTGCCGCGGCGGTGACCCTCGGTCCGTGGAAGACCGCGGGCTGTCGCCCATCGGCCGTTGCCGTCCATGATGATACCGACGTGGCGGGGTATGTTCGGCGATTCGGTCACGATGGATACCGGCTTATTATACTTCGAGAATTTCTTTCTCTTTCTCTTCAAGCGCCTTTCCGACGAGCGCAATGTATGAATCGGTCAACTTCTGCAGCTCATCCTCGGCTTTCTTGATGGCGTCCTCGGCGACGCCTCCGGCCGCAAGCTGTTTTTTCAGATCCTCAAGTCCGTCGCGGCGGGCGTTGCGGATGGAGACGCGCGCCTGCTCGGCCATCGCCTTGGCGGTCTTGGCGAGCTCCTTTCGGCGCTCCTCGGTCAGTGGGGGGATGGCGATCCTGATGACCTTGCCGTCGTTCGAGGGATTGAGCGAAAGCTCGGATTTCTGGATGGCCTTCTCGATCTCTCCGATGAGAGACCGGTCCCAGGGTTGGATGACGATGAGCCGAGCCTCGGGGACCGAGATCGTCGCGACCTGAGAGATCGGCGTCTTCTGCCCGTAGTAGTCCACGCGTACACGGTCGAGCAGTGTCGGGGATGCGCGTCCGGTCCGCACGCCGTTGAACTCGTCCTTGAGCGCCGCGAGCGTTTTTTTCATTTTTTCTTCGCACGAGGCTTTGACGTTATCCATGTTCGCCCCCCTTGCAATCATGCATATCGGCGTGGTGCTGATAAAAAAAATCGCGCGATCGCGTCGGCACCACGCCCTGCAGTCCGTGCCGCGGCTGAAACCGCGGCACAAAACTGCCGATCAGGCCTCGCCGACCCTCGCGCGGACGTATTCCACGATTTCGAGCTTGCAGCCTGCTTCTTTCGCGACGGCCGCCATCGCGGTCGCGACGCTCATCTTCTCATCTTTCACGAAACCCTGGTCGAGAAGGCATATCTCGGCCATGAGTTTCTTGAGTTTGCCGGCGAGCACGCCCTGAACGACTTTTTCGGGCTTATCCTTGAGCTTCTCATCCAGAGCGATCTGCTTCTGGAAAATCTCCTCCTGCTCCTTGATCCAGGCCGCGCTCGGCTTGGTCTGATCGAGGAACATGGGGCTGAAGGCCGCGACATGGAGGGCAACATCGTGAACGAAAGCCTTGACTTTGTCGTTCGTAAAGGCCTCGGGTTTGTCCGACTTGAATTTGACGACGACGCCGACCGAGCCCTCGCCGTGAATATAGCTGTGGAGGTATTCGTTCGCACCGGCCCGGACGAGGAACACGCGCTTGAGGCTCATGTTCTCCTTGATGACAAGAGCGAGTTCCTTCACCATGTTCTCGAGTTCCGGGACGACCGTCCCGTACTCTTTCTGAAATGCGAGATCGGCGATCTTCTTCCCCGCGTCGATGAAATCCTTGTTCTTCGCGACAAAGTCCGTCTCGCAGGCGATCTCGATCACGACCGCTTTCGTCGCGTCCTCTTTAATGAAGACTTTGCCTTCGTTCGTCGCGCGGCCGGCGCGCTTTTCGACGCCCGCCATGCCCCACTCGCGCAGAAGCTTCTCGGCCGCGGCGAAATCGCCCTTGGCCTCGACCAGGGCTTTCTTGCAATCCATCATACCCGCGCCGGTTTTTTCGCGCAGGTTTTTAATGTCGGTGGCGGTGATATCCACGGTTCATCTCCTTCGCTGTGTAAGGGCTTATTTCGGTTCGTACAGGCGGTCCTCGTCGACGATGGCCGTACCGTCTTCGACAGGGAAGTCCTCGATCTTCGGCTTTTCCGAGGCGGTGTAGGTGGCGGGATCGATCTCGATCTCGTCCTCCTCAGCGACGGGGGCGGCGTCGGTCTTGATCTCCTCGGTCTCGTCGCCGGCGAGGTTCTCGATGATCTTGAGCCCTTCGGCGGCTCCTGCTTCGACGACCGCGTTGGCGATGATCTGCGTAAAGAGGCTTATGGAGCGGATCGCGTCGTCGTTCCCCGGAATGGGGTAGGTTATGCCCTCGGGGTTGCAGTTGGTGTCCACGACCGCGACGATTGGAATGCCGAGCCGCTGCGCCTCGGCGACGGCGATGGCTTCTTTCCGGGTGTCGATGACGAAAAGGGCTCCGGGGAGCTCCTTCATCTCCTTGATGCCGCCGAGGTTTTTCTCGAGTTTCGACTTTTCTTTCTGGAGGCTGGCGATTTCCTTCTTCGTCAGGCTTTCGAAGGTGCCGTCGACTTCCATTTTCTCGATTTTTTTGAGACGCTGAATTGACTTCTTGATCGTCGAAAAGTTCGTGAGCATGCCGCCGAGCCAGCGGTTGTTTACGTAGAATTGTTCGCAGCGCTCCGCCTCTTTCTGGATCGCCGTCTGCGCCTGCTTCTTCGTGCCGACGAAGAGCACGCTTTTGCCCGAGCTGACGATCTTCTGAATCGCGTCGTAGGCCTCTTTGATCGATTGGATCGTTTTTTGAAGATCGATGATGTGGATGCCGTTCCGCTCGGCGAAGATGTACTTCTTCATCCGAGGGTCCCAGCGCTTGACTTGGTGCCCGAAGTGGACGCCCGACTCGAGCAGATTCTTCATCGTAACGACTGCCAAGAGTTCCTCCCGCGGCCGGTGATTGAAAACCGGCCTCCGTCTCTGTATCTCGCCGCCCTCGAGCTTAAACGCTGGACACGCGGCGGAAAATGCCGGCGCCGAAGGCGCCGGTCGGAAGCGCTGCGCCGAATCAAGGGGTAGTGCTTCCTACTCCCCGCTGCGGCGGGTACAACGCCGCCTACGCGGAGAAGCGGAATTCCGCTTCGCGAAGGATGCCATAAAGTTCCCGCAATGGCAAGCCTACGACGCCCGACCAGGACCCGGAGATTTGTGTGATATAGAGCGCCGCTCGACCCTGAATTTTGTATCCGCCGGCCGCCCCTGTCCAATCGCCCGAATCGATGTATTCGATGATCTCACCCTCTTCCATCGGGGCGAAAGAAACCGATGTGCTCGAACAGGCTGAGCGAAGCCCGCCCGATATCCTGTCGATGAGGGCGATGCCGGTATAGACCACATGCGTCCGCCCTTGCAGAACTTCGAGCATCGCGCGGGCCTCGGCCCCGTCGGAGGGCTTGCCCAGTATTCGAGGCGCGGCGCCGGGGTCTTCAATGCACACCAGCGTGTCGGCCCCGAGGACGAGTCGATGCTGAGGAGCGTCGATGGATCGCGCTGCGGCCCAGGCCTTGTCCGACGCAAGCGATACGACACGCTCCGCCGGCGGCAGATAGTCGCGGCGGGACTCGTCGATATCCGGCGCCCAAACATCGAAAGCGATATCGAGCGATTCGAGAAGCTCCCGACGCCGGGGCGAGCTTGAGGCGAGAAGGAGTTTTTCCATAATTGTGCCCTGAACCGTACCCTCCGCCGGCCGGAGGGTCAAGATCATGCGACGAGGTCAACTTGACATCGCAAAAGCCGGCGTACTACTCTGAGCTCGTTCCGAGCGATTAGCTCAGCTGGATAGAGCACCAGCCTCCGGAGCTGGGGGTCGCGCGTTCGAATCGCGCATCGCTCATTTCATTTCGGCCAGCAGTTTTGCGGCGTCCTTCTGACCCATGGAAGCCGCCTTCTGCAGATCGGCCTTCGCTTCCGCAGTACGCTTCGTTTCCTTATATAACTCGCCGCGGAAATACCAGGCGTCCTTGTTGGCGTCGGGCTTTGATCC
>CAZINN010000062.1:0-14205 GCA_964540615.1 uncultured Treponemataceae bacterium | reverse complement strand
CGAGCTGCGCCGGCGCCGCGATGAGCGCGGCGGCTCGCTCGAGTTCTCCGGGGCGATACCCCCGCGCGGCGAGTTCGCGAACCCTGGCCTTCGCGGCCGCAAGATCGGCGCGGCCGGCAGCGTCCCACTCGATCGAATCAATGAAGCCCGCGGCAAGCGCTTCCTCCGCAGTCAGCCAGCTCTCGCTTTCCATCCATGCGCGGATTTCTTCACGGCTCTTGCCGGTCTTCGCCGCGTACACTTCGGCTAAGAGACTGTCGTACTTTTTGAGGATCGCCGCGCCATGTTCGAGGTCGCTCGCGTTACCCGACATAGAGAGGCTCGTTGAGTGAACCATCCAGAGGCTCGAGCTTAAGGCAACAATGCGGCGCGCGGCGCACGCGATCAACGTTGCCGCGCTTGCGACAACACCTACGAGGCGAGCGGTCAAGGGGCCGGGATAGCCCCGCAGGATGTTATAAATTTCTATCGCCTCATCGACATACCCGCCCGGAGATGCGATGTCGATTACAACCGGCCCGCCCCGCGCGGCGGCGAGCTGCCGACGGACCTCCTGGGCGGTTATGGCCGTGCCGACGTGGCCGGAAAGCGTTATACGCATGTAACAGCCCCCCGGTACCGGATTCGCCCGTTTGCGACGAGTAGATTCCATGCCTCATCCAAGTCGATGAAAAAAAGCTCACCCGATCTTTTAGCCTTCAGCCTGCCGCCCTCGATGAGCGCCTCAATCTCCTCGGGCTGGACATGAAGCCGGTGGGCAGCCTCATCGTGCCGAATGAGTGCGCCGGGCAGTCTTAACATTCGATCCTTTTCCATCGGATCACCTCCGCGGGCTATCGGCGGCCCGCTCGCCTGAAATCGCCCCGCCAGGCGAGGCGTTGTGCACTTGTGACGTTATGCGATTTAGTTCTCGCGCGATGAGCTCGACTTGCAGGCGCAGGGACGCAGCCTCCATTCTGCACTCCCGCGCGCTGTCGTGGTCGCCGCGCGCGGCGAAACTGTCGGCGGCTTTTTCCGTGATATAAAGATCACGTAAAAGTTGGTCTCGGCGGTCGACGAGTTCTAAAATCATAAAGCCGCCGCCTCAGGCTTTCGCCGAAACACGACGAAGGTTGTCCCGAACCCGTACCAGTTCGGAAAGTCGGTTTCAACTTCGCAAAGCAGACCGAGCTCGGCCGCGGCGAGTCGTGCGGCCCCCGAGCCGCCGTAATTAAATGACACAATCGCGGCGGGTCTCCGCTCAGCGTCGCGATAAAAGACCGGGTGGTCAGCAATGGCATGCGGCGGGAGGCCTCGGCGCCCGAGAGGGTCCGGGCGGGGACACGGTGTCCCCGCGAGTGCCTCGAGAGGAAAAGGCAAAACTGACACGCGCCAGCCGTGGCGACGCCCGTATTCCCGGGCCAGGGTGCGCCCGATTGCATCGAGCCGGGCCTGAAGCGCCGAGGCCTCGGCGCGATGCCCGAGAGGGAGCGAGCGCAGGCGGGCGGAGGCTTTTCCGATCTCGGCGGCGGCCGAGCGGAGGCGAGCGGGGGTCATACGTTGAGCTCCTTGTATGGCAGGCGGGGCTCATCGGGTGCGCACGACCGCACGGGTCCTAAAGGACCCCGTGCGGTGCGGTGCGCCTCCTCCCCGAAGAGCCCGGGCGCACAAGGTGCACGCTGTGCGCTTTCGTGCGGTGCGGTATATCGCCATACATTCGCGATTTTCAGGACAAGGCCGCGGGCGGCGAGGCGGGATAGTGTTGCACGGATCGCACCGTCCGTTTTGCACAATGTCCCTGCGATAGTCCTTACAGAAAGACCTTCGGGGTGCGACTCGAGAAGCCTGACAACAGCGGCGTCCGATTCAGCGAGGCGGGGAGTGCTTGCGTCCGTCTCGTCGGCCAGAATCCATCGGCAAGACTCGAATCTGACGACGAGGGAGAGGTCCTGCCCGTGATTGCCATGTACGTAGACCTTTGCGCCGGCCTCTCCCCGCCTACGGTCAAGCGTGACAACACTATCGGCCTGGCCTCCGAAGGCCGTACTGCCCATGAGGTTGCTTACGGGGTCGCCCGTGTCGGCCTTTATTAAGTGATGCATGGCGATTATGGCGGCGCTATTATCCAGTGCTATGTGCCGTAGGCGTGAAAGCCAAAAGGAAATGTCGTAGCTATTCGTTTCAGTATCCGGGGGCAAAATTCCGGAGAGCATATCGATGACGATGACTTTATAGCCGCCCTTCTTGATCGCAGACTCAAGCAACGTGAGGGCCTGGTCGCCTCGGGGCCAGGTGTAGACGAAGTCGAATCCTTCGTCGATGGGAGAAAACCGCGCGAGCCGCTCGTGTACTGCGATTCTGTCGAGCTCGAGCGCTAGGTAAAGCACGCGAACCTGAATCGTCGTTCGGCCCAAGAACGTACCGCCCGAGGCTACAGCGATAGCCAGCTGGATCGCCGCAAAGGACTTCCCTAAGCCCTTGCGGCCTGCGAAGATGCTTAGGCCAACCGTGATCATGCCGTCGACGAACCATTGACGCGGCGGCAAATCGGCGGTCTGTTCGTCGTGCGCAGAGTATGTCTTGACGCGCGACCATGCGGGCCTGGTATCCAATTGGGCGAGCGCCATTTCGAGGCTCTCTTGCACGTTGTCTTCGCCGCGATCAAGGCGTCCCTGAGCGTCGATTAGTATGTGACGAAGGCGGCGCGCTGCCGCGGCGGAATTTATTTTGGCGATGAAGTACGGAGCCTGCGCGGCGCTCACTTCGAGGCCGCCGATACGCGCGAGCGTCGAGGCATGGTCTGCCAGCTCGGCGTAAAGAGTGACCATGTCGGGCTTGATACCTCGAGCCCGGAGCGCGAGAGCGGCTTTGATTATTTCGTAAACCTCGCGATTTTGTATCGCTTCAGGGTCGAGGTCCGGATCGTCAAGTATGCCGGGTTCCAGAAAGGCTGCCTTGACGAGGGACTCCTCGATCTCGCGCAGGTCGGGCGACGAAGGTCTAGTACTCATCGATCGCCTCGCTCATCATCGGCCAACTTCCTGGCGACGCTTGCCGATATCTCGACCCGCGCGATCTGCCCTCGGACAAAATGGGCGATGATCCCGATCGAACCATATCGAGGGATGTACGAAAAGGCGCGCTCGAGCTCGGGCTTGAGCTTCTCGAGGATTTCGCGGGCCGTCGGGTCTCCGTGGGCGACCATGCTAGGCCTCGCCCTTAGTAGGCGTTTTTGCGGTGCGCGCGGAGATCTCGGCCTCGAGTATATCGAGGTCGACACGAACAATGCGCGGCGAAACTTCAACGACGCCCGGTAGTTGTCCACGGAGTCTTAGCCGCTTCGCCGTGACATAATTTATGGCGAGAATTCCGGCTGCGTCTTTCAAGGTGCCTAGGCGCATACCTCCCCCTTTAGGTGGGGGAGGAAGTTGAACTGTTGCTTAGGATGTGAGAGAGCCCGAGTTTTCCCCTAGGGGGCCGCCCTACAAGAGCGGTTGCTCGATGTTCTCTCAAAATGTCGGCGGGTATCGCTCCGCCTCTGTTAGTAATTCATAAATACTACGTAGTCCTCATCGTGTCAAGAAGTAATTAGAAAAAAATTTTATCATAGGTCAGCTCTAACATTTTTCACGCCCGCTTATGTTTCCGCAGTCTTCCTTTCCACGATGCCCTCAAGCGCGGTCCGCGCCGCAGTGAAATCGATGACATTTTCGGCATGTGAGTAACGTTCCATCATGACGGCGGATTTATGTCCGGCCAGGCGCTGTACCACGAAGTCAGGAAGCCCGACCGCTCGGGTTATTGATACATAAGTATGCCGGAGGCCGTGAAAGGTTAAATTACGCGCCCTGCGCTGATCCTCATCGATGCCGATCTCTTTGAGGACGCGCCGGAAGCCACGTTCGAGGGCGTTCTTGTCTATGGGCTTTGTTATGTCTTTTTCGTTATAGATAATAAACCGCGAGCCTTTTGGTGCCAGTGCCTCGCATAGGCTCAAAAGTTCATCTACGACACCAGGAAGGGGTACGCGCCTACTCGAGCCGCATTTTGGATCCTTCGCGCCTTCGCGGTCGTCGACGTAGTTATGGCGGATAGCGAGGACACCCTGTCCCCGGTCCTCGGGCATAAGGCCCCGGACCTCGCCCATACGAAGACCGCACAAGGCGCCGAGGAGCATGGCGGTCTTGATGCGGGGCGACTCGCCCTCAAGCGCCGCGATTTTGGCCACCTCGTCAAGGGAGAGCGTCCCGCGCTCGCGCGGCCGCTCTGCGACGCGCTGCAGGTGTTCGAGTTGATCGGGAATGCGAAGTCGGCGGGCGCGATCGGACACGGGTACGCGGACTGCTTGTATCAGGTTGTTAATCGTCCGCGGGTTGACGCCCGACGCGCATAGATCGAGGATTATTTTTTCCATCCGCGACACGGTGAGCTGGTGTAGACGAATACCTTTGAGCGGTTTCGATAAATGTTTCTTGAAAACGCAGTTGAGAATTTCGACATAACGAACTGAGAGCGGGCGACCCCGGAGGGCTTTCATTTTTGCGTAGTCAGAATCGGTCCTCCAAAAAGTGTCGAGTAGGTCGAGGACGAAGGGGTCGGCCGCATCGGCTGCCTCACCGCGCTCGTAAAGCTCATGCGCTTCCACTGCGGCCTTGGTTGGCGTGGTTGCTTTGAGGGTCACTGTTTTAATGACGGTCCCGTCCTCGCCGTTAAAACGAGCACAAAAACGGATAACCGGTTTGCCGGTCTGTCTATCGTTCGATTTTCTCGCAAAGACATAAAACGGAGCGCGTGCCATACAACCCCCTCCACCCTTTTAACGCGGGTGGTAACATGGGATTTTTCACGGCTTCCGTTCTCGGTCGGCCTATGAAATCAAATCTTTATTATGATTACATTTGCGGCGAAGAGGACTTGAACCTCCATGCCTCTCGGCACTAGCACCTCAAGCTAGCGTGTCTACCAATTCCACCATCGCCGCAAAAGACGGAAATTGTTATACCTGGCCTCAAAGTACCGTGTCAAGGGTACGGGAAGGCAGCCCTGGACGCCGGAGCGCTCTTCGACGCGCACGACGATGTCTGTCAGTCGCCCGGCGGCGGAAGGTGACTGGGCCCGAAATCCTCAGGCAGAATGTCCATGAGCAGGAGGTCGTGGTACTGTCCGCCGTAGAAGTGGGCCTTGCGGAAACGGCCCGCCTCCTTGAAGCCGGCCTTTTTATAGCAGGCGACCGCTCGTTCGTTGTAGGCGTAGGTGCGGAGTTGAATGCTGCGGAGGTTGAGAATGTAAAAGCCGTAATCGCAGAGCAGCCTCAGAGCTTCGGTACCGTAGCCTTCGCCGCGGCGGGAGTCTTCGCCGATAAAGATGCCGACCTCTGCAGAACGCGAAATCTGGTCGATGTTGTGAAGTCCGCAGTTGCCTAAAAGTTCCTCGCCCTCGCGGGCGACGATGGCGTAGGCATGCTGTTTCGAAAGCTCGACTAAGGCATCGCGTTCGCCGTGCAGTGTCACCTGCATCGGGGCCGTCATGAGATAGCGGGCGGTCTTGAGGTCGTTGAGCCAGGCCGTGTAGAGCTCGGCATCCTCGAGATTGATGGGCGAGAGATAAACACGCTCGCCGGGTATTTTCGGAAAATATCTCATCACGGTCCACCCTTTCGTCCGCGGTGACAGGGCCGGTGACAAGAGACCAAAGCGCCTCTGCCCGCCCTCTATCGCCCCCGCGGTCTGCTCTCGATCCTGCCTGTCAGCCTAAGAAGGCCGTCGAGGATCGTCAAGGGATGAGGAGGGCAACCGGGTATGAATAGATCGACGGGTAGTATCGAGGGAAGGCCGCCGCAGGTCTCGGGACGGTCGGCGAAAAGCCCGCCCGAGATGGCGCAGGCGCCCACGGCGATGAGGATTTTAGGTTCGCCGACAGCGTCGTAGGTCTTGCGGAGGGCGAGTTCCATGTTCTTCGTCACCGGACCGGTTACGATAAGGCCGTCGGCGTGGCGCGGCGAGGCGACGATTTGTATACCGAATCTCCCAAGGTCCCAGCCGACGGTCGTGAGCACGTTGATATCGGCCTCGCAGGCGTTGCAGCCGCCGGCGCTGACCTGGCGGAGCTTCAACGATCTGCCGAAGAGTCGCTTGAGTCGTTTGTCGAGCTCTCCGGCGAGGGCGATCGCGACGTCGTCCGCTTTGAGTCTGAGGGCGTCGCGCGTCCGGGTCGCCAAACGGTAATCGCTCGAAAAACGAATCGAACCGTGCGGACAGGACTCGGCACAGTCGGCGCAGAAAAGACATTTGCCGAGATCTATGCTCGGAGCGGCTTGTGCTGCGGTGCCGTCGCAGGCGATCGCCGCCGTTGGGCAGGAAGCTGCGCATGCGCTGCAATCCGCGGAACAGAAGGCGCTGTCTATCTCGGGCCTTCCCTGATAGCGGTCGGGCAGGGCCGGCGCGGGGGCGGCCGGGAACTTTATCGTCCGATGCCCCTGAAAGAGCCGCGCGAGCATGATCTTAACCATCGGCGTTTCCCCTCATAAATCGTGGCCGCAGTACGAAAGATTGAAGCTCTTGTTGCAGAGCGGGAAATCCGATATCTCTTGGTCGCGCATCACCCAGGCGAGAGCAGGCCAATTGTGGAAACTCGGATCGACGATTTTGTAGCGCGCAAACGAGCCCGAGGCGTCGGTTATCGCGATATGGCAGACTTCGCCCCGCCAGCCCTCTGTCAGAGCCACTGCAAACGCCTCTGGTTCAAAGGAAAGTGCGTCCTTTGCGCCGCGCTCCCGAACATCTCCCGAGGGCAGAGATGCCAGCTGCTCTTCTATAAACTCGACCGAGCGCTGTATCTCCATGTAGCGCACCGCGGCCCGCGCGAGGACATCGCCCGAGTCGTGCGTGGACACTGGAATATGCGACATACGGTAGATGCCCGAGCTCTGGTCGAATCGAACATCGCGCGGGAGGCCCGATGCGCGGGCCGCCGGTCCGACGACGCCCAATTCCAACGCAGCTTCGCGGCTCAGTCTTCCCGTGTCCTCGAGTCTCGCCATGACCGACTGGCTGTCCCACAAAAGATCGATCGCCTTCCTTGCATCGCGGGAGAAGCGTTCGAGCCGCCGCGACAACTCGGAGGCACGCTCACCGTCAAGGTCATACCGAAGCCCTCCGGGCAGCATGAGATTACGGCCGAATCGGTTGCCGCAGACGAGCGCAGTCATGTTGAGAAAATCGCCGCGAATGCGGCCGCAGTAGCTTGCGGTAGGCAGAAAACCGACGTCGCCCGATATGGCGCCGAGATCTCCGATATGACACGCAAGACGCTCGAGCTCGAGGGCGATCGCGGCGACAGCCTGGGCGCGGGCCGGTTTTCTCGTCTGCGAAAGTGCTTCGATTATATCGCAATAACATGTCGCGTGTGCTATCGTCGAATCGCCGCAGGCGGTCTCGATCATGTGAAGCGAGCGCCGGTCGGGGCCGCCGATCAGGGCTTCTTCGATGCCGCGGTGCTGGTATCCAAGGGCGATCTCGAGAAAAAAAACGCGTTCGCCATGGCACTGAAAACGAAAATGCCCGGGCTCGATCACGCCCGCATGCACAGGCCCGACCGCGACCTCGTGGATATCCTCGCCCTCGACACGGAAAAAATCGGCGGTTCCCGGCAGGGGGGCCGCCCGTCCCCCTTCCCGATCCTTCGCCGACCATGGAGACGAGCGGCCCGAAATCATGGGCTGTGCATATCGGACGGGCTTTGTCCAGGGATGACCCAGAGGCGGCAGACCGAACTGCTCGGCTATTTCGCGCTCGAAGAGCTGGGCCTGGGGGAATCTTTCCGCTATCGAAGGGAAACCCTCGGCCCCGACTCGGGCCCTGCCGACCCGCAGTTCGCTCCCTTCGTCGTCCGCGAGGACGACATACAGCTCGGCTGCTGTATCTGAGGAGGGCTGTCGAGGCGCGGCGGCGAAGTATGCAGATATCCGCATACCGGCCGTAAGGCTGTCGGCGATCGCGTCCGTCAGTGCTTCGACCTCGAGGCATGGGATCGACGCGAGCGCCAACTTCCCGCCGTTGACTGTCCGCGCAAGTTCAAAGCCGCCGGCCTTCATTGAACGACCTCCAGGAAACGGGCGGCGTTCTCGGCCAGGCTGCGCAGGGGTTCGGGAATCCAAATACCGAGCGCTAGCACGATGGCGGCGAGCGCGACGACGGGCGCGGCGGTTAAAAAACCATCGCGATAGGCGCTGTCGGGAGCGTCCAGGCCCGGTCCGCCCTGCACGACGGCGAGCACGGTTCTCCCCATGCCGACGAAGACGATAAGAAGGGAAACAAGGGAAAAGGCGGCTGCGGCGATTTCCCCTGCATTGAAGGAAGCCGCCACGATGGAGAACTCGCTTACAAAGGGACCAAAGGGCGGCGAGCCCGTGATAGCGAAAAAGCCGGCGATGAAGAGCGAGGCCGAAAGCGGCAGACGCCTGAGCGCGCCGCGCACGTCATCGGTCGATTTGCTCGCATAGGCCCTATGGATGTTGCCCGCCGAAAGGAAAAGCACTCCCTTGGCCGTTCCGTTCATCACGACATGGAGCATGGTGCCGAAGAGCGCCGGTCCGCCGATGCCCAGGCCCACGGCCAGAATGCCCATATGTTCGACGGAACTGTAAGCGAGCATGCGCTTGAAATCGCGCTGGCCGATCATGAAAAAACCCGCGACGGCCATCGACAGGAGCCCCATGACGAGAAGAAGACGAGAGGTATACGCCCCCTCGCCTGCGGCCGTACAAACTCTTTGTATGCGCAGAAGCGCGAGAAAGGCGCAGCTGGTGACTCCGCCGGCGAAGACCGCTCCGACGACCCCGGGCGCCTCACCGTAAGCGTCCGGCTTCCACGTGTGCATGGGCACAAGCCCCATCTTGGTACCGTAGCCGACGAGAAGAAAAACAAAGGCGGCCCTGAGCCAAGGCTTAGACAGGGCAGGCGCAAGCAGCGCCGCCGTCTCAGCGTCGAGGCTCGGGCGCATTCCGGCGGCGATTGCCGAGTATGCAATGAAAAAAGTACCTAAAAGGGCGAGCGCGATGCCGACCGATCCGACCAGCAGGTACTTCCACGTCGCTTCGATACTGCGCTTCGAGCGGTTGAAGTAGATGAGAGGAGCCGTGGATAGAGTCGTCGCTTCGATCGCCACCCACAACAAACCGAGATGCCGAGCCCAGGCGACCAGGCTCGCCACTCCCAGAAAAACCATGAGGCAGGCGACGAAGACCCGGTTCGACCTCTCTTGCCGATGGCGGAGATAGCCGACACAGTAAATCGAACAAAAAAAGAAAAGAACCGACACGACCGACAATACCAGCATGCCCGGCGCATCGAGGGCGAGCCAGGAGCCTTCGCTTGTTTCCTCGGGCCGAACGATAAAGGCGACGACAAGCGCGAGATGGGCGGCGGCGGCGACCGGCAGAATCCACGGCCTAATACGGTTCGATGGAATCGCGAAGGCGACGACGGCCATGACAATCGGAAGAACAATCATCGCGAAGGCCATGCTCTTACTCCTTGAGCGAGACCAGGCGCCGCGTATCCATCGAGGAAAAGGCCCTGTTGATGTGATTGGTGATAATCGAGATGACGAAGATTCCGACGAAGAGATCGAGGAGCATGCCCATCTCGACAACCAGCGGAATAGCCTCGACGAGGAGTATCCCGAAGATGAAGATGCCGTTCTCCAGGACGAGATAACCCAGAGATTGCGTGACAGCCTTATAACGGCTTACCAAGATGATGAATCCGACGAAGATCGTCGAAAACGACGCAGGTATGATGAGCGAAGGAGTGTTTCCATCCACGGCTGAACCGCTCAAGGCCGGCGTAAACAGAAGCGCGGCCGCCGTCGCCGCGGCGCCCAAAAGGATAGACGGCAGAAATCCGATGAATGGCTCGATTTCGCGCTTTATATCGGCGGCCTGCAGAGACTTCGTCATGATCGATGGAATCAAAACACCCTTGATGATGATAGCCGCCGAGGCCGAGACGATCACTGCGGCGCCGATTTTCTCGTGTGCGCACAGCGCGATGATGCCCAGGAGAATCCCCTGTGCGGCGACGATGCGGATAAGCGATTGGATTCTCGACGTGCCGAGCGCGAAGAGATTCAAGACAAGCACCAGCACGAGAAGCGCGTTGACGAGCTCAATCATCATCGTCACCTCGCCAGGAGGATAAAACCGGAGCCGCAGAGAAGAACGGCGCCGGTCAATAAAAACGGAACGCGCGCCATGCGCAGGCGCGCCATGACCGACTCGACCACGCCGACGACAGCCGCGACCAGGATAAGAGCGGCGGCGGACATCGTCCGATCGATCCAGAACTCACCCGTGCGGAGCGGTGAGAGCAAACCGATAAAGAGGGATTCGACGACAAGCAGCTTCATCGACGAAGCATACTCGACGACGCCGAGCAGCGGCCCTGAATGATCGAGGACCATGACCTCGTGGATCATGGTCAGTTCGAGATGCGTCGCCGGATCATCAATGGGTATTCGACAGCTCTCTGCCAAGAGGACGATGAATAGACCGAGGGCGACCAGGGCCATAGCCGCCGCCGTCTGGGTCGAGAAACCGCCGCCCGGGCCCAGCATTCCGCTGAGCGAAAGGGAACCGGTCCTTCGCGCCAGAGCGAGGAACGCGAAGAAGAGGGCGGGTTCGGAAAGGCAGGCGAAGTAGGCCTCGCGGGCGGCGCCCATACCCTCGAAGGCCGAGCCTGTATCGAGGGCCGCGGCCGTCGTAAAAAAGCGCGCCAGGCCGAAAAGATAGGCGAAAAGAATAGCATCGCCCGCGAATCTGACAGGGGCCCTCTCGGAGCAAATCGGCACGAGCAGCCCTGCGAAAAACACGCAGACGAGGGTCACGACGGGACCGGCGAAAAAAACCCAGCTCGTCGTTTTCGATACGACCATGCCCCTGCGAAGAAGCTTTGCGATATCATAATAACCTTGCAGAAGCGGAGGCCCCCTTCGTCCGGCGAAAAAGGCTTTGACCTTGTTGATGACACCGAAAAACAACGGAGGCATCAGGACAAGCGCCGCGATCTGTATGAGTATGTCCGCAAAATCCGAAAGCATCACGGTACGGCTCCGTTTCCGCTCGATACAGCCGAGGACAGACCAGGGAGAAAGAGAGTTCCAAGAAGAAGGACGAGCACAATAAGAATATAAAGCACGTACTGCTGCGTCAGTCCCTGCTGGAACCTGCGCAGCCAGAACGCAAGGCCGGTGATTCTCCGGAAAGCGGGGACGAGACAGCGGTCGAGCACCGGATCGCCCGCCTCGAGATGGATGTGTCTTCCTTTCGGGAACGCGCCTTCGATGCGGCCGCCTTCGGCGGGCGGCCTGACCGCCCAGGAGAACATACCGACAATTCCGCGCGCGAAGGAGGAAGCCGTATACTGCATACGGCTTGTCGGCCGCGCGTAACCGCAATCCCAGGTGCCGACCTCTGATCCGGCTTCAGATGCGGAAGCCTGTGCAGTTCTGCGAATCCTGCGCGGGCGCATTACACAAACTCCGAGGAGCAGGACGGCGGCTGTCAGTCCCGCCGAAAGCGCGCCGACGAGAGTCAGCGGCGCATGCTCGGTAATGGAAGGCGTATTCGTTCCTATGTCGGACGGCGTGAGGGTGGAAACGTTGTGCGACACTATATCGCCGGCACCGCTCCAGGAAAAAGTCGCCGCGTCGAGGGCGGGAGCGAAGGCTTGCGGCGCAAAAGCGATGCAGACGCAGGCCAGAGCAAGCACGATCATGGACACGATCATAGAGGCCGGAGACTCGTGTGCCTTTGCGGCAGCATCGCTCCGCGGTTCTCCGAGAAAGACGACGCCCGTCGCTTTGACGAAACAGGCGAGGGCCAAGGCGCCCACCATGGCCAGCCCGACCGCGGCAAGAGCGCTCAGAGCGGAGACTGTACCGTCTGCAAGTGCCTGTCCGAAAAGCCCTATGTACAGAACCAATTCGCTCACAAAACCGTTGAGGGGCGGGAGCCCGCAGATCGCTACAGCACCGACGATAAAAAGCAGGGCGCTCAGGGGCATGGTCTTCGCTAGTCCGCCGAGACGGTCGATTCTTCTGGTCCCGGTCGCGTGCTGGATCGATCCTGCTCCCATAAAGAGGAGCGATTTAAAGAGACTGTGATTCCAGGTGTGCAGAAGACAGGCGCCGAGTCCGAGGCTGACCAGGACAGGATTGTCGAGCGAGCGGCCCGTCATGGCGAGGCCGAGTCCCATGAGGATGATGCCGATGTTCTCGACACTGTGATAGGCGAGAAGGCGTTTTATGTCATGCTGGGCCAGGGCGAAGGCTACCCCGAGGAGGGCCGAGACAAGGCCGAGAACGAGGACAATGGCGCCCCAGGAAAGCGGAATATCCGGGAACAGCGAGATTATGCGAAGCAATCCGTAAATCCCCATTTTGATGAGGACGCCCGACATATACGCGGATACATGGCTCGGAGAGGCGGCGTGCGCACCGGGCAGCCAAAAGTGAAGGGGGAGTATGCCGGCCTTGAGCCCAAATCCCACAAGTGCGAGGATGAAAACGGGTATCGCGACTCCAGGCCCGAGCGACGCCGTCGGCGCGAGCTCAAAAGAGCCGGTTGCGCTTTTCCAGACCGCAGATAGGCAGACAAGTGCCAGCGTGCTCGCGTGCGTCGCGATGAGATACACAAGACCCGCCCGTCTCGATTCAAAGTTCTTGTTATCGGCAGTTATGAGAAAGAAAGCCGAAAGCGCCATGAACTCCCAGCCCAAAAGAAGAACGAGGGCGTGGCGCGCGATCACGACGAGCCCCATGCCCGCCGTCATTGTTCCATAGAAAAACTGTACCGAGCGGAATGTGAGGGGGTTTTCGGACTGAGGATAATAACCGAGAGCGTAGACAGCCCCGAGCCCGCCGACGACAAAAACCGGAACGAGGAAAAACGCGCTTAAAGCGTCGAGGGAGACAGCGCCGCCGCCGAAGGCCGGCCAGGGGAAATCCGCGATGTGCGAAACAGGAAAGGCCAGTTCCCAGAAGGCCCCGACGAGGGCGGCCGCGCATCCGGCGGCGAACACGAATGTCCCGATCAACTGCCCCGCAGAGCCGCGGCGGGGTAGAAAGAGCGCGATCAGGCCGCTCACTCCGCTGAGCGCGATACCGGCGAGGATCAGCGTCAGCGGCACGGTGATCCCCCGATCGTTTCGGCCGCGGCGCCTTCAGATGTCATGACGACAGACTCCTCGATGATCCCGCGGGAAGATCGGCCTCGGCCTGCGCAAAGACATCCATAAGCTCCTCACGGGTCGCGCGGCGGCGCAGAGCCGCCTTGACCGCCTCGTTTCTCAGAACAATCCCCAGACGCGAAAGCAGATGAAGATGAGCCCGCACCGAGGGGCTTATAAGGGTAAAGAGCGTATCGACGGGTTTGTTATCGATTGCGCCGAATTCGATCGGCCGTTCGAGAAAGCAGAGCGAAATCGTCGGCCGTGACACATGGAGCACGACGGGGTTTCGCACATGCGGAATGGCTATGCCGTCGCCGATGCCTGTCGATCCCAGGGTTTCGCGGGCCAGGAGCACCTGATACAAAAACTCTCGGTCGACTTCCTCGGGAAGATGCAGAATGTCGACGACCGCGCGGAGCACCGAGGCCTGATCGCTGCCGCCGACTCGATAGTACACGCCGCCCGCTTTTATCGCCTCGAGAAGGGTCGGCAGGGGTGCCGATGAGCTGAACTTCTCGGCGAAAATCTCGGGCGAGACCTGTATCCTGCGCGAGGTGGCCCACTCGAGAAGTTCGGCGCGGTTGAAGCGGTACTGCTCGTTGATGCGGTAGCAGGGGATCGCCTCCTGCTTGATCCAGCGGTAAATCGTCTTTTCGGACACATTGAGAACCACCGCCGCGTCCTTGACGGATAATTGCATCGACACAAGCTCCCGCTCAGTACTGCTATCGATAGGACAACGTTGCCAATTATTTGAAAATGTCCACGAATGTCAATACACGGGGGAAAACCGTCTCAAACCGCCGCCCCGGATTGCGGTGCACAATTCCGCAGTTCAGCCGCGGGTCATGCGCACAATGAGGGCCTCATGCTCAGGATAGCTCTTCAGAAGCGAATCGCGCGATGCTAATTCGAAATCCTGGAAATCGAAGCCCGGCGAGACGGCGCAGCTCACGAGAGCCCAGGGGCGGCCGGCCCGAGCCCCATCCTGCGTATC
>CAZINN010000061.1:0-14256 GCA_964540615.1 uncultured Treponemataceae bacterium | reverse complement strand
TCGAGACCGTCGCGCACTGCGCCGCGGCCTCGCGTCTTCTGCCCGGCGTCGAAGCCGTACTCGACATCGGCGGCCAGGACATGAAATTTCTCCGAATCGAGAACGGCGTTATTGCCTCGGTCCTGCTCAACGAGGCCTGTTCGTCGGGCTGCGGCTCCTTTCTCGAAACCTTCGCCTCCTCGCTCGGATACAGCGCCGCCTCCTTTTCCGCCCTCGCGCTCGAATCGCGCGATCCCGTCGACTTAGGCAGCCGCTGCACGGTTTTCATGAACTCGCGGGTCAAGCAGTCGCAGAAAGAAGGAGCCTCGCCGGCCGACATAGCTGCAGGCCTCGCCTACTCAGTCATCCGCAATGCGCTGGAAAAAGTCATCAGACTGCGCTCGGCCTCGGATCTCGGAACCAAGGTAGTCGTTCAGGGCGGAACTTTCTCGAGCGACGCGGTTCTGCGCGCCTTTGAACTCGTTTCGGGCGTAGAGCCGCTGCGCCCCGCCGAGGCCGGCATCATGGGGGCCTACGGCGCCGCGCTCATTGCGCGGTCGCACTGGTTTGAAGGATCAGATTCCTCACTTATCGCCGACGAAGATCTCGATTCTTTTTCATATACAACTTCGTCGAAACGTTGTTCAGGCTGTGCAAACGCATGCCTGCTGACCGTAACGCATTTCTCGGGGGGGCCCGCATCCGGTTCGGCCCATGTCACCGGCAATCGCTGCGAACGCGGCGGCGTCGAAGCACGGCGCGCTCCGGACGCACCCGGCCGTACTTCCCCCGCCGAAGCGATACGCGTTCGACCGGCTTCCGATGTCGTGCAACGTGTCCCGGATTTGAAGGCGGCACCCGGCGGCCCGCCGGATTTGTATGCCTGGAAGCTCGAGCGGGTCTTCGCCGGAGAGATCTTGGCCGTCGAAAAGGCCTGGCGCGGCCGCATAGGCGTTCCGCGGGTGCTCAACCTCTACGAGAACTACCCCCTCTGGCGCGCGCTTCTGTCGGAGCTCGGCTTCAGGGTCGAACTTTCGCCCCGCTCGTCGAAGGCGGTCTACGAGCGCGGCATGGACACGATCCCTTCGGAGTCCGTCTGCTACCCCGCCAAGCTCGCGCACGGTCACGCCGCCGTCCTCGCCGCGCGTGCAGCCGAGGGCGGCGCGGTTTTCTACCCCTGCATCCCGCGCGAGAAGCGCTTCATCGAGCATTCGAACGACCGCTACAACTGCCCCATCGTCGCATCGTACCCCGAGGTGATCCTCAACAACATCGACGCCTTCCGATCGGGAGAGGTCCGCTATCTCGACCCCTTCCTTCCCGTCGCGGACCCGCGCCGTCTTGCCTCGCGGCTGACCGAGGTTTTCGCCCGGGAGGGCGTGACGATCGCCGAGGCGCGGCGGGCCGTCGAGGCGGGATTCGCCGCCCTCGAATCTTTCCGCGCGGAAATCAGCGCGCAGGGCGAGCAAGCCTTGGACTGGATCGAGCGCACAGGCGGCCACGGCATCGTGCTCGCGGGCAGGCCCTACCATATCGATCCCGAGATTCATCACGGCATTCCCCAGGCCGTGCTGTCGCTGGGCATGGCCGTCCTGAGCGAGGACTCGGTCTGCCATCTCGGACGCGTTATGCGCCCTTTGCGCGTCGTCGATCAATGGGCCTACCACTCGAGGCTGTACGCGGCCGCCTCCTTTGTCGCACAACGCGACGACCTCGATCTCGTCCAGCTGGTCTCGTTCGGCTGCGGGCTCGACGCCGTCACCTCCGACCAAGTCGCCGAGATCCTCGCGGCGAGGGGCAAGATCTACACCGGCATCAAGATCGACGAGCACGCGAACCTCGGCGCGGCGCGCATCCGGCTCCGATCCCTCGCCGCCGCCGTCGCCGAACGAAAGGCGGCCGGTATCCGCGCCCGCGCCTCCGAAGCTCCGAAGCCGCGCATCATCTTCGAACGGCGCATGAAGGAGGATTACACGATCCTCGCGCCCCAGATGTCGCCGATCCACTTTTCAATAATCGAGAAGGCGTTCCGTCTTTCCGGCTACCGACTCGAGGTTCTCGCCGAAAGCGGGAAGGAGGCGCTCGATGCGGGACTGAGGTCGGTGCACAACGACGCCTGCTATCCGAGCATCCTGGTCGTCGGCCAGATCATGGCCGCACTTCAATCGGGGCGATACAATATTAACAAGACAGCCGTCCTTGTCAGCCAGACGGGCGGGGGCTGCCGCGCCACAAACTATATCGCCTTCATCCGCAAGGCCCTCGCCGACCGGGGCATGACCCAGGTTCCGGTCATTTCCCTGAGCGCGGCATCGCTCGAACGCAATCCCGGATTCCGCTTCTCGCCCATGCTCGTCGCGCGGGGGCTGCAGGGACTTCTCTACGGCGACGCCCTCATGCGCTGTCTCTACCGCACGAGGCCCTACGAAACCGATCCGGGTTCGGCCGAAAAGCTGGCGCGAAGACTTTCCGAGCACTGCGCTTCCGCCCTCGAGCGCCCTTCGCCGGGAAATTTCTCCCGCACGCTCCGCAGTATCACCGCGGCCTTCGACTCGCTGCCGCTCCGTGAGGAGGAGCGCAAACCGCGGATCGGCGTCGTCGGCGAAATTCTCGTCAAGTTCCACCCCGAGGCGAACAACCGCGTCGTCGAGATCATCGAGAAGGAGGGGGGCGAGGCCGTGGTCCCCGATCTCTACGACTTTTTGCTCTACTCCGCCTCGAACGGCCGTTTCAGGCGAAGATACCTCGAGGGCGCTTTCGGCAGCGGCTTTCTCGCCGAAGTCCTTGTCGCCGTCCTCGAGCTGTATCGAAGGCCGCTCAAACGCGCCCTCGCTTCGAGTTCGCGCTTCGAGGCCCCTCCGGGCATAAAGGCGCTCGCCGAGGGGGTGGACGGCATCGTCCAGCTCGGCAACTGCACCGGCGAGGGCTGGTTCCTCACCGCCGAAATGGTCGAACTCATCCACTCCGGAGTCGAGGGCATCCTCTGTCTTCAGCCCTTCGCCTGCCTGCCGAACCACGTCACCGGCAAGGGTATGCTCAAGGAACTCAGGCGCCGCTTCCCCCATGTACCCGTCGCCGCGATCGACTTCGATCCCGGGGCCTCCGAAGTGAATCAGCTCAATCGGATCAAGCTTCTCATGGAAAGCGCCCGGCGCCCGCGCATCTTGCCGCGGTAAGCGCCTGCGCGTCATACTGCCTCTGTATGAACGCCGAGTTCCATTACTACGCGGTGTATTTTCTCTGTCTCCGCTCGGGCATGGAAAGCGGCCGATGCGCCGACATCGCATTCGCTTCGCAATACGTCGACAACGCCATCCTCGCGTACGAGATCGACGACGGAGATTTCTCGTATCGCACCGAGATCACGCAGAACTATATTTTCTGGGACGAATCGACCCTCCGCGATATCTACCTTCCGTTCCATTTCATACCGGGCGACTTCGAAAAGGCCAAGGCCGAGCGCGTCGACGATGCGGCCTCGAGATGGACCGTCACGCCCGATTCGCCGCTTTCGAAAGAACTGCTCGTCGACGCGCTCAAGTCCGGCGACGATTTCCGCATCGGCATCGCCCTCCACAGTTACGCCGACACCTGGGCCCACCAGCATTTTTCAGGGAGGGTCGAGTCCTGCAACATCGTCGATTCGTCCTCGCCCCTCCCGGCCGCCGGCCATCTCCAGGCTCTGCGAACGCCCGACGAAGCCGTGGGGATATGGACCGACACGAGACTCAGGCGCGGACTGTCGCACATCGAAAACCGATCCCGCTTTCTCGCGGCCGCGCGCAAGATCTACCGCTATCTCTGCACCTCGATGCGGCGGGGATTCGATGACGAAGACCTCGTCGCCGATGAACTCGCCGCGATCTGGTCCTACGGCCGGGGCGACATGAAATCGCGCATCGCGAGCTTCGCGGTCGATCTCGACGTCCCCGCCTACGACAAGCGCTACTATCTCGAGCGCGCGGGCGTCGCCGACGAATCCTCCGAGGACGGAAGTCTGCCCGGCTACGACAAGCTCGCGTGGCTCAAGGCCGAGATCGCGCGCAGGACCGGAGCGGGATCCGGCGCACGCAGGGTCCTCACGCGCGGCCGCTTCCGCGGATCGGAACTGCACCGATGGAACGAGGCGGCCAAGGTCCACCGCGCGCGGGCGCAGTCGCTCCTGGCACGCGAGGGCCTGTTATGATGTCGCATAACGCGCGGCCGTCTATGCCGACCCCCGGCCCGCGCCGTCCTCGGCCGTGGGTCCGCCGCTTTTCGCCGGCCTTGGCCTTAGCCGCCCTCACGCTTGCAGGATGCGTCCTGCCTATCCGCGTCGACGAGGGCGTCGACGCCCTGGCCCTGGTGGGGCCGGACGCGGTGATCTACGCGAGGATGGGCGCCTCCGAGGCCCGGCTCCTCCTCCCCTACCTTGTTCCGGCCGACCAGGCTGAGGCCCTCGACCCGCTCTTCGACAGGACCGACTGTCTCGCGCTCGGAATAGGACGGGGGCGCGGATCCGCCTCCTCCGGCCTTACGGAGCATTTCGACGCGGCCTTCCTGGGCGACTTTCCCTTCAGGACCGCCTCGCTCGCTCTCGCCGCAGACAGATCGTGGAAGCGCGAGGGGAAAGGTTTTTATAACGAACGGGCGGGCATACGGGCCGCGATTCCCGGCCCCAGGCTCGTCCTGGCTTCGAGCGGGCGCCTTGAGAGCTTGATCGAGAACGCGAAGTCGCCCGGTCCCTCGCCCCTGCCGCCGCGTCTGACGCCCCTCGCCTCGGCCCCCATCGTGCTATGGGCGCCCGAGCCCTTCTCGAACCTCGTCGCGTCGCTCATCGACGAAGAGATGGACGTCCCCGCGCTGGGACTTCTCGTAGCGGCCGAGCCGCTTGCGGGCTCAGGCTCCGGCGACCTGCCCGTCTACGAGGCCGAGGTCGTCTTTCTCATGAGCGACGCCGAATCGGCGAGGATCTTCCGCCCGGCCCTCAGACTCGCATGGTACGGCATCGCGCGCGGGCTTTTCGGGGACGAGGCAGACGCGGCTCTCGGCATCAGCTTCAGGCTTGAGGGCGATCTCTACCGCGCGTCCGGCGCCCGCTTCCCCCTGCCCGCGCTCGCCTCGGCCCTCGAAAGAATACGAGAGGGCTCTTCGCGCTGAATTTGACGCGTTATGCGATAGAGATCATTCCTTCGACAGAACGGTGAAGGACCTCGAGACCGAACGGCCCGCCTCGTCGACGACCGTCAGGACATGGCGGCCCGGAGCGGGGCGAGACTCCAGTTTATGAACACCCTGGGTCGATCCGAGATAGGCGCCGTCGAGATGCCAGAACAGCGTCGCCCCCGAATCGCGGTGCGCGGCGGAAAAAACGATGGCCCCGGGCCGTCCGCTCAGCTCGATGGGTATGTAGACCGAGGCGCCCTCCTCGGGGATGAGAACGGCCAGACTCGAATCGGAATATGACTGCGAGGAGCCCGGACGCCAGGGCGGCAGGCTCCGGTACTCCATGTTGCGTTTGTAGTACCATTCCATACCGGGGGGAAGGACGAAGCGCTTTTCGATCCGCACGGAACCGTATTTCTCTTCCTCGGCGCGAACCCTGTACTTCCCGTCGGCACTCAGCGCGACGCTCACGCAGTAGGGACAGAGCGGGAGGGCCTTCGCGTCCTTCGGCACAAGAGCGGTCTCGGTCTTCGCGCAATTCGGCCCCGCGGCCCAGCCGGAATCGGCGCATACCTCGACGGTTTTGAGAAATGAGGCCGAACGCTCCGCCGGAGCTATCTGAGATGATTGGACCACGGAAGAACTCTCCCCGGCGCCGCCCGCAGCGAGAAGTCCGAACACGTCGAAAAGGATCGGCGCGGCGGCGGTCGAACCCTTGAGCGAGGGCCGCCCCTCGCCGCTCGCGTTGCCCACCCAGACACCGACGGCGTAGACGCCGTCGACGCCGATCGCCCAGGCATCCCGGTATCCGAAGCTCGTCCCCGTCTTCCACGCGATTCTCCTCGCGGAGGCGTAGGACTCCCATGCGGCCTCGTCCTCGGGTCGGGCCACCCTGGTCAAAACATCGAGCGTCAGGGCGGCAGCCCCCGGCGAGAAGGGGTCGGGCCTCGGGACGCGCCGACCAAGCTCCTCATTCGTCACGCCGAGGTCGAAAAACTGAAGTGCGCCGTGTACGCGGCCGTAGTTCGCCGTCCTCGCCAGGGCAGCGTAGCGAGCCGTGATCTCCCACAGCGTCGTCTCGGCCCCGCCGAGGATCAACGTGAGCCCGTAATCCTCGGCCCTCCGCGTCAAGGTGCTCATGCCCGTCGAGACGAGAATATCCCTGAAGCGTTCGACCCCGAAGGATTTGAGAATACGCACAAACGGAACGTTGAGCGATCGAGCGAGCGCCTCGTCGGCCCTGACCGCGCCGGAATACGTTCCAAGGTTGTTCTCGGGCTCGTACGAGCCGTAGCGCGTCGGCACGTCGGGGACGATGCTTCTCGGGCCGAGCTCGCCCGAATCGAGTGCCGCGGCGTACAGAAACGGCTTGAAAAGGCTCCCCGAACTCCGCCTCGCTCGTATGAGATCCACATCGTAGCCCCGCGAGGACGAGAAGATGTCCGAAGCCGACCTCCCTTCGGATCGCGTCGAGGAGGGCTTCGGGACATTGCCGACATAGGCGAGCACTTCGCCCGTGTCGACACGGGCTACAAGACAGGCCCCGTTGTACACCGAGTCTGCGGCGAGCTGTTCCGAACGCCGCGCAAGTATTTCATTCACTCGTTCCTGAAGAGGGGCGTCGATACTCGTTTCCACTCTCGCGCCGGAAGGACCTGAGCCTCGTCGAGAAATCTCGAGGACGAAGCGATCGGTCAGATGCGGGGCGCTGCGGGGCATCGGATAGGGTTCGTCGGGCAAGGGCTCGGCGAGGGCGAGCGCAAGATCGTCTTCTGAAATATCGCCCCTGTCCCTGAGCTTACGCAGAAGCCGATTGCGTTTTTCCATGAGGACATCCCTGTTCTTTCCCGGGTGGGAGGATGAGGGGGAGTTCGGCAGCACGGCCAAGGTCGCAGCCTCGGCCCAGGAGAGCGAGGACGGCGGCCGTCCAAAGAACCGAAAACTCGCGGCCTCGAGACCGATGACATTGCCGCCGAAGGGTGCCGAAGCGGCGTAGAGCCGCAGTATACCCCGTTTCCCGTAGACAAGCTCGAGCCTGAGCGCGAGGAGGGCCTCCACTGCCTTGTTCGCGATCGTCCGCGGACTTTGGTTCCGCGCAAGACGCGCGACCTGCATGCTGATCGTCGATCCGCCCGAACGGATCTCGCCCGCGCGGATGTTCTGAAAGAGGGCGCGCACGAGGGCGGCGGGATCGACGCCCATGTGATAGAAAAATCTCTTGTCTTCGAAGGCGATGAGGGCCCGGACATAGCGTTCGGGCGGATATTGCGAGGAGGGCAGATGCCACTGCCCCGAGGAAGAAACCGCCGCGCCGAGCAGTTCGCCGCGTCGGTCGTAGACCGCGACCGAATATCCGAAATCGAAGCGCGCGGCCGGCGGCCCCAGAAAAATGAAAAAAAGCACAAGAAGAGCGGCCGCAGCGACGGGGCCGCGCTCGAGGCTCACAAGTAAGTCTCGAAGCACGGCAGCCTTTGTACGCAGCCACCGCGCAGCCCGGCGCAAAGAGGACGCGGCCCGGAGCGCGAAGCTGCGGGCCGCATCCTGAACGAGAATGAAGACTTTCATACCTTTACGGGCCGTCATTGCTCCTTTGAACCCGAGCTGCGCGGCGTGAGTGCACCGGAACCCTTGACCGGTGCGGCCCCGGACAACCAGCGTCCGGGCGAGACCGCCGAGAATGTCGGGTCGTACATGCACTCGAGCCTCGTCGCCGGAAGGAAGAAGTCGCCCTCGTATGTCGCATTCACATACACCGTGAACACTTTCGTATCCTTCGCGCCGAGGTCGAAGTAAGTCAGCACCCGATCGTCGCGGCGGTCCTGGTAATCGTAGAGCGGCTCTTCTTTCTTGCGCGAAGAATCTCGGTCCTCTTTCTTCGGATTCGGCAACTCGGCCCCTATACGGTAGTTCGCGATCTCCCATCCCGAAGGCACAAGCTGCGTGAGCGCCATGTTCTTGATATCGCGACCCGAGCGGTTCTTGACGGTGGTCTCGATGATATAATCCTCGCCTTGTTTGAGCTTCGCGGGATCGACCGAGCGGCCGTCCATCGTGAGGTACTTGATCGAAAGGGATACTCCGTTCGAGACCGCCCGCTCGCTTCCGGGCTGCGGTATTCCGCGCGCCACGAGTCTGACAAAGACAGGCGTAGAGCCCTTATTCTCGAGCTTGAGCGCGATCTGTCCGCCGCTCGGAGCGGGAAGATCGTACTTCGCCATGACCTTTTCCACGGTGAAGGACCTGGTCCAGCCGCCGTCGGACGAGGAGACTGTTATCTCGGGCGCAGAGGAGGAGGAGGCGGCCATGATGGCGTACGACTGCGCCGCCTGGAGCGCGCAGCCGATCTCCTGCGTCGACATCCACCGCCGCGAGCTCAATTCGTCCGCGAGCTTGTTGTACACAGCAAGGGCGCGCGTCGTATCGCCCATGGCGTTGAGGGCGTCGAGTATGACCGCCGAATCGCGCGTCGGGGAGCCGTAGGTTCTCTCGAGCATGTCGGGGTAGTCGCCCGCCTCGGGCGCGGCGCCGCGGGTCAGGGAAGAGGCAGCCTCCCGCATGCCCGAAAGCGCATACGCGGCGCCGAGTCTGAAGCGCGCGGCCGTCGGCATGTTCGGTGAATCACGGAGGCGGTTCATCGCGGCTATTTCGGATCTGCCGGCCAAGGCAAGGCAATAGAGCCGGTACGCCTGGGTCGAGATAGACCAGGGCTCGGAGGAATTCCACGCCTTCGCGGAGCGCGAAAGATAATCGAGGGCGCTGTCCATAAGCCCCGACGGCACATCGAAGCCCTCGCGCTTCGCGCTGAGCAGGAAGTGCACGACATAGGCGGACACCCACTCATCGGCTCGGTTCGATCCCGGCCAGAGGGAGAAGGAGCCGCGGTTCGTCTGATAGCCGCGGAGGCGGTCGATGACGGAGATGACATTGGCCTTTGAAAGCTCGGCCTGCTCGGCGTCAAGAGAGGCCGCCTTGGGAAGGTACAACTGCGGGAAAGCCGCCGAGGTGATCTGTTCCGCGCAGCCGTGGGGGTATTGCAAAAGCCAGGTGAGTCGATCCGTCAGATCGATCGGCTTGAGCTTCGAGACTTCGAGAGCGAGCGTGTTTGTCCCCGAAGAACCGGGAAGCTTCACCGCGCCGCTCCAAGTTTTCCGCGCTTCGAGCCCCAAGGCCGTCACTTCCGAGACGGGTATGCCGACCGACCTGACCTCGAGATCGATCGCCTGCTCGGCTTTTTTCCCTCCTATCGACGCCGTAAGCACGAGGCGTCCGCGGCCGGGGGAATCGGCTGCGCGTATCTTGAAGCTCGTCGCGAGGTCTCCGTCTTGTTTGAAATCGATGTACTTGACTGCTTCGCCGACGAGCGAAAGCGCGCCCGAGGCGCTCAGGCTGACGCTCGCCCGCGCCTTGCCCATAAACGAGAACACGGTCGCCGGTATCGAGGCCTCCTCTCCCGGAGACAGGAGCCGCGGGGCGGTGAGCTGGGCCATGATATCGGTCTTTACGGGAACCGAGCGCTCCACCGCGCCGAAAGCGGCCCCGGATGACGAGCCCTGAGCCGAGCCGGGGGCGGGTATCGCGCCCGCGACCACCATGAACCTGAGCGCTCCGATATACGGACCGAGGGTGAAGCTTTCGGTCGCCGACTCGCCGGCGCCGAGCGTCTTCGGCGGGAAGTAGTAGACGACCGCGGGGAAGCGGCTCGGCTTTCGATTGCCTCCGCCGACGCCTTCGTCCGAACCACCGACCGCAAGCAGGGTCTCGAGCTTGCCCGAATACGCCCCCGCGACATATTGATAGAGGTCCCAGCTCGAAAGAGAACTCGCTTCCTTCTTGTAGAACTCGTCCCAGGGATCGGGGGTCTTGTAGCGGGTGATACCCAGAAGCCCCTCATCCACGACCGCGACGGTATAGGTCATCGGCCTGCCCTTCTCTTCCCGCACAGTGAAAGAAGCCTTACCGCCGGGCACGAGCGTTTCCGCCGTGGTGATGACCGGCTTGAGCCGCGTCGCCGGATCCTCGACCATAACCGGAACGATACCATAGAGCCGGATCGGCAGGTCGTTGGCGGTCTGGAGGTGCGGCTGCACGAAGGTGACATGAACATAGACATTCGGCGCCATTTCGGGCGTCACCGTAAATTCATACAGCGTTGTTTCCTTCTTGGTCTGAACCCACTCCTCGCGGAGCACCCGTCCTGCGCGTTCGATCGTGACGAGCGCACGGCCGTCGGCGTTCGAGGGGAAGGTGACCGAAGCCTTGGCTCCGGGCGCGTACTTCGCGGCGCCGACGGTCAGTTCGAGCATGGCCTCCGAGCCGCCGGACTCGCGGCCCCGACCGGCCCAGCCCGGCCAATCGATGTAGACTTGTTTGCCCGCTGCGTGACCGCCTGATTTGTCGACCGCGCGCACGAAGAAGCGTCCCCAGTCGGGCGATTTGATCTGGAACGTCCACGATGCACGGCCGTCTGGACCGACCTTCACCGTATCCTTTTTTATGGGGCGCTGCAAAATCTCATGTGCACGTTCCGCTAGGCTTTCTTCACCCTTCTCCCACCACCAGCGCCACTCGAGCTTGTAGATCGCCACCTCGATCTCGGCGCCTCGGGTGACCGGCTTGCCGTCTCGATCGACGAGGATGAGATCGACCCGCTGATCCTTGTCCGTAAGAAGCATGCCCCTCGCAGCATCGCCCTTGGGCAGCTTCACGCCGATATAGCGTTCGTAGGGATGGAAGTCTGCCGTGACAAACTCGCTCGAGAACACACCCGATGGCTCGAAAACGCGCGTAAGTATGTTCGCCGTGAGTTTCCCCGGAGGCGAATCGTAGGACGAGCCGAGATCGAGATTGAAACTCGTCGTTCCATCGTTTTTGAGCCGTCCGTCGAAGAGAATCACACGATCGGAGGACACCTCGCGCGTCGGATCGCTGAACGAAAAATCTGGCAGCCCGGGGAAGGCTGAAGATGCCGGCGCGAAGGTTGCGGAGACATCGGCTTTCAGGGCTCCGGCCTTGGCTCCGGTCAACCACGAAGCCGCGAGATTGACGGAGCGCGTGTCGGCCGAGAGATACGGCTCAGCGCCCCAGTTCAACTCGATCTTGAGGCGGTTCGGCATGACGGTCTCGACCTTGACCGTCTTCGAGAAGGTCTTGCCGCCCGCCTTGACCCGGGCGGTATACGAGCCGGTCGGGGCGTCGGCCGTAGTGTTCGTCGTGATCGCGTAAAAGCCACCGACCGATTCGGTGTACACTCCGGACCGTACGACACGTCCGAGCGGATCCTCGAGTTCGAAGGATATCGGGTACTTCGCGGGGAGCCTGCCCTCGCGGTCGTAGAGCGCAAAGGTCAAGTGGATATCGTCGCCCGGCCTCCACACACCGCGTTCGCCGTAGATAAAGCCCTTAAGACCGCCGTCGACCTTCTCGCCGCCCACGTCGAAGTGCCCGATCGAGAGGACCGAGCCCTCGTCGACCTTGAGCCAACTTGTCTGGGAACCGTTCTGCACGGTCGCGAACGAGGGAACGGCTTCGGTCTTCAAGACGGCGATTCCGTTCGGTCCGGTGAGACCCGACGCGAGCTGCCTTCGCTGATAATTGAACAGGGCGACCTGCGCGCCGCTTATGGGTTTCGTCGTCCTCAGATCGGATGCCGCAACATGCCAGGTTCCGTCGGACTCGCGCTTCACCGCGGCGCCGATATCGGAAATCACGACATTGCGGCGTATCGAGATGTCGTGATCGTACGAGGGTATGTAGAAAGCCGGGTGGCAGGGATCGTTCTTGTACTTGTAGTAATCGTCGTATCCGTTTTCGCCCCATTCCTCGATGAAGTTCCAAAAGCTGAACTCATTCTCATCGCGGTCGATGACGCGGTCCTCGGGGAAACGCAGATCCTTGAAGTCGTGATTCTCCGGGCAGACATAACGGATATCGTCCTTTCGGAAAGTCACGCGGATTTGGAACATGCCGTCCTTGTGCGCGGCAAGAAGCTGGCCGAGCTCGAGACCGTGCCGCACCCAGCGGTTCTTCCAGTCGTCCTTCCACTCGAGGTTAATTTTCTTTCTCCAAACGATCTCGCCGACCCGCCTGAGTTCTCGCGAAGTGTCGAGATCGTTGACCTGGAGGAATTGCAGCATGTTGTCGCCGTAAACGCGGAGCGCCTCGACGGTGACGGCCGCGAGATTCATGGTCTCGATGGGAACCACGAGGCCCTGATCGGTCGGGAGGATGGTACCCTTGGTGAGGAAGCGGACCTCGGGCTTCTCCCAGGCGAAGTTCACGGATGCGGCCACGGGAACTGCGAGGGCTCCGCCCCCGCTCTCCTTGAGACCGCGCTCGACGCGCACCTTCGCCGAGACGGGCCACGAGGCGGCGTACAGTCTCACCGCAGAACCCGCGACCGAGTATCGGATATCGTCGACGCCTTCCACGGACACAAGGCCGCGAAGGTCCTGACTTTTATCGATCGGCTTGGAGAACGCGAGCTCGATACCCTTCGTCCCCTCATCGGCACCAAGGGGCCGAGCAGCGATCAGGGCGAATTCCTTCGAAGGCAGCTTGACTTTAGTCTGGCCCGAGGTTCCGCCGAGGCTCCGGCCATCCCAGCGCACAACGAGATCGCTCCGATCTCCCGCCCTGAGGCCGCTTACCGTGAAGCGATGAAGACAGTCGCCCGAGTGCACCCACGAGACCGAGCCGGCCGAGACGGAGAAGGCTTTTTCGACAGCCTCGCTCGAAACACCGTCCGCGAGACTCACACTGCCTTCGACGCTCACCGAAGCATCGTTCGCCACACGCGGCGGAAGAGTGACAACGTTTATCACTTGGTGCGCGACATGTACCTTGAACTTGAACAGATCCTTCCCGGACTCGGATTTACCGTCCAGGCATCCGAAATCGAGGATTCCGGTGTAGGTCTTACCGCGCGCGAGGGGAGAACTCGGAATGAACGCGATCGTATTCTCGTCCTCCCAGATCGCCCGCCCCTTGACCGAGGGCTCGAGACTCAAAGAGCCCCGGGGCGCCTCGGCTCCGCGCCCGCCTCTCGCAGAAGTCAGAACCACCTTGATCGCGGCCCCCGATGGGACAAGACCTTCGGAATAAGCCTGTATCCTGGAAGGATCGGCCGCAGAAGAAAGGGCGCTCCCTGTGTTACCGCAGGACGCCAGGCTCCATGCGACGACAGACAGGACCACGACAAGGGCGAGAAGTTGAACACCCCGATCGCGAGTGAATTGTGATGACATAAAGACCCCCGGAAGACTGTTTTTTCTCAAAAAAGCTAAAAACCAAGCGGGTTTTTTAGAGGTTCCCAAAACTATCTTAGTTTTGAAAGAACTTCACATATCTGAACATAAAAACGTAACACCAGCATAGCGCGGATGAGGCGGCCGATCAATGCCGACAGCTTGACCGAAGAGAAGACCGGCGCTAGCGTTACTATTCTTCAATGAAGGCGCAACGGCTTCTATCGATCACAATGATACTCTTGGGACGAGACTGCGTCTCGGCGCCGGAACTCGCGGAGCGCTTCGAGGTCTCGGTCCGCACGATCTACCGCGACATCGAAGATCTCTGCGAGGCCGGTATTCCCGTCGTGGCCTATCCCGGCTCGGGGGGCGGGTACGGCATCGTGCGCAGCTTCAAACTCGATCGAAGCATCATCGATCCTCTCGAGCTCGGGCAGGCGGCCGCGACCCTCGCAAGTCTTTCGAGGGCGCTCAACGACCGCAAGATGAGCGGTACGGCGGATAAACTCAGGGCGCTTAAACCGAAGGGCCTGGTCGCCGGACGTCCGGTCCCCGAGAACTACGTCTTCATCGAGCTCGCTCCGGCCCAACAGGAACGCGACAAAATCAGCCTCATACGCCGCGCGATCGAGGATCGACGTGTCGTATACATCACCTACGTCGACTCAAAGGGCGCACAAAGCAAAAGAAGCATCGAGCCGGACGCCCTGGTCTTCACCTGGCAGGCCTGGTATGTCTTTGCATTCTGTAGAGAGCGCAAAGATTTCAGGCTCTTCAAGATCGCCCGAATCCTCGACTTGAAGATTGAAGCGGAGCGCTTCGAGGCTCACGACGTCGGGCTTCCTGAAAAAACATATAACAGCATATCTACAAAGAGTTTATGATA
>CAZINN010000060.1:0-15070 GCA_964540615.1 uncultured Treponemataceae bacterium | reverse complement strand
GCCTTCTGGAAGGCTTCCTTGTAGGTTTTTCCGATGCTCATGACCTCGCCCACGGCCCGCATCTGCGTGCCGAGCTTGTCCACCGCACCCTTGAACTTTTCGAAGGCCCAGCGTGCAAATTTTATAACCACATAGTCGCCGGAGGGTTCGTACTTGTCCAGGGTTCCGGAACGCCAATAGGGGATGTCCCGCAGCTCGAGTCCTCCCGCGAGCCGGGCCGAGACCAGGGCGATGGGGAAGCCCGTGGCCTTGGACGCGAGGGCCGAGGACCGCGAGGTGCGGGGGTTGATCTCGATGATGACGACGCGGTCGGTCTTGGGATCGTGGGCGAACTGGACGTTGGTGCCGCCGATAACCTTGATGGCTTCGACGACCTTGTAGGCCCAGTCCTGAAGGCGGTCCTGGAGCTTCTTGTCGATGGTCAGCATCGGCGCTGCGCAGAAGGAGTCGCCGGTGTGCACGCCCATCGCGTCGATGTTCTCGATGAAGCAGACCGTTATCATCCTGCCCGTCTCGTCGCGCACGACCTCGAGTTCGAGTTCCTCCCAGCCGAGGACCGATTCCTCGACCAGTATCTGGCCTATGAGGCTCGCCGCGATGCCCCGCGCCGCGATCACGCGCAGCTCCTCGACGTTGAACACGAGGCCGCCGCCCGTTCCGCCCATGGTGAAGGCGGGGCGGATCACGACGGGATAGCCGAGTTCTCCGGCGATGCGCTCGGCCTCTTCGACCGTGTAGGCAAGTTCGCTTTTCGGCATGTCGATGCCGAGGCGGGTCATCTCTTTCTTGAACGCGAGGCGGTCCTCGCCGCGCTCGATGGCGTCCGCCTGAACGCCGATGATGCGGACTCCGTACTTCTCGAGCACGCCGGCCTTGGCGAGCTCGGACGACAGGTTGAGCCCGGTCTGTCCGCCGAGGTTCGGCAGGAGGGCGTCGGGCCGTTCCTTTTCTATTATCTCGATCATGCGCTTGAGGTTGAGCGGCTCGATATAGGTCGCGTCCGCCATGCCAGGATCGGTCATGATGGTCGCGGGGTTCGAGTTGACCAAAACGATCTGGTACCCGAGGGCCCGAAGGGCCTTGCAGGCCTGGGTGCCGGAATAGTCGAATTCGCAGGCCTGGCCGATGACGATGGGGCCTGATCCGATAATCATGACTTTCTTGATGTCATTTCGTCTGGGCATGAAGAATACTCCTTGCAGTTGGATGGCTAGAGTAGCAGGGATTTGACTGCTTGAAAACCACAGGCGGCTACATTCATGTATCTTTTCTTTCAGACACAACTCGATGCATATGTCAGATGATTTCGTGTACATTGATTTGACAAAAAAGGCTCTTCTATGCAATATTCATGCACTCGAATGGGGGTATCATGAACCTGTTGAAAGCCGTTCCGCGACACTTTCCACTCCAAGAACGGAAGGCTCCCGAACTGTACCGAGACCAGTTCCCCTACGACGCCGTGCCGCGGATCCGCTTCGACATGGTCGACATTCTTCCCACCGTCCCGGAGAATATATGGATTACCGATACGACCTTCCGCGACGGCCAGCAGTCCCGGCCTCCCTACACCCCCAAGCAGATCGCCCACATCTATTCGCTTCTGCATAAGCTGGGCGGACCCGCGGGGCTCATCCGGCAGACCGAGTTCTTCATTTACAGCGACAAGGACCGGGAGGCTCTGGCGCTCTGCCAGGAGCAGGGGCACCGATACCCCGAGATAACCTCCTGGATCAGGGCCGATGCGGGGGACTTCCAGCTCGTGAAGTCGCTCGGCCTCAAGGAGACCGGCATTCTCACCTCGGTTTCGGACTATCACATCTTCCTCAAGCTCAAGTCCGACCGCGCCAAGGTTATGGATTCCTATCTCGGTATCGTCAAGGACTGCCTCGCCGAGGGGATTGTGCCGCGCTGCCACTTCGAGGACATAACGCGCGCGGACATCTACGGCTTCTGCCTCCCCTTCGCTGAAAAGCTCCTCGAGCTTTCGCAGGAGGCGAAGATTCCGGTCAAGGTCCGCCTCTGCGACACCATGGGCTACGGCGTGACCTATTCCGGCGCGGTTCTGCCGCGCTCGGTGCCGCGGCTTGTGCACGCCTTTCACTCCGAACTCGGCTATCCCTCGGAACTCCTCGAGTGGCACGGCCACAACGACTTTCACAAGGTGCACGTCAACGCCGCGACCGCCTGGCTCTACGGCTGCTCGGCGAACAACACAAGCCTGCTCGGCTACGGCGAACGGACGGGCAACCCGCCGCTCGAGGCCGCGGTCATCGAGTATATGGCCCTGACGGGCGACGACTCGATCGACACCACCGTCATCACCGAGATCGCCGACTACTTCAGGAACGAGATCGAGGCGGACATCCCCCGCAACTACCCCTTCGTCGGCGAGGACTTCAACACGACGAGGGCGGGCATCCACGCGGACGGCATACTCAAGAACCCCGAGATATACAATATTTTCGACACGGAAAAAATACTTAACAGGCCCATACGGACCATGGTCACGGACAAGTCGGGCTACGCGGGCATAGCGCGCTGGCTCAACGAGAACGTGCCGCTCATCAAGCAGGGCAAGATCGAGCCGGTGACCAAGCGCCACCCCGGCATCAAGCACATCGCGGTCTGGGTCGAGGAGCAGTACAAGCACGGACGCACCACGGCGATCTCCTCCGACGAACTCATGGTCCACGCGCGGCGCTATCTCCCGGGGCTCTTCGAGTCCGAGTTGGAACGGGTCAAGGAAGAGGTGAAGAAGATCGCCATGGCGATAGCCGAGGATGTCGCGGGCGCCAAGGAGGTCGCCAACCTCGATCCCGACGAGATGGACGAGTATTTCGAGGACATCGTCCGCCGGGAAGGGACGATTCAGCTCTTGGCCGTCACGAACACCGACGGCAAGCGCATCAGCCAGATCTACGCGCACCACGGCGAAAAGGCCCTGTTCCGCAACCTGCTGACCAAGGATTTCAAAGAGAAAGAATGGTTCCGCGAGGTATTGAGGACGCGTCAGCCCTACTTCTCGCACCTTTTCTTCTCGATCTACACGAACCGCCTCATCATGACCGCGGCCCTGCCGATCAAGGACGCCGAGGGTAATGTGCGCGCCGTGATCGACATCGACTTCGTGTTCGACGAGCTCATGAAGCTCATCAACAAACTGCCGGACGGTGTGGCGGGGGAGCGGGACTGAGAAGCGGCCGCGGTCGCAGTGAATCCGCCCGGAACAGAGCCCGGCCTGGGATCATCTCGGCGCCGCGGTTTTCCTGCTCAGCACGGTCCGTTCGATCGTGCGCAGCTGCGATCGGTACAGTCCCGTGACGTTGGTGCCGTAATCCGCGATGAGCTGGAGTATGTCCCTCGGATGATCGTCTTCGTCGCGGCCGTTCAGGCGGTCGCCGGCGTCCCCGAGGCCCGGCATGATGTAGGCCCGGTCGTTGAGCACGGGGTCCATCCAGAGCGTGTACACGGTCGCGTTGTCGATCGCGCGGGCGATGCGGAGCGCCCCCTTCAGGGCCGAGATGACATTGAGAAACTTGACCGATCTCGGCTTTATGCCGAGTTCCTGCAGGTACGTGACGACCGTGACCAGGCTCCCCCCGGTCGCGTTCATGGGATCGGCGAACACGAGATCCTTCCCGTCGAGCTCGGCCGGGTCGAAGTAGGATCGGTCGAGGTCGAGGATGTACTCCATGTCGATCTCGCTCTTCGCCTCGTCGCGCTTTATTTTAAAGAGGGCGAAGGGCGTCAGATAGCCGGTCGAGGAATACTCCTGTATCTCCTTGGATAGAATGATCGAGGGCAGCAGGGCGCCGCGGAGCATGACGCACATGACGACATCGCGTATCGCGTCGTCGACGTCGGGGATCTTGTGAACAGCGAAGTTCTGCACCGGTACGTCGACGGGTGTCTTTATGATAAGGTGGTTTTTCTTCGGCCGCGAATCGTGATTCCCCGCGCCGCCGAAGGCGAGATTGAAGAGAAGCTCGTAGGCCCGCTGGATATAGTAAACGAATTCCTGGCGGCCCGTGCGGACGTCGCGGAGCTTGGCGATAAGCCGCGACGCCTCGCCGTGGCTCTCCGCCGGCGTTACAAAAGAATAAACTTGTATGCGGCTCTCGGCCTTGCAGATTTCCTGCATGAGGGCGCCCATGTCATTGTACAGCTCGATGAGCGTCCGCTCTTCGTTGCGGCGCTCGGTTTCGGAATTCGCCGAGTTGAGTATGTTGAACGACACCATGGCCTGGCGGTAGAGCGCGTCCATGCGGCTCAGCGAGGCTTTGTCGGAGTCCGTCAATAATCCGTCGAGGTCCTGGGCTTTGAGTACGACTTTGCTCATCAGCGTACGATCTCGCCGAAGCTGCCGTTGCCGATGCCCACCGCATTGCCCTCGTCGAAGTCGAGATGGCATTCGAGCGCGTACGAAGGGCTGACCCTGCACACGACATTATGGAATGTGGCGCCGCGCTCTCCGTCGATCCGCAGCGAGACGATCTCGGCGTCCTTGACCCCGTACCGCAGGGCGCTCTGCGGATCGAAGTGGATGTGCCGCTTCGCGACGATGAGCCCTCGGGTTTTCTTGACACTCCCCGCGGGGCCTATGATCTCGAAGGGGAATGAGCCGTCGAGCTTGCCCGACTCTTTGACGGGGCAGCCGGGGACGCCGAGCTTGAAGACATCGCTCGCCAGGATTTCGCATTGAGTCTCGGGGCGGGTCGGCCCAAGGACGCGCACCCCCTCGAATTTGCCTTTCGGGCCGACGATCGTCACCGTCTCTTCGCAGGCGAACTGGCCGGGTTGTATGAGATCCTTCGTCTTTGTCAGCGTGCGGCCTTTGCCGAAGAGCGCTTCGAGATCGGCCTGGCTGAGATGAACATGACGATTCGAGAGATTGATAAGCACACGGGTTTCCGGCATGACATGAACCTCCAAAGTGTCATAGGACGGGGAATTACTGCGCGTACTGGAGTACAATCCAGAATAATCGTCGCGCACTCCGCGGGTCAAGCGAGCGTGATCAAGACGGGCCGATCTGCATACCGGAGTTGTTGTCTGGGACTATCGCTCAAGCCGGTTGTTTTTGTACCATGCCGTTTACGGAGGAGCCTGCTCCATGGTCTTTATCGAGAAATTCTTGTATCGAACGTATCAAGCCGTAATGCGGATCGGAACCTGCTTCATGGACTTCACGCCGCCCGAGCTCATTGAAGGCCCGGGGAGCATCGCGAAACTGCCTGCGCTCATCAAATCAAAGGGCGTCCGCAAGGTTCTCGTCGTGACCGACAGGCAGCTTGTAAGGCTCGGTCTGCCCGGAGCTCTTTTGGACGGCCTTGCGGCCGAGCATATCGCGTACGAGCTCTTCGACGGTGTCGAGGTGAATCCCACTATTCAAAACATCGAGGCCGCTCTCGACTTATATACCAGGTCGCGCTGCGAAGCCTTTGTCGCCTTCGGCGGCGGGTCTCCGATGGACTGCGCCAAGGCGGCCGGCGCCCGCGCTTCGAACCCCCGAAAGAGCGTGCACGAACTGCGCGGCCTTTTGAAGGTGACCAGGCGGCCGCCCTTGCTGTTCGCGGTGCCTACGACCGCGGGCACCGGCTCGGAGACTACGGTCGCAGCCATCGTCGCCGACCCCGAAACGCGGGAGAAATTCTCTATCACCGATCCGAAACTGATACCGCGCTACGCCGTCCTCGATCCATGCCTTACCCTCGGTCTGCCGCCCGAGATCACCGCGGCGACGGGCATGGACGCGCTGACCCACGCCGTCGAGGCGTACATAGGCCGGAGCAACACGCGCGGGACGAAGGCCGCGGCCGAGAAAGCCGTGCAGCTCGTCTTCGAGAACCTCGAGAGGGCCTACGCCGATGGTGGAAACCTCGAGGCGCGTTCGCGTATGCTTATGGCCGCGCACTACGGCGGCATCGCCTTCACGCGAGCATACGTCGGATATGTCCACGCGATAGCGCATAACCTCGGCGGCCTCTACGGCATCGCGCACGGACTTGCAAATGCGGTGGTCCTGCCCTATGTGCTCGAATGGTTCGGCGCTTCGATACACGGGAAATTGGCGCGTCTGGCGGATGTCGCCGGAATATCGGCGGGATTCGGCGCCGATGAAGCCCGGAAGGCGGCGCTGTTCATCGAGGCGGTCCGCGGGCTCAACCGCAGAATGGGGATACCGGAGAAGATTCCTCAGATTCAGGCGGATGATATCCCGCTGATGGTGCGCCGCTCGCTGAAAGAGGCGCATCCGCTCTATCCCGTCCCGCGGTTTATGAGCGGGCGGGACTGCGAGGGAGTCATCCGGCGGCTTATGCCCTAGCGGGCTGTGACATAGGTTCATTTCGAGGGGTGTTTGTATGAAGATCGAAAGCAGAGACGAACTCGACTCTCTCTTCCGCGAGCAGGGGCGGAGTCGATGGCGTGTCGCCGCGACGGGCGCGGCCGAAAGAACAGCCAAGCTGAGAAGGCTTCGTAAGGCGATCATCGGCCGGCGCGAGGAATTGTTCGCCGCCGTCATGGAGGACTTCCGTAAGCCGCGGATGGAAGGCTGGATGACCGAGTACTTCGCGACGATCGCCGAGATCGACCACACAATCAGGCATCTGCGTTCCTGGATGCGCGATCGGACAGTCGACGGCAATCTCCCGCTCGCAAGCTCGCGGAGTTTTCTGCGTATGGAGCCGAAGGGTCGTGTCCTCATCATGTCGCCGTGGAATTACCCGTTCCAGCTTTTGATCTCACCTCTTTCCGCGGCGGTCGCGGCCGGCAATGTCGTCATCGCCAAGCCCTCGAACAAGACTCCCGCGACCAGCGCGTTCTCGGCCTCGCTGATAGCCGAGGTCTTCCCGCGGGACGAGGTCGCCGTTGTCGAAGGGCCGGGAAGTGTACTCGGCGATATGCTCCTCGAACTGCCCTTTGACCATATGTTCTTCACCGGCAGTCCGAAGGTGGGCGCCCGCGTCGGCGAGGCCGCCGCCAGAGTCCATGCGGGGCTCACGCTCGAGCTCGGCGGCAAGTCGCCGACCTTTCTGCTGGAGGGCGCCGACCTGCGCGACGCGGCCGCGAAGATCGTATGGGGCAAGGGGCTCAACGCGGGACAGACCTGCATCGCGCCCGATTATCTTTTGTGCCCCCGCGCCCTCGTCGACGCCTTCGCGCGCGAGGCGAAGGCCGCGGTCGAGCGGTTTTACGGTCCCGACGAGGATGCCCGGCGGGCGAGTCCCGACCTTCCCCGCATTGTAGACAGGACGGCCTGCGGCCGCCTGAAATCGCTCGTCGACGATGCCGTCGCGCGCGGCGCCCGCCTTGTCGTAGGGGGTGTCTTCGATATCGACGAGCGTTATGCGGCGCCGACCATCCTCGCCGGCGTTGCGCCGGATATGGCGATTATGTCCGAAGAAATATTCGGCCCCATTCTTCCCGTGCTCGCCTACGATTCGCTCGCGGAGGCGATCGAGTTCGTCCGCGCGCGGCCGAAGCCCTTGGCTCTCTATGTTTTCGGCAGGGAACGTCGCGCGATCCGCAGGGTCCTCGACGAGACCACGTCGGGCTCGGCCTGCGTCAACAACCTGATCGTCCAGATAACAAACTCGGAAGTCCCCTTCGGCGGCGTCGGCATGAGCGGCACCGGCAATTACCACGGTTGGTACGGCTTCCGGACATTCTCGCACGAACGCAATGTCATGAAGCAGGGGCCGCTCAATCTGATCGGATTTCTGTATCCGCCGTATCGGGGGAGGATCCAGAGACTGTCGGTTCGTCTTCTGGAGTGTGTCACGCGGATGAGCGCGCGCTCTCGTCGCGCGGACTCCGGGAGGTGATGAGGGGGGCGGCGGACCTGTGTCGGTCGTCCGAAGTATGGGCGGGTGCTTCGAGCCGGCGCGGGCTTGTCAGAGTTCAGCCAGGAGGGCCGGCAATTCCGCGGGGCCGCGCACGCGCGGAATCGCCTCCTCGGCATATCGTCCGGCCTCATCGACCAGGACGGCGCGGCCGCCGAGCTCCATGAATCCCCGTGCATACTTCGGCATGTCGTCGATGAAGATCGTATCGGCGACAGAGGCGCCCATGCCTTCGCATGCGCGGATGTAGGCCTCGGGTCGGGGCTTGCCGCGCATATTGTTCGAGCGTATGTCGTATACGGCGTCGAAGCGGTCGCGTACGCCTAATTTGGCGAGCACGCGCTCGGCGTGCTCGAGCGGCGAGTTGGTAAGTACAGCCTTGCGCGCGGGTATAAAATCGAGCGCAGGGCCGAGCTCCGGGTCGAAGTCGATGCAATACTCTTCGCCCTCGGGATGGACGGCGGCGAAGTATGCTTCGACGTCGGTGAAGCCTTTTTCGGTCATGATCCATTCGAGGGTGGTGCCGTACAGCTTCGCGCGTTCGTGCCTGAGCGCCCTCGTTTCTTCGACGCTCATCCCCAGGAATCCCGCGACGTATTCGAGCATGCGGCGCGTGATATCGCGGTCCATGCCCGATGACTGGGGATACAGTGTATTGTCGAGGTCGAAAAGGACGAGGCGGAGCATGGTGCTTGATAGCACGGCTTCGGGTCGGAGGACAAGGGATGCGTCTGAGCCTCTCGCCGCCGGGGGGATTTTTCGGTACCATTTCGTTCCAGGAACAACTGCAGGGCGGGCTGCAAGGAACATCGAGTGGTGTGCAGCATGCCGGGAGTGGAAATATGCGCGTGCGGACAGCGGTGGCGACGGTCGTTTTGATGTGCTCTTTTCCCCTTGTGCTTGACGCGGCGGATGCCGGACGTGGAAAGAAAACCGAAGGCTCGGCCGGCACAGCGCTGGGCATCGTGCTCGGACAGCCGACCGGCATCACCGCCCGTTTCGGTCTCGGCGTCTCGAATTCGATCGAGGCCAAGGCCGCATGGGATCTCGCGATGTCGGACGAGGGCGGCGCATCGTTTTCGTTTCAAGCCAATTGGCTTATCGAGTTCCCGGGGGTTCTTCGATTCGAGCAGGTGGACATTCCGCCCTATGTCGGCGCCGGAATCCAACTCGACGTAGGATCCGGCCTCCTCCTCGGTTTCAGAATCCCGGCGGGGCTCATTTGCAGATTCGAAAAGTTTCCTTTGGAGGTGTTCGTTGAAGTCGGACTCGGCATGGGGCTCATCCCTTCGACGAAGTCACTCATCTCAGGCGGCGTCGGAGTGCGGTATATTCTAGCTCCGCCCCCGAAACGCTGAGAGGAGAAAGCGGCGATGATTCCGATCGGCGACGACAATTACGGACGACGCGGGGCGGCCTGGCTCACCTGGCTCATCATCGCGGCGAATGTTCTCGTCTTCCTTTTCGTTCAAGACTTCGGCGCGGACGAGCGTGCGACATTCAGGCTCGCTTTAGTTCCGGCGCTGCTCCTCGGCGGCGGCGGCTACCTTACCCTCATCACCTCGATGTTCCTCCACGGCGGGCTTATGCACCTCGCGGGGAACATGCTTTTTCTCGGCATTTTCGGAGATAATGTAGAATGCCGTATCGGCCGGATCCGCTACCTAATACTGTATCTCGGCTCGGGCTTGCTCGGCGCCGCTGTTCACATAGCTTCGATCTTCGTTTCGCCCTATGGATACCAGACGCTGAATACGCCCCTTGTCGGCGCATCAGGCGCGATCTCGGGCGTCCTCGGCGCCTATCTTGTTCTTTTCCCCGGTAATCGCGTGACAGTCCTTCTTTTCAATTTTTTCCCCACGGCGCTCTCGGCATGGATGGTGATCGGTTTCTGGTTTGTCATGCAGATACTCGGCGGCCTGAGCGGCTGGTCATCGAGCGGGGTGGCCTACCTCGTGCATATCGGAGGCTTCCTGACCGGCTGGCTCTGGTCGCGGGGATACCGGCGCAGAGAGCGCGAGCGGATCATCCGTGAGCGGGAGATGAGGATTGCCGCAGGACGGAGAGGCGCGTATCCCTGGTGGATGATAGAATAGAGTAGTGAGCCCGCGAAACCTCGTCTACGAATCCCTCATCATACGCGCCCGCGAGAGCCCGGGCGGGTCGAGGATTCTCACGCTCATGACGGCGGAATCCGGTCTCGTCGATGTCTTCGTCTTCGGCGGACCGAAATCGCGTCTCCGTTCGATCGCCTCGCCGTACGTATCGGGCAGGGCCTTCGTGTACCTCGATCCGGTCAAGGACTGCCGCAAGCTCTCGGATTTCGAGGTGAGGGATTCCTTCCCCGCGCTGCGCGAGGATCTGGGCAGACTCTGGGGGGCCGGCCTGGTCGCCGAGCTTCTACTTAAAACATCGGGCGGAGGCGGCGATTATCAGCATGTCCTCGATCTTGCCCTCCAGTGCATGAAATCGCTCGACGCAGCCGAAGCGGGCGGTTCCGACTATCCGATGCTCGCGTTCTGCTGGCGTCTCGTCGGCCTTTTGGGCCTGGGCCCGGATCCGAGCGCCTGTTCGGCCTGCGGCACAGCCATTCGCATCGGCGCGGGCGCCGCCTTCTCCTTCGACCGCGACGGCTTTCTCTGCCCCGCCTGCGCCTGCCGCGAGGCAGAGTCCCTGTCGGCGGCCGAATCTCCGCGGCAGGCGTTCTTCGCAGCAGCCGCCTCCGATGCCGTCGATGAACCGCGTCCGCGTTTTGTCGGGAGTCGTTCGGCGCGATTGGTGCGGCTGGGACCGGGGGCGCTTCGCTGGCTTTCAGAAACAGCCTACTCGCTTCCCATCGAAAGCCTCGCACAGGTCGGGCTTGAAACGACCGCGCTTGAATCGCTGAAGACCTTGGTCTACGGTCTTGTTAAGCGGGCGGTCGACGCGCCGCTTCAATTCTTTTCACGCGGAGCGGCCCTCGTATGAGATGCTTTATCGCCTTGCCCCTGCCCGATGGGGCGCGCGCTGTTCTGGCCGCCGCAGCCGAGCGGCTCAAGACTGCATGGCCTGATTTTGCGTGGGCCCGGCCCGACGGCTACCACATCACAATCGCGTTTCTGGGCGACATCCAGGGGGCTTCTATCGAGTGCGCGAAAGCGGGACTCGAATCGGCGGCGGGCCTTCGGTCCTTCACGTTCTCGTTCGAAGGTATCGGCGGGTTCCCTCAGCGGGGGCCGTACCGCGTCATCGCCGGTATGATCGAGGACGAGGGCGGGGCCGAGCTCGTCTACCAGGTCGTCAACGAGGCCTTGGCGGGACACGAACGGACGGCCGGCGTCGGGCCTCTCAATCCCGAGTGGCCGAACGGCAGGGATTTCCATCCGCATGTGACGATCGCGCGGGTGAAAGACCGTGACAGGGGGAGGGAATCGCCGCGGCCGCGCGACATCGATGCCCTTGTGGGCGAGGCCGGGCGCAGACTGCGTTCCGGACAGTGGACAATCGATCGCTGTGTTCTCTATAAATCGGAGCTCCGTCCCTCGGGAGCCGAGTATTTCGAGCTGAAATCGGTCATGCTGGGCTCGGCGGCGGATCCGCTCGCGGACGAAGAATAGGCTTCATTGAATCGCGGCGGCCTTGAAGCGGCGTGTAAAATCCGGACGGCCCGGTGTGCAGGGAGATGTAAATGCGTGCGGTGGACGTAATACTGAAAAAACGTGACGGCGCCGAGCTCGACCGCGGCGAGATCGCCCTCATGGTCGAGGGCTGCGTATCGGGCGAGATTCCCGACTACCAGGTTTCCGCGTGGCTCATGGCGGTTTTTTTCAAGGGCATGACGGCGCGGGAAACCGCCGACCTCACCGACATCATGCTGCGTTCAGGCTCGGTCATGGATCTCTCGGGGATACCAGGGCCGTTCGTCGACAAACACTCGACCGGCGGCGTCGGGGACAAGGTCTCGCTGATCCTTGCGCCCATGGTCGCCGCCTGCGGCGTCAAAGTGCCTATGATGTCGGGCCGCGCCCTGGGCCACACGGGCGGCACGCTCGACAAGCTCGAATCGATCCCCGGCTATCGAACCTCGTTGAGTGAAACGGAGTTTCGATCCCTCATCGAAGCGAACGGCTACGCGATGACAGGGCAGACTGCCGCGACGGCGCCCGCGGACAAGAAGCTCTACGCGCTTCGGGATGTCACCGGTACGGTCGAGTCCGTCCCGCTCATCACCGCCTCGATTTTATCGAAAAAGGCGGCCGAGGGGGCCGAGTCCCTGGTCTTCGATGTCAAATGCGGCCCCGGCGCGTTCATGAAAACGCTTGAGAGGGCCGAGGCCCTGGCCGAGAGTCTTGCGCGCACGGGTAAGGCCATGGGCAAGAAGATAATCTCGATTATCACGGACATGTCGGAACCGCTCGGCTTCAAGGTCGGCAATTTCCTTGAGGTCGAGGAGAGTCTCGACTGTCTCGAAGGGGCGGGGCCTAAGGACCTCATGGAGTTGACGTACCGACTCGGCGCATGGATGCTGGTCGCGGCCGGTAAATGCGGCGACATTGCGGAGGCTAGGCGGAACTGCGAGCGCGCGATATCCTCAGGCGAAGCGCTTCGGGCCTTTCTCGAGAATGTCCGCGGGCAGGGCGGCGATCCCGATCGGATGACGGCCATGCGCGGAAAGGCGCGTTCCCCGTATGTTGCAGAGATCAAGGCCCGAGCGGGGGGCTGGCTTTCGATCGACGCCTACGGGATCGGCATGGCCGGCGTGACCCTCGGCGTGGGGCGGAACAAGACAAGCGATCCCGTCTTCCCCGACGTCGGCTTCGAGTTCTTCAAGAAATCCGGCGACTGCGTCCGCGCGGGAGAAGCGATCTGCATCGCCTACGGAAAGGATCAGAGCTCGCTTGAGACTGCACGTCCGATCGTCGACCGTGCAGTGTCGATAAGCCCCGAACCGCCTGTCCGCCGGCCCCTGATTTTAAAGGAAATCTTGGCAGAATGAAGTGGCATAAGAAAGACGTCGCTCCCCAGCTGGTAAAGGAAATTTCATCGCGCTACGGCGTCGATCTCCTTCTCGCTTCGATTTTCGCGCGGAGGGGCATCACCGATCCCGTCCAGCTTCTTTACTTCCTCGAAGACGATCCGCGCTATCTCCGCAATCCCTTTCTCTTCGAACAGATGGAAGACGCGGTCGACCGCATACTTCTGGCGGCCGACGAGGGCGAGAAGGTGCTCGTTTTCGGCGACCGCGACACGGACGGCGTCGCGAGCACCGTGCTCATGCTCGAGGCTCTCGCCTCGGCCGGCATACAGGCCGAGTGGCGCATCCCGCTCGGCAATGAGCCGTACGGTCTGTCGATCGCGGCGGTCGAGGAATTCGCCCGGCGCGGGGGAACGCTTATCATCACGGTCGACTGCGGCATCTCGAATCATGCCGAGGTGGACCGGGCGGCGGAACTCGGTATCGACGTCATAATCACGGATCATCATCGGCTTCAGACCGGCGACCCCCCCGCGGCGCTCGCCGTCATTGATCCGAAAATCCCCGCGACGAATTATCCATTCCGCGACCTCGCCGGCTGCGGCGTCGCGTACAAGCTCGCCTCGGCGTTGAAGCTGGCGCGAACCGGCATTTACAAGCAGGACGTCGCCCTGCTCAATGTCAGGCCGGTCAACGATGCCTATCTCGTCGAGGCGGTCAGGCTCTCGAATCTCGTCGAGACCGGCCGTATCCGCGAGACGATAGTCCCCGGCATGCTGGACCTCGGTCGGACACGGCTTGTGCCGTTCCTTGCGGGCAGACAAATTTTCGTCTGGGACGGGGACCTCCAGCGGCGGCTCTTGGAGAAGGCGCTTGGGAGGAGCGCCGAGGTGTTGTTCTACGATATCGCCCCCGAGGTCGGAGAGCTCATTCCGCAGGCGAGGGGGCAGAGTCTCGTCCGTCTCAAGGAGCTTTCAAAGCTGGGGCGCTACAGGGATGGCTCGGTCGAGGAGATCGATGTTTTTGAGAGCATATTCGTGTCGTTCGCCCTGAAAAAGGCGGATTGGTTCGGCGCCGACGATCTGCGGGCGCTTCAACTGGTCGCGCTCGGCACGGTCGCGGATCTCATGCCCCTGCGCGATGAAAATCGTATCATGGTGCGGAAGGGCCTGGGATCGCTCAACGCCAAGCCGCGCGATGGGCTTTCTGAGTTGTTATTGAAACTCGGCCTGATCGGCAGGCGGCTCGGGGCGGTTGATGTCGCCTGGCAGGTGACGCCGGTCATCAACGCCGCAGGCCGCATGGGCAGGGCGGACACCGCGATCCGTCTTTTTCTTGCGGATACCAGATCCGAACGCGATCAGCTTGTCGATGAGGTCCTTCAGATGAATGCCGAGCGCAGACGCCTGGGCGGGGAGTCCTGGGAGGCGGTTTACCCGCTTGCCTGCGCGAGCCTCTCGGCGCACGGAGACAAGCTCGCACTGGTGGGCTCTCCGGATATCTATCGCGGCATCACCGGTCTTATCGCCTCGCGGGTGACGAGTGTCCTCAAGGTTCCCGCCATCATCGCCAGCTTCCAGGAAGACGGAACCGTCATCGGCTCCATCAGGGCCGCCCGCGGCTTCCCTGTCTCGTCCTTTCTCGAAACCTGCGCCGATCTTTTCATCGATTACGGCGGCCACGACGCAGCGGCGGGCTTCAGCCTCAAGATCGAGGACTGGCCCGAATTCCAGGCGCGGACAGCCGCTTATTGCGAGGCGCTCGAACTTGAGGACGACGAGGAAAGCATCGACATCGACGCCGAACTCCCCCACGAATATCTCAAGCCCGACATCTCTTCCTTGACGGAGCGGCTCGAGCCTTTCGGCGAAGAGAACGAGCCCTTGGTGTTCTTGGCCAGGAATGTCCCTATCGCGGATGCCCAGATCGTCGGCAAAAAAGAGCAGAACCATCTTAAGCTCACCCTTGATTTCGGCAGGCACAAATGGCCGGCCCTCCTCTGGGATGGGGCTCAACGGCTTCAGCGCGACTTTTCATTCGATTATGAACGCAAACGGGGCGATCGTATCGATCTCGTGTTCAAAATCACCATGAACCGTTACAACGGCATGGAAACGCCGCAGCTCGAGGTCTTCGACGCGCGCCGCGCCGGCGCTCCCTGAGGGGGACCTCTTGACGCGGGCCGAAGGAACTAGGTAACGTAGTCCTGAGCGTTATTTCTTTCCCCGGTTGTGTAATGGTAGCACGGCAGACTCTGGATCTGCTTGTG
>CAZINN010000059.1:0-15086 GCA_964540615.1 uncultured Treponemataceae bacterium | reverse complement strand
GGCACAACTCCCGGCGCAAAAGAACTGGGCGGCTGGAGGGGCAATTCCATCCAATCGATTGACTGCCAGGAACCATGCTTGAAGGCAGTATGGCTGAATCGACACAGCGGTTTGAAACCGAATTTCTCATGCAGGTGAACGCTTTCGGGATTAGGCGCAGCAATCACGGCATACATGGTTGCAAGGGACTGCAGTCGCGCAAGATGGATGAGGACAGATAAAAGCTGTGTACCGAGGCCCCGCCCCCTCGACCCAGGGTCGAGATACACCGAATCCTCGACCGACCAGCGATATGCCGTGTGAGGCCGATACTGCGAAATATAGGCATACCCAAGGAGAGTTCCGCACTCTTCAAGGACAATCCAGGGATACATCGATGACACGGCGGCGATCTTTGCGGCCATTGTTTCGGCGGTCGGCGTTTTTTCATCAAACGTGATCGTCGTATTTTCAACATAGTAGCGATATACCTCAGAAATACGCGGCGAATCGGTGATCGTTGCAAGTCTGATCATGTTCTTCTTCACGAACCCATGGTGAACCAGGCCGGATGTCCAGTGCACCATCCTTTAAAAACGTATCTGATGACGTATATCAAAAGGATGCGCCAAGGTTCGAAAAACCTACCTTGTACACGCAGAATATCAGAAGATCATTCTTTCCACCAGTCAAAAGCATATAGACTAAAACATTCATATTCGTGGCTTTATGAAGCATTTTCTACATGTAGGAATGTTTATGTATGCCGTGTTCTTCCTCTCGTAAGATCTCAAGAAATTTGACACACCGTACCGGTCTCACTCAAAGTCTACTCGTACAAAGAATAAAAAATGAAACGCCGCACTCATTACTTAAAACACCCTCGTTTGCTCTGGCATAGTGACTAAACACACAGAGTTGGCACTTCTCTTGCTTTTGATTGGTATCTCAGTGTGCGTCACAAAAGGAGAGTGCATCATGGACGCAGGATCATTGAAGATCGCCATGGACACCGTATGGGTGCTCTTCACGGCCTTTCTCGTCTTTTTCATGAACCTCGGGTTCGCCATGGTGGAATCCGGGCTCTGCAGAGCGAAAAACACCGTCAACATTCTTGCGAAGAACTTCATCGTCTTCGCAATCTCCACCCTGGCCTACTGGGTCCTCGGCTTCGGGCTCATGTATGGAAATGGAAACGGATTTATCGGATTGCAGGGACTGTTTTTCGCCTCCGGCGCTGACAATTCGCCCGCGACCGGCGATGCCTATACGGGCGTGTATTCTGCGCTTTCGTGGACAGGGGTTCCCTTCTGGGCGAAGTTTTTCTTCCAACTCGTGTTCTGTGGAACTGCAGCCACGATCGTCTCGGGCGCGGTCGCGGAGCGCATCAAGTTCAAAAGTTTCATCATTTTCTCCATCGTCATTTGCGCTCTGATCTACCCGATCACCGGCCACTGGATATGGGGAGGCGGCTGGCTCGCCAGCATGGGCATGTTCGACTTCGCAGGGTCTACGGTTGTCCATTCGGTCGGCGGCTGGTGCGCATTGGCAGGCATCATCCTTCTGGGGCCGCGGATCGGCAAGTATAAAACCGACGGATCGGTCAAGCCGATCTACGGCCACAACCTCAGCATGGCGACGCTCGGGGTCTTTGTACTCTGGTTCGGCTGGTTCGGCTTCAACCCCGGCTCGACCATGGCCGCGAACCCCGACGCGATCGCCCACATCGCCATGACGACGAACCTCGCGGCGGCGATGGCGGCGCTCTCCGCCACGGTCACCTCCTGGATCATCCAGAAAAAACCCGATCTTTCGATGATCTTGAACGGCTGTCTCGCAGGGCTCGTCGCGATCACGGCCCCCTGCGCCTTCGTGTCGGTCGGATCATCAGCGATCATCGGCTTCGTCGCCGGAGTCTTGGTCGTTCTAGCGGTGCTCTTCTTCGACAAGATCAAGATCGACGATCCGGTGGGCGCGCTGTCGGTGCACCTGGTGAATGGTGTTTTCGGGACCCTGGCCCTTGGCCTTTTCGCCGACAAAGCCGTCTGCGCGAAAATCGGCACCGATTCCGCCGCCCTCTCGAACGGGTTCTTCATCGACGGCACGCTGACCCAGCTCGGTTCGCAGGCGCTCGGCGCGGTCACCGTAGGCGCATTCGTCTTTGCCGGCGCGCTGATCGTCTGGGGGCTAATCAAAGCTATCATGGGTCTTCGGGTCAAGAAAGACGAGGAACTCGCCGGCCTCGACATCGGCGAGCATGGCATCGAGGCCTACTCGGGCTTCCAGATCTTCTCGAACATGTAGGAGGACGGACATGAAGCTCGTCATCGCATATATCCAGCCGCACAAGCTCAACGATGTCAAGCAAGAGCTGTTTAAGGCGAAGGTCTACAAAATGTCAGTCACAAACGCGCTCGGCTGCGGCCAGCAGATGGGCTACCACGAAAGCTACCGAGGCGCCGACGAGGAGGTGAATCTCCTCAAGAAAGTCAGACTGGAGATCGCCGTCAACGACGGCTTCGTCCAGCCGACCGTCGACGCCATCGTCAAGGGGGCGCGGACCGGCCAGATCGGCGACGGCAAGATATTCATCCTGCCGTTGGGAGAATGCATCAGAATCCGCACCGGCGAGACCGGAGGCGAAGCGATCGGATAACGTTAAATAAGTTTAACCACGGAGGCACTGAAGAGAGGATGCGCTCTGCGATTTCGCGCCCTTCTCTGTGCCTCCGTGGTGGTTTTTCAACCGGCCTTCACTCCCCAAGGGCGATGGCGACGACTTCTTCCATCCGCTCGACGGGGTGAAAAGTGATCCCTTTCTTGACGTACTCGGGCATTTCCTCGAGATCGCGCTCGTTCCCTTTGGGGATGATTATTTCGCGGATCTTGTTGCGCTTGGCGGCCACGGTCTTCTCGCGCAGGCCGCCGATCGGGAGTACTTGACCGGTCAGCGAAAGCTCGCCCGTCATGGCGAGGCGGTCCCTGACCTTTCTGTCGAGCACCAGGGAGAGCAGCGCGGTGGCCATGGTGATGCCTGCCGAAGGACCGTCCTTGGGCGTCGCCCCCTCGGGAATATGCAAATGTATCTGCCTATTCTCGAACCAGTCCGCTCCGATACCGAAACGTTCCGAGGCAAGATGCCGCGCATAAGTATAGGCGATGCCCGCAGACTCCTGCATGACGTTGCCCATCTGCCCCGTGATCTTGAAGCCCTCCTTGCCCGGATTGGCGACCGCCTCGATGATCAGCGTGTCGCCCCCCATGCTGGTCCAGGCGAGACCGACCGACATGCCGCTGCGCGTTGCACGTTTCACTTGACTCTCGTCGAAGGGGGGCTTGCCGAGGTTTTTGAGCACCGTTGCCTTGTCGATGGAGAACTTCCCCTTGGCCTCCTCGAGCACGATATGACGCGCGAGCTTGCGGTGTATCTTATCGAGGCATTTTTCGAAATTACGCACACCCGCCTCCCGGGCGTAGGACTCTGCGATAAACAAAAGCGCGTCGCGCGTATAGCGCACGGTCCCCTTTTTGATGCCGTTCTTTTCAAGGCTCTTCGGAATAAGATAGTGCCTGGCTATCTCGAGCTTTTCGGAATCGATGTACCCGGGCAGCTGGATGACCTCCATGCGGTCGACGAGCGGCCCCGGGATGCTGTCGAGGGTGTTCGCCGTGCAGATGAAAAACACATGGCTGAGGTCGAAGGGCAGATCGAGATAGTGGTCGCGGAAAGAAAAATTCTGCTCGGGATCGAGAGCCTCGAGCAGCGCGCTGGACGGATCGCCCTGGAACGAGGAGCCCATCTTGTCGATCTCGTCGATCATGAAAACAGGGTCTCGGCTCTTGGTTATCTTGAGCCCCTGCACGATCTTCCCGGGCAGAGCTCCGACGTAGGTCCTGCGGTGCCCCTTTATCTCCGCCTCGTCCCGCATGCCGCCGACCGAAAAGCGAAAGAACTCCTTGCCGAGCGCCCTCGCGATCGACCTCCCCACCGAGGTCTTGCCCACGCCGGGAGGTCCGACGAGACAGATGATCGAACCCTTCGCGTCCTGCTTGAGCTTTCGAACCGCAAGGTACTCAACGATTCGATCCTTGACGTCCTTAAGCCCGTAGTGATCGGCTTCGAGAATCGTCTGCGCCTTCTTGAGGTCGAAATCGCCCGAGACAGGGGCCTTCCATGGAAGCGAACTGACCAGGTCGAGCCAGTTGCGGGTGACGATGAATTCGCTCGAATTGGGATCCATAAGATTGAACTTTTCCAGCTCCTGCTCGACCTGCTCCTTGACCTCCCCCTCGAAACCGAAGGAGTCTATCTTTTCCTTGAACCGCTGATAGTCCGTGCCCTTGGCGTCCGTGGGCATGCCCAACTCGTTTTTTATAGCTTTCAACTCCTCCTTGAGGAAATACTCACGTTGGCTGCGCTCGATCTTCTCGTTTATTTCCTGTTGAACCCGCTTCTGAATCTTGAGGAGTTCCTGCTCCTTTTTTATGAATACAAGGACGCGTTCCATCCGCTCGCGCACGTCGGTCATTTCGAGAATCTTCTGCTGGTCGTTCTTGTCGATGTTGAGTATCGAGGCGATGAAGTCGGCTATCTTGCCGGGGTGATCAATGTTGATCATGTTGAGGCGCATCTCCTCCGAGAACAGCGGATTGTTCTCGGAAATCTGCTTCATCTCCCCAAGAAGCGCGCGCGTCAGGGCCTTTATCTCGTCGGTGTCGTCGTTCTCCTCGTCGAGATAACCGACGGCCGCGATGATAGGCGTCTCTTTCGAGAGGAATTTTTTGATCCTGAAGCGCTTCAGTGTTGAAATAAAGATATTCGCCCCTCCGTCAGGGAGGTTGATGCGCTTTACGATCTTGGCGGCGGTCCCGACGGCATGAAGATCGTCCGCCTTCGGCTTCTCGAAGTCGTTTTTTATCATGACGAGGCCGATCATACCGTCGGCGAGCAGGGCTTCCTCGACTACCTTCACGTCATCGGGATTCCCGATCATGATCGGCGTAAAGATGCCGGGGAAAATGGGCCTCCCCGAAAGCGGAATAATAGGAAGCTTGTTGGGAAGTATCTGGTCGATAGGGATTATCTCAGTTTCAGCCATGATGCGGCCCTCGCTTTCATGTTTTCGATCATAAAATTACGCCTTTTGAGCCGGTATGGCAAGATTTTGCACCCTGAATGAGCGTTTTTGTAGGTCAAAAAGTCTGTTTCACGATATACATGAAAAATCGATGATGCTGCTGGCTTGAATCATCCCAGGACACGCTTCATCGCGCGTCTGACGCGTTCAGGATCGACGCCGAGGGCGGGAACGCCTAAGACCTCCTCTGCGACGCGATTGCCCAGCCGCAGACTGCGCTCCGGCGGCAATCCCATAGAGCGACCATATAAGAAACCCGCGGCAAATGCGTCGCCGGCGCCGGTTGCGTCGACGGGCCAGAGCTCACGCACCGGACTGTCGAAAGCCGCGCCGCCCGATGACCAGAGAGCACCCATCTCGGCGCGCTTGACAACGACCTCGAGATTCCAGGCCGAGAAAAGCTCGAGACCTTCGCGTATGGGAAGTCGTGTCAAGGCGGCGAACTCGTCCTCGTTCGCAAACAGCACGTCGCAATAGGCCGGCAGAAGGCCTAAAATGAAATCGCGGTTGCTCGATGCAAGGTCGCGGCTGGAAAGATCTATGGCGATCTCCATCCCCGCTTCCCTCGCACGCCTCAGGCAGTCCATGAAAAACGATCGATCCCTCAAGAGAAAGCACTCGATGAACAAGGTCGCGCCCGGCCTGAAAACGCCCGGGCGGGGAGCTTCGAGTGTCAGATCGAGAGCAGCGCCTTGCGATACCAAGAGGGTGCGGCCGCCCTCCGGCCGAATGAGAGCGCAGTACACGCCGGTCGACGCTCCCGAACGCGACACAAGGGATTCGACCTCGGAAGCCGCAAGCTCCTCGATAAAGGCGTCGCCGAGCTTGTCCTCGCCGATACATCCGGCATAGGCCGCCCGCGCCCCGAGTATCGAACACGCACGTGCGACATTGGCCGCTCCGCCTCCTGCAGAGATGACCGGATCGGGAATGGCGTCGAGGACTTCGTCCATTCTATCGCGCTCGATATGCGACACCGAATTGTTATGGAACCCGAGACTGGGGGCGAAGGACTCGTCGACAAAGGCCACGATATCCATCAGGGCGTTGCCGATACCGACGAGTTCCATGCCTCCATCATAATGCATCGCCCCGTCCATTACAATTTCGAGCCCCTGCCATCGACAGTGGTGGATATGCAGAGAGACATGACCGGCTACAGCGAGAAAGGGATTCTCAAGAGGTCCTCGTCGGCGCTGCTCGTCCCAAGGTACGCCTCGTATTCCATATGCTCCAGTTCCCATGCACCGGTCTCGGCGTTATAGCGCTTGAGTTTGTCTGTCGGACATTTTATCGTGATCCGCCGCGACTCCCCCGGCTCGAGACTGACGCGGGTGAAGCCGCACAGCGTCTTGACCGGCCGGTCATATCTCGATGTCGAAAAACCGACATAGAGCTGGATGACTTCGTCGCCGCGCAGCAGGCCTGTATTCCGAATCTCGCAGGAAGCCGACAGCACATCGGCAGAGACGTCCAGACGCATTTCGCTCAGGTCGAAGCTCGTATACGATAGTCCGAAGCCGTACGGGAAAGAAACGGGCGCCCCTTCTTTTTGAAGCTTCCGGTACCCGTGGTAATAGCCGTAAAAAACGCGGTCGGCGCGCCAATCCACGGGGGGCAGATCCGATTCGCGCGCCGGGATGACAAAGGGGAGCTTCCCGCCCGGGTTGTTGTCGCCGAAGAGCGTTTGGGCGATAGCCGTACCGCCCTCCATGCCCGGATAATACGCCATCACGAGAGCCGGGGCTGCATCGATCCAATCCTCCACCATGATCGTGCCGCCGCCGATCAGAACGACGGCTGTTTTTCGATTCGCCGCCGACACCGCCCGAATAAGGTCGATATCGCGCTGACAGAGACCGAGAGACTCTGTACGATCCCCGCCCATGGTCACGCCGGCGAGACCCTCATCGATGTACTCGCCCTCGTCATCGTGCGTGAGCCCTACCACAAGGATCGCGGCGTCGGCTTCGCGGGCGAGGGAGGCGCCCGTCTGTGCGTCGCCGTCATCACTGCAGAGTATCTCACAGCCGGGCAGGAGTTTTTCGAGTCCCTCCCTCGGGGTGACGACATGCGGCGGAAATACGCGGCTTGAGCCGTGATCGCCGAGGTTGTCGGCGTCAGCAAGGCGCCCAAGAAGAGCGATGCGCTTGACCTCGGTTTTTGAGAACGGCAGAACACCAGCCTCGTTCTTGAGCAATGTCATGGACTTTCTGGCCGCCTCCGCTGCGAGTTTGACGTGCTCATCGCATGCGATGAGGGAGGGAGGATACTCCTGCGGATCCTCAGACTCTGTGAATGCTAGAAGTGTCCGCACGATCCTCAATGCCGATTCATCGATATCGGAAAGCGGAACCTTGCCTTCGCGGACCGCGGCGACGAGCTTGGGACCATAGTGATTGGTATCGCACATCTCGATGTCGAGACCGGCGGTCGCGGCCTCGACGGTATCCCGGATGCCCCTGACGAAATCGCTCATGACGAAACCGTCGAAATCCCATTCGCCCTTGAGCACTTCCTTGAGGAGATAGCGGTTATGCCCGCAATGGCTGCCCATATACTTGTTGTAGGCGCTCATCACGCACGCGGCCCCGGCGTCGACGCATGCCTTGAAGTGAGGAAGAAAAACCTCGCGCTCCGCTCTGCGGTCCGCATGCACATCGACCGTGAATCGCGCGATCTCCATGCTGTTGAACGCAAAATGCTTGACACAGGCGATGACATTGTGGCGCTGCACGCCCCGAACCAAGGCCGAGCCCATAATGCCGAGGTGGAAGCTGTCCTCGCCGTAGGTTTCCTGACTGCGGCCCCAGCCGGGATTATAAGGGAGGTTGATGCAGACTCCTCCGAAAAGATTGCCCCCGTGCGCGCGGATTTCCTTTGCAATTGCTTCGCCGATTCTCTCCTCGAGATCGACATCGAACGTTGCGCCGCGCGCCATGGTCACGGGGAAAGAGGTGCTCTGTCCGCAGACAACACCGCGCGGACCGTCGCAGAACTTCACTTCCGGAACACCGAGCCGCGCATTACCGCCCGCCGGGTATGGATATGAGTTATAGTGCCTCGTCGTGTCGGGGTTCTTATTCACCGCGTTCAACTCATCAAGCTCGACCTTCCCGCTCATGAGCGCCACTTTTTCCTCGAGCGACATTTTTGCAACAATTTCGGCGGCTTTTTTCGAATATGAAAGCCGTGTCCTTTTATCGACACCCATGCAAACCTCCATCGGGAATCCCGTTTTTTTTCAATATTCACCTTAGCCGATGCGCCGGGTGAAAAAAAGCAGAAAAAAGACCTAGGCCGCCGCCTTAGCAGGCTTGATGACAGACTCGATGCTCGTCATCAGCCTGGAAATTCGCATGCCGCCGATTAGGCTGTCACTATCAGCAGTCTGCCGGAGAAGACGAAGCGCGGGGACGGCTATCCTCCTCCATTGACCCCCTTTATGATCACATGATAGTTTTATTTTCCCGGGCGCTTGGCTCAGCTGGTTAGAGCGGCTGGTTTACACCCAGTAGGTCGGGGGTTCGATTCCCTCAGCGCCCACATCCACGACCGCCGAAAGGCGGTCTTTTTCATTGAAGGCGCTGAGGGAATCGAAGGGCGAAGAGCGCGGCGCTCGAGCGCCGTAAGGGCATCATGGATGATGCCCGCCAGCTCTTCGCCCCGGCCTTACATGTGCGGACAGGATGGCCGCACACGTAAGGCGATTCCCCAAATCAAAACGCCTCTCACTTCATCTCAGCGCCCACATCAAAGACCGCCGAAAGGCGGTCTTTTTGTTTATGTCCTCAAAGATTCTGGAACCACTGTACGGCGTATTTCCTGAGTTCCGCCGTGCTGGCGAGCGAGAGCTTCTTTTTGATACGTTCCTGGTACACACCGACTGTCTTGACGGAAATGGCGAGGCTGTCCGCTATCTCGATGGCGCCGTAGCCCTGCCCCATCCTCCTGAGAACCTCAAGTTCCCGATCGGATAGTATTTCCGTTCGTGCGTGATCGGCATCCCTGTGCTTGCTCGCCACGATCTGCTCGAGAAAACTCTCGCGGAACGACGACGATACGTATATTTTCCCCTCCATGATCGTGTCGATGGCTTCGCGAAGAGCCGAACTCGTTTCGTGTTTCATGAGATACCCGCGCGCATGAGCTCTCAAGGCTCTCCGTGCGTAGACCGCCTCATCGTGGATCGACACGACAAGGCTGCGTATTTCGGGATGTCTGGCGTGGAGTTCCTTCAATAAATCGAGGCCGCTGTCTTTTCCGAGCGATATATCGATGACTGCTATGTCAGGTAGTTCCACTTCCACGCGCTCAAGGGCCTCCGCCGCCGAACCGGCCTGGGCGATCACCCTATAGCGCGGGTCGCTTTCGATAAGACAGGCCATGCCATGCCTGAATATGGGGTGATCGTCGACGATCAGGAACTTGACCAGAGTGCTCACGATCAGGCCTCCTGAATCGGGACAGAGCATGAAACGCAGATGCCGGGGTCGAGGGCGTTCACCTCGAGGCGGGCGCCGATCGAATCCGCGCGATATCGCATGATCCTCATGCCCATCCCCCTGCCGACGCAGTCGGGGGCGATGCCGCCGCCGAAATCGCGCACCTCCAGCCTCAGAATCCCATCGCATCCTATCAGCCTGAGAATGACGAGATCGCTTCCCGAGTGTTTCAGGGCATTCGTAATCGCCTCCTGCGCGATACGATACAGCTGGAGGGCGCGGCTCCGGTCATCGAGGAGACATTCGCCCTCGACCTGAAACGAGAGCGACGCCCCGGCGGCGTTGCACTTCAGGGATGCGACGAGGTCTTCGAGCGCCGGGACGAGTCCGGCCTCGTCAAGCGCGGGAGGATAGAGCGACCGTGCAAAACGCTTCGATCGTTCCACGACATCATCGAGGAGGCTCCTGATCTCGCGCACGGATTCTATCGAGACGGTTCCGGTGCTCGCAAGATTTTTTTCAAGCACAGCGGACAGCATGGAGATTCCGATAAGGCGTTGGCAGAGATCGTCGTGGATATCCTGGCCGATCGCCTGCATGGTCCTGTTGGATATCTCCTGAATCTCCCTCTCGAGGGTTATGCGTTCGGAGATTTGTTTCCGCAGATCCCGATTCGCCTCCCTGAGCTCATCAGTCCTTAATTCGACAAGGCGTTCAAGTTTCTTTTCGTTGTTCCTGACCTCCTCCATGAGGAGTGTGCCCTTGAGCGCCGTGGACATTTCCACGCGAAGGGTTTCATAGGCGTTCGCGTCTTCTGACCCCAGCTCGACTAAAACATAACCGAGCGCTTCATTCTGATAGGTCAGAGGCTCGAGAAGCCAGCCAGAATCGCTCCAGTCCGAGGTCATGTCCTCCGGAAGCAGCAGGCTCGTCCGAAAGCGCCGCTCGACAACGCCGACGCCCGGTTCGGGGATGGCGGTGACAAGACGCGATTCACGCGGCGTGGATTGGCTCGCCGGTTCCCAGGGGCGATCGAAAAGCACGAGATAACCTCTGCGGAACCCAAGCGGTTTTATGCAGTCCTCCCAGGCCCGTGCAAGCGCGGTCAGGCTGAATGAACCTAAGAGTCGTGAACTAAGAAGCCTCATGAACACTTGCCTGTCGAGCAGCCTGATCTTGTCTTCGGTCAACCTTCTAGCTGCGGCTTCGGATACAAATGCAAGGGCCTGACTGTAGCGGTCGGCGGCCTTACTTGAGTCCTCTTTTGTCCTCGCCTCGGTCCAGAGACGGATGATACTTTTTCGCAAACGGCCGTCTGCAGCGCCTGGATCAGCGTTGATCTCCTCTTCCAAGAGACGAAGTAAGCCCTCGAGACCGCCATGGGAATCGGCGGCTGCAAGTCGCTCCGCAAGATTTCGCTCTGACTTTTCTTCGGTATCTCGAACTTCGAGGGGTGAAGCCGGCGGGCAGCCACAGGAACGTCGTATAACGCAGCGACAATGCAATTTTCTTTCCGCGAGTTCTTCGCCTCGGATGATCTCGAGGGCCATATCGACGGCGGCTCGCCCGATGGAGTCGAAGGGCTGGGCCGCCGTGGTGAGCGGCGGGCATGTGGAGGATGCCTCCTCGATATCATCAAAACCTACGACTGAGAGATCACGCGGAACATTCACCCCATGAGCTCGAAGCTCGTCAAGGGCTCCCATGGCCATATAGTCATTCAGGCATACAAGGGCATCGATTTGTGCACCCGATGCAAGGAAGCATCTGACCGCTTCGACCCCCGAATCCTTGTAGAACTGCCCGCGGAAGACAAGAGACTCGTCCAGGGGGATCCCCTCTGAGGCGAGAGTCTCTCGGAAAGCCCTTTCCCTCTGCCGCGAATCATAATGGTTTTCCGGTCCCGTCACGAGCGCAAAATGTCTTCGTCCGTGAACGCGCACAAGATGAAGTACGAGATCGCGTATCGCGTCTCCGCCTTCGATCGATACGAAGGGGATACCGTCGAGCGGAAAGTCGATCGAAACAGCCGGAAGCTCCGTATCTGCGACCAGGCGGGCGACGGCTTCAGCGCCCTTGAAATTCCCCACAGTGTTTGAAAGCACGATGAGGGCGTCCAGATTCTCGGGGCAAGCGAGTCTGTACGCGACATTCATGGCCGCGTCGCGGGGCTCGGGCGCGTCGAGGCCGTGGCCGAAAAAACAAATCGCCGAAGCTCCTCGCTCGTGCGCTTCACGAAGAAGGCTCCTCCATATCTTCCGCTGAAACGAATCCTCGACGAAGCCGATGAATATCCCGATACGAGGAGGCGTATCCGAGTCCGATAGTGCCCTTCTCATGGCTGAAGCCACGGCCATATTCTACCCTTTTATGGCCCCTCCTGTCAGGCCGGCGACGATATACTTCTGGCAGAGCACATAGATGACGACCGCCGGAATCATGGCGAGCGTCAGGAAAGCGAGTATAAGATTCCAATCGGCCGCATGCTGACCCATGAAATACATGACGCCCATCGGCAGGGGGAATTTCTTCTCGCTGTTGAAAACAAGAAGTGGAGTGAAGAAATTATTCCAGCTGTTGACAAGAGTCAGGACGGCGACGGTCGCGAGAATCGGAGTCGAAAGAGGGATGATGACCTTGAACAAAAAACCGAAGCGGCCGCAGCCGTCGATCGCCGCAGCCTCCTCGAGCTCGGCCGGTATCGCTTTTATGAAACCCCGAAGCAGCATGAGCATCATCGCCAGACCGAATGCGGCCTGCGGAAGTATGACGCCTATATAGGAGTCCAGAAGCTTGAAGGTGCGAAGTTGTACGTAGAGCGGAAGAATAGCCACGGCGAGGGGGAAGAGCAGCCCGAGCTGAAAGTAGCCGTAGATCAAGCCGTTGAGCTTGAACTTCATGCGCGCGAGAGCGTAGGCGGCGAGCGTCCCGACCACGAGAACGACCGCAACAGTCCCCGCGCCGAGCAAAAGGCTGTTACCCAGTTGATCCCAGAACCTGCCCTGCTTACCGGTGAGCATATCCGTATACTGCTGCCAGTTGAAAGGCTTGGGGATCGACATCGGCTCGGCCCGCAGCTGCCCGACGCTTTTGAAGCCGCCCATAACGGATATGTACAGAGGAACGGCAATAATCAGAATCATAATGGTGCAAATAATGTATTTCACCGCGGCCATGAGCCGTTTTTTCCTGGTCATACTTCTCATGGCTAAGCCTCCTCCTTGAAGAGGACTTTCTGATACAGGATGTTGAAGACAAGGCAGATTAAAAAGACACAGACGGCGATGGTGGCTCCATAGCCGATATTGAAGCGCTGAAGCCCGATCTTGTACATGTACGTGACGATCGTCTCGCCTGCGTTCACGGGATCGCCCTTGCCCATCGCCCAGACGATATCAAAGAGCTGGAAGGATCCTATCATCGAAAAAAACACCGAGAGCTGAATGCTCGTCCGCATGCCCGGCAATGTCACCGATTTGAAGATCTGCCAGGCGGAGGCGCCGTCGATCGTCGCGGCCTCGATCTGCTCCCTCGGTATATCTTGAAGCCCTGCGATGTAAATCGTCATGTGCAGGCCGAAGTATTTCCAAATTATCACGACCATGATCGCCCAAAGAACCGTCGAGGTGTTCCCCATGAGCGCCGGCGCGGTCTCGATCGGCGCGAACAGAGCCCACACCGCGCGCACCAGACCGTACTGCGGATGGTATATGAACTGCCACAGCACGCCGGTAATGACTTCAGAAAGAACGTACGGTAAGAAAAAGAATGTCCGGAAAAACACAGCGCCCTTGAAGCTCGGATCGCTCACGATAAGGGCGAGCAAGAGCGCAAGCGGCAATTCAATGACAAGAGAGACAATGGCGATCAAAAGATTGTGCCAGAGCGCCTTATGGACAATCGCGTCATTGATGAATTGAACATAATTTGCAAGACCGCGGAAGTTCACCATAGGTCCGAGGCCGTTCCACTTATAGAAACTGAAGACCGCTGCCTCGACAACCGGGACAATCACCAAGGCTGTGAACAAAATCAAAGCGGGACCGAGCAGGATCGCCAGCGTCAAGAAACCGGGCTTGCCCATGCCCCCCTGCAGTGCAGATCGTTTCGCCAATTCAACCCTCTTTCTAGAAAACAAAGTGTTTAGATCATAAATGCAAATCGGGGCCGAGGCGTGCAGTCCTACTGCAGCTCGGCCCCGGATTCGAAACCAGGTGCAGCGCGCCTATTACTTATTCGCGGCGAATGCAGCCTGGATGGCGGCGCAGGCCTGTGCCGGGGTCGCTGTACCCGCCAGGATGGTCTGAACCGCGTCATTGACCGCACCGCCGACCGCCGGCGGGAAGGCCTGGTCGAGGTAGAGCTGGAAGAAGGTGCACTGATCGACGATGGCCTTGACCATCTTCGCGTTCGGATCCTTCATGCCCACCTCGGCGCCCTTGGTCGTCGGGATGATGCCGCTTACCTCGGCCTGTTTGGCGTTGTTCTCTTTGTTCGTGAGGAACTTCAAGAACTCGACCGCGGCCTGGGGGGCGTTCTTGCCGACGGCGTAGCCGTTGCCGCCGCCGATGACCTCGGTGACCTTGCCCTTGCCGCCCTTAATCGCCGGGAAGGGGGCGGCCGCGAGCTTATCGCCGATGCCGGCCTTGGATGTTGAATTGTCCTTCTGCACGTTGGGAGCCCACTGACCCATGAGTTCCATGGCGGCGACGCCGTTACCCACCAGTGCAGCCTCGTCATTGTAGGTCGCGCCGAGGAAGCCGTCCTGGAAGGGCTTCAGATCGGCGAGTTCCTTGAGCATCTGTCCGGCCTTGACCCAAGTGGGATCGTTGAAACCGGCTTTGTTCTTGCCGGAGATCGTGTCGGCGAAGAGCTGGGCTCCGCCGAGCCTCAGGGCGATATAGGACCACATGTGCATGGCCGGCCATTTGTCCCCCCCGCCGAGTGCGATCGGCGTGATGCCGGCGGCCTTCAGTTTCTTGACCAGAGCGATGAAGTCGTCCCAATCGGTCGGGAATGACTTGTAGCCGACCTTCGCCAAAAGCTCCTTGTTATACCAGAACGTTATGCCGCCCATGTCGTTCGGCGCGCCGTAGTTCTTGCCGTTGGCGCTGTAGACTTCCCAAACACCGCTCGCCATCGACTTGCCCCAGGCGGTGCCCTTTACATCCTTCGAGATGTCTTTCAAAAGACCGGCCGCGGCATACTCGGCCAGAACGCCGCCGCCCCAGCTGTGGAACAAATCAGGCGGATTGCCGGACTGCATGACCGTCGTCAACTTGCTCTTGAAGGCCTCGTTTTCGAGGACGGTGATCTCGATCTTGACGTCCGGGTTCGCTTTCATGAACTCGTCGGCGAAGCTCTGCAGCAAAACTTTGTCATTCGCCGCAGTGCCGATATGCCACCACTGTACGACCGTGGGAGCGGCCCACGCGCTTGCAGCGCTGAAGACGAGACAAATCGCGAGCGCCAGCCCGACGATTCTGAATCTGCGCATTTTTCCCTCCTGAATTGATTCGATACG